>JAFVFL010000021.1 GCA_017475555.1 Ruminococcus sp.
TGTTACCGAGTAGCTGCAAAAGCTTTGCAATAATGTCGATTTGCTTTTCAAATGCGTGAGTACCTGCTTCTGCTACCTTTGTGCTGACTTGCAGCGTTGCGGAAGCTATATCGTCACTCATATTCATCTGAATTACCTCCTTTTATTTTGGTTTTGAATATAAAAAAGGAGCAATCCGAAAATTGCTCCTGATTTATTCTTTTCTGAAAAGAATAATGATATTAAGTTTTGGTATCTGAATTGTCATGAATAAGGTTATATCGCTTCCTTGCTATCTCGAAAATGGCTGCAAGTCTGAAATCCTCAACCGCAGCTATGACTTCATTTGTATGAGCATTATACCATTTCAAGCCGTCTGTATAGCAGTGCTCATAAAGCAGCACCATATTACAGCAAACAGAAGCTATCTTGCCTTTTTTGAAATATCTCCCTGCGTTTATGGAATGATTCCCATTATACACATAGCAAAGGTCTATATCATCATAGTAATAAGAACCATGATTATCTTTGTCATAGACGAAATCCTTGTTGGACAGATAGATGATACTGTCAAAGGCTCTATTATTCTCCCACGGACGAACATAGATAGACGATGATTCGAGTGAAACCTCTGTTTTAGTTCCGTATATTTCAATCTCGCTTCCTATCTCGTCATATACTCTTGACGGAAACGGCGGATTGAATGGTGCAGTTGGCTGATTGTACCACGGAAAGACAGTCCCTGTTGCACAAAGGTCAATTTTTAATGAATCTATCAGGTAATCAAGCAATATTAGCTGTTCATCTTTGCTTTTATTCTCCATGTAATTATTTGCACATTCCATAATCAACCTAAATGATTCTGAATAATTAATATGTGGCTTTATTTTTTTCTTAAATATGTTTTGAAACATTGTTATTGACCTCGAAATGTGTGTTGTATAGGTAAATAACATTATGAAAAATACGCATTTGAAGTATATCCTCATAATGGTCAAGTGTTATTAGTTCGTGACAGAATCCATTGTAATTCTTATCGAGTAAGCTCTCTCTCATAGGCAACAAGTTAATCATATATGAGTAATTGTTTCCAATACGAGCAGCTTTGTATTCGCCATGTGGCTTGAGCTTTACAAACTGATTGAAGAAGTCTGAAATAGCCGTTTTTGCTTGTTCGTTATCCTCTCTAACATCAAACGACGAGTATTTTTTTAATTCTTCAATGAGCTGTCTCAGCTTTTTATCACTATTCATTTTATCATCTCCATTATATCATTTTATTTGGCATGGTGTCAAATAAAAAAGGAGCAATCCGAAAATTGCTCCTTTTATTCGTAGTTTAAGTGTTGGAGCAATTCATTTACCTCCATTTACTTATCTGAAAAGAAAATATTATATACAGCTCAGTGAAGAATATTTATCTCCTTAAGCTCATGGTTTATTGTGAACACATGAGAACCATACTGCTTAACAGTGGTATTACTTTCAAAGCACATTCCAATGTGAAATACCGGATTATCTCCGATTTCTTTTCGTTCGCCTTTATCGTATAATGTATATCCAGCATTGATGTATGTTTCGATTTCCTGATGATACTTTTTTTCATTTCCAATGTGCAATGCACCCCATATCAAGAAGCAAATAACACATATAGATAATAGTACATAAAAATCTATCTGATTCATTTTTCCTCCTATTCTATATCCCCAGCCTTTTCTTTTTCCGCTCCGCTTCCTTTACAGCGAACAAAAGCTCACGGAACTCATTCAGCAGATTTATTTCGTCCTCATAGTCGGTAAAGTCCATATAGTTTGTAAAAATGCTGTCCAAGTCGTAGAAATGCTCATAAACGAAGCTTTCAAGAGAAATCTTCTGCGGAGCTGCTGGTGCTTCATCAGGAGCGGCTGTGTCTGTCTCGTCCTCGTCTGTATCGTTAGAATTGATATATGTATCAACTTCTTTTTTTACAGTGCTTTCTGATTTCGGCTTTGAAGTCTCAGCCGTAGCAGCCTTTATCCCAGCAATCGGCGGAGCTGCTTCTTCCTGCTCTTCAATGGCAATGTCGCTGCTTTCATCTGCAAAGTTGATATATGTATCAACTTTTTCAGTGGTTTCCTCAGCAACCCATGTTCTGATATGCCTTGCTGCCATAGACCAAGTGAGGAATATTTCACGCACATCTGAGCCGTCCTGCGGTTTAAGAAACTTGATAACTACCTTATCGAAATGTCCGTTTAAAGATACATCATCATGACTATTGCCATGATGCATATGATGTGTTCTGAAAAGGCTTGTGAACTCATCGTGCTTCATTATCCGAGCCTTTTCCTTTTCCTCGTCACTTAGCCATTCAAGCAAGCGTTCTCTTATAATATCCGCAAACATCTCTCCGTCCCATTTTACAGAGCGTTCCGCTATCTGCCTGACTTCCTTATGTTTCACGCTGCTCAAATCTGACTTTGCAAGCTCCTCTTGCTCCTGTTCATCGAGCTTTGCTATCTCATTGGCAGTAGAGATTGATATGTCACCCTTTTCGACAGCTTCCTTGACCGCTGGAATAGCGTTCTTCTCTACATTCTGCATTTTGCCGACCTGTGCCGGAGAAACGCCCAGCAGCTCACCAAGCTTTTCTCTGATACGCCCGAATTTTTCGCCGGAGCTTTTCTTTTCTTTCAGAATCCTGTCAATAAGCTCATAGCTTTTCCAAAGCTCAGAATCGGAGATTTGTCTTGCTGACACATTCATAAGGATAATATCAAGCAGTTTGCTTTCATCGTCACTGTATTCCTGAACAAGACACGGAAGATACCGGGAGACATTATCGCCCCTGTCAATGAGAAACTGTACCGCAGCTCTGCGTCTGTGACCGCTTATTATCTCATAACCGCCGGATTCAAGCGGACGGACGATAAGATTGTCCTTAACGCCGCCCTGTCCGAGTATCGTATCTGCGAACTCCTCTATTCTGTCAACAATAAAGAAGTTGTCCTCTGATTCGTGCAGCTCGTCAATATCAATCATCTTAATGCTGTCTGTCAGCGTATTTGCGACTATCGCATTGAGATTATCAAGCATTGTTCTTGCCACTGTCATTCACCTCTCATCACTTCCTGAGCCAAGTCCTCATAAGCATAGACGATTTTCCAAGAGTTTTTATTTTTCGGTACGCCTTTTTCTTTGAAATACTCCTCTATAGGTAGTCCGGCTTTCTGACTTTCTCTAACTGTCTTTGAATAAGGGATAACTGTATTAAGAAGACGATTCTGAAGCACTCTGCGGAACTCCTCGATTATCTCAGAATCGTTTTTAGGCTGGAACATTGTGACGAAAACACCGCCCAGCTTCACACCCTGTCTGTGTATCTCATCTGTTACCTTTTTAAGTCCGGCTATCTCAAATTCGCCAAGAATTGTAGGCACATAAACAACGCTGCAATGCTTGATTATCGTCTTTACCTCGTCACTCATTGTCGGCGGTAAATCGAATAATATGTAGTCATATCCGCTTATATCGTCCTCTGTGATTGTGCAGTAACGCCCCCAAGTAGTATGGCTGATATTCTCATACTCCGTGGGGAGTATGCTGCTTGCAGCCTTGCCCGACATAAAGAACGAGAAACAGTTTTCCTGAGTATCGCAATCGACTACAAGCACCTTTTTGTCGTTCTTCTGTAAGCTGTACGCAAGATTTATTACTGATGTTGTTTTCGCAACACCGCCCTTATTGTTGAATATTCCGATTCTCCTCAGCTCCACCTTAATCACTCCTTAACCTATCACTTCAAGGCTGTATGCCTTGCCCACTCCTGAGCTGCCCTCAACAGCGTTCATTCGTATCTTTACATTGATACCCTGCTTCCATTTGGACGGCTCACCGTAAACAGAAACAATACACATAAGTGCCGCATATACCTTATCTGACGAAGTAGAATAGGCACAAAGTCCGTTAATCGAACGTCCGAACATTATTGTGTAGTTTCCGTCCTTGTCACTGTCTCTGAACCGCACTTTCTTGACATGGAATCCGCAGAGCCAAAAGGTATCATCAACGCTCTCGTTTACCTTTTTTGTGGGGATATTGCCTATCAGAATGTTAGCAGCATAGGCTCTTATCTCGTCAGATTCAGATTCAGCGAAAACCGCCCTTATCTTCTCGTTTATACCGCTTTCCTCATCTGAAAAGGAAAGTCCGTAATCGTCTGCATTCATTAAATCGTAGCTCATTTTTTTCCTCCTGTCTTAATTGCTTTCAGACCAAAAGCCCACCTTATTTTGCTTTGCTTCTGCTTCAAGCTCCTCAAAGTATAAAGCATATTTGCTGTTAGGCTCGATAGTCATTACCTCTGCCATACCGCTTTTCAGCAGCTCTGCTTCAACCATTGTGAACTTATCTGAAAGAAAAACATATGCAAGTGTTCTGCCGTACTTGTCTGTCCGTTCTGTGTCGTATTCAAGGTAAATCTGCTTGCCTGTCAGCATATCCGCCGTGAACTCTGAAGCAATTTTACCCTGCTCTGTATTAAGTGACTTATCGGGATTCACGCTTTCAGGAGTATCAACGCCGATAAACCTTATCTTTGTTTCAGCTCCGTCAATATCGACCACAATAGTGTCACCATCAACAACCCTTACCACATTATATAGTCCATGCAGCTCCGGCATGGCTTCTTCTGAGCTGGTGGCGGAGCTGTCATGAACTGGTGGAGTGGATTGTGTAGATTTCTCTAACTGAAAAGAAAATATGATTGCTGCTATTCCGATGAAAGTAATCATCATAGCAAGCTGTATGTTTTTGAACTTTTTCATAAGCTCCCTCCATTTCAATCGAAAGGAGCTTCAAGCTCTTTCTGTGCAGCCATTATAGCCTTGTAGCAGTGAAGTGTAGCCCGACAATCCGCAAGGCTGTCATGTGCAGTGTCATTTCCCCAATAGTAACTATAATACTCTGCACAGGTAGTCAGCTTCTGCCATTTGTAGCTGTCAAATTCTTCTATCCATTCGCCGTATATTGGTGCGAACAGCTCCATTACATCTACAACATTATCCGGCGGTATGTGAATACCTCCTGACACATAAAGAAAATTAAGGTCAAAGTAGGTGTTATACCCGATAACCTGTTTGGCATTTCTCAGAATTGCGTTTATCTTAGGCATTTCCTCAAAAACCGTTGGAGCTTCAATTACCATTTCAGGGGGGATATGGTTGACATCCTGAGCTTCTGTCCATTCAAAATGGTGTAATGGTCTGAGATAGCTGTTATACAGCGTTTCACCGGAATCAGATATTATCGAAACCTGTAGCAGCTCATCTTCTTCCGTTAATCCTGTTGTTTCCGTATCAATGACTATAACATCAGCAGTTTTTTCGGCTTCCAGCGTTGTCTGCCGTATCAGTTTTATTGCAGCCTTTTCAAGCACTGCTATTCCGTGTTCAAGCCAAGCGTTCCGAGCGTTTAAATCTTTCGGTTCATTAAATACTGGAATCGGAATACGCTTTGATACATAGCAGCCCTCTGTCCGAACTATATCTATGTATCCCTCTTTTTCAAGCTCATAATATGCTTTCAAAACTGTTGTTACACTGACTTTTAGCTTGTTGGCAAGAATCCTTACTGACGGAAGCTGCTCATCAGCCTTTAGCTCACCGCTTGTTATCAATTCCTTGATTTTATCGGCTATCCTGATATATATCGGTGTGCTGTATCTGTCCTTGTCGGCAATCTGTATAAGCTCAAGAATCCTTTCTCTCATCAGACCACCTCCTGATATACACAGGGGACGTGTTCATTTGCTGCACAATCTCCCCAAGTATCGTATATCCTTATCTCCTGCACTGTCTCGCCGTGTTCTGCGGCATACTTCTTAATTTTGCTGAAATAGCCCTTTGCTGTTTTTATAGTGCTTGCCGCTCCGTAATAGTGCCAGTAGCAACCGAGCTGTCCAGTGTCCGGGTCGTGTGCCAAGCGGTTAAATTTGTCACTTTTGTATTCTGCGTAGTACCTTTTCACGTTTCCACTCCTTTCAAAAGTTGATATATGTATCAACTTTTATACCATTCTGAAAGAAAAATAACTGCTTCTAATTCTGATATACGCTTATTCAGATTTGCTATGCTATCAGACATTTCCTTATTAGCTTCACGGAGATTGTCAATTATTATCTGAAGTTCATTTGCATTTGTAATTATTCCAGCTTTGGCGGTTGCTTCCCTTTCTTCAATAAGAAAGTATTCATAAGCTCTATATAGCGGCGTAAGCTCAGGTATATCGTGTTCACCAAGATACCTTACCGCACATCGTACAATTTCTGTGATTATTTGTCTTTCAGTATGATATTGAGGAAACTTTTTAAGCTCTTCAACAAACTCCTTTTTGGCTGACATTTAATCTGCCCCCTTTTTCAGTATAAAAGTTGATATATGTATCAACTTTCTCATTCGTTTGTGTATTCGGGATAACGGAGTTTTATAGCTTCCCAATAGTAAACGGCATACTCGCAACAGAATATGTAGTCGGGGCTGTAGTAGCTGCTCGGTAGTTCGTCCTCATATCCGTCCTTGTCGGTGTAGGTTTCACCGTCTGTGCAGCAGCTATTCCAGAGGTTAAAAGCAAGTCGTGTTGTCCTCTTGCTCGTTCCTGTCTGCCAACCTCTGTTAAGGCTGTTTCGCTTAATTCCGTCCTCTTGGAAGTCAAATATATCCTCTACGTGCTGTCTGCATACGCTGTCAAGGGCTATCAGATAGGCTACGCAGCGATGATAGCAATCGAGATACCTCATGCGGCTGCATAACTTGTTGTAGAGCTTTATATGCTCATCATCTCTGAATTTCATCGTATTCACTCCTTTTTGGGGGTGCAAAAGTTGATATATGTATCAACTTTTGTACCATTCTGAAAGAAAAAATCTGATTATTCCGTTGCACTCTCAATACACGAAATAGCTTCCTCTAATGAATCCATAGCCGAATCGAGATTATCCACTGCGTTCTCTGCGACTTCATATCTTGACGATGATTGAAGATTCTCAGGAATGCTGTCCATATACTCCTCTTCCTCGTCCTTCAGTGTTTCAAGCAGTTCTCTCAGCTCCGTGAGCTTTTCCGACAGCTCTGAGAGCTGCTTTCTTCTCAGTTTGTTCATGCTGCACCTCCTGAATTAGTCCTCATACTGTACAAGCCCACCGTTTATCATTTCATACTGCCAGCCAGCACAGTTGAATCTGATGTAATTATAGTCTGTAGCCATATATAAAGGGCTGCGGTAGTATGTTCCGGAAACTCTCATCTTGTGGTACTTGTTAGCTTCATAGGTGTTCACGGAATCGACTATCACTATTCTCTCAGGTGCAAATCCGAACTCATCATATAGGAGCTGCTTTGCTTCCTCCTCAGTAAGTATCTTTGTAACTGTGCAGCTTTCCAAATCTAAATAGCTGCCCTGAGTAAGATTAGTGCCGCCCTTGCAGGGCTTCCAATCGAGAAGCTGCTCCTTTACACTTTCAAGCTCCTTTGCAGTAGCGGCAAGCTTGTTTGTAAGCTCGTGAATCTCTCTGTCACGGAGTATCCATTTTGCTTCACCACTTGCCAGCCATTCCTTGCAGAACTGGAACTTGTCACTATCGGAATCCATATACTTTTTCTCGATAACGCTGTACTCCTCGTCTGTCGGCTCGAATCCAGTGAGCTGAATGAACTCTGATATTAACATTTTTTGACCTCCTTTAATTTAGGAGTAAAACAGGCTCCGCCTTTTTGTCCAAAGTGCGAAGCCTGTTTTTTTATGGAAACACTTTTTGATTTATTTCCATCCTCCGTACCTTGGTGGTATGGAAATATTATAACATAATCCGATGGCTTCAGTGGCGTCAATAAGAACAGACCTGAGTATGTTCGTATGCTGAAAGACGTTGAGAACGGACTTGTAGGAACAGTAATCGTTAAAGACCAGTCAAGACATGGGCGTGATCACTTGGAGACTGACAAGCTCATGGAGATCGTGTTCCCTGCTTACGATGTACGCTTCATTGCGGTCACAGACGGCGTTGACAGTGCAAACGGATTCAACGAAATGTCAGGCATAAAGAACTATTTCAATGACTTTTACGCCAGAGATACGTCGAAGAAGATACGTGCAGTATTCAGGGCAAAAGGTGAGCGTGGCGAGCGTGTCGGGACTTCAATCCCATACGGATATATGAAAAATCCCGATAACCCGAAACAGCTTATCCCTGACCCCGTCACCGCTCCTGTGGTACGGCAGATATATGAACTTTGCGCTGACGGAAAAGGTACAAGAGCTATATGCAGGTACTTGGAAGAGCATGAGATTGAAAGTCCTGGCGTGTATGAATTCCACACCAGAGGGACGAAAAGCAAGCACCCTGACCTTGAACATCCGTATCTTTGGGCACAACAGACTGTCAGAGATATGCTGTCAAATCGCATATACTGCGGTGACACCGTGAACTTCCAGACATACAGCAAGTCCAACAAGCTGAAAAAGCGTATCAAAAACGATCCCGAAAACATTCTCATATTCGAAAATACGCATGAGCCTATAGTCAGCCGAGAGTTATTCGCCCTTGTTCAGAAGCACTACGAAGGCAGAAAACGTCCAGACCGACAGGGCGATACAGATAAATATGCTGGATACGTCTACTGTGCTGACTGCGGGTCGAAAATGTATCTTAACCGCGGCAAGAGCATAAAGCCTGAGAACAACTACTATCAGTGCGGCGGTTATCAGACTAAGGGCGGAAGATATTGCACAGTTCACAGAATAAAGGCAAATGTGCTTGACAGATTAGTCTTTAAACAGCTCAGAGATATGACTGCATACGCAAGAGAAAAACCGGAGGAATTCTATGAAATAGCTGCTCGGAACGGCAGAGAAACTGCTGAGCTTGAAAAGAAGGAGTCTGAAAAGAAGCGTATCAAGACTGAAAGTCGTATTAAGGAGCTTGATAATATCCTGAGCTGCCTTTACGAGGACAAAGCGTTAGGAAAGATAACTCCAGAACGCTATGATAAGCTGTCATCTGGCTATGAGAAAGAGCAGACGGAGCTTGTATCTGAGCTTGCAAAGCTCTCGACAGAGCTTGATAGCATGGAACGTAGAGATGAGTGCATAAGTGAATTCATTGAGAATGCTAAGGCAAACCTCGAGATCAAGGAGATCACTCCGAATATACTTAAAACGTTCATAAGTCGGATCGACGTCTATGAAAATCCTGAGAAGTATTCCCGAAGCTGCGGAAATATGATACTTATACATTATACGTTCCCCAGTCTGAACAAGTCTGAGCCTGTGCTGCCTCCAATTGCTGACGAGGCATTTACACAGGCAGCCTGCTAAAAGAGAAACCGAGTGGCTCATCACCACTCGGTTTACATACGAATTTAATAAAGTTTCGTTAAGGATAGTGCGCAAACGGTTTCCCTTATTTTTTATCCAAGCGACCTTACTGCGTTCACCGCATCACGGAGCTGCCTTACTCTCGTCCGGAGAGCAGCTGCCGCTTCGCTGTCAGTGTACTTATCGCTGAAATTAATGCACACCTTCTCTGCTGCGTCAAGCTGGTCAAGGGCGAGCTTGTATTCCCGGCGTCGAATGCTGCACTCCGCAACAATGACCCGTGCATTTGCGACAGCCTCCATAGCACGCTGAGAAATTGCGTCGCTGATGTAGTCGCTGTTAATATCCGCCTGAGCTGCTGCATCGTATGCGGCTTCGAGATCGTGGCGGAGAAGAGCCACTTTTGCAAGCTCTGTGAATGCCTCAACTACCGGTGTGATCCAGAGATCAGCCTTTCTTCTGCTGTAATCGTTGTTGAGCCTCTTGAACGCCTTCAGGGAAATGGCTATATCCTCCATTGTGCTTTCTGCCTCGGTAAGATATGACTCTGCCCAGCTCAGCAGCGTATTTACCGCCTCCTCAGAGCCGTATACATCTGAGTCATAGGCGGGAAGCTTACAGCACAGCTTTCCTGCTGTAAGAAGTGTCTCGCTGAGGATCCGCTTCTGCTTGCTTTTCCTCAGGAGGTCTATCCGCCTGCGGCAGATACCGAGTGCCAGCGGGACGAGCTCACCCGATCTCAGGGCACAATTAATTATGCTCTTCTGCTGGTCACGCAGAGTAGTGAACGTCTTGTTCCAGCTGAGCGGTGCAGAGGACGGAATGATATCCTCCGTCACCTTCACACGGCACGAATAAATTTTCGGAAGACCGGAGATCTCGTCAACGAGCAGTCCGAAGTAATCGCCGGCAAACGAAGCGTTGATGAAATTGAGCTTGTTGAGCTTGTGTATGAGATTTTCGGGAAGCTCTGAGCTTCCTATGTAGACGACGGAGGTGTAATCGGGATTTCTGCCAGCCTTCTTGAGAGCTGCCATGCACTCCGGAGTGCTTATGTACGCCTCGGAGAGAAATGCCATGAAAATACCATGTACATACTCCGGGGCATCAGTGCCGATAAGCGTTACCCTGTAGCCGGAAAGCTCAAGTCTGCCGGCAATACTGCGGACTGTGCTCGCATCCTCCGGAGCAAAGCTCATATTGATGGAATCCGGCACCGCCTCCTCATTGTTCTCCTCTACGGGCAGCTCGTCAAGCTGAGCTTTAATTGAGGCACTGTACTCTTCAAGAATCTTCTGAATGTTATCATATGCCATAGCTCTTCCTCCTTTTTCTTCAAAGGCGACGTGGTTCCGTTACTTTTTCACTATGATACTTATTATACCACACCCTCAGCCGGATTCATTTAAAAAAGTCTGCGAAGTCTAAACTGTGAATAAAATAAATTTATTTACATTCACTGTGTCTCCAGCAGGTTTCTGAATGTTGGCGTTTCTGATCTTATTACGAGATTTTTCATCATTTTTCTCCTTTTCCTTTATTGATATTCTTATTGATATTCTATTATTGTGCCTTTCGTTCTGCAATATATAAATTACAGCGAAGCTATGAGCTTTGCTGCGTAACAGTATTATATCACGCCATATCATTAAAGTCAACCTGCCTTCCGGATAGTTTGACTTTCTTCTTCTGGTCTGGTATAATATACTTGCCCGCTGATATTTCTGCGGTGTACGGACATTTCATAAAAACATTTATTCGTCAGCGAAAGGAGCAGAAAATGCAGAGCAGCGATAAATACAAGGTGCTGAACCGGGATATTATGAAATATCTTGCGGTGATACCGATGTTCATAGGTCATATGATCGCATGGGTCAACCTCATGGCACACCCGGACAAGCCGCTTGCCATATACGATCTCCCTGCCTGACTCCTCGTGATTTCCGGACTGTCGCTTTTCTGTCCGCCGGTAATGTTCTTCTTCATAGCGGACGGCTATAAATATACAAGGGACAGAAAGAAATATGCCCTTCGCCTGCTGATATTCGCCTGTTTGACCCAGCCGTTCGACTGGCTGATATTCAAGCCGATATACGGCTGGTGGACGAGCAATGTCATATTTACTCTGTTTTTCGGCTTGCTTTCCATAATCGCATGGGAGAGCAGGTTCGCACCGTGGAAGAGGATATTGCTTGTTGTGCTTTGTGTCTGTGCGACTGTTCTTATCTATTCGGACTGGATGATATTCGGAGTTCTGTTCATACTTTTTCTGCACATTTTCCGTGACAGACCGAGGACGAGAGCCATAGTGTACAGCGTGCTTATAACGGTACATACCCTGCTGAATCTTTCCTCACTCGGAAAGGTGCAGACGTCTAAGCTGATACTGTATATGTTCGTCATGCTTGCGGCGTTTATTGCGGCATATTGCTGCATGACCATTTTCTACAATGGCAAAAAGGGCAGACACCCGGTATTTGCAAAGTGGTTTTTCTATGTATTTTACCCGGTCCACTACTTTATAATATTTATTGCAGGAACCGGTCTTTACAAGTAGGCTGTAAGGGACGTCCTTCACGGGAGGGCGTCCTGTAAAATTGATTTCCGTGAGGGATACGCTGCAAATGTTGACAACCATATTAAAATAGTGTATAATGATAATGAGGGAATGTGTGCATATGTCAATAAAGACAAATATAGGAGGAGAAATATGTATCTTCTGAAGAATATCAGGCTGCTGTGGAACAGACTGCTCCGCTCAGACAGCATCTATGACCCGGAGCACGAGGACGATATACCTGAGACTCCGGCTCAGTCAGCATATGACAGCGATGATGACGATTCGGCTTCGCTTTTTGAAAAGCAGAGCAGCTATGCTGCGGAGCTTGTGAGAGCCTCTGCCGATGAGGACGCTGTAAAGGCAATAGAGGACAGGCTCGACCTTATGAATACCGCACTTACCGGCTTCAGGACACAGTGGAAGGAGCACGATTCACAGTGCGATACAAGGATATCAGTGCTCGAAACGAGAGTATCCGAGACTGAACGCCGCAACAATGACTATACTGAGTTCAACAACCGCATATCCGAGCTGGTAATGAGGCTCGATGCTCTTGAGGAGGCAATGAACGGCATACAGGACGAGGTGCCGGAGCAGGACGATGATGACGACGACTCCACAAAGGAGATATCCTCGAATACTACGCTCGACCTTGAAAATGTGGACAAGAAGTTCCGGGCTTACGGAAATATCTACGCAAGACTGACGGCTGAGCTGAAAAATGAGCGTGCTATGCGTATCGAGCAGGAGAACAAGATCGAGACGATACTCACTGTCAACAGAATGCTTGCCGCAAAGGTCGCAAAGCTTGAGGGAGTGAGCGTTCCGGTCGGGGTGTACAGCTTTGACGGTGCAAAGGACGGCGGTGCAGAGGAAAATGCACCGGAGACCGGCGAAAAGCCGGCTGATACTGCGGCTGAGGACGGCAGCGGGGTCTGATTTTTTTCATGCTGAATATCTGAGAAGCAATAACAGATAATAATTCTGAGATCAGCTTCAAGGAGGAAAAGCATGGATAATACGAATATTAAAGATAATACAGCCGTTCCGGAGGCGGATAACGGCATAACAGCTGCACCGGACGTCCGGAGAAATATCCGGACACTGACCATTATCGGACAAATCGAGGGGCATTATGTCCTCGGTGAGCAGAACAAGACCACGAAGTATGAGCATATAATCCCGGCACTTGCAGAGGCTGAGCAGGACCGGAGCATAGAGGGACTGCTGATGATACTCAACACAGTCGGCGGCGACGTTGAGGCAGGGCTTGCCATTGCAGAGCTTATCGCAGGCATGAGACTGCCGGTAGTGTCGCTGGTGCTCGGCGGCGGACATTCTATCGGTGTACCGCTTGCTGTGAGTGCGGACGTATCGTTCATTGTGCCGTCAGCTTCAATGACAGTCCACCCTGTAAGAATGAACGGGACAGTTCTCGGAGTTCCGCAGACGCTGAGCTACTTTGAGCGTATGCAGGACAGGATAGTGCGGTTCGTCACGGAGAACAGCTCCGTCCGGGAGGAGGAATTCAGGCGGCTCATGATGAATACCGAGGAGCTGGTGCTCGATGTGGGGTCTGTTCTGGAGGGCGGAAAGGCTGTGGAAATAGGGCTTATTGACAGGCTCGGAGGTATAGGCGAGGCACTTGAATGCCTCTATGGACTTATCGGCTCGGCTGGAAAGAGATATACAGACCGGGCATGAAAGGGAGAGCGAAATGGCGGAAAAGAAGAAAAAGGCTTCAAAGCCGAGAAAACGCCTGAAAAACGGGCAGATAAAGGAAAAACCTGAGTATCTTGACAAGACTGAGGAGGGCGGAGGCTCCTCCTCCGGCAGCCCGGATCTGAGCGAGGGCAGCCGGACAGCCTCGGTGCTGATGTTCTGCGGCGCTGTACTGGTGCTGCTGCTTGCAATTATCCCCGGTACCTCCGGCTGGAACGCTATACACGGCTTTCTGCTCGGAGTATTCGGCATTTCAGTCTTTGTTTCGCCGGTGATATTCCTGTTCACCTCATGGATGATAAGCAAGGGCGAGGTGCATGAGGACTACTCCTCAAGGGGCATATGGGCGATCGTGCTGACGCTTGCGGTGAGTGCGGCATTCCAGATATTTGCTCAGGGCAGTATCCCCGGTGAGGGGCTTCTGGGCATGATATCCGGTCTGTATGAGCAGGGCAAGGAGCTTGAGGGCGGCGGCTGCATGAGCCTGCTGCTGGCAGGGCTGCTGCTTAAAATATTCGGAAGGCTTGGTGCAAGGATAGTCGTTATCCTGTGCCTTTTCGCTTTTCTGGTGCTGCTGAGCGGAAAAAGTATACCGGAATTTTTTGTCTGGATAGTCCAGCCGCTGAAAAAACTCGGAAAGAGCCTTGACGGTATACACAGCGTAGTCATGGGCGGTGACTATGAGTACGGCTATGAGGGCAGGGACGATATGGAGGATATCGACCCGGAGCCGGACGTTATCGCTGTAGAGGAGCTGCCGCCGGAGCCGGACAGGAGCGTTCCTGAGCCGGTGCAGGAGGACGCTGCTGATGAATGGGAGTATGTAGATGACCCGGAGTATCTTGCGGACGCAGAGGCGTTTGCAATGCTCGGTGCAGCTCCCCCTCCGAGACGCAAAAGGAAGAAACGCCGCAGAACTCCGCCTGAGCCGGAGCAGAATGCAATAGGCAATGAGCTCGATGTGCAGCTGCCGTCGGAGGCAGTCCCTGATGAAGATCTGTCAGCAAGCTTCGGAGGCGGTGTTGATGATGCTATAGATATGCTCGTGAGCCGTGCGGCTGAGGAAAGTGCTGCTGACAGCGATACCGAGGATGAGAAGACTGCTGCGGAGGACAGCTTTGACGATATCGACTACAGCGATATCTCGACGGGAGAGCAGCAGGAGATACCGTATACTCCCGTGTACATACTTCCTACGCTCGATCTCCTCGCACTTCCGGACAATACCGCCACTAACCAGGCTGCATTGCAGGAAATGAGCGATAAGTCGATCAGGATAAAGGAGATACTCAAAAGCTTCGGAGTGGAGGTCAGGGTCAAGAATATAAGCAGAGGACCGTCTATAACCCGATACGATATACAGCCCGGTGCTGGCGTAAAGATAGCAAAGATAAAGAATCTCAGCGCGGACATAGCCCTCGGACTTGCGGCTTCGGGTGTCCGGATATCGCCCGTTCCCGGCGATACTGCTATAGGTATCGAGGTGCCGAATATCAACAGGGACACTGTGACCCTCAGGGAGATACTCGCTTCAAATGAGTTCCGCAATTCACGCAGCAAGCTCGCCTTTGCGGTGGGCAAGGACATCGCAGGAAATGCGATAGTCGGGGATATCACAAAGCTGCCCCATGTCATAATCGCCGGGACTACCGGTTCGGGCAAGTCTGTATGTACCCGCTCTATAATAATGAGTATCCTCTACAATGCGACCCCGGAAGAGGTGAAGATAATCCTCATAGACCCGAAGATCGTGGAATTTAAGGTGTTCACCGGCATTCCTCATCTGCTTATCCCGATAGTTACCGAGGCTAAAAAGGCTGCCGGTGCACTGAACTGGGCGGTGAATGAGATGATGAGGAGATATACCGCATTTGCCGAGGTGGGTGCGAACGACCTGAGATCGTATAACGAATTTGCGGACGATGATGAATATTTGCCGAAAATGCCGCAGATAGTCATTTTTATCGACGAGCTTGCGGATATGATGCTCGTTGCAAAGAGCGAGGTCGAGGACTCTATCTGCCGCCTCGCACAGATGGGGCGTGCAGCCGGGATACATCTTGTGGTCGCCACGCAAAGACCTACAACGGACGTCATAACCGGTCTTATCAAGGCGAATATCCCCAGCCGTATAGCGCTTTCTGTTATGTCACAGGTGGATTCGAGGACTATCATTGATACCGGCGGTGCAGATAAGCTTCTCGGCAACGGCGATATGCTGTATATGCCTATCGGCTTCGGCGAGCCGCTGCGTGTTCAGGGCTGCTTTGCTTCACCCAAGGAGATAAGCGATACCATAAGATATATCAGATTGCAGCAGGAGAGCGAGTACGACAGCTCTATTATCGAGGCTGTTGACAGCTATACTCCGCAGACTAAGAATACCGAAAAGGAAGTGCCGCCTGACCTGGGGCTTGATACCGGCAGCGACGGCGATATGATAATCCGTGCGGCTGAGGTCGCTGTCATGTCGGGGCAGCTCTCGACCTCAATGCTCCAGAGAAAGCTGAAGCTCGGCTTCTCCCGTGCGGCAAGGATAGTCGATGAGCTTGAGGAGCTTGGTGTTGTAGGCCCTAACGAGGGTGCAAGACCGAGAAAGGTGCTCATGTCAAAGATACAGTTCGATGAATGGAAGCTCCGCCGATTGAACGGCTGAGCAGAAAGGCGGTGAGCCCGGCGTGAAGAATATCTATGAGGGATTTCTCCCGACAACAAGGGAGGAAATGGACGCACTCGGCGTTGAGCAGCTCGATTTTATCTATATCACGGGCGATGCCTATGTTGACCACCCGAGCTTCGGGGCAGCTATAGTCACAAGGCTTATAGAATCGCTCGGCTTCACGGTCGGGGTCATATCACAGCCGGATTGGCGGACTGACAGGGATCTTAGCCGCTTCGGGCTGCCCAGATACGCCTTTCTCGTCAGCTCCGGGAATATCGACTCAATGGTGGCTCACTATACCGCCGCAAAGAAGAAGCGTTCAGATGATGCGTATACTCCCGGCGGCGTCGGGGGGAAAAGACCCGACAGAGCGGTGATAGTCTACTGCCGGAAAATAAGGGAGATATACGGAGACGTTCCGATAGCTGTGGGCGGACTTGAAGCCTCGCTGCGGCGTTTTGCACATTACGACTACTGGGACGATGACGTAAGACCCTCGATACTCCCCGACAGCGGTGCTGATCTGCTTATGTACGGCATGGGCGAGCACCAGATAGAGGAGGTCTGTACAAGGCTTGCGGCAGGGGAGGATATACGCACGATACATGATGTAAGGGGTACGTGCTATATGACTGAGCCTGTGAATACACCTATCGGTGCGGCACAGTGTCCCTCGTTTGAGCAGGTAAGGGCGAGCAAGAAGGAGTACGCAAAGGCGACGAAGATACAGTACGACTGGCAGGACGAGGTCTACGGAAAGACCATAATCCAGCGGCACGGCAATATGATGCTGGTGCAGAATCCACCGGCGTACAGCCTTACTACCGAGGAGCTTGACAG
Organism: Ruminococcus sp.; assembly: GCA_017475555.1. Taxonomy (GTDB): domain Bacteria; phylum Bacillota; class Clostridia; order Oscillospirales; family Ruminococcaceae; genus Ruminococcus. The sequence goes on from JAFVFL010000021.1 coordinate 17,115, forward strand.
GATATACGCACTTCCGTACATGAGGGCGTATCACCCGTCGTATGAGCCGCTCGGCGGCGTACCGGGCATCGAGGAGGTAAGGTTCTCCATTACCCATAACCGGGGCTGCTTCGGGTACTGCAATTTCTGCTCCATTGCACTTCATCAGGGCAGGCGTGTCACTGTAAGGAGTGAGGAGTCAGTTCTTGCAGAGGCGGAGAGGATAACTAAAATGCCCGATTTCAAGGGATATATCCACGATGTAGGAGGTCCTACGGCGGATTTTCGCCACCCCTCATGCGATAAGCAGCTGAAAAAGGGGCTTTGTCAGGGGAAAAAGTGCCTTGCACCAACTCCGTGTCCGGCACTCAGGGCTGACCACCGGGAGTACCTTGCACTGCTCAGGAGGATACGTGCGGTAAAGGGCGTAAAGAGGGTATTTATCCGCTCTGGTCTGAGATATGACTATCTCATGCAGGACAAGGACGAGGAATTTCTGCGTGAGCTGATAAAATATCACGTAAGCGGACAGCTCAAGGTCGCTCCGGAGCACTGCTCAGCTGCGGTGCTCGATAAAATGGGCAAGCCGCATATCGAGGCGTATAAGGCGTTCCAGAAGCGGTTTTACGAGATAACAAAGGGCATAGGCAAGGAGCAGTATCTCGTGCCGTACCTTATGTCCTCACACCCCGGAAGTACGCTGAATGAAGCCATTGAGCTTGCACTCTTCCTGCGTGACAACAAGATACGCCCGGAGCAGGTGCAGGACTTCTATCCGACACCGGGGACGATATCGACCTGTATGTTCTATACCGGGCTTGACCCGTACACCATGCAGCCGGTATACGTACCTAAGACGCCGAGGGAAAAGGCTATGCAGAGGGCTTTGCTGCAATATTTCATGCCGAAGAACCGGGAGCTGGTGCTTGAGGCACTGAAAACCGCCGGGCGGCGTGACCTTATCGGCAGCTCACCGAAATGTCTGGTCGAGGATATCCCCTCACACGGCGGAAAGGGCGGTGACAGGCGTTGGAACGAAAAGGGCAGCCGGAAAAACTCAAAAGCGGACTCAGCAAGGGGCAGGAAAGGCAGTACCGTCAGCTCCACCGGAAGGAAAAAAGGAAATACCGCCGGAAGAAAAGGCAAGAGCAGATAATTGCAGCCCTGCTCATTGCTGCGGCGGTGATATCGTTCCTGCTGTGGGGCAGGAAATGGCTGAACAGGGAGCCGCCCGCACAGGGGCAGCTCATAGTCCATTACATAGATGTGGGACAGGGCGACTGCACTCTGCTCATTTCTGACGGCGTGACAATGCTGATAGACTGCGGTGATGCGGTCAAGTCCGGAAGGGTGACGAGCTATATCAGCTCGCTTGGGATAAGCCGGCTCGATTATGTGATAGGTACTCACCCTCACTCTGACCACATGGGCGGAATGGCAGATATCATCAGCAGCTTTGAGGTCGGCGAGGTCATTATCCCTCATCTGAGGGACGAGGACGTTCCGACTACCGTGTTTTTTGAAAGATTTCTCGATTCGATAGACAGCACAGGTACCGCTCTGACTGAGGCGGAGCTTTACAGGAGGATAGAGCTTGGTGAGACTGAGTGTGAGATAATAGCCCCGGTCGTTACCGAGCCGGGTGACCTGAACAGCTACTCCGTCGGGATACTCGCAAGGCATGGGCAGAATACGTTTATATTTACCGGAGATGCGGAGCGGGAGAGCGAAGCGGCTATGGTCGGCAGCGGTCATCTTACGCATATCACTGTCTGCAAGGCAGGACATCACGGCAGCTATACCTCGTGTACAGAGGAGTTTCTTGCCGAGATCACGCCGGATATAGTAGTCATTTCCTGCGGAGATGAAAATACCTACGGGCACCCTCACGATGTCCTGATGCAGAGACTTCACTGGTACACTGATGAGATATACCGTACTGACACGGACGGGACCATTGTTGTGACATCTGACGGAAATGAGGTCATAGTGAGCTGTGCGGGCAGGGAGGAGTGACCGGAATGATAATTATTGACAGGCTTGAGGGCAGCATGGCTGTGCTTGAGATCGACGGAAATATTGAGAATATCGACCGGAGCCTGCTCCCGGAGGGTGCAAAAGAGGGCGATATCCTGCTGCTGCATGGCGGAGGGTACACTATCGACCGGGAGAGGACTGAGCAGCGGCGGAGAGCTGCTGCGGACAGGCTGAGGAAAATTCTTCGCAGAAATGAGTGACGATATGGAAAATGCGGCGGATACTATTATCATAGGCGGCGGTGCAGCCGGGTGCATGGCGGCGGTACAGGCTGCACGGCTCGGCAGGAGAGTGCTCATTTTCGAGAAAAATGACCACATCGGCAGGAAGCTGCGTATCACCGGAAAGGGTCGGTGCAATGTCACCAACAACTCCCCGACTGAGGTGCACATGGCGAATATACCGGTAAATCCGAGATTTCTCTACAGTGCGTACTCTGCATTTGACGCTTATGATACCATGAGCTTTTTCGAGGGACTCGGTGTTCCGCTCAAAACTGAAAGAGGAAACAGGGTATTCCCGGTCAGCGACAGGGCTGAGGATATCGTGAATGCCTTCAGGAAGGAGCTTGACCGGCTCGGCGTCAGGGTAATCCACAAAAGCGTCAGGTCGCTCATCACAGAGGACGGCAGGTGTGCCGGAGTAAGGGCTGACGGGGAATACCGGAGCGAAACTGTACTCGTTGCGTGCGGCGGTGCTTCATACCCACAGACCGGCTCGGACGGCAGCGGCTACCGCCTTGCGGAGACTGCCGGGCATACCATTACAGAGCTGAAGCCGAGTCTTGTGCCGCTCACATCACCGGACAGATACTGTGCCGAAATGATGGGACTGTCGCTCAGAAATGTGACTTTATCCCTGTATGACGGCAAAAACGGCGATAAGCTGCTCTTCCGGGAGCTTGGGGAAATGCTGTTTACGCACTTCGGTCTGAGCGGGCCGCTCGTCCTGAGTGCAAGCTCCCATATCAGGGATATGCAGCCGGACAGGTACCGGGTGCTTATCGACCTGAAGCCCGGTCTGACACCGGAGCAGCTCGATAAGCGTTTACAGCGTGATTTCGCAGAAAATCAGAACCGGGACTTCATAAACGGGATAAGAGCTCTGCTTCCGGCAAAGCTGATACCGGTGATAGTAGGGCTGTCGGGGATACCGGCGGAGCAGAAGGTGAACGGGATAACCCGTGAGCAGCGGCTGAGCTTCGGGGGACTGATAAAGGCGTTCCCGGTGCGGATTTCGGGATTCCGCCCGATATCGGAGGCTATCATCACGAGCGGCGGCGTTTCGGTCAGGGAGATCTCCCCGAAAACTATGGAGTCCAAGCTCATGCCGGGGCTGTTCTTTGCCGGAGAGGTCATCGACACGGACGCATATACCGGCGGATTTAACCTGCAAATCGCATTTTCTACGGCTTTTGCGGCGGCTCAGTACCTGTGAGGACGATATGAAGAGAGAGGCTTTTTTCAGGACGGCTTTCAGGTATACCTTTGAATTTGTCGCAGCCGGAGCGGTCGGGTGGATCTACGAGGTCACGACGCTCTGGATAATGTACCATTACTACGAAAACCGTGGCATACTTCACCTGCCAATTATACCGATATATCCCATAGGAGCGTTCATTCTGCTCGCCCTGCTGCACAAAAGGCGGCTGAACCCGGTCGTGCTGTTTCTTGCGGCGGCGGTCATAACCACGCTGTTCGAGCTTGCGGCTTCGTATCTGCTGGAATTCATATTCCACCAGTGGTTCTGGACATATGAGGGCTGGTTCGGGTCGATACTCGACAGGTCGAGCGTTGTATCCTCGGCGATATTCGGGCTTCTGGCTGTTGTATACTTTTTCGGGCTGCACCCATTGTCCGGGAGGCTGAGCAGAAGGCTGCCGGTCGGGATATGTGCGGCATTCAGCATAATTTCGGCAGCGGCGGTTGCTGTTGATCTTGTTATATCAGTCTGCGGACTTCTGATATCGAGGTAAAGGAGAATAAAAATGGATAAAAAAATTATTAATATCGCAATTGATGGCCCTGCCGGGGCAGGAAAGAGCACGATCGCAAAAATGGTGTCGGCAAGGCTTGGGTGCATCTACGTTGATACAGGTGCTCTTTACCGGGCGGCGGCTCTTTATATCACTGAAAACTCTATTGCTGATGAGGATATTGCAGTGGAGCTTGCAAATGCCGATATTTCGCTTCGTTTCGTTGACGGAGCACAGTGCGTCTACATAGGCGACAGGGACGTTTCGGGGCTGATACGGACTCCGGAAATTTCTATGGCGGCTTCACGTACATCTGCTATACCGGCAGTCAGGGAGTATCTTTTCGAGACTCAGCAGCGTATAGCGCGTGAGAACAGCGTTATCATGGACGGCAGAGACATAGGTACTGTGGTTCTTCCGAACGCTGATGTGAAGATTTTCCTCACAGCCTCGGCTGAGAAGCGGGCGGAGCGGCGCTACAAGGAAATGCTTGCACAGAAGGACTGCCCGACATTTTCAGAGGTGCTTGCCGACATCATTAAGCGTGATGAGCAGGATATGAACCGTGAGACTGCACCGCTCAGGCAGGCGGAGGATGCTGTACTTGTGGATACGTCCGACCTTACGCTCGATGAGTCAGCAGATGAGATAATCAGGATAATCAGGGAGAAGACTGAGTAATGTACTATATTGTTAAATTTATTGTCAGGATAGCCCTGAGTATCGCATATAACCTTCACTACGAGGGACGTGAGAACGTTCCGGAAGGCGTTCCGGTCATTTATGCCTCGAATCACCGCTCGAACGCTGACCCGCCGCTTGTCGGTGTCGGTGCGAGAGGGAAGCACGCATTCATGGCGAAGGAGGAGCTGTTCAGAAACCCAGTGTTTGGGTGGCTGATACGCTCGCTCGGTGCATTTCCCGTGGCACGGGGCAAGGGCGATACCGGAGTGATCGACACGGCTGTGGAACGGCTTTCATCGGGCAGGAGCCTGATGATATTCCCTGAGGGTACCCGCTCAAAGGACGGAAAGGTACACAGAGGGCACAGCGGTGCGGCACTTATTGCGGCAAAGTCCGGCGTTCCGGTGATACCGGTGGGAGTGTGCTTCGGTGAGAAGCTGCGTTTCCGGACGAGGATCACTGTAAAGTACGGCAAACCGATCTATCCGGCAGATTATGTTGATAGTCAGGAAGAGCCGAACCCGAGGCAGCTGACGAGGCTGAAGAACCGGTATATGGCGGATATCAAGACTCTTGTCGAGGGAGAACCGGCACTTTTAGAGACTGCGGCGGAGGATAACGGAGAAAATGCAAAATAATGAGAATAATAAAGAAAAAAAGAGAATAACAACGAAAATCACTGTTGCTGAGACTGCCGGATTCTGCTTTGGGGTTGACAGGGCTGTTAAAATGGTGTATAATGAATTGGGGAAGAATACAAGGGTAGCGACTCTCGGCCCTATCATTCATAATCAGGACGTTGTGAATGATATGATAGCCAAGGGTGCCCGGGTCATTGATTCTGTCGATGAGCTGGAGCCTGATGAGACCGTTGTTATCCGCTCACACGGAGTAGGCAGAGACGTTTACGAGAAGATCGCTGCGAAAGGGAACCGCATGATAGATGCGACCTGCCCTTTCGTTTCAAGGATACACAGGATCGTTTCAGAAATGGCGGAAAAAGGGTATCTTGTATTCATCGCAGGCGATGCTCTCCACCCGGAGGTGCAGGGAATAGTCGGGCATTATTCCTCAGATCGTGACTCCGATGCTCAGGAAGTTCATGAGACAGATCATGGAAATTCTGAAAATGACAACAAAAACAGTCATAATGACAGCAATACTATTGGTCAGGGTGTACAAAAACCTATCGTGTTTAAGGATAACTCTGAGCTAAGTGACATTTTTGCTTCGTCGGGGAATTATTTTTCTAAACCTCTTGCTTTTGTCGAGCAAACGACTTATAATATTAATATGTGGCAGGAGTGTAAAAAAACGATCAGCGGCAGCCCGGACGATCCCGGAATCGCTCCGGACGTTCCGATAGAGATATTCGACACTATCTGCAATGCAACCGAGAAGCGGCAGGCTGATGCGGCAGAGCTTGCAAAAAACTCCGATATCATGCTGGTCGTCGGAGGAAAGCACAGCTCTAATACTGTCAAGCTCTTTGAGGTGTGCAGCAGGTATTGCCGGACGTACCATATCGAGAATGCGGACGAGCTTACAGCTGTAAAGCTGCCTGATGCCTCTGAGATCGCCGGAGACGGCGTTATACGGATAGGCATCACAGCCGGAGCCTCCACTCCGGCACATATTATCAAGGAGGTATTCATCGCAATGGAAGAATACGAGAAGAACACAACAAATTCTGAAGAGGAGATCTTTGATGAAGCGGCTATTGATAAGTCCTTCAAGAAAATACATACAGGAGAAAAGGTCAAGGGCATAGTAGTCAGCGTTGACAATGCAGAGATAACCGTTGACCTCGGCACTAAGCATACCGGATACGTTAAGCTTGAAGACCTTACTGATGACCCGACAAAGAAGCCCTCTGACATCGTCAGCGTTGGCGACGAGATCGACCTTATCGTTATCAAGGTCAATGACGCTGAGGGAACTGCTGCTCTTTCGAGAAGAAAGGTAGAGGAGCAGGAGGGCTACGAGAAGATAATGAAGGCTATGGAAGACGGCTCAGTTATCGAGGGCGTAGTACAGCACGTTGTAAACAAGGGCGTTACCCTCAATGTTGCAGGCGTAAGGGTGTTTATCCCCGCTTCACAGACAGGACTTCCGAGAAATGCAGAGCTTGAGTCACTTCTCAAGCAGAAGGTGCAGTTCAAGATAATCGAGGTAACTGAGGGCAAGAAGAGAGCTGTAGGCTCTATCAGAAAGGTACTCGATGAGCAGAAGGAGGCTGAGAAGGCTAAGTTCTGGGAGACTGCTGAGATCGGCAAGACATATGTCGGCAAGGTAAAGTCCCTGACAAGCTTCGGTGCTTTCGTTGACCTCGGCGGTATTGACGGAATGGTGCACATCTCTGAGCTTTCATGGAAGCGTATCAGAACTCCCGGCGAGGTAGTAAGCGTCGGCGATACCCTTGAGGTATACATCAAGGATCTTGATCGTGAGAAGGAGAGAATATCTCTTGGCTACAAGAAGGAAGCCGATAATCCGTGGGAGATCTTCAAGTCGAACTATTCGATAGGTGATGTAGTAAAGGCTACGATCGTTTCTACAACCTCATTTGGTGCATTCGCTCAGATCATTGACGGCGTTGACGGACTTATCCATATCTCTGAGCTTGCTGACAGAAAGGTAAACGATGTCAAGGACGTTGTATCTGTTGGTGATGAGGTCGATGTTAAGATAATTGATATCGACTCTGAGAAGAAGAGAATCAGCCTTTCTATCAGAGAGCTTCTTGAGGATGCAGGAGATGAGGTCGTTTACGCAGACGAGGAGCCTGAGGACGAGGACGAGGACTGATCCGCAGTGACAACTGAGGACAGAGCCTGACGCTTAGTCCGCTGAATATGAAAATATGCCGCAGTATCCCGGTCTGGGATAGTTGCGGCTTTTTTCGGTAGCTTGGAAATTAATGCTTTGTCCGGCTTGACATGGCTGAAAAAATGTGATATAATGGCTGTGTTGTATTATTATTGATCTTGCCCGGTATTGTATCCCGAATGGGAATAATAACAAGGAGGAATTTCAATATGAAAAAATTCGACACGAAGTCACTTGTACTGATGGGAATGCTCACAGCTCTGCTCATCGTTTTCGCATTTACTCCGATAGGCTCGATACCTGTCGGCGGTCTGTCGATAACCCTGAGCATAATCCCCATAGCTATCGGTGCTATCGCACTCGGCCCGGCAGGCGGTGCGGCTATGGGAGCAGTTTTCGGACTGCTGAGCTTCTTACAGTGTATACCGATAGGTATGCCGAGCGGAATGGGTATCGCAACCTTTGAGATAAGCCCGGTGCTGACATTTGTGCAGCGCTTTATCCCGAGAGTCCTCGACGGACTGCTGGTCGGCTTCATCTACAGGGCGACAGCGAAGAAGATAAACGCAGGTACTGCCTGTTTTGTGGGAGGATTTTTCTCCGCATTCCTGAATACTATCTTCTTCCTTTCTGCACTTTTCCTGCTGTTCGGCAGCTCTGATTACGCACAGAGCCTCCGTGGAGGAAAGGGTATACTCGCCTACATCGGATTCATTCTCGTCAGAAACAGCATTCTTGAGATCATCGCATCTACTGTTATCAGCGGAGCGGTAGGTTCAGCACTTATCAAGGCAGGGCTGATAGAAGCCCCGGAGAATAATTAGTACGCAATTCAATTATATAATACAACAAAACAAAAAGCCTTTCCCATGCGGAAAGGCTTTGCTTTTGGTATTATTCCTCTTCAGTTTCCTCTGTTTCTTCATTTCCGGAGGTATCGTCCGCAGCTTCTGACGTTTCAGGAGTGCTGCCGGCGAACAGGCTTTTGCCGCCGTTAGCATAGTCCACAAAGCAGAGGTTTACGTCCGCCTTGTCCTCTATACCCGGTACGTCTGCATCATTTGCATACTGCCACATTGAAAATCCGTAGTAATATGTAGGGCAGTCGTCATATTCCGCAAGCCAGAAGTCGTAGTCCTTTATCCTCGGCAGATCGAGCTTTTTCATCGCAGTCACACGATTCTGATACACCATAGGAGTGTACCCCTCCGCCTTTACTCTCTCGCAGAAGGACACGCACATATCTGCGAGCGTCTCGACGGAAACATCGTCTGTCCGGGCAGAATCGGTGGTTACTACCTCCCAGTCGAACACTACCGGGTAGGTTATATCATATCCGGAAATAGCGTCAAGGACAATGTCAGCCTCCTCATTTGCCTCCTCGGTGCTGATCGCCTGTGAGTAGAAGTATACCCCGACATCGAGCCCGGCAGCCTGAGCACCCTGTATATTTGTCTCGAACATATCGTCAAGGTGAAGCTCACCGCCGCCATATGTCCTGAATCCGACACGTATCATAGCGAAGTCGTATCCGGCGTTCTTTACTGCCTCCCAGTCCACATAGCCCTGAAATCCGGAAATATCCACCCCGGCGATCGCAGAAGCAGAGCCGTTTTCGCTGTAGGTCATCCTTCCTCTTTTGTTCACAAATCCGTCCGGGTCGAGCTCATTCACCGGTACATCGGCGTATACGGGGATAAAGGTCTGCCCGTACACATAGTCCTCCGTGAGTATTTTCCTGCCGTCATACTGGTAGAAAACCTCTTCCTTTTCGAGCACCGGCTTCACTCTGACCTCTTCGTCATCGGTGACCTCAGTGCTTGCAGGTACGGCAGCACCCTTGCGGGATATCAGTATTACACCGCCGACGATACAGATAAAAAGTGCGGCAGTTTCCGCAATTGTTATTATTTTCAGCGTTTTTATGTCCATTACTTCACGCTCCTTTGAATCAATCATAACATATCAGAGCGGATTTGTAAAGCTTTTAAGAGAAAATTTACGATTTTGCTCCTCATTTCCAGATAGAATGAGGAGCAGCTATTTCATATTTCTCCGGCGGTATTCGCTCGGAGTTACCCCCATAACAGCGGAAAAAGCACGGGAGAACTTGCTGCCGTTGTCGTAGCCGCATTCCCCGGCAATGTCGAGAACAGTTCTGTCCGTTTCGCACAGCAGCTTCGACGCTGCAAGCATTTTCTGTCCTCTGACGTAGGAGTATACCGAAGTCCCGTAGACGCACCGGAAGCAGCTTTTGAGGTATGTAGGTGAAATGCCGAGCTTTTCGGAAAGCACAGCGATAGTCAGCCTGCTGCTGAGGTGAGAACCTATATAGCTGCTGACCTCTCTTGCGACCCTTATCTGTGCAGGTGTGCAGCGTTCGCCATAGGCATCGTGGAATTTTTCAAGGTCGATACTTCCGAGCAGCATGAGCAGCTCCGCAGTCTTGAGCCTCAGGTAGCCGAGCCGCATTTCCTCCGGTGCAGAGTAGAAGGAATGGAATATATCTCCGGCTTTTTCGGAGGAGCGGAGAACGAAAACGCCGTCTGAATATTTTTCACTCAGCAGCTCCGGGTCGATACGGCTGCCGAGCATTTCCGACACGCTGCCTGCCGCTTCATGCAGACTTACGATCGCTGCCGCACCCTCATAGCTGTCACAGGCGATACCCTCAATATCAGAAACAGCCCTGTATACCGCCATATCTCCGGCTGAGAGCAGAAAGCTTCTGCCGCCTGAGCATCTTTCAAGTCTTCCGGAGCTGCAATGCTCGATGATGAGTGCGTATCCTCCGTCCGCCGGGAATGAGGCAGCAGCGGAGCTGCACAGCACTACTCTGACGCCGGGCATAACGTTGTATTCAGTTATTCCCTCCAAATGCTTCACCTTCTATGCAGATAGTATCTACTAACATTATACACTATTTTTTCTGTTTTTTCTCAAATGTTAGCCTATAGAAACAAAAAAGAGGGAATATATCGGATAAAAATATTATCTGAACAAAAAAGAGGATACGCCGGGCGTATCCTCTTTTGCTCTATATTACTTTCCCAGCGGAAGATCCTCCTTAGCTATCTCTCCAGCCTCTACCCGGAGTATCGTGATAGCATCAGAACCGGTCAGACCGGCAGATCCGTCACAGTCGGAATTTATCACTCCCTGATCGCTGAGTGAATACTTCGTGCTGTTCGCAAGATATTGGAGAACTGCTACTGCGTCAGCCATGTTCACCTTGCCGTCCTCGTTTGAGTCGCCGTACTCTGTCGCAGGTACAGCTGTAGTCTCCTGCGGCTCTGTTGCCGGGACTGTTGTCGCAGTCTCAGTTGTTTCCTGCGGCTGCTCAGTTGTGGCAGCAGTAGTCTCAGCAGCTGTAGTAGTTGTTGTCTCCGTAGTCGTAACAGTGGTCGTCTCAGCTGTAGTCGTTACCTGCGGCTCGTTGCCAGCCGGTACAGCGAGGACTGTGAAGTTCACGCAGCCAGCGGACTGTCCGTTGCTGCCAAGTGTTACCTTCTCGCCAGCCTTTACAGACTTCTTGTAGAGTACGAACGTCAGGTCATTTGAGGTGGTGAACGTGAGGTCGCTCTTCTCATAGCCGCTCAGCCAGTCAGGTGCAGCGGTAACTCTGCTGTCGAATGCCGCATAAACGTCGATATCCGCACCGGCTGTAAATGTTGCCGTGTCGCCTGTAGTACCCTTAGCATCGCACGATGTCATGAGCTGCTCCGCACCGCTGAGTGCCGCCGGAAGCTCAGTTATCGTGAACGTCCTGTCGCCGAAGATCAGCGACCCGGCAGCTGCATCATAGCCTATAGTCCAGTAGACGGGATTTGCGGAATCGTTCACGCTAACGTCGGTGATGAGCTTTCCGGTAAGCGGTATAGCCTCCCTGCCGAACACGAACCTGTCCATATTCAGCAGATATCCCTCACCGCCGGTAAATTTGAGATACAGGTTGTGAACGCCTGTGATAGCCGGGATATTGTACTCAAGCTCCTGATAATCGCTGAAGCCGGAGGTGCCTGCAAAGCTTATCTTAGCAGCCGGAGTGCCGCTCATATTGTCAAGATATATCTCGATACCGGCAGCATTTCCGGAGATATTAGCCTTGAAGCTCTTAGCGCCGTTATCGAAATCGACCTTGCGGAACATTATCCAGTCGCCGTTCTCGATGAAGCCGATATTCTGTCCGCCTGCTGCGGTATCCTCAACACGGATACCCTCCTGTAAAGCGTGATCCTCAGCCTCGATAGTCTCGAAAGCAGATATCGGGTCAACAGCGTTCTCAGGTGAAAGCTCTACAGTTCCGGGAGGGAAAGAATCAACAGTGAGGTCGTTGATGTAATACTCGATATTCATGTAGCCCTGACCGCAGTAGTCGCCCTTGTAATCGGTCGGGTCACTCGGATCAAGTCCTCTTGCAAGCTCCCAGTTATCGTCCATTCCGTCGTTATCGGCGTCGGTTATCTCCTTTTTGGTGACAGCTGAAGGATAACTATAAGTAACGCCGCAGGTTATCTTGTACTTGTCAAGGTCTGAAACTGATGAATCGTATGCCGCAGTACCTGAGCATGAGCCGGTACCGTTTTTTGTCTCCTCAGCACACTGCTGGTCTATCGCAGTTCTCTTAGCGGGAGATATACCGTTTCCTGCGTAATTTATAACGTTGTCATACGAAGCAGCCGCACTCTCAGCGGTAAGTACAGTCGAAACGTCCTCACCGTTGACGGTTATCGGGAAATGTGAGGTTGATTCAGTATTCGAGCGTTCCTTTCCGGTATTGAAGCTGAGTGCCGACCAGTTGGAATTTTCATCATTTCTGACTGAATTATCCTTATTCAGAATACGGTTTCCGGTCAGGTACAGCTTGAAATTGTCATTAGCCGACACCTGAGCGTAGTGGTAGCCGCTTGCTGTGGAATTACCAGCCTTGAGGGTATTGTTCACATAGTTCACGTGCCCGATCGTGCCATAGGTCGTCTGATAGCCCCAGTCGTAGATGATATTATTCGTGAAATCCGCAGCATTCTGGTCAGTTACCTTTCCACGGAAGTTACGTGAAACGTTGTGGATAATGAGGTTATGGTCGAAGCTGAAATTTGCTCTGCCGAACATTATGCCGAAGCCGTGAACGCCCTTTGCATGGCCGCCCCACGAGTTAGCAGGGCCTATAACGGAATACTGGAGGGTATAGTTATCGTTCTTGGAGTAAAGACCCCACTGTTCGTCGCTGCTCCAGCCGATCGAGCAATGGTCGATGATGGAATTGCTTCCGGCAGCACCGCCCCACGCATCGTTTCCGGAGCTTGTAGCGTTGTACGGGCCGGGACGGGAGCTGATGTAGCGGACGATGATATTATCTCCGCCCATGCCCCACTTGTAGTTTTTCAGCGTAACTCCTGAGCCTCCGGGAGCTGTCTGACCGGCAACGGTTATATTGCTCTGGCAGACGATATTGCTTTTGAGCTCGATAGTACCGCTGACATCGAAAACGACGATTCGGTTTGATTTGCTTACTGCATCACGGAGCGAGCCCGTGCCGCTGTCGTTGAGGTTAGTTACATGGTAGATCTCTCCGCCTCTTCCGCCTGTAGCGTACTTTCCGCCGCCAACAGCACCTGGGAATGCAAGAAGACCGCCTGCCGCCGCAGCTGTATCAGCACTGTTCCTTGACGGAACGACACCGGAAGCACCTGCGAATACAGTAACAAGACCTGTCAGAGCAGCTGTGAGCCGCTTGAAATACTTGTTCATAGATTACCCTCCTATAATTATATGTTTCATTTTAACAAAATATTAACGCTAATAATCTTTATACATATATTATACATTGTTTGTAAAGAAAAATCAATGAAGAAAAATACTTTCTTCATTGATTTTCTGTCTATCATTATATATAATCTGTGAACGATAATATTTTTTTATTATTCCTGAATACTTTTCTGCACAGCGGTCACTGCTTATGGAATCCCATGCACTTCACATCAGCCACGATATTTTCAAGCTCATCCTTTACTGTGACATGGTACGTGCATATCGTCCTGCCGTCCTTTACGAGTACAGCCTCTGCGATCAGTCTGCTGCCCTTTGCCATACCGATGAATGATACGTCCATAGACAGACCAACAGTGTTCATGCCGTTCATATTCGTTGCAACTGCAAATGCAAAATCGGCAAGAGTGCAGTGGAGTCCGCCCATAACGCCGCCCCACGCATTTCTGTGGTGCTCAGTCAGCTCAACGCTGCATTTCGCATAATTCTCGCCTATCTCATCTATAACAGCTCCGTTTTCGGTCGCAAATCTGTCCTTTTCAAAGACCCTGCGTACCTCCTCAAGCCGCTCCTGCTCTGTGATATCACCCATTACGCTCACCTCAGTTCTTTACCTGCTTCGCAACAAGGCTCTCACCGCAGTATATCTCACGAAGCTTCGGCTTCTCGATCTTACCGGTGGGATTTCTCGGAACATCGGCGAAAATTATCTTGTGCGGTCTCTTGTAGCGCGGCAGCTTCTGACAGAACTGATTTATCTCCTCCTCTGTGCAGCTCATGCCGTCCTTTACAGAGATTATCGCCGCAGCGATCTCGCCCAGACGCTTATCCGGAAGTCCGATAACCGCAACGTCCTTGACAGCCGGGTGTGCTCTGAGGAAGTCCTCGATCTGTACCGGGTACAGATTCTCACCGCCGCTGATGATAACGTCCTTTTTCCGGTCAACAAGATAGATGAAGCCGTCCTCGTCCTCCTGTGCCATATCTCCGGTCAGCAGCCAGCCGTCACGCAGAGTTTCAGCTGTAGCCTTTTCGTCCCTGTAGTAGCAGGTCATAACGCCCGGCCCCTTGACGCACAGCTCGCCGACCTGCCCTCTCTCCACAGTATTGAAGCTTTCGTCAGTTATCTTTACCTCCCAGCCGTAGCCAGCCTTACCGATAGCACCGACCTTGTGGATATTCTCGACTCCAAGATGCACGCAGCCAGGCCCGATACTCTCGCTGAGTCCGTAGTTCGTGTCATACTGATGCTTCGGGAAGTGCTCCTTCCAGCGTGCGATAAGTGACGGCGGAACAGGCTGAGCACCGATGTGCATAAGCCTCCACTGTTCAAGGTCATAGCTTTCGGTATCTATCTCTCCCCGGTCGATAGCGTCAAGTATATCCTGTGCCCACGGAACGAGCAGCCATACTATAGTACAGCCCTCATCTGAAACTGTTTTGATTATCGACTCCGGCTTAACGCCCTTGAGAAGGACTGCCTTGCTGCCGGATTGCAGGCTGCCGAACCAGTGCATTTTCGCACCGGTGTGATAAAGCGGCGGAATACAGAGGAAAACATCATTGCGTGTCTGTCCGTGGTGAGCCTGCTCGACCTTAGCCGAGTGTACAAGGCTCTCATGGTTGTGGAGTATCGCCTTCGGGAAGCCTGTAGTGCCGGACGAGAAGTATATAGCTGCGTCATCTGAGTCCGTCAGCGTTATATCCGGGGCACTGCTCGGATAGTTTGCAACGTTGCTGTCATAATGCTCTGCGAAAGACGGGCAGCCCTCACCGACATAGAAAAGCAGCCTGTTTCTGCTGATATCCTCGGCGATTTCCTCAACTCTGCCGATAAATTCAGGGCCGAACAGCAGAACGTCCACCTCAGCAAGCTCAAGGCAATATTTTATCTCGTCGGGGGTGTAGCGGAAATTCAGCGGTACAGCAAGAGCACCGGTCTTGAGTATACCAAAATATACAGGCAGCCATTCGAGGCAGTTCATCAGCAGTATCCCGACCTTATCGCCCTTTTTGACACCTCTGTCGAGGAGCATATTTGCGAAGCGGTTCGCCTTTTCATCGAATACTTTCCAGGTTATCTCTCTTCTGTAGTGGCACAGAGGATTCGGCTCGATAAGCTCGTACTCCTTCCATGTTATGCGGCGAACCTCCTTGACATCGGGGTTGACCTCGACAAGAGCGATATCGTCGCCGTAAAGCTCGGCATTTCTGCTCAGAAGCTCAGTAATTGGCATATGTAAAACATCCTTTCTGTTTCCGGTTTATGCTGGAAAAGCTGTAAAGTATTAAATCACATTGACATTATAACATATTTCTCTGAAAATGTAAATAGGAAATTGTAAATTTTCACGGTTGCAGATTTCGTTCAAAGCCGGCAGACTGTCTGCCGGAGCTTTGAGGGGTGGTATTAAATGCAAAACAAAAAGGACACCCGTGTGAGGAGTGTCCCTTTGCAGATCAGTTATATCACATATGTGACCCCGTCGATATCATAAAGATACAGGGTAAGATACTGTCCCACATGATTGCGGAGCGAATAGCTGCTCTTGAAATCATCGTCCGGAAGTCCGTACATTATATCAATATATATGAATCTCCTTGAGCCCTCATTTATCCTGTCTGATACCTTACCGCCGCCGATAGAGTCAAGCAGCTCGTCTATCTCGTCAAACTTCGTTACGTTTATGTCATCGTCCTCGGTGTAGCAGTCGTCCACGGTTATCGCATTGTAGTCAAAGCCCTCGCCGAGAGATTCCTCAAGATTCTTCCTGAAGCCCTTCAGATAATCCTCAGTGCTGCTGTAGCCTGCCGAGCTGTAGGAGTATTCCAGATAAGGCGGATAGAACACCTTCTCCATAAGCTCTGCATCGCAGTTGTTCAGTGCATATACATAGTCAGAGAGCAGCTTTCCGTCCTCCTCTGAAAGATACCTGTAATCGAACTCGACGTATATCTTCACATCATCATTCTCGCTTGGCCTGAGCTGCATTATCATCGCACCATAGGGCATTTCGTCCTGTGTGATGCTTAAATCATCTGCCGGGCCGTCACCTGCGAGGTTTCCCTCTCCCGATGAGCTGCCTGACGAGCTGCCGGACTTGCTGCCGCAGGCACTAATCGAGCTGAGCAGTGCCGCACATACCATGACTGCCGCCGCACGCTTTAAATATTCCTTCATCGTTTTTCCCTCCCACGGCTGCATTAGCCGAACGTGTAATATTTATCGCCTACTCTTGCAAAAGCGATCTCGTAGTTGCTGATGATAAGGTGCTCCTCGCCGTCCTCACCCTCAGCGATTATGTAAAACGCAAGGTATTCTATGTCATCGGAATTATTCTTTACTTCCTCGTAATAGTCCATGCCGAACGCCTCAGTGAAGTAACCGAAGAAGCTTTCCGTTACCTCCTCTATGGTCTTGCCGTCCGTTATCTCAGGAATCTCTGCATGGAGCCGGGTAATGGTGAAATCCCCGGTTATGCTCTCGTCCTCAGAGTCAAGCTCTCCGGCGACCTCATCCTTCATGTATGAACGCAGTCCCTCGCAGTTCAGCTCAAAGGAATTTTCAAGTCCGTATTCAAAATTCTCCTCAAGATACTTGCCATACCTTTCGATATAATCCGGGTAAAGGCACTCCTTGTATGTCTCGAAATCCCTGTCCTGGAAGCAGGTGAAATACTTTTCAAGCGCGAGCATCACCTCAGGGGATATCTCACTGTCATCATAGTACAGCTTTATGCCGCTGGGGGATATCCTGTAGCTGCCCAGCTCATAGTCCTCATCGCCCTCAGCAGGTGTTATAAGCTCGCCGATACCCGATACTCCGGTATTTTCCGCACTGCTCTCCGATACAGCACTGCTTTCCTCCGGCTCAGGATCCTTGCTGCCAAAGGAGCAGGAGACAGCCGTGAGACAAAGTGCTGAAGCTGCTAAAAACGCAGTTATCCTTTTAAAAATCATTTCAATACCTCATTACTGTAATTCCGCACAGCTTACTCCGTTCTGCTCTGCCCATTGCAGGACAGCTGAACCAGCCGGGGCATATACAACTACGTCCGGCAGCTCCTCAAGCCCCCAGCTGTCGTATTGCAGACCGGGATTCTCTATAGTAAGGCTCACCAGCGATTCACAGGCTGTAAATGCCTCCTCGTGTATCTCAGTCACGGCTGCCGGGATAGTAAGCTCTTCAATACTCGTGCAGGCTGCAAAGGCACCTCTTTCGATGACCGTGACACCCTCCGGTATATTGATGCTGCTGAGTGACGAGCAGTCGCTGAAGCAAAATTCACCGATAGTCGTTACGCTGTCCGGCACTGTGACCGAGTGCATATCCCACTTTGCCTCAAAGGAGTAGTAGCCTATCTCAGTGACCGGAGCACCGCCGAGCGTGCCGGGTATGACTACGTCCTCCGCAGAGCCGGTGTACTTTGTAATGACCGCACCGCCGTCTCTTTCCTCAAACTCAAAATCGGCAGTTTCCTCTATCTCACGGGGTCTTTCGGTCGGCTTCACGGCAAGGGTGTTGCCCTCCGGGTCGATAATGGGAGCCGTGGTGGTCGATGGCTCCTCAGTAGTCTGTGAGCTGTCTGTGCTGTCCTTGCCGGCTGATGAGCAGCCTGCGAAGCAGAGGGATATCCCTGCTGCTGCACAGATAACAGCTGCTGCCGCTGATATATTTTTTTTCGTCATAATTATGTTATCTCCATGATTTGCAGAATGAATGACAATTTTGTGTACAAACGGCGAAAATCACTGCTTCGCCCTGTTCTTTGCCCTCTGAGTGTTGCTGAGTATCCTCTTGCGTATACGCAGCGACTCAGGCGTTACCTCAAGCAGCTCGTCGTCCGCAAGAAATTCAAGGCAGTCCTCAAGGCTGAGTATGCGGTGAGGTACAAGGCGGAGTGCGTCGTCGCTTCCGCTTGCACGGGTATTGGTGAGGTGCTTTCTCTTGCACACATTTACTACAAGGTCGTCTGTCTTTGGTGAAGCACCGACAACCATTCCTTCATATACCTGAGTACCAGCCGGGATAAACAGCTGACCCCGCTCCTGTGCGTTGTAAAGACCGTATGTGACAGCCTCGCCAGTATCAAAGGATACCAGTGAGCCGGTGCTGCGGCGGTCGATATCGCCCTTGTACGGCTCATAGCCCTCGAACACATGGCTCATTATGCCCTCGCCCTTTGTATCTGTAAGGAACTCGCTCTTATAGCCGAAAAGTCCCCTCGCCGGGATAAGAAATTCAAGTCTCATGCGGCTGCCCTGCGGGTGCATAGTGACAAGCTCGCCCTTTCTCGTGCCCATTTTCTCCATGACAGAGCCGACGCTGTCCTCAGGAACGTCGATAACGAGCCGCTCGATAGGCTCAGTGCGTCTGCCGTTCTCATCTGTCTTATACAGAACTCTCGGTGTAGATACCGCAAGCTCATAGCCCTCACGCCGCATATTTTCGATAAGGATAGAGAGGTGCATTTCGCCTCTGCCTGCAACACGGAAGGAGTCAGTGCTGTCGGTCTCCTCGACTCTCAGTGAGACGTCCTTGAGCAGCTCACGGAAAAGTCTCTCACGGAGCTGTCTTGACGTTACGAACTTGCCCTCACGACCTGCGAACGGGCTGTCGTTGACGGAAAACGTCATCTCAACAGTCGGCTCACTTATCTTCACGAACGGCAGCGGCTCAGGAGCGTCCACAGCACACACGGTATCGCCGATGGTTATACCCTCGATCCCCGATATCCAGACGATATCGCCGACCTGTGCCTCCGGTGCGGCATTGCGGTTAAGTCCCTCTATCTGCAAAAGTGCGGCGATCTTAGCATTGTAATTCTTCTTGCCGCCGGTGTAGTCGCATACTGTGACCTGCTGATTGACCTTTATCCTGCCCCTTACGATACGTCCGACACCGATACGTCCGACATACTCGTTGTAGTCGATAGAGGAGATCAGCATTTGCAGAGAGCCGTTCTCGTCTCCCTCCGGGGGAGCGATATAGTCTATTATCGTATCGAACAGCGGCTTCAGATCCGTTCCTGCCTCGTACTGGCTGAGTGAGGCAGTGCCGCTTCTTCCGGAACAGAAAAGTATCGGGGATTCAAGCTGCTCATCGCTGGCATCGAGGTCAAGAAGAAGCTCCAGAACCTCATCGCCTATCTCGTCGAGCCTTGCGTCCGGGCGGTCTATCTTGTTGACGACTACTATTATTTTCAGCCCCATTTCAAGAGCCTTGGACAGCACGAATCTTGTCTGCGGCATAGGACCCTCAGCGGCGTCAACGAGCAGCAGAACGCCGTCCACCATTTCAAGGACTCTCTCCACCTCACCGCCGAAATCAGCGTGTCCGGGGGTGTCGATTATATTGATCTTCGTGCCGTTGTACATTACGGAGGTGTTCTTCGCAAGTATCGTGATACCTCTCTCCCGCTCTAAGTCGTTAGAGTCCATAACTCTCTCTGCGACTGCCTGATTCTCACGGAAAACTCCGCCCTGCTTGAGCATTTCGTCCACAAGGGTGGTCTTTCCGTGGACAACGTGTGCGATAATCGCAATGTTTCTGAGGTCTTCTCTTATCATTTTATCTTCTCCTTTTTCAGCTTATTGCTCTTAATCTGTCCGCAAGCTTGTCCGAATTTATAAAATCCGCAGGTATCCTGAGCGTTCTGGTATACCTTGTGATGAAAAAATGCTTTGTATCGAGCCGCCTGAGCTTAGCCTTTATGCGGTATTCCTTTCCGGTTTCGCTGATGGAGATGACCTCCTCGATGACACTGCCGCAGTACGTGAGAACGTCCTCCCTTGAAAGAAATTCGTCCACTGCCGCAGCGTAGTGCATTTTCCGCATATTCCGCTCTATCTTGCCCCAGTTGCTTCGCTCGTTTGAAAAGCTGAGGCTGAAATTTGCACCGAACAGCACATCATTCGTGCAGGCTCTTGTGAGGTCAGCGGCAATGACCGGGCTGCTCAGCTCGTCCGACATTATGTACGCCATGAAATACCTGTCCGCCTGCTTCTGCCGGATATATATCATAGCAAACGACAGGACAAACAGTATCAAAAGTACGGCTGCGATCACCTTTTCCACGGGGCTGTTATCATACAGTGCGAACGCCCACGCAAACACAAACGCCACGAAAAGGACTGAGGTCAGCCCTATGCCTCTGATGAACGCTCCGGGCTTTTTCCGGTGGAACTGATCGCCGATATCGTCTGCATTGCTCATTCTGCATATCGTAAGCATTATTTTGCCTCCCTGAAGCGGCTTCCGAGCTTATCGTGCAGGAGTGACGCAAGCTCCTTGTGCGTACCGCTTGTTATATCACGGCTGCTGAAAATATACGCAGCAGACCTGTTCCAGAAGATCATGAAATATCCCTTTCTGCATACCGCACGGTATACCTTTGGATACGGCAGCTCAGAATGCTCGCTCAGCCCTGTGCCGGTGATGTTTACTGTGATCTTGTCTGTGCCGAAGCTCAGCTCCTCCACAGCGTCCTCGCACTTCGAGCGTGAATGCTTAAGCAGCTTTTCCGGTATTTTCAGCAGCCTGACGAGATTGAACACGGAAAATGCGAGCAGTGCCGCAAAAACCAGAGCGAAGCTAAGTCCCTCGCCCGTCATAGTCCAGAGTATAAACGTCAATGCTGACAGCACAAGATTGAATCCGATGAACAATATTTCCACAAAGAGATAAACTATCGGCTGCGGCTGGCTGTACCAGAATACTTTCATTCCCTCAAGCGAGTCTTTCGACCTTGTAGTTATCAGGTTTTCCATATTTATCACCATTTTTACGGTATTTTAGTATAAAACCTCTTTTTGCCTGTATACAAAAAATCCTCCGCACTTGCCGCAGAGGTAAAAAAATCGCCCTGAAAAATCAGGGCGAATCTGGTGGGAGAGGGTGGATTCGGACCACCGAAGCTGAAAAGCAACAGATTTACAGTCTGCCCCCTTTGGCCACTCGGGAACTCTCCCCTATGAGATTGATATTTCTGGTCCCGCACTGATAAAAAATGAAGAAATGCAGGACAAGAAAATGGAGCTGGTGGACGGACTCGAACCCCCGACCTGCTGATTACAAATCAGCTGCTCTACCAACTGAGCTACACCAGCATATAAATGCCTATAATTATAAAACGGACGACAGCTTGTTGAAATGTTGAAAGCCGTGTTAAAAACAGCTTTGCTTTCGATTCAACTCAGCTGACGAAAACTATTATATCACAGATTTCAGAACTTGTCAAGTGCTTTTTTGAATTTTTTTGAAAAAATTTGTTGAAGCCCAGAATGCTATTGGTCGAGGCGACAGGACTCGAACCTGCGGCATCTTGGTCCCAAACCAAGCACTCTACCAAACTGAGCTACGCCTCGTCTGACGCCGTCCTCAACAGACAGCTTTAATATTATACCACTATACGCTGTAAAAGTCAAGCCTTATACTTCGGTTTCCTGGATTTTTCGTCTTTATTCACAATTTAGCGGCACACACATGAAGATTATCCAGGATAATCACAAAAAGGCAGGGGAGTGACCCTGCCTTTTCATTACTAATCAGTCGTTCTTGATATCGTCAGCTATGTCCTCAGCTGCGTCCTTTATCTCCTCAACTGCATCCTCTGCTTCATCCTTTATCTCCTCAGCTGTATCCTCAGCTGCCTCAGCTGCCTCTTCTGCTATATCAGAGATAGTGCTCTCGTTGATCTCAAAATCAATGGAATCTGCGTCCTCGAACGGATCGGGATAATCGTAGATATCATCATCGTCGAAATCATCGGTGTCTGCTTCATCCTTCATCGACTTTGCAACGAAATATCCGACAGCAGCTGCTGCACCGGCTGCAAGAAGTCCGATCAGAAACTTGTTCATTTTAATTCCTCTTTTCTTCGCAGGAATGATTTTCAGATACTCATGCAATCAGCGTGCATATATACTGTCGGCACCGCCTGCGACCAGCCCGATAGCCGTAAGTTTATTATAACACATTGCTTCAGAAATTTCAACCATATACACATTATTTACATATTATTTGTTAAAAACATCAAAATTGAGAGGGCTGTTATTGGTGCAGTTTCACAACGAAGTATCCTTTTTCCGAGCCAGACCTGCACCGCACCAGCCCGGACAGCCGCTTCCGCCTCCTCTTTGTCGAAGCCGCCCTCGCTCCCGACTATCAGTCCGGCGGTGCGTATACCCGACAGATCGGTGTCCCCGAACCGGCAGCCGCCCTCCTCCTCATAGAGAAGTATCGTCCTGTCGAGCGTTGAAGCCTCCGCAAGTGCTTCATCAAGACTGACTATCTGTGTCACCTCTGGTATGATACCGCGCCCGGACTGCTTTGCAGCCTGTTCGGATATCTTCATCAGCCTCGGCAGCTTTTTCCCGAACTCCTTCCGGTCTGGGCGTGAAACACATCTCCGTGTCAGCACCGGGACTACCCTCGATACACCGAGCTCAACGCATTTCTGTATGATAAATTCGAGCTTATCGAGCTTTGGGACAGCCTGAAACAGCGTAACGCTCACTCCCGGTTCAGCCGCACAGAGTCTTTTTTCAACAAGCCGCAGGTACACCTCGTCTGCAGTGATACGCTCTATTTCGCAGCTGTAGTCCGTGCCGCAGCAGCACACAGTTACCTCCTCGCCGGGTCTCATTCTGAGCGACTTTCCGATATGGTTCGCATCGCTCCCGGTCAGGACGATATTGCTCTCGTCTATCTCGTTTACAAAAAATCTCGGCATCTCTATCCCTCCAGTTCTGTTCGGGGTACTTCTTAAAATTGGCTTTCAGAGGTGCCCTCAAGTCTGTTATATCATGCTTTCAACAGAAATCCCGCTCTGAGATCTGCATTATTTCAGTGCCGCTGCACCCTACTCCCCGATCAGCACGGTGTTGTTCTTTATCCTGAATCCCGGCAGATTTTCAACAAACCGGCTGAACTTCGAGTAGCCGAACGCTCCGGCGTTGAACTCCGGTATCTTCGCACACAGCTGCTTTTTCAGCTCACCGAGGTTGTAGCCCTTAGTGCCGTTTGAAAGAACGATCGTCCTGAGCACGCTCTCTATCCTTTGCAGGTCGTTCTTTGCCGACTTTTGCGACACGAAAATGCTGCTGCCGGACTGCCTGAAGCTCAGGCTGTCAAAATCCTTGAGAAACTGCGAAAATTTGGTATAACCATAATTTCTTACGTCAAAATCCGGATATCTTCCGAGCAGTCTGCTGCCCAGCTCACCGATATTTATTTCCTCCTGCAAATTTGCATTCTCCGAAATAATACGGATTATAGCGGATTCGAGCGTTTGCAGCTCGACCTTGTCCGTCTCGGCAGCGACCTGTATCTCCTCCTCGGCGAGTATCTCAAGGTACTTGAATGCGTTGCAAGCTGTGCTGAACGGCTTCGGGGTCTTTTTTTCGCCCATTCCGATAACGTGCTTGCCGGACTCCCTCAGGCGTATCGCAAGCCGGGTGAAGTCGCTGTCGCTCGAAACGATACAGAACCCGTCAACGTTATTCGAGTAGAGGATATCCATAGCGTCGATTATCATAGCTGAGTCGGTCGCATTTTTTCCGGTGGTATAGCTGTACTGCTGCACCGGGGTTATCGCATTGTCCAGTGCCATATTCTTCCAGCTTGCAAGGTTAGGGCGGGTCCAGTCGCCGTACACTCTTTTGTATGTGACTATGCCGTAATTCGACATCTCGTCGAGAATGTGCTTGGTATACCTCGATGCAACGTTATCAGCGTCAATAAGCACTGCATATCTCATTTCCTTATCCATTTTCACTCACCATTCTGATATTTTTCATTTGGTTTGACATTGGTTTGATTGTATAGAAAAATATATTAAAAAGATCCCGAAACTATTGCTTCGGGATCTGCTAATGACGGAAGTATTCCCCCGCCACTCTGGAGCGGATTACGAGGCTCGAACTCGCTACCTCCACCTTGGCAAGGTGGCGCTCTACCAGATGAGCTAAA
>JAFVFL010000003.1 GCA_017475555.1 Ruminococcus sp.
AAGCAGAACCAAAGCCGGAGCCGAAAGCTGAATCCAAGCCGGAATCAAAGCCTGAGCCGGCTGCTGAGGTAAAGAAAGAGCCTGAGAAGCCACAGAAGCATGAAAAGGCTGAAAAGGCTGCGAAAGCTCCCGAAAAGCCCAAAGCAGAGCCAAAGCCTGAGCCGAAAGCTGAATCCAAGCCGGAATCAAAGCCTGAGCCGGGTGCTGAGGTAAAGAAAGAGCCTGAGAAGCCCCGGAAGCCTGAAAAGGCTGAAAAGGCTGCAAAAGCTCCCGAAAAGCCGAAGCCTGAGCCGAAAGCTGAATCCAAGCCGGAATCAAAGCCTGAGCCGGCTGCTGAGGTAAAGAAAGAGCCTGAAAAGCAACAGAAGCCTGAAAATGCTGAAAAGGCTGCAAAAGCTCCTGAAAAGCCAAAGCCTGAGCCGAAAGCCGAATCCAAGCCGGAATCAAAGCCTGAGCCGGCTGCTGAGGTAAAGAAAGAGCCTGAGAAGCCACAGAAGCCTGAAAATGCTGAAAAGGCTGCGAAAGCTCCCGAAAAGCCGGAAGCTCCCGATTATGAGCCTCCGAAGCCTGAACCGAGAAAGCCGTTCACAGCCGCCGACCTCGCTGCAATGCTCAAAGCTGAGAATATTGAGGTCGAGGAGGAGACTGAGATCGTCATCGACGACGTGAACAACATGGTCGTTGACAAAAAGGGAACGCTCATCAAGTACATAGGCACTAACGAAGCTGTCGGTATCCCGTCAAATATCGTCACGATCGGCAAGTACGCATTCCGTGGAAACGAATCCGCAAAGCGTATAGTAATGTCAGACAGCGTGAAGGCAGTCGATAAATTCGCTTTCGCACACTGCACCTTCCTTGAGGAGATCGTTTTCTCCCAGAATCTTGAGACTATCGGCGAAAATGCGTTCCTGAAATGTATGCGTCTCAAGGAGCTGAACTTCCCGACCTCGCTGAAGGCTATCGGCAAGGGTGCGTTCGGACGGTGCAGCTCGATAAGAAAGGTCATTTTCCCCGGAAAAATAAAGAAAATAAGCGATCTTTGCTTCTTCTCATGCCGCAACCTCAACAAGGTCATTATCAGCAATCCGGTCGAGGTCATCGGCAGCTCCGCATTCTCTGAGTGCTACGGGCTGAAAAAGCTCACTATATCGGATTCTGTCACAACTATCGGTGAGAGTGCGTTCTCGTGGTGCAGGTCGCTCAATGATGTCACTATACCGCCGTCTGTTAAAACTATCGGGAACTGGGCATTTTACGGCTGCCAGAACCTGAATGAGGTGACTCTGAGCCTCAGCACAAGGGATATCCGTGAGGACGCTTTCTGCGGCTGCGAGAACGTCTACAACGTGAAGATCGCCGACTTTGACAAGGCAAACGTGACCCCTGACGAGATCAAAAAGGGTCACAGGCTCACTATCAAGGTGCTGAAGCAGATAAACCGCCAGAAGGCTGAACGCTATGCACGTGAGCATGGCATAAGCACGCTTTTCCTGTGATATCCTGCCGCTATGAACGAGCTTCGACAGGTATTGAAGAGACTTTTTTCACTGCATGAGGATGCTGCGGCTCATGAGGAGATCCGTGAGAGGATAATCAGCGGAGGACAGGTGTCCGGAACGAATATGTGCGTACTGATATGTGCTATTATGATAGCATCTGTCGGGCTGAATACAGGCTCCACAGCCGTTATCATAGGTGCAATGCTCATATCACCTATCATGGGCAGTATCCTTGCACTCGCATTCGGCACTGTTTCCGTTGACCACTCGCAGATAAGACGGAATTTCTATGGTTTTATTATACAGGTGACAGTGAGTGTATGCGTTTCTGCGGTGTACTTTCTGCTCTCCCCTATCAACGCTCCGAGCAGTGAGCTGCTCGCAAGGACTCAGCCTACGTTCTTTGATGTGATAGTTGCTGTTGCCGGCGGATTTGCCGGGATAATCGGTACTACCCGCAAGGAAAAGACAGGAAATATCATTCCCGGAGTTGCGATCGCCACAGCACTTATGCCGCCGCTGTGTACGTGCGGCTACTCGATCGCCCATGCAAACTGGCATATGCTCGCCGGTGCGGGGTATCTGTTCATTGTGAATACGTATTTTATATATCTTTCGGCTGCTGTGATACTCAGTGTACTAAGTATCCCGAAGGTCGGAAAGCTCACTGAAAAGCAGTGGAAACGCCTTAAACTGAAAATGATAAGAAACACGATCATCATTGCTGTTCCAAGCGTTTTCCTGACGTATCTGATGATCATAGACTGAGAAAAGCTCCGGTTTCCGGAGCTTTTATTTACGGGCAGCAATGCTCATTTATGCACTTGACAATGTTTTTAAGAAGAATTATAATATATTGTGAGAGTTTTCGTGCTCTCAGACGACTAATAAGCAGAGGACTCAATGGAGCATAAAGGCTCTGAAGAAAGGAAACCAGTAATGGAAAATGGTGCAAGTAGCTACCGCCGTTTTCTTGCCGGAGATGACAACGCTCTCCGGGAGATCATCGAGCTTCACAAGGACGGACTCGCTCTGTACCTCAACACTATAGTCAGAAATATCTGCACTGCTGAGGAGCTTACAGAAGAGGTATTCGTGGAGCTTGTCGTGAAAAAGCCGGAATTTTCGGACAGATCATCGTTCAGCACATGGCTGTATGCCATAGGCAGGAATATCGCCTGCGACTACATAAGAAAAAGCAGCCGCCGCAGGACAGTCAGCATTGATGAGCTTTATCAGATGAGCGATGAGGAGGATATCGAAAAAAATATGCTCCGTGACGAGCAGAGGATCAGGCTTCGCAGGGCACTTTCCGAGCTTGACAGCGATCACTCGCAGGTGCTATTTCTCAAGTATTTCGGCGGATTCAGCAACGAGGAGACGGCAGAGATAATGAACAGATCAAAACGTCAGATCGAAAATCTGACATACAGAGCTAAACAGGCTCTCAGGACAAAACTGGAAAGTGAGGGCTTTGAATATGAAGAATACTGATGAGATATTTGACAGCGTGATGAAAAAGAGCCGGGAAAGAGCTGAGCAGGAGCGGAAAAGGAATATCCGAAAAAGCACTATAACTGCTGTTGTGGGTATCTGTGCGGCACTTGTTGCAGTTTTGGGACTGTGGCACTCCGGCTTGCTGAAGCCCGTTGTTACGCCTGATTCTGTGGACAGTCTCATTGAGTCAGATGACCTGATCGAGCCTGACGAAAATGGTGACGGGGAAGCCGGAGAGGACAGTGCGGCTTCAACAACAACAGCTGTCACTACAAGACACAGGGTAACGATAACCACATCAGTCGTAAGCACAAGGAGAGCAGTAACTGCTTCGCAGTCCAACGCTGCGACCGGTACGGGGACTGGTACTGGTACTTCAACGAGAAATGCGTCCACACGGACTACAAGTGTATCCGGGACTGCGACAGCCGCAACAGGTCAGGCTGGTACAAGCACCAAAAAAACAAATGCCACGGACAAAAGCACTACTGCCGCTGCGGAGACGGTCGTAAGCGTTTCCCCGACGACCGAGACTGTGACCACACCGACATCCGTCCAGGAGACTGTTAACAGTGAGCCCTCCGGCGGCGATGAAACCAACGGCTGGGAACAGCCCGATGAACAGGTTTACGTGGATTCAGGGATATCACTGAATGAAGCCCGTTCCACATCAGTTACGGGGCTGTTTTCAAGTGCTTACTGCGGCGGATATACCTACTATGCAAGTGATTCCCAGGTCTCCTCAGATCAGCTCGGAGACTATATAGGCTCAACTACACTGACAAGCTGGGTGACTGTGGACGGAAGCTCATACCATGTCGTCGGTGATGTCTATGCAATTGCCGGTACAGATTCCGCCGTTGCCGTGCATCTCTCCGACCGTGGAGGATATTACTGGTTCAGCAAATAAAAAATCCGGAGCATTCATTTTTGAAATGCTCCGGAATTTTTTTATTTGAATACTATCAGCAGTACCTGCGATACGATAACGACTGCGATAAGTGCTACCGGATAGGTCGCCGCATAAGCAGATGCCACGTCCTCCGTTCCGGCTGTGCTGATAAGTGTACCAAGTGCCGGGGTTGAGGTCATACCGCCTGTGATAGAGCCGAGGTTGTTGAGAAGGCTCAGCTTCAGTACGTACTTCGCAAAGAAGAAGCCTATAAACATCGGGATAAGCGTCATTATAACGCCGTAAAGGAAGTATACTCCCTTGAAATGCTCCGCAAAGCTTGCACCGCCTGCAACTCCTGCGCCGATAAGGAACAGCATAAGTCCGAACTCACGGAATACCTTGAGCGTGGACTCCTTCGGGGCAACAGACAGCTTGCCGAAGTGTCCGAAATGCCCGAAGATCAGAGATGTGAGCAGGCAGCCGCCTGTAGTTGTGAGCGAGAAATTGCCGAACTTTATCGAGCCAATGAATATACCGATAACTGAAGCAAGTGCGAACGGCATAAATCCAAACTCGTCCATTTCAGTTTTCTTGCCGCTGTACTCCTTCTTCTTATCGCCGGTAGAGGCTGTGACAAGTGCCTTACGCTCTGCCGCCATATCCGCCTTCATGAATTTCGGTACGAGCTGAACGAAAAGTACAACTCCGATAACTCCGAAAAGATATGCGATACCGTGACCGACTGTAACAAGGTCTTCAAGCACATCGCCGTTTGCACGGGAAGCAACTGTAGCCTTAGCTGCGGAAAAAGCAGGTGTACTCGTCAGCGAGCCGGACATCAGCCCGACAAGCATTGCCGCACTGTTCTCCACCGGGTCATCAGATACCGCCTGGTCAATTCCTATGCAGGCTGCACAGGAGAGCCCTCCGGCAAGTATGACCACAAGTGCAAGGAGAACGTACGACTTGAAGTTTTTCTTGAAATTGCCGAAGAAGTTGGGCCCTGCAATAAACCCGACTGACGTTACAAAGAGTATCAGACCAAGATTCTCCACTATTTTAAGTGCGTTCTTGACATATGTAGTGTCGCCGATAACGAGGTTATCCGCAAGATTTCCATACAGCGAGCTGCCGAAGACCGTAAGTCCGCCGTAGAGAAGTGCGACTATGAACACGCCTGCTGTACCGAGGGAAACGCCCCTTACTGTCACTCTTCCGAGAAGATATCCCAGTGCTGTAATGATGAACGCCGCAAACATGAAGAATGTTATCGAGGTTATCGCAACGGAAAAGTCTCCTGCACTAATTATTTCCATTTTTATTTACCCTTTCTTTGCTAAGTTACTTGTCTCTGCGTGCGTAGTCAGGAAGAAGCTTCGGCGAAACTATGTCTGTAGTTATGCCTGCTGCGTCAAGCTCATTGTCGAATGCAGCGATGTGCTCAAGGGTAAGTCCCTCCGGCACAGCTGTCTCCTTTGCCTTTGCAGCAGCGTATATCCCGGCATTTCTGCCGAATACTATGACATCAAGGAGCGAATTGCCCATAAGTCTGTTGCGTCCGTGGATACCTCCTGCGACCTCTCCGGCTGCATAGAGATTCTCAACGCCTGTAACTCCATATGTGTCGATATCAAGTCCGCCGTTCTGATAGTGCAGGGTCGGATAAACAAGGATAGGCTCCTTGCGTATATCTATGCCATACTTGCCGAACATACGCAGCATTGCCGGGATACGCTTCTCGATAGTGCCCTCGCCGTTCTTGTACTCTATCATCGGAGTGTCGAGCCATACGCCGACGCCCTGATCGGTCTTTATTCCCTTGCCCCTTTCTGTACACTCACGGATTATCGAGGCTGCTGTAACATCACGAGTCTCAAGCGGGTGCATGAATACCTCGCCGTCGATATTTACCAGCTTTGCACCAAGCGAACGTACCTTTTCGGTAACAAGTGCTCCGAATATCTGCTCCGGGTATGCAGTACCTGTCGGGTGATACTGGAGAGTATCCGCATAGAGGAGCTTCGCTCCTGCTCTGTAGCCGAGGATAAGTCCGTCAGCTGTTGCTCCGTAGTGGTTTGATGTCGGGAAGCCCTGATAGTGGAGACGTCCTGCACCGCCTGTTGCGATTATCACGGTCTTTGCACGGGCAACAAGCAGCTCCTTTGTCTCCATATTCATCAGAACAGCTCCGGCTGCCTTACCTGTCTTGTCGAGGATTATCTCTATCGCAGCGGTGAAGTCTATGACCGGTATGCCTCTGTTGATGACCTCGTCACGGAGGGTACGCATTATCTCAGCACCGGAATAGTCCTTTGCTGCGTGCATTCTCTTGCGTGAGGTACCGCCGCCGTGGGTAGTTACCATTGTTCCGTCAGGCTCCTTGTCGAACTCCACGCCGAGCTTATTGAGCCAGAGTATACACTCAGGTGCCTTTGTGACGAGCTTTGCGACAAGCTCAGGCTTTGCTGCGAAGTGTCCGCCGCCGAATGCATCTACATAATGTATAGCCGGGGAGTCGTTGGGCTTGTCAGCAGCCTGTATACCGCCCTCAGCCATCATCGTATTGGCATCACCGATACGAAGCTTGGTGACTATCATCGACCTTACGCCTGCATCATCTGCCTCTATCGCAGCTGACGCACCTGCACCGCCGCCGCCGATTATAAGTACATCAGTATCATAGTCCGGGGCTGAAAGGTCAACGGAATCGGCACTGATACGGCTGTGAGCCTGTAAGAGCTCTGCAAGCTGTGTCGGTACCTTGCCGCCCTTGTTCGGGCCTACTTTAAGCTCCGAGAACTCGCCCTGCTTATAGTCCGGGTGGAACTGTGCAAGAAGAGCGTCCTTCTCATCAGCTGTCATACGTCTCGGCTCCATGGGAGCGTTGACCGGTCTTTTCTCTGCGACTATCTTCGCAAGCTCATTGAATCTGTCTATCCTGTACATACTGCTCCCTCCTTACTGCTCTATCTCACGGCTGTTGTACATATCCTTCAGCTCCTGTACATTGCTGACGGACTTTGCCATAAGCTCAGCCATTTTCTCATCGTATATGCCCTCGTTTATCTCGCCTACCCTGTCACTGAGATGTCCGCACTCCGGTGCTATGTACTTACCGTTAAGGCGGCGTGCAAGCATAGCTACCTGCGGGTGGGATATTCCAGCCGGACAGCGTGAGGAACATACTCCGCACATTACACAGTCAAAGGAAAGCTCTGCACATTTCTCGTACTCTCCCCTCTGAGCGTGTGCGATATACTGCATTACGCTCAGCTCCTGAGTACAAGCCTTTGTACAGGCATTGCAGCCGATACAGCTGTATATCTCCGGATAAAGCTGCATCATTATCTGCATATCCGGCTTTATCTCGTTGATATCGTATACTCTCTTTTCGAGCGGGAAGAACGGCAGAGTTGCAACGTACATTCCCTCCTCTATCTCAGTCTGACAGGCAAGACATCCGTGGAGCTCTACCTGTCCCTTTATCCTGTATATCGTAGCACACGCACCGCAGAAGCCGTTGCGGCAGCCGCAGCCCCTTACGAGACTGTAGCCTGCGTATTCCATTGCGGTCATTATCGTAAGACCTGACGGCACCTCGTACTTCTTGCCGAACAGATATATATTTACCATATTATCCATATTTGCTCCTCCTTAATATTCGTCCGGAAGCTCATCAAGCTCATCAAAGCGGAACACCGGGCCGTCCTTGCAGACGTACTTATTGCCGATATTGCAGCGTCCGCACTTGCCTATGGCACACTTCATGCGAAGCTCCATTGTGGTATAGACCTGAGTCTCCGTGAAGCCGATCTCTTTAAGCCCTGCAAGGGTGAACTTTATCATTATCGGAGGGCCGCAGACGAGAACTGTCTTGTCAGTTGACGGAGCAAGCTCCTTTACATAATTCGGAACAAATCCGACGTGTCCGTCCCAGCCCTCCTGCTCTCTGTCGATAGTGAGGTTGACCTCAACGCCGTCGTCTGCCATCCACTCGTTGATTATCTCCTGATAGTCAACAAGATCGTCCTTTGAACGTGAGCCGTAGACTATCTGTATCTTTCCGTAATTCTCACGCTTGTCACGCACATAGTTGATGACCGAGCGGAGCGGAGCAAGTCCGATACCTCCTGCGATAAACAGCAGATCCTTGCCCTTCAGCTCAGTCTCTACCGGGAAGTTGTTGCCGTATGGCCCTCTTACCGTTATCTGCTGACCTACGTCCATTGCGTGCAGCCAGTTAGTCAGATGACCGCATTTCTTTATGGAGAACTCCATGAACTCAGTATTCGTGGGAGAGGAGGTTATCGAGAACATTCCCTCGCCTACTCCCGGTACTGAGACCATTGCACACTGACCGGGCATATGCTCAAAGAGCTTTCCGCCCTCAGGTGATACCACCCTGAACGTCTTTACGTCCGGCGTATCCTGTCTGATATCGGTAACTACTCCGACATAGGGTATCAATGTTTCGCTGTTCATCACTTTACCTCCAATGCTTTCATTACCTTGACGATATTCATGGATATCGGGCACTTTGACAGACATCTTCCGCAGCCGACACAGCCGAACTCGCCGTTATTGTTTGCAGGGAAATACACCAGCTTGTGCATGAAGCGCTGACGGAATCTTTCGAGCTGTGTAAGTCTCGGGTTGCCGTGAGCCATTTTGGTAAAATCGGAATACATACACGAATCCCAGCAGCGGAAGCGCTTTATGCCGTGTCCGGTGTCAAAGTCACGGATATCGTAGCACTGACAGGTCGGACATACAAAGGTACACGTTCCGCAGCCGAGGCAAGCCTCTGAAAGCTCCCCCCACTTGTCGGAATTGAAGTATTCATTCAGCTTATCTCCGCCGAAATTCTCAGCTGAAAGGTTCGCAAGCGGCATTTTTGACAGAACGTCCCTTGTCCTTTCATTTATCTTTTCAAGCTTCTCAGTATCGCCCTCATCAAGGAGCGAGGATATGGAATCCACGAATTTTTCGCCCTTTTCGGTATTTGCCCTGAAGAAAAGGCTTTCCCCGTCGCTCCAGCAGGCACAGTCTCCCTCCGGAGCTGTCGGATCAATGCCGAAGGTACGGCAGAAGCAGGTCTCCTCCGGTCTTGTACACGCCATCGTCACCACAGTTCCGTGGTCACGGCGGGTCTTGTAGTAGCTGTCTACCGGCTCAACAAGGTATACCTTATCGAGTATTGTAAAGCTCCTTGCATCGCAGGCACGCACACCGAACACAACGAAGTCCTCCGACTCCTTTCTCGGGTCGATGACCTCTATATTCTTTCCCTCCATTTTGAACTCAACAAGATCCTCAGTCTGCGGGAAGAAGAAGTCCTTTGCACTGCGGACTGTGTTGAGCCGGGAGCTGAGCTTCACGCCGTCCTCCCACCTTCTGTACTCCGCCTGTCCGTCCTCCCGGTCAGCGGGGAGATACAGTGTCTGCTTTGCTGCAACTGCCGCAAAAAGCTCATCAAGCCTGTCGAGAGATATCATAAGCATCATTCAGCTCCCCTTTCGTGTACGATAGAGGGCTCACAGTCCTCATCGGCGTTGTAGTTTGTCAGCGGAGCACGTGAGGTCGTATCCTCGCCTGCCTGGTACTCTCCGTAAAGCTCGTTGATGTCCTTTATGAACTTTCTGTTGAGGAGGTGCAGCGGTATGTTCTGGGGGCATACTCTTGAGCATTCTCCGCAGTCCGTACAGCGTCCGGCAACGTGAAAGGCACGTATAATGTGGAAATTGTTCTCCTCAAAGCTGTCAGCTGCCGCCTTGTTCGAGATACCGGAATCCGGATTGTCGAATACGCAGTTCTCGCACGAGCACGCAGGACAGACATTCCTGCACGCATTGCACCTGATACACTTGGAAAGCTGCTCACGCCAGAACTCGAAACGCTGCTGTGCGGTCATATTTTCAAGCTCTGCGACCCTGTCAAAGCGTCCGGAATCTGCGATGACCTCGCCCTCTTCGCCCATAAGCTCGTCATATACAACGTGCTTCGTGCTCTTGCAGTTCTCGCACTTGCCGAGTATAGCCTCAAACATGGGCATTGTCTCCTCGCCGTACACAGTATCTATGTGCAGCGTGCCCTTCTCGTTCCTTACGCCGAGAATACCTGTTATGCCCCTTGCCTTGAGCTTCTCGGCATCGAGCTTAGGGCCGCCGGGAATACCGATGACATAGACATTTTCACGGATTATCCTGTGCTCCTTTATCAGCTGGTTGAAGCTGTAGGTATCACACGGCTTCAGAAAGGCAAGTATCCTGCCCTCCTTGCGGCTCTCCTTTATGAGATACTTTGAAACGTTCGCAGCCGTGAAGTCGTCACATACAAAATCAGAATCTATCTCCTCAGCCGTCTCAAAGACTGCCGGGGTTATATCGTAGGCAAATTCGCCCCTTTTCCAGCCTATGACACGGCTTACGGTGCCGTCAGCCATAAGCTCCTTTGCCCTGTTTATCATTGCTTCCTGCATCTTAGATCCTCCAATCTGCGGTTGGGGCCGAGTGCCTTTACCTGCTCTGTGAAGCTCTCCATAGTTGCTGCGAACTTTGCTCCCTCAGCTGCGGATACCCATTCAAGACGTGTGCGGTCTCTCTCGATCCCGAGAAAATCAAGCATACTGTACAGGAGCGTTATCCTGCGTCTTGCGTAGTAGTTTCCGGAGGTGTAGTGGCAGTCTCCCGGGTGGCAGCCGCAGATTATAACTCCGTCCGCTCCCCTCTGGAACGCTCTGAGTATGAACATCGGGTTTACTCTGCATGAGCATGGAACTCTGATTATCTTTACATTTGTCGGGTAGTTCAGTCTGTTCGTGCCTGAAAGGTCAGCTCCGGCGTAGGAGCACCAGTTGCAGCAGAACGCAACTATCACCGGCTCAAAATTATTATCATTTACTTGCATATTGCGTCTACCTCCGCCATGATCTGACTGTTAGAGAATCCGCTCAGATCCATAGCTCCGGACGGACAAGCGACAGTGCAGGCACCGCAGCCCTGGCATACCGCCGGGTTTACGCTCGCTACTCTGCGTACCGCTATCGTTCTGTCCGGCATTCTGAATTCCTTGTCGGAATAGGTTATAGCTCCGTATGGGCGTACCTTTTCGCACGACGAGCAGCCGTTGCACATAAGCTCGTCTGAATGAGCAACGCACGGGTTGCAGGTTATGCTGTTCTTGCACAGAAGTCCTATCGCCTTTGCAGCGGCTGCACTTCCCTGTGCTACTGTCTCAGGTATATCCTTAGGTCCCTGACAAGCACCGGAGAGGAAAATTCCTGCCGTTGCACTCTCTACCGGTCTCAGCTTCGGGTGAGCCTCGGTGAAGAAATCGTTGGTGTCCATCTGTGTCGTGAGCATAGTTGCAAGCGGACGAGCAGTCTTGTCAGGCTCTATCGCTGCCGCAAGAACTACCATATCAGCGTCTATATGCAGCTGCTCATTTGAAAGAAGGTCAGAAGCCTGAACGTCTATCTTTCCGTCTGACTTCGGCGTTACCTTGCCGACCATGCCCTTGATGTAGTGAACGTTATACTGCTCGACTGCACGGCGGTAGAACTCATCGAAGTTCTTGCCGGGTGTACGGACATCTATGTAGAACACATATACCTCGGTATCCGGGTATTTGTCACGTATGAGCATTGCGTGCTTTGCAGTGTACATACAGCATATCTTCGAGCAATAGGGCTTTCCCTTCTCATCACTGCACCGGCTGCCTACGCACTGAACGAAAACTATGGTATGCGGGTGTGATTTGTCGGACGGACGAAGAAGTGTACCGCCGTTCGGACCAGCCGCATTCATGAGCCTTTCAAGCTCCAGAGACGTTACAACGTCCGGGCAGGTGTTATACGAAAACTCATCATACTTATCGAGCTTTATCGGGTTGAAGCCAGTTGCTACAACGATAGCTCCGTACTTTTCCTCAATGAAGCTGTCCTGCTGCTTATAGTCGATAGCACCGGCTGCACAGACCTTTGAGCAAAGCCCGCACTTGCCGTTTTTCAGCATCATGCAGTAATTCGGGTCGATCGTGGCTATCTTCGGGACAGCCTGTGCGAACGGGATATATACTGCGTGTCTGTTGTCAAGCCCCATGTTGAACTCGTTCGGTACCTTCTTCATGGGACATTTCTCTATACAAGCACCGCAGCCGGTACACTTCACCTCGTCAACATAGCGTGCCTTACGCTTTATCTTTACAGTGAAATTGCCGACAAAGCCCTTTACTGCCTCGACCTCGCTGAATGCATAAATGTGTATCTTCTCGTTCTGTGAAGCCTCTACCATTTTAGGCGTGAGTATACAGGCGGCACAGTCAAGCGTCGGGAACGTCTTGTCTATCTGAGCCATTTTTCCGCCTATTGTCGCTTCCTTTTCAACTATATCCACATCAAAGCCAGCCTCGGCTATATCAAGTGCCGTCTGTATACCGGCGATACCTCCGCCGATAACAAGTGCTCTCTTCACAACCGGGCTCTCCATAGAGGTGAGCGGTGTGTTGAGATGTACCTTTGCAACAGCTGCTTTTCCGAGGATTATAGCCTTTTCAGTTGCAGTTGCAATATCCCTGTGTATCCATGAGCACTGCTCACGGATATTTGCTATCTCAACAAGATACGGGTTAAGTCCGGCAGCTGCTGCTGCCTTTCTGAACGTATTCTCGTGCATTCTCGGTGAGCATGAACAGATAACGATACCTGAAAGGTTATGCTCCTTTATCGCATCCTTGACCAGATTCTGACCGGACTCAGAGCACATATACTGGTAGTCCTGGGAGATAACAACGCCCGGCTCATGTCCGAGTGCCTCTGCAACAGCCTTTACGTCAACTGTCGCAGCGATATTAGTACCACAGTGACAGACAAAAACTCCGATCCTCTGCATAAGCTTATCTCCTCCTTACTTGGTATACTTTCTGAACGCCGTGACAATCGCCTGCTGCGGCAGATCCTCATCGAGCATTCCCGGTATCTGTACCGGCGTCAGGTGATTATTGCCCTGCTGACGTATCGCCGCAAGACGTACCGCCTCGACCACCTTTGCAGGCTCGACGTTTCTCGGACATCTCTCCACGCACGCAAAGCAGGTAAGGCACTTATATATCGACTCAGACTCCATGAGCTTCTGTATATCGCCCTTTTCCACCATATACACGAACTGGTGCGGGTGGTATTCCATCTCATCATAGGAGGGACACGTTCCGGAGCATTTTCCGCACCGCATACATTTCAGTACATTGACTCCGCTCGAACGCAGTATCTGCTCCTTCAAATTATTATCCATTTGCTTCATCCTTGCCCTCAGGAGCTGTCTCAGGCACGTCCTTTAAGCCGAGAGCCTCCGCAAGAAGCTCCGTAAAATAGTACACCGGCAGATCCGAGCCTGAATTTTTCTTCAGATTATACAGACAAAGCGGACAGGCTGTGATCATCATGTCAGCCCCCATATCCTTTGCCGAGGACATTACCGCTCCGCTCCGCTTTGCAGCCTGAGCCTTGTCCTCCATAGTTATATAGCCGCCGCAGCACTCGTTCCTCTGCGAATAGATCACCGGAGTGCCTCCGACAGCCCTGATGAAGTCCTCCATTATCGACGGGTTCTCAGGGTCGTCCATTGCAAGCTTCTTTCCCGGTCTGAGCAGCAGGCAGCCGTAATATGCCGCTATCTTTTTGCCCTTGAAGGGATTCTTTACAGCCTTTTTCAGCTCATCAAAGCCCACAACATCACGCAGAAGCTCCAGATAATGATACACAGTTGTCTCACCGGTGTAGGGCTGTGCAAGCTTCATATAATTATTTATCTTCGCCGCCATGTCCTCATCATGAGAAATATCATAATTCGTCTGCTTTATGACATTGTGGCAGGCGTAACAGACCGTAACAAGAGCGTTTCCTCTTTCCTTTGCGGCATTGAGAGTCCTTACCGCAGAAAGCTTTGTCGCAAGCTCGTCCCTTGCTGTTGTGTACGCACCTCCGCAGCACTGCCACTCATCGGGCTCTACAAGAGCTATTCCGAGAGCCGCAGCTGAGGACCTTGTGTATTCATCAAGGTCCCTTGCCTTGGTCCTGAGCGTACAGCCGGGGTAATATGTATAAGTAACTGATTGCTCCATCTGTACGATTCCTTTCATTGATTATTGCGATTATTGCTGCATTATCAGCAGTGCATCAGACCATCTGCTCCGGGTGGAACACCTCGTCGAACCTTTCCGCAGTCAGGAAACCAAGCTCAACGCACGCCTCCTTGAGAGAGATATTGTCCTTGAATGCCTTCTTTGCGGTCTTTGCAGCGTTCTCGTAGCCGATATACGGATTGAGTGCGGTCACGAGCATGAGAGAGTTGTGAAGATTGTGGTGCATCTTCTCCCTGTTCGCCTTTATCCCGACTGCACAGTTGCTGTTGAACGAGAGTATCGACTCAGCAAGCAGCCTTGCAGACTGGAGGAAATTGTACGCACACACCGGCATGAACACGTTAAGCTCAAAGTTGCCCTGTGAAGCTGCCATGCCTACAGCCACATCATTTCCGATGACCTGTACAGCGACCATTGTCACCTGCTCGCACTGTGTCGGGTTTACCTTGCCCGGCATTATGGACGAGCCCGGCTCATTCTCAGGTATGAATATCTCACCCAGTCCGTCTCTCGGGCCTGAAGCGAGCCACCTTACATCGTTCGCTATCTTCATCATATCCGCCGCAAGTGCCTTCAGTGCTCCGTGAGCGAAAACTATCTCGTCCTTTGAGGTAAGAGAGTGGAACTTATTCGGTGCTGTAACGAACCTTATTCCGGTTATCTCAGAAATATTCTCAGCAGCCTTTTCAGCGAATCCGGCAGGAGCGTTAAGACCTGTGCCGACTGCTGTGCCGCCGAGTGCAAGCTCTTTAAGCTCCTCACAGGCTGAGAGGATCATTCTTCTGTCCTTTTCAAGCGATGAACGCCAGCCGCTTATCTCCTGCGAGAACTTTATCGGAGTTGCGTCCTGTAAATGAGTGCGTCCGCTCTTTACAATGCCCTCATTTTCCTCTTCAAGTCTTTTCAGAGTCCCGACAAGCGTATCTATCGCCGGTACGACCTTCTTTTCAAGTGCAACCACAGCTGCGATGTGCATAGCGGTCGGGAACGTATCATTTGAGGACTGGCTCATATTTATATCATCATTCGGGTGCAGCAGCTTTGCTCCGGCGATCTCATTTCCTCTGTTTGCGATGACCTCGTTTGAGTTCATATTCGACTGAGTACCGCTTCCGGTCTGCCACACAACGAGCGGAAAATGATCGTTGAGACTGCCGCTTATCACCTCATCGCAAGCCTGCACTACAGCAGAAAGCTTCTCATCGGTCATTTTCTCAGGTCTGAGGCTGTTGTTGGCAAGTGCAGCCGCCTTTTTGAGAATACCGAATGCGTTGATTATCTCCGCAGGCATAGTCTCAATACCAGCACCTATGCGGAAATTATTGCGGCTTCTTTCGGTCTGGGCAGCCCAGTACCTGTCAGCAGGTACCCTGACCTCGCCCATTGAATCATGTTCGATACGATAATCCATCTCTATCCACTCCCAGATAAGTATAATTTACGGACTGACCGGGTACAGATATCCCGGTATTCCTCTATAATAGTATAACAGTATTCCGCAGTAATTTCAAATGCGGATTAAGAATATCCCTATTCTCTAATTGATATAATATTAACAATCTCTTGTATTTGAATACAGTTTAATGATATTACACTATGCCTGTCAGAATATAACATATGCACCTGTAAAGCCGGCTGTAAAAGCCCCCTGAACGCTGTAAAAAATGAAGCACGACCCAAGCTGTAAAGCACAAAAGGGCTATGACCTCAGAAAAGGCTCGTATTCAGCATATCGGAAATTACCGGCAGTTATCGACAGTTATCAGCGGTCATATCCACGCAGGCGGCAGATGAGTGATATCTCGTCCGGAGTAAAGCTATGTACAGATTTCCTTAAATCAAAATACTCAATTGAGGAAATGATATTAATATATTTTCAGCATACCTTTATTCCGGA
Source organism: Ruminococcus sp. (assembly GCA_017475555.1). GTDB lineage: Bacteria > Bacillota > Clostridia > Oscillospirales > Ruminococcaceae > Ruminococcus. The sequence continues at coordinate 15,929 of JAFVFL010000003.1, forward strand.
TTTGATATAACTCCAAAAAATGATTGATATAAAATTCACATTTTCCTCTACCAGCTCACTCCTCCGTATCTTCCTCCTCAGAGCTGTCAGCCCCGCCGTCAATACTGTTGAGCTGATACGACAGAGTAGTAAGGCTGTCGCCAAGATGAACATTCTCGACCGCAGCGTCACTGTGGCTTATACGCAGGTCAAAGTGTGTGAAATTCCAGAACGCCCTGACTCCGCAGCGTATCAGCCTGTCTGCCTCCTCCTCTGCACCAGCCTTCGGTATGCAGAGTATCGCAGCGACCGGGTGATGCTTCTCGCAGAAGCTCTCAAGCTGTGCGATATCGTGTATCTCCAGCTCGCCGATCTTAATACCGAACAGGTCAGGATTTGAATCGAATATCCCGATAAGCTCGAAGCCCCTGTTGACGAAATCTATATGCGAAGCAAGTGCCCTGCCAAGATTTCCCGCTCCGAGAAGTATCATAGGAGCCCTTTTGTCCAGACCAAGTATCTTTCCGATCTCGCCCCTCAGCTCCTTTACGTTATAGCCGTAGCCCTGCTGTCCGAATTCACCGAAGCAGTTGAAATCCTGCCGTATCTGTGAGGCGGTAAGCCCCATTTTTTCAGCAAGCTCCCTCGATGATATCCTCGTATACCCGTTGGCTTCAAGATCGCCGAGAAACCGGTGATATCTCGGAAGCCGTCTTATCACAGAGTTTGAAATGCTGCTTTTTGACATCTTTTTCTCTCTCCCCGGCAGCATTGCCGAATCACATTAACCTTTCAAGTCTTTCCTTTATCTCGTCAAGGAAGGTCTTGGAATCGACCTTTCTCTTGCTTTCAAGCTTCGAGATGAGGTAAAGATCGCCTGTCATCACGCCGTCCTCGATAGTCTGGATAGTAGCCCTTTCAAGCTTGTCAGCGAAATCGCAAAGCTCAGGCGTTCCGTCAAGCTCGCCTCTCTTGCGGAGTGCTCCGCTCCATGCGAAGATAGTAGCTACTGAGTTTGTAGATGTCTCCTCGCCCTTGAGGTACTTGTAATAGTGGCGCTGTACAGTTCCGTGAGCCGCCTCGTACTCATAAATACCGTCCGGTGAAACGAGGACAGAGGTCATCATCGCAAGGCTGCCGTATGCTGTGGAGACCATATCAGACATAACGTCGCCGTCGTAGTTCTTGCAAGCCCAGATGTAGCCGCCGTTGGAGCGGATAACTCTTGCAACTGCGTCATCTATGAGGGTGTAGAAATACTCTATGCCAGCTGCCTCGTATCTGTCCTTGTACTCGTTCTCATAGATCTCAGCGAAGATATCCTTGAAGCGGTGGTCGTACTTTTTGGAAATAGTGTCCTTTGTGGCGAACCATACGTCCTGCTTCAGATCAAGACCATAGTTGAGGCAAGCTCTTGCAAAGCCTGCGATCGAATCATCAAGATTGTGAAGTCCCTGGATTATGCCGTCGCACTTTGTAAAGTCATGTATAAGCTCACGGGTCTCGTTGCCGTCCTTGTCAGTCACAACAAGCTCAGCCCTGCTCCCCTGCTCAACTCTCATCTCAGTATTCTTGTATACGTCTCCATACGCATGACGAGCTATAGTTATCGGCTTCGTCCATGTCGGTATATAGGGCTCGATACCCTTTACGATTATCGGTGTCCTGAAAACAGTTCCGTCAAGGGCAGCACGGATAGTTCCGTTCGGGGACTTCCACATCTGTGTAAGGTTGTATTCAGGCATTCTCGCAGCATTGGGAGTGATCGTCGCACACTTTACCGCAACGCCGTACTTCTTTGTAGCCTCAGCAGAGTCTATAGTCACCTGATCCTTTGTCTCCTCCCTGTGCTGAAGACCAAGGTCGTAATACTCAGTGTTGAGCTCTACATATGGTTCAAGGAGTATCTCCTTTATCCACTGCCAGAGTATCCTTGTCATTTCGTCTCCGTCCATCTCAACGAGCGGAGTTTTCATAGTTATCTTTGCCATTGGGCATACCTCCAGTTCATGTCATTTTATGTGATTCTGTGCGGCTATTTCATCACCGCATATGTTATGATCCCTGCAATAAACGCAACTATACCCGAAATAACGTTCCGGGATTTTTCACTCAGTCCATTGCTTATTTTTTTAAGCAGCAGCGTCATTCCGAGATATACGACTGCAATGACCGCAAGAGCCGCCCAGTCCTCCTTAGTCTGAGGGATACGGTATCTTCTTGCGAGCACTGCCGTCATCGGCCCTGAAAAAATAAATGCCTCTGTCATTTTATATTATCTCAATTCATATCGTTTTCTTATCGTATTTTTCTTATCGTATTTACTTTATCATAGGGAAAAGTATCAGTGCCGACACAGCTGTCAGCAGCACTATCCCTGTGATATCCATTATCTTCTGCGGCTTTGTCCAGCCTGCCCTGTAGTGTCTGTAGGTGTTAAGGCTCCAGAACACAAGAACGAGCACCACCAGAAACAGTATGCCGCCGAGTGAGCCCCGCACATTCTCCCTGCCTGCCATATCCGTGCTCCTCACAGCTTCATGCTGCATTATTCATCCGCCAGATCCAGTACAGGATAAGCAGATGACTCGGATAATAGACGTAAAACAGCCATTTGTTCACTACCCGCAGGACGCTGCTGCTGCCGCCGCCCCGCTTGCCGTTGTACATGAGCAAAAACGGTACGGGAAGAAAAAGCCCGAACTGATAGAGCCTGCTGACAAAAAATGAAATACTGTCAAACGCCATGCTGAACGTCGGGAAAAGATACACCAGCACAACTATCGAATAAGCCAGCAGCTGCCGCTTTCTTCCGGCGTCCCTTGCAAGCTCGAATGCAAGCGTGAAGTAGACCGCATTCACTCCCCAGTCGCATTTTGCCGCAAAATACAGCAGCAGAACTATCAGCGGTACCTTGAAAGCCATGAAGCCCTTGTCGCCGGGCTTGTAATTCACGATACCGACTGCGATAAGGCACAGTGCAAGGTTTGCGATAACGCTCTCCGTGCCCCTGTAGCTCAGGCTCTTGCCCTCGAACAGTGCAAACGGAAAATGTGATATCACGGCAAATATACCAAGCCGAACAAGATATCTGACATAGCTTTTTGTATGGTGATAGCCCTCAGATATGAAAAAGCACATTATCGGGATAGTCGCCCTGCCGAAGAAGTGCATCACCTGACCCTGAACGGTAGCTGTCGGCACGAACAGCCATGCGATATGGTCTATAGTCATGCAGACTATCGCAAGCAGCTTCAGTACAGTGGCGTTCAGACCGAAGGCTGTCTCTCCCGGCGGTGTTTCTGGTGCTGCCGGGGGTGAATTGCCTTCCTGTATTATCTCAGTCTCCTGCATTACTTCATTGACTCTCTTGTGTAGTCAAGAAGTCCTCCTGCAAGCATGATATCCTTTGTTCTGCCCGAAAGCTCACAAAGCACAGGTATCTCAGCACCCGTTGTCTTATTAACGACCGTAAGCTCGCTCTTTCCGTCCTCGACCGACTTTCTTACATCAGCAAGCACGAGCTGGTCGCCCTGAGATATTTTCTCATAGTCGTCCTCGTTCACAAAGGTGAGCGGAAGTATTCCGGCGTTTATCAGGTTTGCCCTGTGAATGCGTGCAAAGGACTTCACAAGAACAGCCTTTACGCCGAGATACAGCGGCGCAAGTGCAGCGTGCTCACGTGACGAGCCCTGTCCGTAGTTCGAGCCGCCGACTATTATGCTCTTTCCGAGTGCCTTAGCCCTCTCCGGGAAGCTCTCGTCACACACAGCAAAGCAGTGCTGTGATATCTTCGGTATATTTGAACGCAGCGGGAGAATCTTAGCTCCTGCCGGCATGATGTGGTCTGTGGTTATATTGTCGCCGACCTTGAGCGATACCGGTGCGTCGATAGTCTCAAGCAGCGGAGATGTCTCCGGATAGGGCTTTATATTCGGTCCTCTGAGTATCTCAACGCTGTCCATATCCTCCTCAGCTGCCGGGGGAACAATCATATTGTCGTTTATCGTGAACTCATCAGGCAGAGTGAACTCCGGCATATCGCCAAGCTCTCTCGGATCTGTAAGGTATCCTGTAAGTGCCGATACAGCCGCCATTTCAGGGGACACAAGGTATATCTGTCCGTCCTTAGTACCGGAGCGTCCCTCGAAGTTTCTGTTGAAGGTACGCAGCGAAATTCCCTTTGAGTTAGGCGACTGACCCATGCCTATGCACGGGCCGCACGCAGATTCGAGTATCCTTGCACCTGCATCTATGAGTACCGAAAGTGCTCCGTTCTGTGCGAGCATATTGAGCACCTGCTTTGAGCCGGGTGCGATAGCGAGCGAAACATCGGGGTTCACAGTCTTGCCCTTCAGGATATATGCGACCTTGAGCATATCAAGAAGTGAGGAATTTGTACATGAGCCGATGCAGACCTGATCTACCTTGAGCTTTCCTATCTCCTCAACAGTCTTTACGTTGTCAGGCGAGTGCGGACAAGCTGCAAGCGGTACAAGAGTGCTGAGGTCGATATTCACCACCTCATCATACTCTGCATCATCATCAGCCGCAAGCGGAGTCCAGACCTCCTCACGCTTCTGTGCCTTCAGGAACTGCTTTGTGATCTCGTCAGACGGGAATACAGATGTCGTAGCGCCAAGCTCCGCACCCATATTCGTGATAGTTGCCCTTTCCGGGACTGAAAGTGACTTAACGCCCTCTCCGGTGTACTCTATGACCTTGCCTACGCCGCCCTTTACAGAAAGCCTGCGGAGGACCTCAAGAATAACGTCCTTTGCAGCTACCCACGGCTGAAGCTTTCCGGTAAGCTCGACCTTTACGACCTTCGGGCAGGTGATGTAGTATGCACCGCCGCCCATAGCAACAGCAACATCAAGTCCGCCTGCACCGATAGCGATCATACCTATACCGCCTCCGGTGGGAGTGTGGCTGTCAGAGCCGATGAGGGTCTTTCCAGGAACGCCGAATCTTTCAAGATGGACCTGGTGGCAGATACCATTTCCCGGACGTGAGAAATAGATACCGTGCTTCTTTGCAACGCTGCCGATGAAGCGGTGGTCGTCCGCATTCTCGAAGCCGTTCTGGAGCGTATTATGGTCTATGTAGGCAACTGAACGCTCAGTCCTTACCCTCGGAACGCCGATAGCTTCAAATTCAAGATAAGCCATAGTTCCTGTAGCGTCCTGAGTGAGGGTTTGGTCGATACGGATACCGATCTCCTGACCCTTGACGTACTCGCCGTCAACGAGATGTGCCCTGAGTATCTTTTCGGTTAATGTTAAGCCCATTTTACTCATTCCTTTCATTGGATACGCCATGAGCGGCATATCATATATATTTTTATTTTACTACAAAAGCCGTACTTTGTCAAGAAATAAACAATCATTTTATTCCCGGCAGGCGGAAAATTGTTAGCATTGCAAAACAAGGCTGTCCCCTACCCGGAGACAGCCTCATTGCTGATCTTAGTTCTGCGTTCCGCAAGCCTTACAAGCCTCGGACGATTGAATCTCTGAATTATCACGAAGATCATGTCAAACACCGCACCTGCGAGCGAGGTCAGCAGAAACACTGCAAACGACCCGAATTTGAGAGAAAAAAGCAGCGGCACAAAGCTGATAAGCACATTGATGATATGCACTGTCTCAGCTCTGCACGAAGCGATGATAAGCTCCTGAAATGAATGTCTGCTGATATCGAACTCCTCCGGTGCATATGTCGGAGCTTTCTTCTTCCATTCCCTGACCCTGAGTCTGCGGTAAAGTCCCTTTTCAAAGCTGAGCGGTTGGAAATATTTCCTCCGGCAGAACGCTTCATCAATGCGGACAGCCGACAGTATCCCGCCGACAATAAGCCTCACCCCAAAATGGTAAAGCATTGTCATAAACGTGATACCTAAAGTCCGGAATACACCGAAGCCAGCAGCATTGTACAGCCCGCCGGATATTCCGAGGCCCCCGGCAGATATGAGCGTTAATGACCACATAGCCCTGAACATAGGGCTTTTCCGCCTGAACCACTCATACATCGTTTCTTATGATATCCTCCGGAGTCTCTCTCCTTACGCCAAGCCTTGCCTCTGCATTATTGACAAAAACTACCGCAGGCTTCATGACCCTGTTGTAATTTGAGGACATGGAATAGTTATACGCACCTGTCGCAAGTACAGCGATGATATCGCCCGAATCTACGTGCTGGATCGGCATATTCTCGCCTATCAGATCGCCGCTCTCACAGCAGCGTCCGGCTATGGTGACTTTTTCTGTACGCTCCTCGCCAGCTCTTGCGGCAGCTACAGCCTCGTACTCGGACTGATACAGGATATACCTCGGATTATCGGTCATTCCGCCGTCTACGGATATGTATGTGCGTATGCCCGGTATCTCTTTTCTCGCACCAACAGTATACAGCGTGATACCGGCTGATGCGGCGACAGACCTTCCCGGCTCAAGATAGATATACGGCTGAGCAAGCCCATGCTCACTGCACTTCTCCTTAACGACTGCCGAAACACGCTCCATATACGCCTCAAGAGGCTTAGGGTCATCGGTGCTGAGGTACTTTATGCCAAAGCCTCCGCCGAGGTTCAGACCGGGTATCTCGTAGCCAAGCTCGTCCCTTACCTTTGCGATAAAGTCGAGCATCACGCCTGCTGCGGCTTCAAACGGCGATATATCGAATATCTGCGAACCGATGTGGCAGTGTACTCCGACAAGCTTCACATTTTCGCAGCTTATGGACTCCTTTACGGCTTCAAATGCCTCTCCCGTTTCAAGTGCGAACCCGAACTTGCTGTCGATCTGTCCGGTCATGATGAACTGATGAGTATGAGCGTCGATACCCGGCTTGATACGCAGCATTATGTGCGGCACAGCTCCCATTTCAGCAGCTATCGCTTCAAGTCTTCTCAGCTCGCTCAGATTATCGACGATGATATGCCCGACACCATGCTCTATCGCATAGTGCAGCTCCTCGTCAGTCTTGTTGTTGCCGTGGAATCCGACCTTTTCCATAGGAAATCCAGCCTTTACCGCAGTATAAAGCTCCCCCATCGAAACTGCATCAAGCCCGTCGCCCTCACTCGCAACGATACGGCACATCTCAAGGCAGGTGAACGCCTTTCCGGCGTAGCACACAAGCCCCCGCCCTCCGTAATGCTTATCAATGCTCTCATGGAACCGCCGGAGATTCTTCCTTATCTCCTGCTCGTCCATGACATAGAGAGGTGTGCCATACTCAGCCGCAAGCGAAAGAGTATCAGCTCCCCCTATCGTAAGGTGTCCCTCGGCATTTACGCCGAGGTTTTCAGTAAGTAACTCTGCCATGTGCAGCACTCCTTTCTGATAAAAAATTTATTCATCATCAGCGACGCCATTGTCAGCCGTGACTTCCTCAATTATTTCCCTAAGCTCGTCAACACCCTCTCCGGTAACTGACGAAAACGGTACCGTTGTAATTGCGTCAAACATGGGTATCTCGCTCTGGAATGCCTCCATTCTCCGCAGTCTTTCGGTCTTTTTCAGCTTGTCCGCCTTTGTCAGCACAAGCACGAACGGAGTTTCCGTATCTATCAGGAAATCTATCATCTTCACATCGTCCGCAGTCGGAGCGTGCCGCATATCCACAAGCATAAAGACGAGCCTCAGATCCCTGTCAGCCTCGAAATATCCGCTGATAAGCCCTGACCACCGCTCCTTTTCGGACTTTGACACCTTTGCATAGCCATAGCCAGGCAGGTCAACGAAATATATATCATCGAGCCGGTAGAAGTTTATCGTTGCTGTCTTTCCAGGAACTGAGCTCACCCTTGCAAGGCTCTTCCGGTTGAAGATCTTGTTGATGAGCGTGGATTTTCCGACATTGGAATGCCCGGCAAATGCGATCTCTGCATTCTCCGGCGGCGGGAGCTGCGACGCCTTTCCGAACGAGGCAGCATACTCCGCCTTGTTGTAGTTAAGCTTCATTGCTCTCCTCCGTTTCCGCATTATCCTCAGCACTTGCCTTTTTTTCAGTATCCTCCTGCTTATCAGCTTTATGCAGGCAGGCAAGCTTTACCGGGTCATCGACTGTAACGAGTGCGATATCGAGCACCTCGCTGAGCTCAGAGACCGGAATGAACTCAACAGCCTCCTTTACTGCATCATCGACCTCCTCCAGATCCGGAACGTTGTCAGCAGGTATAATGACCTTCTTTATCCCGGCTGTGTACGCAGCCATTGACTTCTCCCTGAGCCCGCCTATCGGCAGCACCTTTCCGTGCAGCGTTATCTCTCCGGTCATTGCAACATCCGAGCGTACCGGGTAGCCGGAAAGCACAGATATGATAACAGTTGCAAGTGCAGCTCCGGCAGACGGGCCGTCCTTTGGTATAGCACCCTCCGGGGCGTGTATGTGCATATCGCACTTGCTGAGGAACGATGTCGGATAGCCGTATTTTTCAGCAACGCAGCGTGCATAGCTTATAGCGATCTGCGAGCTCTCCTTCATTACCTGACCGAGCGAGCCGGTTATCACTACTTTTCCGCCGCCGGGCATAGCTATAGCCTCAAGCGGCATAACAGCACCTCCGGCTGCCGACCACGCAAGTCCGTTCACAACTCCGACCTGATCCTTTTCAGACGAAAGGTCTGATATATACTTTCTTGCACCGAGAAGCTCATGAAGATCACCCGGCTTTATACTTACCTTTGAAGCCTCGCCGCCCGCTATCTTCCGGGCAGTCTTGCGGCAGAGGGATGCAATGACCCTCTCAAGGCTGCGGACTCCCGCCTCACGGGTATAGTAGCGTATCACATCACGCAGAGCCTTCTCAGTTATCTTCATCTGGCTTGCCTTGAGCCCGTGCTCCCTGAGCTGCTTGGGAACAAGGTGCTCCTTTGCGATGTGGTACTTCTCCTCCGCAGTATAGCTCGGCAGCTCGATAAGCTCCATTCTGTCGAGCAGCGGTGCGGGGATATCCGCAATGTTGTTCGCTGTTGTTATGAATACTGCCTTGCTCAGATCGAAGGGCACCTCGATGAAGTGATCCCTGAATGCACTGTTCTGCTCGCTGTCAAGCACCTCAAGCATGGCAGAGGACGGATCGCCCTTCATATCGCTGCAAAGCTTATCTATCTCATCAAAAAGTATCAGAGGATTTGCCGTCCCCGCCTGAGTGAGGGCAGTTATCACCCTGCCCGGCATTGCTCCGACATAGGTCTTCCTGTGTCCTCTGATGTCAGCCTCGTCACGGACTCCGCCGAGAGATACTCTTGCGTACTTTCTTCCCATAGCCCTTGCGACTGACTTCGCAACAGAGGTCTTTCCTACTCCGGGAGGGCCTGCAAGGCAGATTATCTGACCCTTTATCCCGGGATTGAGCATATGTACCGCAAGAAATTCAAGTATACGCTCCTTGACCTTTTTCAGACCGTAATGATCCTTTTCAAGCACAGCCTCCGCCTTTTCCATAGACAGTTTCGACCTTGAATATTTTCCCCACGGCAGCTCCAGAACAGTGTCAAGATAGTTCTTTATAACGAACGCCTCCTGAGATGCCGGCGGGAGCTTGCTGAGCTTTTCAGCCTCCTTCAGCAGCTTTTCCTGTATCTTCTCGTCAGCCTTCATCTCGAATATAGCCTTTGAGTAATCAAGATAGTCGTCGCCGTCAAATTCACCGAGCTGCTCCTGTATCGCTCTCATCTGCTCACGCAGGAAAAACTCCCTCTGACCGCTCTCGATGCTGCTCTTTGCCTGCTCGGTTATCTCATTTTCGATCTCAAGAATCTGTGTCTCCTGCACAAGGCACGCATACAGCAGACCGAGCTTATTGATTATTCCCGGCTCCTCAAGCAGTCTCTGCTTGTCACGGAAGTTGAGACTGCAATTGAAGGCGATATTCTCAAACAGCTCGACCGGCTCCTCGCAGGTCATGACAGCTAATATCATTTCCTTCGGCATACGTGGGAAATAAGTCGCATAACGCTCAAAGACATCCTTTATCGAACGCATGAGAGCCTCTGCCTCGTTTGCGTCATAGTGAGCACGTGAATAGGCAGCCATACGCCTTACCTCTGCACGCAGCACATCGCCGTCATCGTACAGCTTTGTATACGCCGCCTTGTATACTCCCTCTGCAAGCACCTTCACAATACTGTTCGGCAGCCTGAGCACCTGCTTTATCTCCGCAACCACGCCGATCCTGAAAAGATCGCCGGTATCCGGCTCATCAACGCCCGGATCCTGCTGTGCAGTCAGGAAGACCCTGCCGCTGCCCTTCAGGGCAAGCTCGACAGCCTTTATAGACCTGTCCCTTGCGATGTCAAGATGTATCACCATTTTCGGGAAAGCGACCACTCCCCTCAGGGCGATGGCGTAGAATGTATTCGCATTTTCTCTTTCGTTATTCTCTGCCGCTGTATCCTCAGCAGCTGTTTTCTTTTCACGATCGTTCATATTATCCCCTCGATCTCTTCAGATATCTTGCACTGCACCCTTTGCAGTGCTGTAATCTCATTATACTATATCCTTTCAAAAAAAGCAAGTGGTTTTATCTGAATATTATATAAAATTTTTAACCCCAATTTTTTATCCTTCTCTATTGAAAAAAACAGAAAAATATGTTATGATTGGTATATATATCCTCAAAAGGAGAGATTCAAGCTATGGAAAATAATATCATTTCCTTCGGCGGAAGCATGACAGCTCAGATCAATTTTTCGATGCAGCAGAATTATGTCCCGGTATTCCGCAGTATGACAATGACTAATAATACCCAGCAGGAGCTGAAAAACGTCAGCCTCCGGATAAGCTTCGAGCCGGAATTTGCCAGAACATTTGAGGCTGCACCGGTCAACCTCCTCCCCGGTCAGCCTGCCGAGATCTCCCCGGTCAGCATCACTATCCTCGCTGACTACCTTTTCAGCCTGACAGAAAAGCTCGTAGGCAGCGTCACTATCGAGGCTGTTCAGGACGGAGAAGTAATAGCCTCGGAGATAAAGCCGATAGAGCTTTTGGCGTATGACCAGTGGACAGGGGCTCTGTTCATGCCGGAAATGGCTGCCGCATTTATATCCCCGAACCACCCCAGGGTACAGGAGATACTTTCAAAGGCGAGCCTTTTTCTACAGAAATGGACGGGCGACCCGGCATTTGACGGCTACCAGTCAAGAAACCCCAATATCGTCCGTCAGCAGATGGGTGCGATATATGCGGCATTGCAGGCTGAGAACATCGCATATACTGTTCCTCCGGCAAGCTTTGAGACGGCACAGCGTATCAGGACGCCTGATTCCGTACTTGAATACAAAGCCGGTACGTGCCTTGACCTTGCGGTCCTGTACTGCTCATGCCTTGAGGCTGCCGGGCTGAATCCTCTGCTGTTTGTGATAAGCGGCCACGCCTTTGCAGGGTGCTGGCTCGAAAACGAGACCTTTGCGGACTGTCTGCAATACGACGTTTCCGCCGTGACCAAGCGTATCGCCAAGGGTGTCAATGCGATATGTGCCATAGAGTGTACTGACCTCGTTGCCGGAAAAAAGACAGACTTCGATTCCGCTGAGAGCCATGCCGCTTCTCATTTTGATAAACCGTCGGACTTCATGTTCGCAATAGATATAACCCGCACCCGTGCAGGCGGGATACGTCCTATGCCGTCAAGGGTATCGGAAAACGGCTCATTCACGGCTGTCGATTACGGCAGCAGAAAAAGATCCGATATCACCTCCGCTCCGAGCCAGATAGATATAATCGGGGATAATATCACGGCATCCGGAGAGGTCACCAAGCAGATGATATGGGAGAGAAAGCTGCTCGACCTTAGTCTGCGCAACAGTCTGCTCAACTTCCGTCCGTCAGCTCTGAGCGTGCAGATAATGACCGCCGACCTCGGACGGCTTGAGGACGAAATGGCAAACGGTGAGACGTTCAGGATAATGCCTGTGCCGAACGATATGGTGCTTGAGGCAGCGGACAGCAGGATATTCGAGGCGGAAAACAATAAAGACCAGATAACTGCGGTCGCTGAGGCGGAGTTCAAAAACAGCCGCCTGCGTACCTATCTGAAGGAATCCGACCTTGAAAAAGCCATGAAAAAGCTTGTACGTCAGGCTAAGGTGAGCATCGAGGAAAACGGTGCGAACACGATATACCTCGCACTCGGCTTCCTGAGATGGTACGAAACTGACAAGAGCGAAAAGGCACGGTACGCTCCGCTTGTGCTGATACCGGTCGATATAACGAGAAAGGTGCAGGACAATTCGTTCCATATCTGTATACGTGACGAGGATACCCAGTTCAACATAACTCTGCTTGAAATGCTGCGGCAGTTCTACAGCATAGATATACAGGGGCTTGACCCCGTACCGGGTGACGAGAACGGCGTTGACCTGCCTATGGTATTCAGCATAGTCCGCCGTGGAGTGATGTCAAAATCAAGGTGGGAGGTCGAGGAGTACGCCTTTGTCGGACAGTTCTCCTTCAACCGCTTCATCATGTGGAACGATATCCGTGCAAGAGCAGATGAGCTTGCACAGAACAAGGTTGTTGCAAGCCTTATGTCCGGAAAGACCGAGTGGGACAGCGGAGATATAGATATGTCGCCGCTCGACCTCGACAACAGGATAGCCCCGGCTGACCTTGCTGTGCCTGTTGCGGCGGATTCGTCGCAGCTTGCGGCGGTATATGCCGCAAACTCCGGGAAGAGCTTCGTTCTGCACGGCCCTCCCGGCTCAGGAAAGTCACAGACTATAACGAATATGATAGCAAATGCCCTCCACCACGGGAAATCCGTGCTCTTCGTTGCTGAAAAAATGGCGGCGCTTGAGGTCGTTGAGAAAAGGCTGAACAAGATAGGCCTTGCTCCGTTCTGTCTTGAGCTTCACTCCAATAAGGCACAGAAGAGAGCCGTCCTCAAGCAGCTTGAGGAAACGCTGAATATCGGCAGAGTGAAGCAGCCTGCGGAGTATAAGACCCAGGCTGAAAAAATACAGAAGCTCCGGAGCGAGCTGAACGATACGATGTACCAGATACACAAGGTAAGAAGCTGCGGTATGTCGCTGTATGATGCAGCTGTCAGATATGAGCAGTACAAGGCATACGGAGGTAAATTCAGCTTCACACAGACTCAGCTCGACTCTATGGACAGAAGTACGTATACAAAGTGGCACGAAACTCTTGAAAGTCTGTCCGCAGCCGGAAGAGAATTCGGCGACGTTTCCGAAACTCCGCTGAGATATCTCTCGCTTGAAAGCTGCACTCCTGATACACGCTCAAGGCTTGAGGCAAAGCTGAATGAGCTGAAGCAGGCTCTATCCGCAGCAGACGAACAAAAGGCTGTGCTGTGCGGTATTTCCGGCTCTGAGAATATGAGCTGGGAGCAGTGCAGGGCTCTTTCGGGGATACTGAAGGACGCTCTTGACGACGGATATATCCTTCCGCAGATAGTTGACGGGGACACATTCGAGCTGAAAAAGGCAGCGGCTGACAAGGCTGCTGACAGCGGAAAGGAGCTTTCCGCACTCAGGGCTGAGATATCCGAAAAATTCGAGAATACTGCCTTTGGCTACGACAGCGGTGCGGCTCTTGTAAGCTGGAAGACCGCACAGGGCAAGTGGTTCCTGCCTAAAGCCATGAAGACAAAAAAGCTCGTTGCGGAGCTTTCTGCACACGCAAAATCCCCCGGCACTGTAACTAAAGAGAATATAACCTCCTACTACGATAAGCTGAACCGGATAAAGGAGCTTTCCTCCGCAGTTTCCGGTACTCAGGACGATATCAGGCAGCTTTTCGGCTCGCTCTGGAATGGTGAGGATACCGACTGGGAGCAGCTTTCTGCCGCTTCACATCTTTCACAGAAGCTCCGCAGCAGACTTTCTGAATCCGGCTTATCTCCGGCTGAGAGGACTGCTGTAGCCAATGAGCTTTGCAGCAGATTCTCCACATCCTCGCAGAAGCAGTCCGAAAAGGCAGGCGTACAGAAAACTGCCGGAGCATTCGACAGGGTGCTGAGCATGTGCCACGACCTGACCGACAGCTACTCTGCGGACACCGACAGCCTGCTTTCCGGCGAGAACTGGACAGCAGAGGCTCGTCAGCGGGCTGATGAAATGATCTCAGCACTCCCGCAGCTCAAGGAGTGGACGGGTATAGTCACGCTCTGCAACAAGCTCCGTGAGTACGGGCTTGACGGGGCAGCAGACAGCTACCTTAGCGGCAGAGTGAAAAACAGCGAGCTTGTGAGTGCATTCGACAGCGACCTGAGCCGTGCCCTCGTCACTTCCATCATTTCATCTGAGCCGGTGCTTTCAAAGTTCCAGGGCACTCTCTTTGACGATACCATACGCCGCTACAACGAAACCCTCGAAAGCTTCTCCAGACTTACGATAAACGAGCTTGTTGCCGAGCTTTCGGCAAATGTGCCTGCTCCCGGAGCTGCCGCTGCAAGCTCTGAAACGGGAATACTCCAGAAGGCTATAAAGAGCGGCGGAAGAATGATGTCAATACGCAAGCTCTTTGACAGCATACCCAATCTCCTGAGGAGAATGTGCCCGGTAATGCTGATGAGCCCGATATCTGTAGCTCAGTACATCGACCCGAAATATCCGAAATTCGACCTCGTTATCTTTGATGAGGCTTCACAGCTCCCGACAAGCGAGGCTGTAGGTGCTATTGCAAGAGGCGAGAACGTTATAGTAGTAGGCGACCCGAAGCAGCTGCCGCCAACGAGCTTCTTCTCAGCTTCAACAGTCGATGAGGAGAACTACGAAAAGGAAGACCTCGAAAGTGTTCTCGATGACTGTCTTGCACTCTCAATGCCGCAGCAGCACCTCAAATGGCACTACCGCTCACAGCATGAGAGCCTTATCGCATACAGCAATGCGAAATACTACGAGAACAAGCTGTATACGTTCCCGTCGCCTGACGATCAGGTCTCAAAGGTAAGCTGGGTACACGTTGACGGCTTCTACGACAAAAGCTCCACAAGGACGAATAAGGCGGAGGCTCAGGCTGTCGTGAATGAGATAACCCGCCGCCTTGAGGATCCGCAGCTGCGAAAGCTCAGTATCGGCGTAGTTACGTTCAGCCTGCCGCAGCAGAATCTTGTTGACGACCTGCTGACGGATGCGTTCCGTGCCCGCCCGGAGCTTGAAACATGGGCAAATGAGCAGTATGAGCCTATCATTATAAAGAATCTCGAAAACGTTCAGGGTGATGAGCGTGATGTCATACTCTTTACAGTCGGCTACGGCCCGGACAAGGAGGGCAAGGTTTCGATGAACTTCGGCCCTCTCAACAGGGACGGCGGCTGGCGGAGACTTAATGTCGCAATTTCACGTTCAAAATGTGAGATGATAGTATTTTCTGTCATCACTCCGGATATGATAGACCTTGGAAGGACACGCTCCGACGGAGTTGAGGGACTCAAGGGATTCCTTGAATTTGCAGCAAAGGGCAAGAGTGCTCTTGCGGTAAGGGGCAGCACCTCGTCTGAGGGAAGCGGCTTTGAGGCTATAGTTGCAGAGGAGCTTCGCAAGCGTGGATATACCGCTAACTGCCGTGTCGGCTGCTCGGATTACAGGATAGACGTAGCTGTGGCAAATCCTGACAAGCCGGATACCTATATCATGGCTATAAGCTGCTGCGGAAAGAGCTGGTATGAGTCTGCTACTGCAAAGGACAGGCATATCTCACAGGCAGGAGTTCTTCAGGGGCTTGGCTGGAATACCACAACAGTGTACCTGCTCGACTGGCTCGATAACAAGGAGAAGGTCATGAGCAAGCTCGAAGCAGCGATAAACAACGCTCTGGAGCTTTACCGCCACCCTGAAGCTGCAAAAAAAGAGGAGGAAAAGCCGAAGACCGACCTCGTTTTTGAAACTGAGGAGATAAGCGGACTGATCGACAGATGCGGCAGGTATACGGAGTTCAAAGTGACCGAAAGAGGCAGCTCTGACAGCTTCAACGACATGAATGATACGGAGATAACCGCTGTAGTCAGGGAGATACTCGCAGCCGAGGCACCGATATCACGCAGCAGCCTGAATAAAAAGCTTTTCGCCTGCTACGGTATCACAAGACCCGGTGCGGCAATGAAGACTGCTGCTGACAACGCCGTAAAGAGAGCCGGAGCAATAGTTACCTCTGCCGGTGAGACAGAATTCCTGTGGGCACAGCAGCAGGATCCCGGAAGCTACAGCGAATGCCGTGCAGTATATGAGGACGGAGCGGCAAAGCGTACAGCTGACGAGATCGCACCTGAGGAGCTTGCAGCCGGGATAAGGCTGATAATGTCTGAACAGGTCTCAATGCTGCGTGACGACCTTATCCGGGAAACAGCACACCTTTTCAGCATCACAAGAGTCACAGACAGCGTTACCTCTGCCGTTTCGCTCGGTATCAGGGCTGCAAAGCTCCGGGGCTGGATAGCCTTCGGCGAGGACGGTAAGGTGACGTATACAGAAGATAAATAAAAACACGGAGGCAGAAATTGAACAGGATACTTATTCTGACAGGAAAGGCAGTCGTGGGGATATTGCGGCTTTTCAGGCGGAATGCCGGCAATCTCCCCGGCATAATCCTCTGGCACCTCACAAAAGGTAAGGCTTGCAGTATGTTCAGGGTGGATTGCCCGATAATCGCTGTTACTGGAACAAACGGCAAGACCTCAGTCACAAACTGCATAGCACAGCTGTTTGAGCAGTCCGGAAAGAAAATAATCATCAACCGTGAGGGCAACAACCTCGATACCGGAATATGCTCGCTGCTGCTTCGCTACTGCGACAGCTCAGGCAAGGTTGACGCTGATTATCTGATACTTGAGACTGATGAGAGCCACGTTCCGGTGGTATATTCACAGCTGAAGCTCGAAACGCTCATAGTTCTCGATTTCTTCCGTGACCAGCTCGACCGCAACGGCGAAATGGAAACGCTGATACAGAAGATAAACGGCTTCTGCAAGACCTTCGAGGGCAATCTTATCCTCAACGGCGACGACCCGAATACCGCCCGGCTCGGCAGAGCAAATCCGGCAAACAAGAATGTGAAATATTTTCATGCAGAGCCTTACGCATTTGCGACAGATACTATATATGAGGCATCTGAGGGACGGTTCTGTCCGTTTTGCGGCTCATCGCTCGAATATGATTATTACCAGTATTCCCACATCGGCAGGTTCCGCTGCCCGAAGTGCGGCTTCGGTGACTATAAGCCATACATCACGGCAAGCGGCATAGACCTCGATAAACCGGTATTTACGGCTGACGGTCACGAATATTCCACGAAGCTGAACAGTATCTACAACGTCTACAATATGACGGCTGTTGTGGCTGCTGCAAAGCTGTACGGCATTGAACAGAGCGTGACCGACAGCGTTATAAACAATTATACTGTAAACAACGGAAGAATGGAGAAATTTATCCTCGGCGACAGGGAGACTACCCTGAATCTTGCGAAAAATCCGGTCGGTGCAAATATGACGCTCCGTGTCATGAATGAACAGAACGGCGAAAAGGAGCTTCTTTTCGTGCTCAATGACAACGTTGCGGACGGGCTTGACGTTTCCTGGATATGGGATATCAATTTCACGATATTCGAGAGGGTCACAAGGGTCGTGACGTCCGGCACAAGGGCATATGACATTGCGGTGAGGATAAAGTGCTCGGGATATCCGGCTGAGAAGATAACAGTAAGACCGGAGCTTGACGATGCTGTTGAGGAGCTTGCTAAAACTCCCGGACGAAAATTCGTTATCGCAAACTATACTGCCGTTCAGCCGACACGCTCGGCACTGAAGAGATATATCGCAAAGCATGGGGGTGAATGCGGTGAGTGAAGCAGATAAAAGCATAAGGCTTCTGCATATGTACGGGGATATGCTCGACCTGTACGGAGACAGCGGCAACATGGAAATAATACAGTACCGCTGCCGCATGAGGGGAATTGACTGCACTGTTGACGGCTACTCCCTCGGCTCGGAGATACCGGATCTCAGCAAATACGACCTTATCTATATCGGCGGAGGTGCTGACCTTGAGCAGCAGCATATCTCCGCAGATCTGCTGCGGTGCAGAGACAGCATAAAAGCCGCATACGAAAGCGGCGTTTTCCTGTTCCTTATCTGCGGCGGCTATCAGCTTATGTTCAAATACTACCGGGACGCTGACGGAAACGACATACCGGGACTCGGTCTTTTCGATTACTGCACGGTCGCCCCGTCAAGCCGGAAAATGCGGTGCATAAGCAATATAGTTGTCCGGACGCACTTCACAGGAAAAGAGGTAGATATAGTCGGATTTGAGAATCACGGCGGTCAGACTCAGGGTGTCAGAACTCCGCTCGGAGAGGTGCTCTTCGGCAACGGAAACTGCTCAAGGAGCAAATATGAGGGATACTTTGAAAAGAACGTCATAGCCACGTATATGCACGGGCCATGCCTTTCCAAAAACCCTGAGATATCGGACTATATGATATCATACTGCCTGAAAAGGCACGGATCTGATGATGAGCTTGCACCGCTTGACGACAGGCTCGAAAATGAATGCAGACAGGTAATGCTTGACAGACTTCTGAAAAAATAACGGATATGGGAGATATATGAGACGAATACTGCAATACACACTCGCAGCCGCAGTATTATGCGGTACAACAACACTTACAGCGTGCGAACAGAGGATAGTCCCGAAGGCGAGCTACAGCTCTGAACGCACCGAAAAAACAGAAGAGGCTTCGCCGGAGACAGTTGTCACAAGCACTGTCACTGACAGGGCGACGACCTCCACAGCACAGACCTCATCAGCTGCGGATACAGAAACTACTGCGGCTGCACCGGTAAAGAAAGACCCGCCCGATTCGCTCCTGCTCATCGGTATGCCGCAGGTAGAGGTGTATGAGGAGCTTAGCATAGCGGACTTTATCACGGATACCAATGCAGAGATACTGAATCCGGACGTCAAGCTCTTTACCTCCGATGTCGGCACGAGCAGTGCAAGAGTGGAGTTCAGGATAGACGGCGAGGAATACGATGATATTCTTTTATACGAGGTCGTTGATACCACTCCGCCTGTGATACTCAACTCCGGCTGGGAGCCGTATGCCAAAAAAGGCGAGCCGCTCGATCTCAACAAGATAGTAGGGTATGCCGATAATTTCGACCGGGAGCCTGTCCTTACCTATGATGGTGAAGTAAACACCGGCGAAAACGGGAGCTATCCGATATCCTGCACAGTTACCGACAGCTCCGGCAACAGCAGCAGCTTCGATCTTACTGTAGTTGTCCTTGACACTATCCCTGAGCCGGTGGACAATAACGAGCGGGTGGACTTTGAGGACTTCGCTGCTGCTCATAAATACGACAATATCCGCTATGGCATTGACGTTTCACAGTGGCAGAGCTATGTCGATTTTGAAGCTGTAAAGAATGCCGGGGTGGATTTTGTGCTCATGCGTATGGGCTACTGCTACAGCGAGGTCAAGAAGGACGAATACTACGACAGAAATATTGAAGAAGCCGCCAAAGCCGGGCTCGATATCGGCGTTTACTTCTATACTGCGGACAACACCGAGGAAAAGATACGTGATCGTGCGAGGTGGATAGTTGAGCAGCTTGACGGCAGAGAGCTTGACTTCCCTATCGCCTTTGACTGGGAGGAATTCGGTCATTTCCAGAAATATGGCATGAGCATACATGACCTGAATGAGCTTTTTGAGGTATTCTGCGATGAGGTCGGGAAAGCCGGATACAGTGCAATGCTGTACAGCAGCAAGAATTTCCTCAACAATTTCTGGACAAACCGTAACAGCCGGACAGTGTGGCTCGCTCATTATGTGGACGAAACGGACTACACCGGAGACTATGCTATCTGGCAGGCAAGTGCATACGGCAGGATCGACGGGATCGACGGAGACGTTGACCTGAATATCCAGTTTCTTGACCAGCCGCTCGATTAGGGCGTGCCGGTGCTGATACTCAAGGACAGACGCTGCGGAGCGTCTGTCTTTTTTTGATCCTGTTCCGTCCAGCCTGTGAATTATTTCCTCTGCACCAGAATTTTCCGGCATATCAGCCCATATACTTATACGAGTATGATTTCCGGAAAAGGAGGAGAAAAATGCTTATTAAAAGCAAGGTGATGCGTGACACGGTAATGCTGACAATAATGCAGCTGATCCTCGATTCAGCAGCACTCTTCATGAATTCATTCATTACCCGTCAGCTCGGTGCCTCGGCTATGGGTATACTCTCGCTAATGGGGGCTTTTCTCGGCATAGCCGGCATTCTGTCCAACGGAAACGCCTTTCTGTGTACGAGCAGACTCGTTTCAGAGGAAATAGGAAGGAAAAACGGCTCTCCGGAGCGTGTTCTCCTGCACGCAGTACAGCTGTGCCTTATCCTCAGCTCCATCGTCTCCCTGTGCCTGATAGTCTTTGCAGAGCCGATCTGCCGCATATCCTTCAATGGTATGCAGATGACCGCAGCGGTAAGACTTATGCCCGCCGCCCTTACTGCCGGAGCTGTAGCTGCCTGTCTGAAGGGCTACTTCAACGCCTGCCGCAGATCAGCCGTAACAGCTGCCGGAGATATAATCGAATTTGCCGTAAAATCTGCAATGATAGCCGTTATGACACTCAGCACTGCTGACCCGGACGAGGAAAGAGTGTGCAGGATACTGGTGCTGTCTATAATCGGCGGAAGTGCGGCTTCACTTATTTTCTTCTGCTGTGCATTTTTACGGCTGCACGGGCGGAATACCGGAAAGGGTACGCTTTCTCTGAAAAAATACATATCCCTTGCTGTACCGATAATGAGCGGAGGAGTGCTTACAACGATACTCAGCAGCACGAATGACGCACTTATACCGGTATGTCTCCGTCAGTCGGGCAGCTCCGTCACACAGGCACTCAGCCAGTTCGGACTGTTTGAAGCGATAGTTATACCAACACTATTTTTCCCGTCAGTCGTACTCTGCTCCCTTTCGGGTATAATCGTCAGTGAATCGGCAAGAGCCTCCGCCTCAGGGAGCCGTGAGCGGATACGCTCAATGACCTCACGGCTGACTGAGCTGACGATGATATACGCAGTATTTGCGGCGGCTGTGCTGATACGCTTCGGAAAGCCTGTCGGCATACTCCTCGGCGGCGGCGAGGAGGGCGGACGGATGATATCCCTCATCGCTCCGGTCGTGCCGTTCATATACATGGAGATCGTGCTCGAAGCAATGATAAAGGGTCTTGGATTGCAGGGCTTTTCGTCGCTCAACTACCTCGCTGAATATGCGATAAGGATATCAGCCGTGCTTATTTTTGTGCCGCAGATAGGCTTTTACGGCGTTGCAGTATCCTATTGTGCAAGCAATGTTTTCGGCAATACGATGCGGCTCACAAAGCTGCTGAGGTACACAGGAGTAAGCTTCCGCCCGTTCCGCATGGTGATATTCCCGGTGCTGTATTCAGCCCTGACTATGGGTGCAGCTGAGCTTCTTACCCGCATATCAGGTACAGACAGCGAGGATCTTCCGGGGCTTGTGCTTTTCACCATGATCTGGGCAGCCGGATATTTCAGCATGGCGTATTTTGTATATTCCGGCAAAAAAAGGAGCTTTTCAAACACACGAGATATACGCAGTGTAAAAAGGATTGTGCAAAATGCACAAGCAAAAGCCTGAAATCTACATCAATATGTAGAAAAGATTGTTAAACTATTGCATTTTATTGGTATTTGGTATATAATTATTCATGTAGTTGTGTAAACTGCACACAATTTCATTTTCAGAGGAGAAAATTATTATGAAAGAATATGATGTCAACAAGATAAAGAATATAGCCCTTGCGGGTCATAACGGCTCAGGAAAGACCTCGCTCGCTGAGGCTCTCCTGTTCAAGGCTGGTGCTTCTGACAGACTCGGTAAGACCGCTGACGGAACTACAGTATGCGATTATGACCCGGAGGAGATAAAGAGAGGTATATCAATAAATACCTCCCTTGCGTCATTTGAATACGACGGATATAAAGTAAACCTTATTGATACACCCGGTCTTTTCGACTTCGCTGCTGATATGATCGAGGGTATCCGTGCTTCTGATACAGTCATGATAACAGTTTCCGCAAAATCAGGAGTAAAGGTCGGAACACGCAAGGCGTATGATGAGGCTGTAAAGCAGAACAAGTCAAAGATGTTCGTTGTTACTAAGATAGATGACAAGGACGCTAACTTCTTCAACGTACTGACCGACCTCAAGACTGTTTTCGGCCCGACTGTGTGCCCGGTCGTTGTTCCGGTCATAAGCAGCGGCAGGATAGTATCCTACGTCAACCTCATCGAGATGAAGGCGTACAAGTATGATGACAAGGGAAATGCCGTTGAGACAGATATGCCTACAGCTGAGATATCCGAGAAGTTTGAGTATCGTGTTGACGGACTTATCGCCGCAGTTTCTGAGGCAGTTGCAGAGACCTCCGACGACCTTATGGAGAAGTTCTTCGAGGGTGAGCCGTTCACTCAGAAGGAGCTTATTGACGGCATACACGACGGTATGAACAGAGGTATCATCACTCCTGTCGTTTGCACATCTGCGTCTGAGCTTGCGGGAATAGATATGCTCCTCAAGGAGATCGAGCTGCTGCTTCCCGCACCGAATGAGGTGTACACGGCGGAGGCTTACACTCCCTCAAAGGAAGTCGCTGAGGTGGAGTGCGACCCGGCTGCTCCGGTATCAGCATTCATATTCAAGACCATTGCTGACCCGTTCGTAGGCAAGCTTTCAATGATAAGAGTGATGTCCGGCAAGCTCAATGCCAACTCCGAGACTGCCAATTCACGGACAGGCTCATCTGAAAAGATAGGCAAGCTGTACACTCTCTGCGGCAAGAAGCAGACCGAGGTAAGCAGTGCGTCTGCCGGAGATATCGTCGTCGCTTCAAAGATAACTGCAAATACAGGCGATACGCTCTCCGATCCGTCACGGATCGTTGAATTCGCTCCTATGGAGTTCCCGCACCCGTGCTATTCACTTGCTGTAAAGGCAAAGGCTCAGGGCGATGAGGCGAAGATATCCACGAGTATGCAGAGACTTACTGAGGAGGATCCCGGACTGAAATATGAACAGGACGAGAATACCAAGGAGCAGATCCTCAGCGGTCTCGGCGAGCAGCATATAGAGGTGGCTGCCGCAAAGCTCCGCTCAAAGTTCGGCGTTGAGGTTGACCTGAAGAAGCCTAAGATCGCATATAAGGAGACTATCCGCAAGAAGGTAAAGGTCGAGGGCAAGCACAAGAAGCAGTCCGGCGGTCATGGTCAGTATGGTCATGTATGGATAGAGTTCGAGCCGTGCGTAAGCGACACTCTCATATTCGAGGAGAGAGTTTTCGGCGGTGCAGTTCCCAAGAACTACTTCCCTGCTGTACAGAAGGGACTTGAGGATTCCGTAAAGAAGGGCGTTCTCGCAGGCTGCCCGGTAGTCGGACTGAAGGCTATACTCGTTGACGGCTCATACCACCCGGTAGATTCGTCTGAAATGGCATTCAAGACCGCAGCCTCCATCGCTTACAAGGAGGGACTCCGTCAGGCAGACCCTGTAATGCTTGAGCCGATCGGCGAGCTGAAGGTAACTGCTCCGGACGACAACACCGGAGATATCATGGGTGAGCTGAACAAGAGACGTGGAAGAGTTCTCGGCATGGAGCCTGTAACACACGGAGTTACCTGCATAACCGCAGAGGTACCGATGAGAGAGATGCAGGATTTTGCACTGTATCTCCGTCAGAGCACAAGAGGTATGGGCAGCTTCACGTTTGATTTTGTGAGATATGAGCAGCTTCCGGCAAATCTTCTCACAGAGGTCATTGCAGCGGCAAATTCAGAGGAATAATAAACAGATCAGACCGCACTGTGGATCCACAGTGCGGTCTTTTTTGTCAAAAAAAGAGGGCAGATGATCCTGCCCTCGTTAACTATTACTTGTAAAGCGGTCCGTAAGCTCCGCAGGCTCTGTAGTCTGCACCCTCAAGATCCTTTGTGCCGAATGCCGCCCATGTGTTCGGACGATAAATGCCCTCCTCCGGTACATTGTGCATGGATACCGGTATCCTGAGCATTGATGCAAGCGTGATTATATCCCTTCCGATATGTCCGTAGGTTATTGCACCATGATTTGCACCCCAGTTGGCCATTACCGAGTAAACGTCCTTGAAAGCGTCAGTGCCGGTAAGTCTCGGTGCGAACCATGTTGTCGGCCATGCCTTGTCTGTACGCTCATCAAGTATCTTGTGTACGTTCTCCGGTATTGTTACCGTATATCCCTCTGCTATCTGGATAAACGGCTGGGTTCCGTTGAGGATATTCAGACGCACCATAGTCACAGGCATCTCGCTCTGTGTCCTGAAATGTGAGGAGAATCCGCCGCCTCTGAAATACCCCAGGTTAGCACAGCACCAGTCCGTAGCACCGAGCATTGCCTCGATATCCTCGTCTGTAACGTCCCACCACGGCTTCATCACGCCGTTTCCGTTTTCGTCCTTTGATACTCCTGTAGCGTCAAGGCAAGCAGCTCCGGAGTTGATGAGGTGTATAAATCCGCCGGCAGCCTTTCCGTCGGGCTTCCAGCCGGAAACTCTCTCCACAGCCTCCGGGCTCCAGTATGTGCGTACATCTGCGAAAATCGGTGCAGTACCGGTCAGAAGCTTGCCGAAAAGCATTGAAACGCCGTTGAGTCCGTCGTTCTCAGTCGCAAGAGTTACAGGCTGCTTCTTTCCGTTCCAGTCAAAGCTTGAATTGAGGATCGCCTCCATGAAGTCACCGTTCGGCTGCCAGTCTGTCCACTGTCTCTGACCCTGGAATCCACCGAGAATACCGTTCCTGCCCCTTGACTCCTCAAGCCAGCCCATTTCAGCAAGCTTAGGATTGCCCTGGAGTATATCACGCACTATGAGCGTCATCTTCACACAGGTCTCAAGGTCTTCAAGCTTGCTCTCCGGAGTAAGCGGCTTCTTCAGCTCGAACGGGTCTATCTCCTTATCGAGCGGTATCTCCGTGTTGATGTCCATACCCTCCGGGCACTTCTCCTTAGCCCATGCGAGAGCCTTCTCATACTCAGCATGGTCATATATCTCAAACTTAATGCGGCGGAGTATCTCTGTCATATCCACCCACTCAGCACGAATCCCGAGGTAATTCTGGAAGAAATCGCTGTTGCAGTACGAGCCGCCTATGCCCATTGCAACGCCGCCTATATTAACGTAAGCCTTGTTTCTCATCTGACCTGCCGCAGCTGCACAGCGGGCGAAACGCAGCAGCTTCTCCTTTACGTCCTCAGGTATGGTCGTATCGTCAGCGTCCTGAACATCATGACCATATATCGAGAAAGCCGGAAGACCTCTCTGAGCGTGGAGAGCCATTGCAGCAGCAAGGTATACTGCACCCGGACGCTCTGTGCCGTTGAAGCCCCATACAGCCTTGATAGTGAGCGGGTCAAGATCCATAGTCTCACTGCCGTAGCACCAGCATGGAGTAACTGAGAGGGTAGCACACACATTCTGCGTAGCGAAGTAGTCCGCAGAAGCCGCAGCCTCAGCTCCGCCGCCAATGGTCGAGGGTGAGATAACGCACTCTACAGGCGTTCCGTCTGCGTATCTGACGTTGGACTCGATAAGCTCCTTTGCCGCCTTTGCCATGTTCATCGTCTGTACCTCAAGCGACTCCCTTATGCCGAACTGTCTTCCGTCGATTATCGGTCTTATGCCTATTCTTGGATTCATGATAAAAACTCCTTTTATATTATTTTCAGATACCTGTTACTTCCCGGAATCTTGCGTATTCCTTGTCGTAATCCCGGCTTGGCTCGTATATGGTTATGCTGTCGGAGCGGCTGATTATGCCCGGAACATCGCTCACTTCCTTTATCTCCCCTGCCTTGAGGAGCTGTATCGCTGCATTTCCGAGGGCTGTAGCCTCGACCGGTCCGGCAGAAACTCTCATGCCGCACACATCTGCCGTGAGACTGCAAAGCAGTCTGTCCCTTGTACCGCCGCCGACCATGTAGATCGTGCCGTAGGTCTTTCCGGTAAGCCCGCTTATCTGCTCCACTGTGAGCCTGTACTTCATCGCAAGGCTGAGATAAACTGTCCTCATCACCTCGCCGATGCTCTCCGGTACGTTCTGTCCCGTCCTGCGGCAGTATTCCTTTACTCTTTCCTGCATATTTCCGGGAGCTGAGAATACCGGGTCGTCCGGGTCTATGAAGGCGGTGAAGCCGCTGCAGCTTCGGGCAGATTCCTCCAGCCACGAAAAGCACGGGCGTCCCTGCTTCAGCTCATAATAACTCTCTATCTGCTGAACTATCCAGAGTCCGGTGATATTTTTCAGAAGATTTATCCTTCCGCCATACCCCACCTCATTCGACAGACCGAGGCTGTACGAGCTTTCATTTATCACAGGCTTGTCCGTCACTGTACCGAGCAGCGACCATGTGCCGGAGCTGAGGAAAATGAAGTCATTTTCTGATGCCGGTACAGCAAATGAAGCACACTGCGTATCGTGGCCGCATACTGCGACTACCTCGGCTGCCGGTATCCTCAGCTCCTCACAGATACTCTCACGCAGCATACCCTTGCTTTCGCCGGGTCTGACTATCCTGTGCAGCAGCTTATCCGGTATCCCAAGTGCAGCCTTTTCCGGTATCCAGTCCATTGTCACCGGGCTGAAAAGCTGGGTCGTACTTGCGATCGACAGCTCAGACGATATCTCGCCGGTCAGCATATACGCAAGCAGATCCGGGATATTCAGCACAGCACTGCCGTATTCAGCTATATATGGGCGGTTTTTCAGATCAGCAAGCAGCTGGAAAACGGTATTTATCTCCATGAGCTGTATACCGGTCTGCCTGTAAAGCTTCTCTGTACTCAGCTTCTTTTCTGCCTCCTCTATCATTCCGGCAGTACGCCTGTCCCTGTACTGCACCGGATCGCCCATCAGCTGCCCGTTCCCGTCAATGACAGCATAATCCACGCCCCACGTATCGATTCCGATACTGTCATAGTCTCCGCTCAGCCGTGCCTTTACCAGTCCGCTCTTAATCTTGTTGTATATCGAGAGAATGTCCCAGTACAGCGTCCCGTTCACATCTATGCCCTTGTTTTTGAAGCGGTGTACCTCTGTGAGGGCTATCCTCTCTCCGTCATACTCAGCAAGCATAGCCCTGCCGCTTGATGCACCCAGGTCGATACAAAGTACACGCCTGCCCATTACTTTACAACACCCTTTTTCAGAATAATATTTGCGTATATCGCAGTTTCTCCGGTCATGACAACTGCGTAAGCCTTCTTTGCACGCTCATAGAAGGCAAATCTCTCTATGAGCTCTATCTTGCAGTTTTCCGGCTCGTATCTGCTTATTATCCTCTTGTATTCCTCCCATATAACCGGCTTTACATCATCTCCGGGCACTACCTCCATAAGTCCGACAGGCTCAGGGGTGTAGGTATCGAGAGGGAGCAGCTTCATTACCGCATCGAGCACCTCCGGAACGCCGTGTCCGTCAAGCCTTACGAGCCTCTGAGCAAGAGCTGCACCGGGAAAATTACCGTCTGCTATCACAATTTCGTCTCCGTGTCCCATTTCCATGAGTATCTTCAGAAGCTCCGGAGACAGTATCGGGGGTATACCTTTGAGCATATTCAGTCCTCCTGTGGTTTATTGTACTTTCTGTAGCCAGGGTGCTTTCCGGTAACTCCGTACTGTGCCCTCATGCTGCAAAGCCGGTCGATATTCTCCCGTGAGATCTCCTGAGCACCGCCGAGGAGCCGTGCGTTGAGGCTTATCTTTGCAAAAAGCTCAAGCGTTTCCATGCGGTAGTACGCTGTTATCAGGTCAGCACCGACTGTCAGTGCGCCATGATTCTGGAGCAGCATAACGTCGTGATACGGCAGATAGGGCTTGATAGCCTCCGGTACTTCATCGGTAGAGGGAGTTCCGTATGGAGTTACCGGTACTGAGCCTATGGCTATTACAGACTCTATCATGCTGTAGTCATCAATGGCTATATTTGCAACTGCAAAGCCGGTCGCCGTCGGGGGGTGTGCGTGTACCACAGCACCTACGTCGGGGCGTTCTCTGTAGCAGCACAGGTGCATTTTGATCTCGGAGGAGGGACGCCTTCCCTCTGCTCCCTCGATCACCTCGCCCTTATCATTGATACGCACGAGGATATCCGGAGTTATGAAGCTCTTGCTCACTCCGGTCGGGGTAGCGATGTACGTGCCGTCGCCGAGGCTCACGGATACGTTGCCGTCATTTGCAGCGACCCAGCCGAGCTGCCACATCTTATGGCACACATCACAGATCTGATCTTTTACTTCACTGATGTTCATTGTCAAACTCCTGAAAATAGATTTACAGAGGGCGTGCCGGAAAAATAGGACTATATTGCTATCGCAATACAACTCTTTTAACAAATCCCTGACACATCTGCAACTCCATTATACAATATTTTCCTAAAAAAATCCAGTGTTTTTGAATATTTTATTCTTTTTATCAAATAAGTAGTTTTTATAACATTCGTACCAAAAGCAATATTTTCTGTAACCCTCCTGTCTGCACCTGCATAGAATGAAGAAGATGGATCACAGGAGGAATCGCTATGGATATATCCCTTATCATCGCTGCGTCCGTGCTTGCAGTGATAGCCCTGATAGAGATACTGTGCCTTTTCCTGCCGCTGAAGCAGGTATCGCCGCTCTATTCTGCCGTACTTCCGGTATTCTCCGACGACGAGCAGCTTTCTGAGCGTCTTGACTGCCTTGCACTCCGCTCCGGCGGAAGAAGCTGCCTCATCATCGTCAATTACAGTGCAACAGACGAGCAGCTCAGGCTTTGCAGGCAGTTCTGCTCGTCGGCTCCGGACTGTATCATCGTCACACCCGAGGAGCTTGAAAAAATATTCCTGAAAACATTTGCAATTCAGAGAAATGTGTAGTATAATAGAAAGGAACGATCAGTACGAAAGACCTGTCCGGCTTTTCCGGACGGGTCTGATGAAAGGAATGAGCAGATGTCAGCTGAGACTTTACACATCGAAGGAACTGTAGACGGCATTATCTACCGGAGCGACACCACTTCATACACAGTCCTTGACCTCGACGCGGGGGGAGAGCTCATAACAGTCGTCGGGGATCTCGGTGACGTTGAAGCAGGCGAGAGCCTGATCCTTGAGGGGAGCTACATAGAGCACAAGAAATTCGGTACGCAGTTCCATGCTGTTTACTGCGAAAGGAAGCTGCCGAGCACTGTCGTGAATATTGAGAAATACCTCGCATCAGGAGCTATAAAGGGCATAGGGCCAGGGCTTGCTAAGAAAATAGTGAACGTCTTCGGCGACCAGACTCTCAATGTCATAGAAAACGACCCGTTCAGGCTCTCGGAGGTAAAGGGCATCAACAAAAGAAAGTGCGAGGAGATCGCTGCTGAAGCCCAGAAGCTTTTCTCGCTGAGAATGGTCATGAGCTTTTTGTCGCAGTACGAGATCAAGCCGGAGTATGCAATGCGTACTTACCGGAAATACGGCGTTGATTCACTGGAGCTTATGAAAATGAATCCGTATCTGCTGTGCGGCGAGACTATAGAGCTCGAATTTCAGAAGGCTGACGAGATAGCACATGATATGCACATCGAAAAAAATGCCCACAAGCGGGTCATCGCAGGCTTGCAGTACATTCTCCATGAAAATGCTGTACGCAGCGGACATACCTGTCTGCCGGAGGACGTCCTCAGCGAGCTTGCACAGAGATCGCTCGATATCTCCGAAAGTGACTTTTACAGCTCTCTCAACGCCGCTATTGACGATGACGAGCTGTTCAGCTACATAAAAAATGAGCGTGAATATATCTATCTGCCCGATTATTACCGGGCAGAGCAGTTCATCAGCGACAGGATAAATCTGCTTAAAGGCTTTTCGCCGCAGGAGGATTTTGATTACGACAAGCTGATAGATATTGAGGAGAGCGAGCACGGGATAAAGTATCAGAAGCTTCAGCGAACAGCTATAAATATGGCTCTTTCGAGAGGACTAATGATACTTACCGGCGGGCCGGGAACCGGAAAGACCACAACGCTCAACGCTATAATCTCCATTTTTCTCAAAAAGGGAGAGAAGGTACTGCTTGCCGCTCCTACAGGACGTGCTGCAAAGCGGATGACTGACCTGACAGGGTATGATGCAAAGACTATACACAGGCTGCTTGAGGTCGTATATGATGCCTCAGGACGGCTGGTATTCGCTCATAATGAGAACGCACCGCTCGAATGCGGCGTGATCGTCATAGACGAAATGTCAATGGTCGATTCGATCCTCTTTGAGAAGCTCCTGCGTGCCCTCAGGCTCGGCTGCCGTATCATCATGGTCGGCGATACCGACCAGCTCCCGTCAGTCGGGGCAGGAAATCTTCTGAGCGACCTTATCCGCAGCAGCATAGTGCCGACCGTCCAGCTCACGGAGATATTCCGCCAGGCTCAGCAAAGCTGTATCGTCACGAACGCTCACAGGATAGTTTCCGGAGAAATGCCCGACCTCACACGCAAGGACAGCGATTTCTTCTTCTTCCGGCGTTCGGAATACGACCGTGCTGCGGAGCTGATAATAAGCCTTAACCGTGACAGGCTGCCAAAGGCGTACAAATTCTCGCCTATCGACGATATACAGGTGCTCTGTCCGTCACGCAAGGGTGCAGTCGGTACGCTGGAGCTGAACAAAAAGCTCCAGGAATCCATAAATCCGCCGTCCGACAAAAAGCCGGAGCATAAGGGATATCTGTACACCTACCGTACCGGCGACAAGGTCATGCAGACAAGGAACAACTATGACCTTACGTGGAAGCGGGGCAATGAGCAGGGCTCAGGTATATTCAACGGAGATATCGGCAGAATAATCTCAGTGAACAAGGGCACTCAGACGGCTGAGGTCAATTTTGACGGCAGGATAGCTGTTTATCCGTTCGATCAGCTCTCACAGCTTGAGCTTGCGTATGCTGTAACTGTTCACAAAAGTCAGGGCTCAGAGTTTGAGGCTGTCATCATGCCGGTAATGGGCGGATTTGAAAAGCTGAGCTACAGGAATCTGCTGTATACTGCGGTAACAAGAGCCAAAAAGCTGCTGATACTCATAGGTACAGAGGACAAGATAGAGCGTATGGTCACAAATAACAGACGCACACGCAGATATACCTGCCTGAAGGCGATGCTCAGACAGGGCAGCATGGCTGATGCCG
The DNA here is from genome assembly GCA_017475555.1 of Ruminococcus sp. GTDB lineage: Bacteria > Bacillota > Clostridia > Oscillospirales > Ruminococcaceae > Ruminococcus. The sequence continues at coordinate 47,138 of JAFVFL010000003.1, forward strand.
GGGATACAGATGAAGAGGAGATACCGGCAACAGCTGGATATGAAGATACAGACGATGAGTGATCAAACATATACATTCCATCTCTGAATACCCGTTTTGAGAAAATTTGAGAAAACAGGCTTCTGAGATACATACAGAGAAAAAGAAAGGAACAAGTATGGCAAATACCGACATAGGCATAGATTTAGGTACATCAAACGTTGTCATGACTATGGGCAATAAGGGTGTAGTACTGAGTGAGCCGTCAGTTATCGCCTACAATACCCGTACCGACAGGATACTTGCTGTCGGCAGGGAGGCTTACGACATGATAGGCAGAAATCCGGACTATATTGCTGTGGAAAGACCGATAAGCGAGGGGGTCATATCAGATGCAGACCTTACCCACAGCATGATACGTGAGTTCATAATCAAGGTCACAGGGAGACAGCTGATAAAGCCGAGAATAGTTATCTGTGTCCCGTCGTTCATCACTGACATAGAGAGCAGGGCTGTCGTTGAGGCTGCAAGGAGTGCAGGCTCAAGGCAGGTATACCTGATACAGGAGCCGGTCGCAGCACTTCTCGGTGCAGGGATCGACATAACAAAGGCACGGGGCAATATGATAGTGGATATCGGCGGAGGCACCACGGATATCGCTATAGTTTCAATGAACGGCGTGGTAACGTCGCATACTGTGAAAAATGCAGGAAATTCCATAGACAGGGCGATAATCCGGTATATGCAGAATAAATTCAAGCTTCTCATCGGCGACAGGACGGCTGAAACGGTAAAGAAGGAGCTGTGCAACCTTTACGACCCGGGACCGGATATAACATATACCGTCAAGGGAAGAAGCCTGCTGAAAGGGCTGCCGGCACAGGTACAGCTGAGTGAAACGGAGCTGTTTCAGGCTGTTGAGGGCGAGGTGCTGTCCATTATGGAGGCTGTCAGGCAGTCTGTGGAGGACGCACCGCCGGAGCTTGTGGCAGATATAAATGAGAACGGACTGCTTCTGACAGGCGGAGGTGCTCTGCTCGGCGGTCTTACGCAGCTCATCAAGCGTACCCTCGGTATAGACTGCACTATCGCCAAGGACACGATAAACTGCGTCGCCAAGGGTACAGCAATGGCGTTCGGGAGCATGACCACGCTGCTTGACGGCTTCGAGCAGGCACCGATATACAAGTACAAATGATACTTGACTAATCCGTACAACGGGAGTATAATATATACACAATGGTAATTATCATAAAAAGGAGAAATGATCATGAGTGAGAATTGCAAGCCTCAGGACTGCTCAGGCTGTCCGAGTGCAGGTAATTGCAGCAGCAAGCCGCAGAGCCTGCTTGAAGAGCCTAACAAGATGAGCAGCATAAAGAAGGTCATCGGCGTTGTCAGCGGAAAGGGCGGAGTCGGAAAGACCCTCGTTTCCTCAATGCTCGCTGTCACAATGCAAAGACGGGGAAAGAACGTCGGAATAATGGACGCAGATATAACAGGGCCGTCGATACCAAAGGCTTTCGGTATACACGGAAAGGCTGATGCGTGTGAGTTCGGCATTATCCCGAATAAAAGCAAGCTCGGCATAGATGTTATGTCGATAAACCTGCTGCTGGAGAACGAGACTGACCCGGTCGTCTGGAGAGGTCCTGTCATTGCGGGTGTTGTAAAGCAGTTCTGGACTGACGTTATCTGGAAGGATATAGACTACCTGTTTGTCGATATGCCCCCCGGAACGGGCGATGTTCCGCTGACTGTGTTCCAGTCGCTGCCGGTGGACGGGATAATTATAGTCACCTCTCCGCAGGAGCTCGTTTCGATGATAGTCGAGAAGGCTGTGAAAATGGCAAAGCTGATGAATATTCCCGTGCTCGGAGTGGTCGAAAATATGAGCTATTACGAGTGCCCGGACTGCGGAAAAAGACACAAGATATATGGTGACAGCCATATCGAGGAGATCGCCGCTCAGTACAGCATACCCGTGCTTGCTCAGCTGCCGATAGACAGCAGTCTTGCAAAGAACTGCGACCAGGGTACTATCGAGCTTTTCGAGGGAGACTGGCTTGAGGGTGCAGCAGATCATATCGAATCAGTCACAGGGGTATAAGCCCGGCAACAGGAATGAACAGATCGCATTTCAGGCTTCTCGGCGTAGAATGCCTGTATATGATACTGAATACGATAATTGCCTGTATTTCTGCGGCTTTGCAGTTTGTCGGCAGAAAATATCAGGGCAGTTATTCAGATATAATTTTCAGCGGTTCGGTGTATTCGTATAACGCATTTTTCTATATATTGGGTCTGGGCGTATTTATTCTGTACATTTTTCTTTCCTACAGATTCTTCTTTTCACGATCCATGAAAAGGGTGGAAACGATAAACGTACCATTCGGGCTTCTGTACTTTTTCGCAGCGATAATCCTGTCACTGGCAATGCTTGCAGCTTTGATTTTTGAGCTGTTTGTCTTGTTGGGGTTGACGGACTACATGAAGCCTGCATTTTTCGAGAACCTTACCTGCTTCGGCTTTCCCTCCGCAGTCCTGCTGTATATGTCAGCCGCCGCTGCCGTGAACTGGAAAAGCAAAGAACAAAAGTGATTTCCGTTGATAAGGGGAAGAAGCTTTCAGAAGAAAGCTCCTTCCCCTTTTTTTGTGGCTGCCCCGATATTCTGCACCGTCAGCTCCGAGGAAACAGGCATTACGCACAAAAAAATGCAATATAATTGTGCATACATACGAAATTATCAGGAAATTTAAAATTATTTCGTCTTTTTGAGCTTCTAAAATCACTTGTATATAGAAAATGTCTCAGGAGGCGAAATTTATGAAAAAATTTCTATCACTTACAGCAGCCGTTTCTGTGCTTTTATCACTTCTTTGCGGCTGTTCCGATTCAAAAAAACAAGACCCCGGAGGAAAGCTCCGGCAGCTCATCCGCTGTATCCCAGACAGACAGCACCGCCCAGCCATTGCAGGCTTCACAGCTGAAATACCGGGAAACGGATATCGAATTTCCGGACAATTTCACTTATGGTATGCTCGGCGTGTACTATCATGACGGGCTGCGGTTTGCGTATACGGACAACGACAGAAAGGCAACGATACAGTGCTATGACGATGATATGCAGCTGTCAGGCACGATACAGCTCGACGATGATACTGAATGGACAGATAATTATGCCTGCCCGCTCCCGGACGGCGGCTTCGCCATAATGTATATGTACGCTGTGTACGACGGGGATATGTCCGATGTTCAGGCATATTTCGACAACGCTGACATAAGCTTCCGGCTGAAAATATTCTCACCGGACGGAGAGCTTTTATCAGATAATGAGCTTGACGGCTTTGAAAGGTACTTCACGTTCGGCGAGACGTTTATCAACAGTATATCGCCGTATGGAGAGAATTACATCATTCATTCAAGAGAGGGTTATTTCCTTATCTCACCGGACGTAGAGGTGCTTGATTCCCTGAACGCAGACAAAAATGCGGAGTTTGTCACTCTGTCGGACGGCTCCGTAATCAGCTATGAATCGGGCGGCTGGGCGTACATGGACGGCGAGACGCTCAGCCTCCCTGCGGAGTACAACAGCTTCGGAAAGTACATCAACTGCATGGGTGCAGCTTTCCCCGGAAGCGGTGAGTATAAGGCGTATTTCTCGCTGAACAAGGGCATTTTCGGTCTGACTCAGGACGATACTGTCATACAGCTGATGAGCTTCACCGATTCAAATGTCGCTCCGTCATATGTCAGCTTCGGCTCATTTGCCGGTGAGGGCAGATTTGCAATGCTCCGCAGTGACCAGTCAAGCGGCGAGCTTGTATTCTCTCTTCTCACCATACGTCCGGAGAGCTGGGTGGACAGCCGTTCTCCGGTAATACTCGGCACGACTGACCGGAATAGTAATAATGCTGACACCATAGTTCTCTATAATAAGAAATCGGACAATTATATTGCAGAAATACGCCAATACGACAAGGCTGACGACTTGAAGCTCGACATACTTGCCGGCGACCCGCCTGACCTGTTCGACGGGGGAACTGCGGCGATAAGCAGATATGTGAACCTCGGTGCGTTTGAAAATCTATATGACCTCATGGACGAGCGTGAGGGACTGAGCCGTGAGGATATATTTGAGCCCGTACTTAGAGCATTTGAATACTCAGACGGACTGTATGCCCTGCCTGCTGCGTATCATATAGACGCATGGATCGCAAACCGTGAGGTCATAGGCAGGGAGTATTCAAACTGGAATCTTGAGGAATTTTTCTCCTTTGCAGAAAATCTGCCGGAGGGTATGTATCTGGGTTCAAAAAATTCGCCGTTCATGTCTCGGGAGATGATATGGAACTCACTGTTCAACTCAGCAGTGGTAAATTTTGTGGATTACGAGAACGCCGCCTGTAATTTCGATTCTGAGGAGTTCATTCATCTTCTGGATTTTGCGAATACGGCTGAGCCGAATGAAGCTTATGACTGGGGCGGTGTACTTAGCAGCAATAATGAGGAGCAGATGATACAGTACAGAGAGGCAGAGCTTGCAATAAAAAACAAGACCGCTCTGCTGCAGCAGATGTGGAGCAATTTCGGCACAGGCTTCATCAATGGCTCGCATGCCAACGGGCTATACCTTGACGATAATTTCACCTATCTGATAGACCCGTCCGACGACCGCCGGGGACAGATGTGGGCTTCCAACGACCACTGCTATTCAATTATCACAAACGCTCCGCACCCCGACGGTGCGTGGGATATGTTCTGCTTCATCATGGGAGAGAAGTACCAGATGAGCTATATGCAGATAAGCGATATGTTCTGCTCCAACAAGAAAGCGATGGAGAAAAAGCTTGACGACTGGTTCTACTGGAACGACCAGATGAAATTTGATATGGACGGCGGTCATGATTCCCCCAAAAGCGGCGGCGTATACGCCGATAATGTCGAGACAGTGACATATAAGCTCCCGGAGGAGACAAAGCAGTATCTTCTGGACTTCATAAACAGCTGTGACAAGCTGAAAATAAGCGACAGTACGATATTCGACATCTGCACCGAGGAGGCAGAAAAGCTTTTTGCCGGAGAGACAACGGCTGAGGCGTGTGCGGCTATGATACAGAACAGAGTCTCTATATATCTTAGCGAGAACAGCTGAATCTTTACTTTTGACGTTTGCTATAAACCTAAAAATAATAAATATATTGCCGGGAATTTGTATCAAGTTGCCGAAAATCCGCAGTGATATTGACAAATCCGTAAAAAATGGTATACTTAATAGTGTAGTAGCTTTACCTAATCATGAACTGCGGAGGGAAAATGATGATAAACATCTGGCACGACATCAGTCCCAAGAGGATAAGCCCGGAGCACTTCTATGCAGTCATTGAGATCGGAAAGGGCAGCAAGATAAAATATGAGCTTGACAAGGAGACAGGTCTTATAAAAATGGACCGCATTCTCCATACCTCAACTCATTATCCTGCTAATTACGGCTTTATTCCCCGTACCTATTCCGATGATAATGACCCGCTCGATGTTCTGGTGCTATGCTCTGAGAAGCTGATACCGCTCACACTTGTCAAATGCTATCCTATCGGTGTTATCCGAATGCTCGACAACGGGCATCGTGATGACAAAATTATTGCCATACCGTTTGATGACCCTAACTATAATATGTACATGGATATCGAGCAGCTTCCTAAGCATATCTTTGACGAAATGACCCATTTCTTCACCGTGTACAAGGAGCTTGAAAATAAAACAACAGCCGTCAATGAGGTCGAGCACGCAGAAACTGCAAAGCAGATCATCGCCGGCGATATAGATAACTATATCGAAAATTTCTGTAAATAAGCCGGAGACAAGCTTTCCGGACAAAATAAAAACGAAAGGGAATCCAATTTATGACTGCTTCAAGTGAGAATCTGTTTACAACAACCCCGACTGCCCCCCTTGGCATAATCGCCATGAACAGCGTTACCGAGCTGGGCGGAATGATCAACAGCTACCTCGTTGACTGGGCACGAGCCGCCGGTCATGACGTTGACACTTTCCTTATTGAGGCTGAATGTCCACGTTTCTCCTCCGGAGACGCAAAGGGACTTATCAAGTCCACCGTCAGAGGCAAGGATCTGTTCATCATAGTTGACGTCGGCAACTACAATATCAAGTACAACTACTTCGGGAATATCAATTCCATGTCCCCTGATGACCATTATCAGGATCTGAAGCGTATCATACAGGCTGCAAGCGGCAAGGCTCACCGTGTCAATGTCATCATGCCGATACTTTACGGCGGCAGACAGCACCGCAGGAGCTACCGTGAATCGCTTGACTGTGCGTGTGCTCTTCAGGAGCTGGAGGCAATGGGCGTTACGAATATAGTAACGTTCGACGCTCATGACCCGAGAATGCAGAACGCTGTGCCGCTCATGGGCTTTGACAACGTTATGCCGACATACCAGGTGCTCAAGACCCTGCTGCGTGAGGTAAAGGGCATACAGTACACAAAGGACAAGTTCATGATAGTCAGCCCGGACGAGGGTGCTCTCAACAGGAATATGTACTATGCTTCCGTACTCGGCGTTGATATGGGTATGTTCTATAAGAGACGTGATTATTCGACTGTTGTAAACGGCAGGAATCCCATCGTTGCACATGAATATCTCGGAAATCCGGTCGAGGGCAAGGATATTTTCGTTGCTGATGATATCATTTCCTCCGGTGAGTCAATGCTCGACCTTGCTTACTCCCTCAAGGAGAAAAAGGCAGGACGTATCTTCACCTATGCGACCTATGCGATATTCACAAACGGACTTGAAAGCTTTGACAAGGCTTACAAGGACGGCATAATCGACGGTGTTCTCGGTACGAACCTGACATACAGAACTCCGGAGCTGCTCAGCCGTGAGTGGTTCCATGAGGTAGATGTGTCCAAGTATATCTCATACTTCATAGAGGCTATAAACCACGATGTTTCGATAAGCAGCATTCTCGATCCGCACGCAAAGATAGAGGCTCTGCTTGAGAAGTACGGCATGAGAAGCAAATAACATAAATTTACCGGCAGTATTTCCGATACTGCCGGTTTTGTGTCATATATCTGTTTTATTACTCAAATGACCTGAGTGCCTTTTCATTAAGCTGTGCAAACTGAGGTTTCACAGTCCTTTTCATAGCCGCTACTGCATCATTGATCGTGAACGGCAGGTATCCGCCGCTTGCCGCAGCTCCGAGCATGAGCATATTCAGTACCCTCGGCGAGCCTATGCTGCGGCAAAGAGATGAGCCGTCTATAACGCTGACATTATCCACGTTTTCCCGGAGATATCCGATCATCTCAGCTCCCGAATAGTCCGAAGCCCTGAGAGCGGCTGTCACCGGCATTACCGGCGTACTGTTGACGATCACCGCACCGCTGTCACGCAGATAGGGCAGCATCCTCACTGCCTCCGCAGGCTCAAATGCGATGATAAGATCAGCCTGTCCCTCAGCGAACATCGGGCTGTATATCCGCTCATCTGAGCCGGCAAGCCGCAGAAAGCTGAAAACACTTCCGCCCTTTTGTGCCATGCCGATAGTCTCAGCACTCATGACCTCAAGCCCCTTTTCCATTGAAGCTGAGGCTATGAGCTTTGACGTAAGAACGATACCCTGACCGCCTACTCCGCAGAGAAGAATATTCTTAATCATTCTGCTCACTCTCCTTTCCGCAGCTTATCGCTCCTGTCGGACATACCTGAGTACAGAGCCCGCAGCCTGTGCAGAGTGAGCCGTCTATCGCTACCCTGCCGTCACGGATAACTATTCCCGGACAGCCGAGCCGGTTTATGCACTGACGGCACTGTATACACCTGTTTTCATCGATTTTTGCCGGAATATCAGGCTCTATCAGCACCGCACACGGAGAGCGGAAGATTATCGCCTTGACTCCCTTTTCAGCTGAAACACGCTTCACTGTCTCTACCGCTTCGCTCAGCTTCATCGGGTCGCACACCTCAACAGTTTTCAGCCCTACGCCCTTTAATACCTCCTCAATGCTCACCTTGTCAACTATCTGACCCATTACAGTCCTTCCCGTACCGGGGTGCGGCTGATGTCCGGTCATTGCTGTTGTGGAATTGTCGAGTACAACGAGCGTCATGTCCGCCTGATTATACACAGCGTTCACCGCACCGGTAATTGCCGAGGCGAAGAATGTCGAATCTCCGACAAATGAGAAGCACACTGTATCAGGCTCTATCCTGCCTATACCCTGAGCGATATTCACTCCTGCACCCATGCACAGACAGGTATCGACCATATCGAGCGGCATTGCGTTTCCGAGCGTGTAGCAGCCGATATCTCCGCAAAATACAGCTTTTTTGCCCTTCATTGCAGTCTTTACGGCGTAGAAGCTCGCTCTGTGCGGACAGCCTGCACACAGCACCGGAGGACGCACCGGCAGCTCCGGAGGAGCCTCCTTTTTTTCGGCTTGCGGCTTTTCCCAGCCCATAAAGTCCGCAATATCCGCCTTTACGCTGCCGCAGGTATTCTCCCCGGCAGTCCTTACATTTCCGGTCAGCTTGCCGAGTATCTTCACCGGCAGCTGATACTTTCCGCAGATATATGTAAGCTCCCTCTCTATCACCGGGTCAAGCTCCTCAATGCACAGCACCTCTTCAAGTCCGCTCAGAAAGCGTACCGCTGCCTTTTACGGGAACGGGAACGGCGTCGATACCTTGAAAAGTGCCGGAAGACCGGAGTTATCCGTGCTGCTGAGAGCCTCCTGAACATAAGTCCAGCTGATACCGTGCGAAGCGATTCCACGGCGGCAGTCCCCGGACGGAGGAATAACGATATTCCGGCTGTAATCCGAGAATACACCGGACAGCCCGGCGTTTCTCTTTTCGATATTCATGTGGGCATTATACGACAGTCTCGGAAAAATGACCCAGCGTGAAGGATCCCTTACAAAGCCCTCAGGTATATGCTCAGTGTACTCGTCAGTGTCCTTGACCATGATTGAAGCATAGCCGTGACAGACTCTTGTTGTCGGGCGGAAAAATACCGGTGTATGGTACTTTTCAGACAGCTCGAACGCCTCCTGTATCATGTCATACGCCTCCTGCACCGACGACGGGTCAAAGCACGGGAGCTTTGAAAATGCTGCAAAATGCCGGGTATCCTGCTCAGTCTGTGACGAGATCGGGCCGGGATCGTCAGCTACCATTATCACCATTCCGCCCTTTACTCCGATGTATTCAAGGCTCATAAGCGGGTCGGACGCTACATTCAGCCCCACCTGCTTCATCGTCACCATTACTCTTGCACCGGAGTATGCTGCACCTGCACCAAGCTCCATAGCAGCCTTTTCGTTGACCGACCATTCTGCGTACAGCTTATCTCCGCTGTATTTTGAAGCAGTTTCAAGCACCTCCGTCGAGGGCGTACCGGGATAGCCGCATATCAGGTCAAGACCGGCTGCAACAGCACCACGGGCTATAGCCGCATTGCCCATAAGAAATTCCTTGTGCATATTTCTTCCTCTTTTCATATGTACTGTATATTAATAATATCACAATACGTCAGATAATGCAAGCGGTAAATGATAATTGGATAAAATATAAAATAATGGAAAGTTGTAAAATAAAATGACACAATAAAAAAGATGACTCAAAGTGAAACATATGGTATAATGTAAGTGACCAAACAAACACAACCATAGGGGGATCACAATGAGTCACTTAGATTATACAACAAAAAGCAAGAA
>JAFVFL010000022.1 GCA_017475555.1 Ruminococcus sp.
GAGGACGTCGGAAAAATCAAGTCCGGCAAGTGCCTGACTGTTTATGAAGAAATTTCCGATACCCGCATCGCCCCACATCACCTGTCTGTCCCGGTATTTCAGCGGCTGTGAGTGATCCCATTCAGAATCGAGCTGGAACAGCAGAGTATCATACCTTTCAGCCTCCTCAGTCCCCCTGGGGTCACACTGCACAAAGCCCGGATAGCCAAGCATTCCGTGACGAAGCGATTCCTGCCGGAGACTGTCCCTCTGTATCTCATCAAAAATATCGTAAGCACAATACGACTCAGAGACTATACCAAGCTCCCCTGCTGTATTTTCTATCACATCATCAAACCGAACGTCCTCGTCCGTCATCGGAACACGTTTTTTACTGAAATTAACTGCAAATTCGCCATTTACCGGAAATTCCTCCGTATCGAGCGAGGTACTTATCCCAAGTGACAGTATATCCTCAGCGGTCACGCTCTCGCTGACATTTTTATGGAAAACTACCCTGTAGCCGTCAGTCTTACCATCAAAGTCCAGGCCATAGGTATTGTCAGCACGCAGAAAAAACTGGAGCATACCGTCTGCCGGGAAAATGTCATTCTCCGGCAGCTCGCAAAGCCTTATCTGTGCAAGCAGTACGAGCTTCCCGCCGTTTTCATCAGCCGGATACGGCAGCGTCATATCCCAGTATGGTATACCGCCTATTTTGCTTTCTGTCAGCTCCGGAGCACGCTCACGATCAAGCTTCATACTTATAGCGTCAGTCATCGTCCGCTCACGTACAGCAATGAAAAGCCTGTCTATATCCTCCTGAGGCGGAAGCTTGTAGACACGACTGAGTACGTAAGTACCTTTGTATGCACCCTTTTTTGATGTTTTTTTGTCCTTGCGAATATACTTTACCGCCGCAGCTGTACATAAGAGCAGAAAGATCAAGGTCGGCAGTACAGTGAGCGACGGAAAATGGAAGTGCTTGCTCAGCAGCTCTGTAAGCGGTATCACGAATATCCCAGCCAGCAATGCAGCTGAAAGCAGCGTTATATATGACAGAGATGAGAAGTATCTCAGACCGAGCAAAGCACTTCTGTCGTATTTCATGAATATAAACCTCGGATTCTCATTACCTGACACAGTGCGGATAGTCCCGTCAGCCAATCCGTCGAGGAAAGAAAAGGCTTGTCCGGTTTTGGCGAACAGTATACTGTACAATGCTCCGTTTTGCTCTATCCCGGCTCTGATGATATTTCCGGACATTTCTACAGTCGCTGTGTACTCTTTTCCGGTGACTGTGAGGAGCTGCGAGCTGCCGTCAAGCTTTATCCGCTTTTTGCTGTATTTCCTGCACAAAAGCCGGTAAAGCTCCTTTATTGCGTCCATATCATCTCACCTCAAAGCTATAATCACCGTGAACCGGTATATACTCCGACTCAATACGTTCAACACTGCCCCATGCGTGATTTTCGAGGGCATTTATTAAATCCTCAACATCACGCTCCGTCCCCTCAGCCTCCATTTCAACTGAGCCGTCAGGGAGATTTCTCACCCACCCGGAAATACCGAAACGCCGGGCTGCACTGCTCGCCTTCCACCTGAAGCCGACTCCCTGAACATATCCGTAGAAAATAATATGCCTGCGTATTTTTTCCATACCCACGCTCCTTTCTGTCACTATGTACCTATTATATCACAGCTGCGGAAATTGTTCAAGAGCATATCTGAAAGCGGTACACGCAGCAGCTCCGGCTGATTTCCGTGAAAAATGAGCGTAACCGCTTGACACGGGGAGAAAAATGTGTTATAATCAAGTGGTAATAATGTGCAAGGGAGCTGTCTGTAGGGTACGCTCCCTTTATCTTTATTCGGCTTTTTTGTTTTATCTGTTTTTTCATATCTACCGGCAATAAGAACAGCATACAAACAACGCCTATTGACAAAACGGGAAGAGTGTGCTATAATGATTGAAAATGACCTTTGGTCATTAATTGCCGGCGAAGGGGGTGAACGATCTATGGCTTCAGAAACAGTCAAAAGGATACTTGCTGCCGAGGCGGAGGCTGACAGGCTGACCTCAGAGGCAAGAGCCAGAGCAGATGATATCATCAGCAAGGCTCAGCAGAACGCCGCTATCGCAGTACAGAAAAGACTATTCGATGCTAAGGCTGAGGCTGACAGGATACGTCTTGAAAACGAAAAAAAGCTTGACGGATACAAAAAGCAGAAGCAGGAGGAATATGCCATGCAGGCAGCAAAACTGAAGGTCTCCTGCGAAAAGAACATGGATAAGGCTGTTGAGTCCGTTATCAGCGGATTTTTCAGCTGAAGGAGGTGGTTATTGACACATGGCAAAGCTCAGAATGAAAAAAATGGAGCTTGTAGCACCACTCACAGACAGCAAGAAGATCATCGAGCTATTGCAGAGACGGGGAGTCGTGGAGCTGTGCTCGTCAGATGATGAGGAGCTTGAGACTACGAGCGTAACGGCAGTCACGGGAGAATTTGAGCGTTTCCGCAGCAATGCAGCTCAGGCTCTTGAGGTGCTCGACCGCTATGCTCCGGAAAAGGGCAGTATCACTGATATGCTGAGCGGCAGGACTGAGGTCGAGAAGCACGATTTCGGCAGCCGTGCATTGCAGCTTGAAAGGATAATGAACACAGCCGGCGAGATAAACCGGTGCAGCAGGATCATAAATGATTCACGCACCGAGGCTGCACAGCTTGAAACTGCGTGCGACTCGCTGAAGCCGTGGCTGCCGCTCGATGTGCCTATGAGCTTCAAGGGTACTCCGACTACGGCGGCATTTATCGGCACTCTCCCGTTTTATGCAGAGGCTGACAGTCTTGAGGAGCTTCTTCCGGAGGGTGCAGCTGCGGAGATAGTCTCTGCCTCAAAGGAGCAGTCTGATATCTTCGTGATCGCAAGCCGCACCGCTGCCGCAGAAACTGAGGAGGTGCTGAGGAAAAATTCCTTTGTCCCGCTCAATTCGTCCGACAGCAGGACTGCACAGGAGGCTGTGAGTGAGATACAAAAGCACAGAGAGGAGCTGCTGAATGCTGCAAAGGCTGCTGAGGACTCGATAATCGGGCTTTCCGAGAATCGCCAGCAGCTCGAATTTGCCGTTGACTACCTGTCGATGAGGCAGGAAAAATACAACGCACTGAGCTCTCTCGGATTCACCGGCAGCACCTTCGTGCTGAACGGCTATGTCCCCGAAAAATACGCAGAGCCGCTGAAAAAGGAGATAATCTCAAAGTATACGGCGGCGATAGAATTCACCGACCCCGGAGAGGACGATGATGTGCCGGTGCTGCTTGAAAACAGCCGCTTCTCGTCACCTGTCGAGGGTATAACCCGGATGTACGCAATGCCGTCAAAAACAGACGTTGACCCGACTCCGGTAATGTCGTTCTTTTACTATCTGTTCTTCGGAATGATGCTCTCAGACGCCGGCTACGGGCTTGTAATGGTCATCGGCACGGTCATCGCTCTGAGTAAGTTCAGGCTTGAGGACAGCATGAGGAAAACTCTCACGATGTTCCGCAACTGCGGTATCTCCACTGTGATATGGGGAACGCTGTTCGGCAGCTGGTTCGGCGATATAGTACAGGTCGTCGGCAGGGAGTTCTTCGGCAGGGAGATAGGCAGTCTCGCACTCTGGTTCGAGCCGATAGACGACCCGATAAAGCTGCTGCTGTTCTCGTTCGGACTTGGTATACTGCACCTGTTCCTCGGTGTTGCGGTATCGTTCAAAATGGCGTGGGACGACGGCAGAAGGCTCGATGCGTTCCTTGATACTGTGCCGATATATCTGACGATAATCGGCGTTGCACCGCTCGGTGCGAGCATATTGACGGACGTTCCGGCAGGTCTGAAAACTATCGGTACATATCTTCTTATCGCCGGAGTTGTACTGCTCGTGCTGACAGCCGGAAGATCGTCAAAGTCTGTATTCGGCAAATTCTTCGGCGGTATCTATGCACTCTACAATACTGCGACCGGCTGGCTGAGCGATATTCTGTCGTATTCGAGACTTCTTGCACTCGGACTTGCGACCGGAAGCATTGCAGGTGTTATCAATCTTATCGGCACTATGCCGGAAAACAAGATCGTCAAGCTGATACTGCTCATCGTGGTGTTCATTGTCGGTCATACGGCAAATCTGGCGATAAATCTGCTTGGAGCATACGTTCATACGGACAGATTGCAGTTCGTTGAGCTGTTCTCCAAATTCTACACCGGCGGCGGCAGGGAGTTTGAGCCGCTGTCCGTGAACACAAAATACATTAAATTCAAGGAGGAAAACTCAAATGACTAATGGAATGGTGCTTGCTATCATAGGTGCTGCACTCGCAGCTCTTCTCGCCGGTATCGGCTCTGCAAAGGGAGTAGGACTTGTCGGTGAGGCTGCCGCTGGGGTCGTATCTGTTGACCCGTCAAAGTTCAGCAAGGTGCTCATACTCCAGCTTCTCCCCGGTACTCAGGGACTTTACGGACTTCTCACAGCTATCATACTTCTCAGCCGCATAGGTGTTATCGGCGGAAATGCGGTTGATCTTTCCACATCACAGGGCTGGGCATTCCTCGTTGCAGCACTCCCTATCGCTATAGTCGGACTTATCTCCGGTATGGTACAGGGCAAGACTGCGGCAGCGGGCGTTGGCATTACCGCAAAGAAGCCTGAGCACAACGGCAAGGGTATCATCATGGCGGCAATGGTAGAGACATACGCTATCCTTGCACTCCTTATCTCTATCCTTATGATATACAACATAGAGGTCTGATGGAGGTGTGATATGGCAGGAATTGATGAAATTCTGGATATCATAGGCTCACAGCAGAAGCAGACAGAGGAGAGTATCATATCAGCCGCACAGAAAAAGGCGGAGCGTATCACTGAGGACGGCAGGGTAAAGGCAGAGGCTGCGTACAGCGAGTCGCTTGAGCGTTCAAGAGAGCAGCTCGCACGGGATCATGAAAATGCCTGTGCATCCGCTGACGCAGAGATAAAGCGAAGGCTTCTGGCGTTCAAGGTAGGCTGTGTCGATGATGCAGTTGAAAAAACTCTTGAAAAGCTCGATAAGCTGCCGGATAAGGAGTATTTCGCACTTATCCTGAGGCTGCTGAAAAACAGGCTCAGAGACGGAAAGGGCGTCCTGTCACTTAGCAAAAGGGATCTTGACAGGCTGCCGGACAGCTTCAGAAAGGAGCTTGACAGTATATCCGGGGGGAGCGTTTCGGTATCCGACAAAGCTGCGGACATAAAGAACGGCTTTATCCTGACATACGGGCTGATCTCTGAAAATTGCAGCTTCCGCGCTATAGCCGAGGCTGAGCGTGAGGGCATACGTGATACGGCTGCAAGGGCGTTATTCGGGCAGGTGAAGTCATGAGCTTTAAGAAGGAAACAAAGTACGCAGATGGTGTTGCAGCGGTAAAGGCAATGGAAAGCACCCTCCTTACAGCAGGAGATATCGAGCAGCTCATATCAGCCTCAACTAAGGCAGAAGCAGAGTCTCTGCTGAATGCAAAGAGAGGCAGCGGCGAGGCACTTTCGCTGGAGAGCGTGTGGAGCTTTTTGCAGGACTATGCACCGGACTGTGCGGAATTGAAGCTGCTGCTGTACAAGAATGACTTTCATAACCTGAAGGCAGCGTTAAAGGCTGTGATATCAGGAAAGGAGCCGGAGAGATACTACCTCCGCCCTACTCTTCTTGAGCTTGATACGCTCAGCGGCATTCTGCTGAAAAAGGACTATCCGGCACTTCCGGAGCATATCCGTGACACGGCTGAAAGAGCATACGAGCTGCTGACCCGGACAATGGACGGGCAGCTTGCGGATTCTCTGATAGATTCTGCCGCCGTCAGCACGCTGCTCAATGATGCAGAGCGTACCGGAAACGATTTCATGATAAAATACGCAGAGCTTACAGAGGCAGCTGCGGATATAAAAACTGCATACCGCTGCTCGGTCATGGGAAAAAATACTGCATTTCTGGAGCTTGCGGTCGCAGGCGGAAAAGATCTTGAAAAGGATCAGCTCATCAGTGCTGCACTTTCCGGGACGGAGAGCCTGTTTGAATATCTTGACACTACTCCGTATTCCGAGGCTGCGGCACTTCTGAAAAGATCGCCGGTTGCATTTGAGAAATGGTGTGATGATGCGGTAATGGAGCTTGCGGAGAGTGCAAGACTTCTCTCGTTCGGCTCAGAGCCGCTTGCGGCGTACTATATCGCTGCGGAAACAGGGCTGAAAAACCTGCGTATACTGACTGTGTGCCGGGAATCCGGTGCGGACAGGGAAACCATAACTGAAAGAATGAGGAGGCTTTATGTCTGAGCTATACAAGACAGCCGTCATCGGGGATACCGCAAGCGTTTCCGGCTTTGCAGCAGTCGGACTGTCGGTATTCTGCGAGACTGAGCCTGAAAGGATATCAAAGCTCATATCAAGGCTTGCGGGGAGCGGCTTTGCGGTAATATATATCACTGAGCCTGCCGCAGCACTTGTGAGCGATACCATAAAGAAATACCGGAGCAGCAAGCTGCCGGCTATCGTGCTCATCCCTGCTATCGAGGGTAATACCGGAGACGGCATGAGGGCGGTACATGAGGCGGTAGAAAAGGCAGTCGGCTCTGATATACTCAATTAGGAAAGGAGCGTAAAACTTGAGCAGTAAGGGTACTATAGTAAAGATCTCAGGCCCTCTTGTAGTTGCTGAGGGAATGAGAGATGCGGATATGTTCGATGTTGTGCGCGTAAGTGAAAAGCGTCTTATCGGCGAGATAATAGAAATGCACGGAGACCGTGCGTCAATTCAGGTCTATGAGGAGACCTCCGGACTCGGCACCGGCGAAGGAGTTGAGTCCACAGGAGAGCCTATGAGTGCGGAGCTTGGCCCTGGACTTATCGGCAGCATATATGACGGTATTCAGCGTCCGCTCGACGATATACGCCGTATCTGCGGCAATAACCTTGCAAGAGGCGTTGAGGTGCCGTCGCTGAAGCGTGACAAAAAATGGAGCTTTACCCCGACAGTAAAGACAGGTGACAGCATTACCGGCGGTGATATAGTCGGTACAGTCCCGGAGACGGATATAGTTCTCCACAAGATAATGGTACCGAACGGCGTTTCGGGAAAGGTCAAGTCCGTAAAGAGCGGAGAGCTTGCAGTCGATGAGGTGTGCTGCGTCATTGAGACTGAAAACGGCGACAGAGAGCTTACTCTCATGCAGAAATGGCCGGTGCGCCGTGGCAGACCGTACAGCAGAAAGCTTTCGCCGGATATGCCGCTCGTCACAGGTCAGCGTGTCGTGGACTGCCTCTTCCCGATAGCAAAGGGCGGAGTTGCGGCGATCCCCGGCCCCTTCGGAAGCGGAAAGACTGTTACTCAGCACCAGCTCGCTAAGTGGGCTGAGGCTGATATAATCGTTTACATAGGCTGCGGTGAGCGCGGAAATGAGATGACTGACGTTCTTAACGAATTTCCGGAGCTTATCGACCCTAAGACCGGAAAGTCGCTTATGGAGCGTACTGTACTCATCGCAAACACCTCGGATATGCCTGTTGCAGCCCGTGAGGCTTCGGTATACACAGGCATAACCATAGCTGAGTATTACCGTGATATGGGCTATTCTGTGGCACTTATGGCGGACTCTACCTCACGCTGGGCAGAGGCTCTCCGTGAGATGTCAGGCAGACTTGAGGAAATGCCCGGTGATGAGGGCTATCCTGCTTACCTCGGAAGCCGTCTTGCACAGTTCTACGAAAGAGCAGGGCGTGTTGTATCGACGGGTACTGAGGGCCGTGAGGGAGCACTTTCAGTTATCGGAGCCGTATCTCCTCCGGGCGGTGATATCTCTGAGCCTGTATCACAGGCGACACTGCGTATCGTAAAGGTATTCTGGGGACTTGATTCAAGCCTTGCTTATCAGAGACACTTCCCGGCTATAAACTGGCTCACGAGCTATTCACTCTACGCCGATTCGCTCGCAGACTGGTACAACAACAACGTATCGACCGAGTGGATGAAGTGCCGTGCAAGATTTATGGAGATACTTCACGACGAGTCAGAGCTGAACGAGATAGTAAAGCTTGTCGGAATGGACGCTCTTTCCGCTGGTGACAGGCTTAAAATGGAAACTGCACGCTCGATACGTGAGGACTTCCTCCACCAGCTTGCTTTCCACGAGATAGACACCTACACAAGCCTGAAAAAGCAGCTTTACATGATGAAGCTGATACTTGGCTTCAATGACGAGGCTGCCGGAGCTATTGAAAAAGGTGCTGAGGTCGATGAGATCGCAGGACTTGCGGTTCGTGAGAGGATAGGACGATTCAAGTACGTGCTGGAGAAGGATACTGATACGGAATACGACAAGCTCACGACAGAGATTTCAGAGGAGCTTCATGAGCTTCTCAGCAGGGAGGTAGACTGATGCCGAGAGAATACAGAACGATACAGGAGGCGGCAGGCCCTCTGCTGCTGGTCAAGGACGTTGAGAACGTCACATACGGTGAGCTTGCCGAGATAAGGCTGAGAAACGGCGAAAAACGCCGCTGCCGTGTACTTGAGATAGACGGCAGCAATGCACTTGTGCAGCTTTTTGAAAATGCAGCCGGTATAAACCTGAAGGACAGTGCGGTGGTCTTTTCCGGACACCAGATGGAGCTTGGAGTTTCTGAGGATATGCTCGGAAGAGTTTTTGACGGACTCGGACGTCCGGTCGATGACGGACCTGAGATAATCCCGGAGATGCGGCTCGATGTAAACGGACTGCCGATGAACCCGGTAGCAAGAAAGTATCCGCAGGAGTTCATACAGACCGGAGTTTCGGCTATCGACGGGCTTAATACCCTCGTAAGAGGACAGAAGCTGCCGATATTCTCGGCAAGCGGACTGCCCCATGCACAGCTTGCCGCTCAGATAGCCCGTCAGGCTAAGGTGCTCGGCGACAATGAGCAGTTTGCCGTTGTATTCGCTGCAATGGGTATCACCTTCGAGGAGTCGGAGTATTTCGTCCGCAGCTTCCGTGAGACGGGTGCTCTTGACAGGACTGTGCTGTTCATCAACCTTGCGAACGATTCGGCTATCGAGAGACTTGCAACACCGAAAATGGCTCTTACAGCTGCTGAGTATCTTGCGTTTGAAAAAGGTATGCACGTACTCGTTATACTCACCGATATCACAAACTACGCAGACGCTCTGCGTGAGGTATCGGCTGCGAGAAAGGAAGTCCCCGGAAGACGAGGCTATCCCGGATATATGTACACCGACCTCGCCTCGCTCTATGAGCGTGCAGGCAGACAGGACGGCAAGGACGGAAGTATCACGATGATACCGATCCTCACTATGCCGGAGGACGACAAGACCCACCCGATCCCCGACCTTACGGGATATATCACGGAGGGACAGATAATCCTCTCCCGTGAGCTTTACAGAAAGGGCGTAAATCCGCCTGTTGACGTTCTCCCGTCGCTTTCGAGACTCAAGGATAAGGGTATAGGCAAGGGCAAGACCCGTGCTGACCATTCCGACACGATGAATCAGCTTTTCTCCGCATACGCAAGAGGAAAGGACGCAAAGGAGCTTATGGTCGTTCTCGGCGAGGCAGCACTTACCCCGACAGACCTTATCTATGCGAAATTCGCCGATGAATTTGAACGCCGCTATGTATCACAGGGCTTTGAAAATAACCGCAGCATAGAGGAGACTCTTTCGATCGGCTGGGAGCTTCTGAGGATACTGCCGAGGAGCGAGCTGCGCCGTATCCGTGAGGAATATCTGGAGCAGTATTACGACAATAAGTGAGGTGAGCTTCATTGGCAAGACTTAACGTAAATCCGACGAGAATGGAGCTGAGCCGGCTCAAAAAGAAGCTCGGTTCCGCCCGCCGTGGACATAAGCTGCTCAAAGACAAGCGTGATGAGCTTATGCGGCAGTTCATGGAGCTTATCCGGGAGAACCGGCAGCTCAGGGCAGAGGTCGAGGCAGGTATTGCCGAGGCGAACAGGTATATGGCTGTGGCTGGCTCAGTAATGCAGAGCGAGGTGCTTGAGACCGCACTTATGCTGCCGAAGCAGGAGGTAGAGCTTGAGGTCTCGGAGAAAAATGTCATGAGCGTGTATATCCCGGTTTTTGACACAAAATACCGCACGACTGACACATCGGACATATATTCCTACGGCACAGCGTTTACGTCGATAGACCTTGACGGTGCGGTGAGTGCACTCAGCGATATTTTCCCGAAGATGATAAGGCTTGCGGAGGTCGAAAAGGCTTGTCAGCTCATGGCTGACGAGATAGAAAAGACACGCCGCCGTGTAAATGCACTTGAGCATATCATGATACCTGACTATGAGGAGACGATAAAGTTCATACAGATGAAGCTTTCTGAAAACGAAAGAAGCACGACTATCTCGCTGATGAAGGTAAAGGATATGGTGCTGAAGCAGAGCCATAATTTCCAGTGACAGCACTTATCCAAAAAAGTAAAAAGCCGGTATTCCTCGGAATACCGGCTTTTTTTCTTTATCACACGTTGAACCTGAACAGAACTATATCTCCGTCCTGCATCACATACTCCTTGCCCTCAAGCCGGACAAGTCCCTTTTCCTTTGCTGCCGTCATACTGCCGCACTCCATAAGCTCGTCAAAGCCGATGACCTCAGCCCGGATAAAGCCCTTTTCAAAGTCAGTATGTATCTTTCCGGCAGCCTGCGGAGCCTTCGTGCCACGGGTTATAGTCCACGCACGCACCTCCTGCTTTCCCGCAGTCAGGAACGATATCAGACCAAGCAGAGCATAGCCCTCCTTTATAATGCGGTTCAGACCAGACACCTCAAGTCCGAGGTCGGCGAGGAACATCTTCTTATCCTCCTCGTCCATTTCAGCTATCTCAGCCTCAGTCTGGGCACATACCGGAAGTACAGCGGAATGCTCCTCCTCCGCAAGAGCCTTCACCTTCTTGAAATTCTCATTGCTCGCCACGTTGTTTGCAAAATCATCCTCACTGAGATTCGCAGCATATATGACCGGCTTTGCAGACAGCAGCGGCGTTGACTTTATCAGCTCACGCTCATCATCAGTAAAATCAAATCCTCTTGCGGACTTTCCGTTTTCAAGGTGAGCCTTCAGCCTTTCGAGGAAATCTATCTCCGCAAGGTACTTCTTATCGCCCTTTGCAGCCTTTTTCGCCCTGTCGATACGCCTGTCTACCATTTCGATATCCGAGAAGATAAGCTCTAAATTTATTGTCTCGATATCACGCAGAGGATTTATGCTCCCGTCAACATGGATTATATTATCGTCCTCGAAGCAGCGTACCACGTGTACAATGGCATCGACCTCACGTATATCGGCAAGGAATTTGTTGCCAAGCCCCTCGCCCTTTGAAGCACCCTTCACAAGTCCCGCAATATCCACAAATTCCAGCGTTGCCGGTGTGAACTTGTCAGGGTCATACATCTCTGCGAGCCTGTCCAGCCGCTCGTCCGGGACAGATACTATCCCGACATTCTTGTCGATAGTGCAGAACGGGTAATTCGCAGATTCAGCCCCCGCATTCGTAAGTGCATTGAACAGAGTGCTTTTTCCGACATTCGGAAGTCCTACCATTCCAAGCTTCATTTTATATCATATCCTTTCAGTGTTCTATACGTTTATTGTTCACAAGCGAATTTATAGTCGAGCCCTGTATCGTGACCTCTCCGCTGCCTGAGCCGATATCCACCGGATTAGCGACAAGCATATTGAGAGATACAGCCGAGTCGATTATCGTTATATTTCCGCTTCCTGTCCGGTCACCTATACCAGCGGCAAAATCGCCCTCAGAATCTATTATTATCTCAGCGTCACGTATTTTGGTATTGAGGCTGCCGTCAAGCGTACCGATACCGGAGTGATTGGCAGAGCGCATCTTCATTGAGACTTTTCCGCCGCTGATGAGCACGCTGCCCTCGCCCTCGCTCAGAACGCCGATACCGACAGACTGTGCTCCTGTACACGACATTGTGATATCAGCCTTTGAGGTGATAGTGGAAATGCCCTTGCAGCTGCCGATACCCGTCACCTTGATACCGGAAACCACCATATCGAGCCGGCAGTCGCTGCCGATATCTATATTCGCATCACCGTTGAAGCTGCCTATCGCAAGACCGTTGTGGGTGTGCATATATATCTTTACAGTACCTGAGGAGAGGGATATATCCGAGTCATCGTCGTTGTAGCCGCCGCCGATGCACACTGTCTCCATGCTGTTGCAGATTATTTCGAGCGTACCCTGCATATTCACGGCAATATCGCCGTAGCCGTGGTCGTAATCATTGCCGATCCCGATACCCTCAGAGGCGTAGCAGTCTATAGTCAGGCTGCCCTTTCCGGTAAGCTCGAACTGCGAGCCCATAGGAACGTATATGCCCGAATAGCCTATCTTGTTGCTCTTTACGACATTCAGCACGAGCCTTGCATACTCACCGACAGTGATCGTCGGGCGGCTGTTCCCGCTTGCGATATTCACATTTTTGAGCGTCAGCTCACAGCTGTGGTTATCCATAACGGATATATTCATCTTCACCTGCTTATCGGAATCTCCGGTAATTGTCAGCTTGCTCTGATAGATATGTATATCAGTATACTTTTCAAGTGCAAGTCTCAGCAGGTCAAGCTCCGTATCGTTCCTTGCGGCGTATATCTTCTTTGAGCCGTTCGGACGGGATTCAAGGTTAGTCCGGATTATCTCGTCCTTGATGTCCTTGGAGATACTGTCAAGGAACAAAGGCTTCGGCTTTGAGGTGTAGTAGCCCTGTATAAGGTCAACGCCGAGCCTTATCACAGTCTTCATCTCCTGCGAGGTCTCAACGCCCTCCGCAAGCGATTGCAGCTGATTATCCCGGCAGAACTCGATTATCTGCGTGACGAGCTGCTGCTTTTTGAGGTCATTGTGGATATCGGTTATGAGCGACCGGTCGATCTTTACGTAATCCGGTGCGTAATTGAGCAGATTCGAGCTGTTGGAATAGCCTGTACCGAAATCGTCGATAGCAAGCTGGGAATGTGAGAAGCCGCACCTCTTGCGTATCTTTTCTATAGCCTCCGGAGTTGCGTCGCTGTCCTCAACTATCTCAACAACGACCTTTTCAAGCAGCTCACCATATGTAAGATACAGGTCGTTGAAGTCGTCATCGGTCAGCAGACTGTTGGACATTGAATTGATAAACAGCTTTTTCTGCGTAAAAACAGACTGATTCTCACTCAGCAGCTTCATTGTGTTGAAGAACGTGAGCTTTTCGATGATATACAGACTGTTCTGATTCTCAGCAATGGCAAGTATCTGCTTCGGGGTCATTTTTATATCCCCGGTCGTTCGCATAAGTGCCTCATAAGCCACTATCTCGCCGGTCTGGGTCTCAACGATAGGCTGAAGGCAGTAGGTCAGAAGATTTTCCTGAACAAGCCTTGAGAACATCTGGGCACTCTTATAGGAATCCTTCTCCCTGAGATAATTCTCCTCGGAGAACCAGTTTATAACGTGCCTCCGGTCAGTTCTTGCTTCATAGAGAGCAAACTCGGAATAATTCACGAGCATATTGAAATCAGCAGCCTCGTCAGGGTATGACGAGCAGCCGATAGAGAGCGACAGACGGCTCTTGTCTGAGATGTCGATTATCTCGCCGAAATCGTCCGTGAGGACGCAGTTCTGCACAGCATCGTCCATACTGTTGAGCAGATTGTATATCTGCATTTTGTCGCAGTCACGGAACAGTGCGAATATCTCATAATTCGACTTTGAGCCCATGATAACGTTATCGCCGGCAAAGCTTTTGAGTGCCTCAGCGACAGAGGTTATGCAGCTGTTTGTGCTGTCCACGGTCAGGAACGAGCCGAGCTTCTCGATACCGTTTATATACAGTGTCGCAAGGCAGCACGACTGCACCTCCGGCAGCAGCTTCCGGACAGTCTGGGAGAACGAGGGGTATGAGGGCAGACGGGTCACCGGGTCGTAATCGACAAAGCTCCTGTGATCGGATCTTTCGGTGAACATACGGGTATAGTCCTGCACAAAGCCGAGCCATTCCTCGCTGCTCTCATAGATATTCATTTTGATGTATCTGGTGGTATTGTTGTTGACGAAGCGGTAGATATGCTTCTGTCCCTCCACAGGGCTTTTCGATATCTTTTCAAGCAGGTTGAAAAACTCAAACTCATTGAGCCGTGAGCCTGAGCAGGAGAGCATTTTGCAGGCAGCATCGTCGATATAGGCAGCCTTTTCTCTTGCGATATATGTAAATGCTCCGATATTTCCCATAAATTGCTGGAATATCTGCCAGTCATGGCTCAGCGTCGGAGGGTTGTCGGAAAGGTTGAAGATACTCATAATTACCTCCATTTGCGTCGATTCCGGCAGTGATCGTACTGAAAATAAGCAAAAAAATATGCCGGAAGTGATCGGTTGGCAGCTGTCAGCATACGCACAGCTTATACATTTTTATTATACACCAACGGCGGGACAAAGTCAATCCGTATAAATAAAAAATAATATTAACATAATTCATCATAATGTCCGCTCCCATGACATTGGGGCGAATATATTAACGGGCAGTGTCTTACCCTGTGCGGAGATCAAAGCTATCCTGCGTTTATACCGAACCTTATCCCGTCATTTTGTCTGTTTCCATTTTTATGATCGGTATTATTGCTCCCCCAACTAAACCTTGCCAGCCAATGCTCGGCATAAAGAAAATTTCTCTGCGTCAGGAAAACTTGAAATACGTCAGTATTCCTGCGTTTCCCTTCCTTGATAAATTCCCTTTCTGCCTTCGCCTTTTTGGCAATGTTTAATTGGTGGAGCAATAGCTATTGACTTAGAGCGAAATTGGTGTTAAAATAGTATGGGGGAGTACATATCCCGGAATATTTAGTGAAGAATATATTTTATTTCCGGCGGACTGCCGGAGACAGGAGCTGAGAATATGAAAAATAAATACTTTATGGCGGCAGCTGCTGCATTATGCACCCTTGCGGTATCCGCCGGAGCTGCAATGAGCACATCAGCCGCAGAGGAGCCCGTTCCGCCTGAAACATGGCTGGAGGAGAACGGCTGCCTCTACTACTACGGCAGCGACGGTCTGCCGGTCACAGGCGTACAGACCATTGACGGAGAGGACTATCTTTTCTCATCAAAGGGAGTTCTCCGCACCGGCTGGCGTACAGTGAACGGCGTCCGCAGATACTACGACCCGGAGACAGGCAAGCCGGTGTACGGCTGGCTCGACTACTGCGGCAGGAGGTATTATCTTGCTGATACCGGCAAGCTGACCGATCAGCCTCTCTACGACGAGGACGTTGAAAAGAGGTATATACTTGACGATTTCGGCAGCATAGTCACAGAGCAGGGCTTCATCGAGTCGGAGGGAAGGCAGTATTATATAACTGATGACGGCTCGGCTGCGACCGGTGAGGTAAGCATTGAGGGAAGTGAGTATCTCTTCGGCGAGGACAGTGCTCAGCTGACGGGCTGGCAGACCGACAAGGACGGACACCGCTTCTACTATGATGAGGAAAGCGGAAAAAAGCTCACAGGCTTGCAGGATATAGACGGCTCGCTGTACTATATCGACGCTGCGGAGGGTGTACAGACCGGCTTCAGGACTGTGGACGGCACCAACTACCATTTCAGCAGCACCTCCGGAGCAGCTGATATCGGACTGACTGAGATCGACGGGGCTTCATATTACTTCGATACAGCAGGAGCTATGCAGAGCGGCTGGATAGTATTCGACGAGGGTGTGAGATACTTTGCCATAGGCAACGGCAAAATGCTCACCGGTAAGCAGTCCATAAACAACAAGCGGTATTTCTTTGACGAGAACGGAATAATGATGACCGGGCGTATAGTCATAAGCGGCGAGAAGTATTACTTTGACGAGAACGGCGTACTCCAGACCGGCTTTATAACCTTCGACGACGGGACGTACTATTTCAACGGCAACGGCGTTATGCAGACCGGTATCATCACTATCAGCGGCAGCGGCTACTGCTTCGGCACTGACGGAGTTATGCAGACAGGCTGGTTCAACTATGACGGGGCAAGATACTATGCCGACACGGACGGAAAGATCTCGACCGGCTTCAGGACGATAGGCGGCAGCACATACTATTTCGCATCTGACGGAAAGCTCTGCACAGGCAGGCTCGTGATAAATGACAGCAAGTATTATTTCAACGAAAACGGCGTTATGCAGACCGGGTGGGTGACACTCTCCGACGGAAAGTATTATTTCGGTACTGACGGAAAAATGGTCACCGGCTGGCAGGTGATAAACAATATCCGCTACCATTTTAACACAACGAGCGGAAAGCTTGATACGAACATGATGCTCGACGGCTACAACATCGCCGCTGACGGAAGTGCGACTGCCTTTTCAGCTGCACAGAAGACTGCTCAGAGCGTCCTCAGTGCCAACGGCACGAGCGTTTCTGCGATCTATAACTATGTAAGAAGCCACAACAGCTACAAGTACATAGAGGCTACCAAGTCCCTCGCAACGATACAGTCCTACGGCTGGCAGTATTTCGCAAACTACGCCTTCAGCAACAGATATGTTGTATGCTACTATTTTGCAGCCGTGACCGACTGTCTCTTCAAGCAGGCAGGCTACGAGTCGCAGATAATCTACGGTACAGGAAGAGGCACTACCGACCATTACTGGAATCAGGTCAAGATAGACGGCATATGGTACAATGTTGATACCTGCAACGGCTACTACCTCGCATCTGACAGCTACCTCATGAGTCAGAATTATACATGGAAGCAGTATCTTCCGGGAATAAAATACTATTGATAGATCAGGAGAACAGGAAATGAAAAGAAGTATAGCGATCATTGCAGCAGTATCACTTCTCTGCACGGCAGCTGTGTCGTGCGGAAAGGACGAGACACCGGACAGCAGCTCAGAGCAGATAGTCCTTGAGCTGCCGGAGACTGAGATCGAAGCAGCTACTGATGCCGGTGAGACAGCTGAGACTACTACAGAAGAAGCTGAGAAAACCACCGAAAAGGCTGAAAAGACCAAGGCTGCGGAGACAACGGCAGCTGAAACTACCGAAACGACGACTACAGCCGCAGCAGAGGAGCCGGCTGCTGAGGAGCCGGAGGATACAGACGGAGAGCAGCCTGAGACACCAGCGGAGGAAACTCCTGAGGAGCCGCAGCAGTCCGCAGAGCCTGACCCGGAGCCTGTACAGGAGCCTGAGCCTGCCGAGCCGGACAATAATACACAGACCGGAATGGCGTTCAGCTACGACACACTCGGCAGCAATGCCGGAATGGTCAT
This sequence comes from Ruminococcus sp., assembly GCA_017475555.1. Taxonomy (GTDB): domain Bacteria; phylum Bacillota; class Clostridia; order Oscillospirales; family Ruminococcaceae; genus Ruminococcus. Next base: position 17,322 of record JAFVFL010000022.1, read on the forward strand.
AGAGGCACTCGGTCAGCCGAAGGATACCCTCACAGCAGCAGGCTGCTTCACGAACGGAGCAGACGAAAAGGACTACATATATGATGATATAGAGATAAAATGCTATGTCATCGGCGGAGTTGAATATATCTATAACATCGTTATCAAGGGCGGAGACTATGCAACTCCGGAGGGTATACGCCCCGGAAGCAGCAGAAGCGAGGCAGAGGCTGTGTACGGAAGCGGTGAGACCTACGGCGATATGGTCGTATATTTCAACGGTGACAAGGAGCTTGATATTACCTACAGCGGCGATACAGCTGTTACAGTAGAGTATTATATGAACCCGAACGCATAAGGAGGAGAAGGCTTGGTTTTCAGCAGTCCCGTATTTCTATTCATCTTCCTTACCTCGGTATATATCCTTTACAGGATAATTCCCGGAATGACGGCAAAAAATGTGCTTCTGCTCGTTTTCAGCCTTGCGTTCTACGCCTACGGTGAGCCGAAAGCAGTGCTCCTCATGCTGTTGTCTATCTGCATGAATTATCTCTTCGGGCTTGGCATGAAGCAGGAGAACAGGCACAGACGGCTTCTTCTCGCAGCGGCAGTTACGGCGAACCTGCTTATGCTCGGCGTGTTCAAGTATGCCGCATTCGGTGCGGAGCTTATAAACACGATACCGTTCATAAACGTCAGAGTTCCCTCGATAGCCCTGCCTATCGGCATAAGCTTCTACACCTTTCAGGCTATGTCCTACGTTATCGACTCTTACAAGGACCCGGCGTACATCCAGAAAAACCTATACAAGCTCGCTCTCTATATCACACTGTTCCCGCAGCTCATTGCAGGGCCTATCGTAAAATACTACGACGTTGCAGAACAGATAGACTCCCGGACAGTGACCCCAGAGCAGACAGCCGCAGGTATCAGAAGATTCATTGCCGGTCTTTCAAAAAAGCTCCTGATCGCCAATACAATGGCGGCGGCGGCAGACTATGTGTACTCACTGAGCACCGCAGAGCTGTCCGTTCCGCTTGCGTGGCTCGGTGCAGTATCGTATCTCTTCCAGATATACTTCGATTTCAGCGGCTACAGTGATATGGCGATAGGGCTTGGGGCTATGTTCGGGTTCAGGTTCAGGGAAAACTTCGAGCACCCGTATATATCGCAGTCCATGCAGGAATTCTGGCGGCGGTGGCACATCTCCGTATCAACATGGTTCAAGGAATACCTGTATATCCCCCTCGGCGGCAACCGGAGGGGTAAGCTCCGCACCGCCCTCAACAAGCTGATCGTGTTCTTCTGCACCGGTCTGTGGCATGGTGCGAGCATGAATTTTGTGGTGTGGGGACTTCTCAACGGAGCGTTCATGATGCTCGAATCCTACGGCATACTGAAGCCGCAGAAATGGCTCAGACCATTCCGGCACATCTATGCGGTTCTCGTCACCGTTATCGCATTCGTGTTCTTCCGTGCAGATGACCTTCCGACAGCCTGCCGGTTTATCGGGCATATGTTCGTCCCCTCCGGCAGCAGCGTGCAGACGGCAATGTTCCTCAGACAGCTCACGCCGATGTATCTTGTAATGCTTGAAATGGCGGTACTTTTCTCAATGCCGGTCGTTTCGTGGTGCAAAAAATACTTTTCCGGAAAAAAGGCAGCGGCAGCACTCGACGCCTGCTCCTATGCGGTATCTCTCGTACTGCTTGCGGTCTGCATTATCACGATGTCCTCCGCTTCATATGACCCGTTCATATATTTCAGGTTTTAGGAGGCGGCAGAAATGAAGAAAAATACACTTTACAGGATATATTCTGCCGTTTTTATCGGTGCCTGTATCGCTCCGGCGGTACTCATGCCGTTTTCCAGCTCTGACGGCTCAATGGAAAAGCGTGAGCTTGCGAAGGCTCCGTCCCTGCACAGCGAGGACGGCAGTCTCAATGAGCAGTTTTTCTCTCAGTTCGATGACTGGTTTTCGGAGCATTTTGCTTTCCGTCAGCAGCTCGTTACGGCTGACGGCAGATTAAAGACCGCACTTTTCAATACCTCGCCGGACACAGATGTGATATACGGCACTGACGGCTGGCTGTATTACGGCGAAACTACGGACGATTTCCTGAATATCAACACTCTCTCGCAGAGAGAGATAAACGGCATCGTGCATGACCTGAGGCTTGTGGACGAATACTGCCGGTCGCTGGGTGCGGATTTTATTTTCACTGTCGCACCGAACAAAAGCTCGGTATACCCTGAGCATATGCCGTCAAATTACGCTCCGGCAGACGAGCCGGACAATTACGCTCTGCTTTCATCACAGCTGAGCGATACAGATTTCTTCTGTGATATGAAGGACGCTCTCATCTCAGCCGGGTCGAACATACCGCTCTATCACAAGACCGACACCCACTGGAACGGACTTGGAGCTTATGCCGGACACACCGCACTTATGCGTATGCTGGGGCATGATGTATGTCCGGCTGGTGACTGGTACACAAGGGACGACAGGCTCGGTGACCTTGCAGCGATGATATACCCTTCAGAACCGGCAAAGGACACTCAGGTCTACAGCAGCTATGAGTACACCTACAGCTATCAGGGGCGTTTCCGTGCTCTTGACGACATCACGATAAATACCATAAGCCCGTCCGGCAGCGGAGATCTGCTGATGTTCAGGGACTCCTACGGCGAGGCGATACTGCCGTATATGGCTGAGGTCTTTGAAACGGCAGAGTTTTCAAGAGTTGTGCCGTACCGGATAGAAAATATCGGCTCAGACGGATATGACACGGTGATACTGGAGATAGTCGAGCGGAATATCCCCCGGCTTGCGGCTTCCTCACCGATAATGCCAGCACCGGAGGTACAGCTCCCGGACGGTAATGCACAGGCATGGCTCGGAGAGCTTGACGAAAAGGAAAATTCCTCACGCTTCGGCGGACTTACGATAAAAGCCGAAGAAAGCGGCAGCTATATCCGCATTTACGGTGCTCTTCCGGAGCTTTTCTTCTCCGACAGCAGCCACCGCATACTCATTACAGCCGGAGAGAGCACCTACGAGGCGTTCTGCGGCAGCGAGCTTGCTGACTCCGGAAACGGCTTTTCGGCATATCTCCCGGCAGATACAGATATTTCGGCATTCACGGTCATCTGCGATAATGCTGAGGGTGCTGATATGAGCGTGTGGGTCACAGAGGATATGCTGAGCAATGACTAACGGAATAATGAAAGGAACGATAGTATGAAAAAGATCGGTATTCTTGCGGCGGCAGCCGTACTTTGTGCAGTGCCTGTTACAGCAGGTGCAGCAGAGCCGCAGACACCTGTATTTGAATATTTCAACGAAAATGATGTGAACGGCACTGTCTCGCTCACTCTCCCGGAGGATCTGACGGCTGATGTATCCATAAGCTTTGACTCACCTGAGGGCACGGGCTTTGAGTATTACTCAGCTGCGGGACTTACCGGCGGCGAGTTTACCTTTGATATAGAGGGCAGAGATACGGCTGACGGCGATTTCAGGGATTACACTCTCCGCCTTGATATTACCGGGGGTGAGTATAACACGGCTATGGTGTACACCGACAAGTTCAATATCCCGGATATCGACAGCAGCGAGGAGCCTGTGACGCTTTCGTATGTCTTTTCCGCAGACGACGCATACACCGGGAATCTCTTTGATACAAAGGAGACTGACGGCGTTAAAAGCGTAGCTCTGCACATCAACGGACTGCTGAAGGGCGATGTTGACGGTGACAGAATGGTGAGTGCGGCTGATGCGTCGCTGGTATTGCAGGAATACGCAGCACTTTCGACGGGTGATAAGAGCATTCTCACGGAGGATCAGAGCCTCGTCGCAGACGTTACGGGAGACAGCCTCATCGGCTCAGATGATGCTTCGTGGATACTTTCGTACTACTCAATGGCAGCAACGGGAGCAGTCCCGGTGTGGGGAGCATAAAAGCATGACATAGTAACAGCACAGCAGCCGGCAAAGCTATTTGTCGGTTGCTGTTTGTGCTGTGCAGAGACAGCGTCAGCAGACAAATAAAATAGTGTCAGCAGACAAGTAAAAAGGAGGAGCATGAATGGCAGGATTTTCCGAGCTGATAAAAAATTTCAGCAAGACCAGGGACTATCTCCGTGATTTCTTTATCTACGGCTTCAAGGTCAGGGGAGATTTCAGCAGAAAAAGCAGCCGGACTTATGACGATGAAAAACGCCGGGCAGAGAGCTGGCTCGGTGACAATATCCACTATGACAGCTCCGTCCGTGGAAAGCAGATATCAATTTCCGTTGACAGCGGACATATTTCCGAAAATCCGCTGTACAATGCGTACTGGTCAAAGAGCTTCACTGATAACGATATCCGGCTCCATTTTCTGCTCTGCGATATAATGGCTGACGGGGCTTCGTACAGCCTGGGTACGCTCTGCACTGAGCTTGTTGACAGGTACGGGGCAGTCTTTGACGAGCAGACAGTCCGCAACAAGCTGAAGGAGTATGCGGAGGAAGGGATAGTCTGTACTGAGCGTATCGGACGAAGCTCATTTTTCAGGCTCACACCGGATACGGCAGAGAGCTTTTTCGAGGAATATAAGGGGCTTGACGATGCTGTGAGATTTTTCTCGGAGGCACCTGAATTCGGTGTGGTCGGCAGCAGCATACTCCGCTTTGCCGGGCTTGAAAATGATTCCTTCCTGATAAAGCACAACTACATAGTCCACGCACTTGAGGACTCGATACTTCCCGAAATGATAACCGCCGCCGAACGGAAAAGATATATCGTTATATCCGTCAACAGTGCAAAGGGAACAGCTGGTGCAGCTGAGGAAAACAGTCTGCACGTAGTTCCTATGAAGATACTTGTGTCATTGCAGACCGGCAGGCGGTATTTAGCGGCATATTCCCCGCAGCACCGCCGTTTCAGGTCATACAGGCTCGATTTTATCCGCAGGGCTGAGGAGGCGGGAGAATGTCCGGAATATGATGAGCTTATGGCTGATTTTGAGAGGTGCTGTAAGAACTGCTTCGGAGTGTCGTTCGGCGACAGAAAGGAAAACGGGAACGTTCAGCCGCTGCGTCTGAGCTTTATCGTTGACGAGAAGAACGAGCCGTACATAATCGACCGCCTGAATCGTGAAAAACGGTGCGGGATACTTGAGCGTACCGGCGAGGGGCTGTATACGCTCACGCTCGATGTGTTCGACCCGAATGAGGTCATGCACTGGGCAAAGACCTTTATCGGCAGGATAGTTTCTGTTGAGGGCGGCAGTGAGAGTATCCGGAGGCGGTTTGATAAGGATATGCACAGAATGTACAAAATGTACTGCGGCGGAAAGGAGAGTGCGGATGAATCTGTTCAGTGAGCTTTACGGCACTTATTTCCGGATAACTGCTGAGATACTGGAGCACAGCAGGATAACGGCAAAGAAGATACAGGATATCGTCATAAGCAAGGGCTTCAGGGACACTGTTCTGTTTCTTCCGCAGAAGCTGATACCTAACAGCAGCAGCTCAGACTGGGGACTTCTGAGAAAGACTGCTGCCGGTGTGTTCAGCCCGGTGACGAACAATTCCCCGGTACACCTTATTACCGGATTGCAGAAGAGATGGCTCAAATCAAAGCTCTCAGACCCGAAGATGAAGCTGTTTCTTACCGACAAGACTGCGGCAGAGCTTGAAGCAAGACTGCGTGATGTGAAGCCGCTGTATTCTCCGGCGTTTTTCCGCTATACCGACCGGTTCAGCGACGGAGACAACTACTCCGATCCGGAGTACCGCCGCAGGTTCAGGGTGATACTTGAAGCGGTAAAAAGCCGGGAGGTCGTGGACATAGAGTTCAGGAGCAGCCACGGCAAGCTGATACGGGGCAGATATCTTCCGCTGAAGCTTGAATTTTCTCCGAAAAACGATAAATTCCGGGTCTATTGCCGGAGTATCCGGAAAGGACGGCTGAGCACGGGAAGTATAGTGAATCTCGGCAGGATAACGAGACTGAGGACTACAGGCAGCCACTTTGCCGGGGAGCTGCCGATCGAGGGATATTTCAGCCGCCGCAGAGCACCTGAACCGGTAGAGGTGATGGTCTCTGAGGAGCGGAATGCAGTTGAGCGGTTCCTCATGGAGTTTTCCTCATACGAGAAGAGGACTGAGCTTGACCTTGAAAACGGCGGGTGCAGGGTGAAAATATGGTATGACGGAGCGGACGAGACTGAGCTTCTGATAAAGCTTTTGTCGTTCGGGCCTGTTATCGAGATAGCCGGGCCGCCGGATTTCAGACAGAAGGCAGCCGAGCGTGTGGAAAAGCAGTATCGGCTTCTGAACAAGAATATCTCTGGGCGGTGAGCTTTCCGGGCTGATGATACATCAGCCCTTTGCTGCGTTATTTTTTTCACTATCAATTCATGCTTGACAACTGGTAGAAGCAATGGTAAAATAGACTTGTTATCAGCTTACTAAATTTTTCCGGAGGAATAAGAAATGAAGCATTATCTCAAATCCATTGACTCTGTCCTTTCTGAAGTCAGGAGCACTACCGGCGGACTGACAGAGGACGAGGCACAAAAACGTCTCTCCGAGGTCGGAGCAAATAAACTCGATGAACCGCCGAAGCCGTCTCTTGCCGCACGCTTTGCTGAGCAGTTCAGGAATCCTATGATACTTGTGCTGATAGCCGCTGCTGCGGTGTCTGCCGTTACAGGTATCATATCCGAGGGAAAGCTTGAGGCAGATGTGTTCATAATCCTGTTCGTCGTTATCGCCAACGCTGTGCTGGGTGTCTATCAGGAAAATAAATCTGAATCTGCTATTGAGGCATTACAGGCAATGAGTGCCGCACAGAGCAAGGTCTACCGCTCAGGAGAGCTTGTCGTGATACACAGCTCTGAGCTTGTGCCGGGCGATGTTATCACACTTGAAGCCGGAGACAATGTTCCTGCTGACTGCCGCATTCTTGAGGCTGCTGCACTGAAGGCTGAGGAATCTGCACTTACCGGTGAGAGCGTTGCAACAGATAAGGACAGCGGTGTGCTTTCCGGTGACGAGGTACCGCTCGGAGACAGAAAGAATATGCTCTATATGGGCAGCTCCATAGCCTACGGCCGTGCAGAGGCTGTTGTGGTTGCGACCGGAATGAAGACCGAAATGGGTAAGATCGCCGGAGCTATCGCAAATGCTGAGGATGATGAAACTCCTCTCCAGAAGAGCCTTGCTCAGCTGAGCAAGATACTCTCAGTCGCTGTTCTGCTCATATGTATCTTTATCCTTGCACTCAGCGTTGTACAAATGCTCGTGAAGAACGGCACTATCACTCTACCGGATTTCCTCAATTCCTTCATGATAGCTGTATCGCTCGCTGTTGCGGCTATACCGGAGGGACTTGCTGCTGTCGTTACTGTCGTGCTTTCGATAGGCGTTACGAATATGTCCAAAAGAGGTGCGATAATCCGCCGCCTCACGGCTGTTGAGGCACTTGGCTGTGCTCAGGTGATATGCAGCGACAAGACCGGTACTCTGACGCAGAACAAGATGACTGTGGTTCAGGAGAATACCTATAACAAGATGATGCTTGCGGAGGCTATGGCACTTTGCAGCGACGCTGTACTTAATCCGGACGGCACTGTTACCGGTGAGCCTACAGAGGCTGCACTTGTGGAATATGCAAACAGATGCGGACTTAAAAAGTACGATCTTGAAAAGGACGCACCACGTATCGGTGAGGCTCCGTTCGATTCCATGAGAAAGATGATGTCCACGATACACCGGACTGACAGCGGTATTGTGCAGTATACAAAGGGTGCCCCGGACGAGGTGCTTCGCAGGTGCAGCTATATCTCTGACGGCGGAAAGATACGCCCGATAACCGATGATGACAGAGCGGAGATACTCCGTCAGAACAAGGAAATGGCTGACCGGGCTCTGCGTGTACTCATGGCGGCGTACCGCAGCTATGATTCAAGACCTGACGATACAGCTCCGGCTTCGCTTGAAAAGGAGCTTACCTACATAGGAATGACCGGTATGATCGACCCGGTACGCCCGGAGGTAAAGGATGCTATCGGTCTGTGCAGGACTGCCGGTATCCGTCCGGTGATGATAACCGGCGACCACAGAGATACGGCGGTCGCTATCGCAAAGGAGCTCGGTATTCTTGAGGAGGGACAGAGATCCCTGACAGGTGCGGAGCTGAACGATATCCCGGACAGTGAATTTGACGATACTGTGCAGAATTACAGCGTTTACGCAAGAGTTCAGCCTGAGCATAAGGTGCGTATCGTAAACGCATGGCGGAAAAAGGGAATGATAACCGCTATGACAGGCGACGGAGTAAATGACGCACCGTCGATAAAGAGTGCGGATATAGGCGTTGGTATGGGTATCACCGGTACTGATGTCACGAAAAATGTTGCGGATATGGTGCTGACAGACGACAACTTTGCAACTATCGTGGGAGCTGTCGAGGAGGGCAGACGTATCTACGACAACATCAGAAAGGCGATACAGTTCCTGCTGTCGAGCAATCTGAGCGAGGTGCTGTGCATTCTCATCGCAACGCTCGGACTTGGCAAGCTGACCGGCGGCTCATTCAACATATTCAGCCCGGTACATCTGCTATGGATAAATCTTGTGACCGACTGCTTCCCGGCTGTAGCACTGGGTATGGAAACCGCCGAGGAGGGGATAATGCAGCGTAAGCCGAGAGAGAGCGGAGCACATATCTTCTCCGACGGACTTGGCATAAATCTTCTCTGGCAGGGCATACTGATCGCTGTACTGACTATCGTATCGTATACGATCGGTGCTCAGACCTCAGCGGCTGCCGGCACTACAATGGCATTTCTCACGCTTTCAGTCTGCGAAATGCTCCACGCATGGAATATGCGGAGCCTCAGAAGCTCAGTATTCACCATGAGATCGCATAACAAGATGCTCACATGGTCGATACTCGTTTCGTTCGCACTAATTATCCTCCTGCTCGCAGTGCCTGTGCTGAGAAACATTTTCTCACTTGTGAAGCTTTCGGCTGTGCAGTATATACTCGCTATCGTCATCGGTGCGGTGATAGTGCCTGTTGTGGAGTGCGTCAAGGCAGTCCAGCGTGCTAAGAATAAGTGATCTGTGCTCCAGACCGCAGCTGTGGTCTGGAGCTTTTTTATGAAGCACCGTATCAGTAAATAATACAATCGCTCAGGCTGAATATATTTTTTTAAAAATCACTTGAAATAACCGGAATAATATGGTAGAATATAATGGAGAAATTGTGCTGATACAGCTGCTTCTGTGCTGTATGCAGCCAGACGGAGGTTTAAAATGAAAAAGCTGCTGACGATTATTAGCGCCGCACTATTGTCTGTACTCACCGCTGCAATGCCCTGTGCTGTGCTCTCGGCTTCCGCCGGTGCTGACGGAGGCTTTACCGCTGAGGAGATCGAGGCTTCGGAAATAAAGCCGCTGCTCTCCCTGCCAAAGATCGAGCTTTCCGAGGAGGAGCTTGCGGCAAGCCATAATGTTCTCGTCACTCTGACTGTCAGCGATGCCAACAGAAAATATGCCTCATCTGAGATATGGACTGTTTTCGACAGCCGTCTCAGCCTCCCTGAAAACCCCGACGGCTCACCTGCTGTCTCTGCCGGTGATGCTGTGAGGCTGCTCAGTACAAGATTCCGGAAACCGTCATACTACGACTCTGAACAGAAAAAGCTGATCGAACAGAACGGAGTCCGTGTAATTACTGCCGGCTCGGCGAATTATGGACTTGACGGCTATATATACACCATAAGCGTCACTCTCCCGGACAACGCAAAGCCCGGAGATGTGTACCCGCTGAGATTCTTCTATGCCGACAGTGAGACTACTCATAACAAATTTACCAACAGTATGTTCACCAACAAGGCGAACGATGACACCGGGAAGCTTATGCAGGCATGGACGTTCACAAACGGTCTGAGCGACGGATATATCCGCATTCTCGGTGAAAGCCCGGAGCCTGACTACGGCGACGCTAATCTTGACGGAAAGGTGAATCTCGCCGATGCGGTCGCTGTACTCCAGTTTCTCACAAACAGCGGAAAATTCCCGCTCTCCGAGGAGGGCTACAACAACGCTGATGTGTGTCAGAGAGGAGACGGACTGACGGCAAGCGATGCCATATCTATCCAGAGATATGACGCTAAGGAGATACCTGCTCTCCCTGAGAGCTGGTCACAGTGATAATAGAAAAGGGAGACAGTACCCGCTGTCTCCTTTGATACGTATTTGACTTTACCCCTGATGAGGAACACAGACGATATGCCAGACAATATTAAAACCAACAGCAATACATCAGCTGAAAATACAGCAGAAGAACCGGAAAACTCACCCGGCGGACAGCTTATAGGGCTGTCCGGGAAACCGCTTTCCGCTCCGGACGATGAACCGCTTGCTGCAATGACCGACAGCAGCGGTACGCATGACAGCCTCCGTGACAGGACTGCCGGTCTCAGGCACCTCCTTGCCCGGCTCGGATTCCCGGAAATGGCTTTTGTACGGCTTATTGCCGCCTTCTTCTCCGCTTCATGGTTCGAGCTGTACCGGATAAGATCAAATCTGTTCATTGACGCAGTGAGAACGTGGAAGGATTTCGTTCCGCAGACAAATGCTGCTGCGGCTGCGGTCATCATGCTATGTATTTACATCATGCTGACGATCCTGCATAATCTGCTGCCGGAAAGGCTCAGGATAGCAGATCAGCTGTTTGCTGCCGGCAGCGTTCTCGCATTTGCTGTCACGGCGGTATGGTATTCCGGGGATTTCTACCTGATAATGAGCATTTCGCTCGTTTCGCTCGTGCTGATCGGATATTCCGTCACCAAGGGCAGGCTCCTGAGGCTTTTTGACAGGCTGCCCCGGCTGCTGTGCTTTGCTGCGGTGATCCTCTGTGCTGCCGTGGTATGCTGGTTCGTCTCATATACCACGATAATGCGTCACCGGTGCTTCGGCTCTACAGCATTTGATTTCGGGATATTCGTGCAGATGTTCCACTCTCTTGCGAATGACCTGACTGCGGTAACGACCTGCGAAAGAGACAGGCTGATATCGCACTTTCACGTTCATGCTTCATATATATTCTACCTGCTCGTCCCGGTGTTCAGGCTTTTCCCCTGCGAGGATACCCTGCTAATCGCACAGGCTGTACTGTCTATGGGCGGTATCATACCGATGTACCTCATGTCACGCAGGCACGGTCTGAGTGGTATCTCCCTCATTTTCATGTGCCTTGCGTACACCTTTTGCAGCGGTATAATCGGCCCCTGCTATTACGACTTTCACGAAAACGCATTTCTGCCTACATTGCTGATGTGGCTGCTGTGGGCAGCGGACGGGCGGAATTATCCGGTTTTCTGGGTGATGTCCGCACTTACCTGCATTGTCAAGGAGGACGCTCCGCTGTATGTTGTGTGTATCGGGCTGTTCATGTTTTTCAGCAGCCGTGGACACAGAGGACGTATAAACGGAGTTATTGCGGCTGCAATATCGCTAATATATATGCTTCTCATAACAGACTGGCTCACAAAGCACGGCGACGGGCAGATGATGACCTCCTCTCGCTTCGGACTTCTTATGATAGACAAGCAGGGCGGACTTGCGGAGGTCGTAAAAAATGCCTTACTCGACCCGACCTATTTCTTCAGCACGTTCATACACGATGACACACTGAAAATGTTCCTTGAGGTAATGCTGCCGCTGCTGTTCGTACCGTTTATGACAAGGAATATACACAGATATCTGCTCATGCTTCCGTTCATCATAATGAATATGGTAGTCGGGTCATGGTACGGCTACGCTGCAAATATCGGCTATCAGTATATTCACGGCCCGATATGCCTGCTTCTTTATATGTGCGTGATAAACCTTGATGATCTGGAGGCGTCGAAAAAGCCTGTAGTACCGGTGCTTATGGGCAGTGCGGCTGTAATTATGTCAGTCGGGCTGTTTTCAAAGAGTGCAGCACGTATCTCTGCATACAACACCGGAAGAGAGTACTACGACCAGCTTGAAAAAATGCTCGACGACATTCCTCAGGGGCACTCCGTATGTGCCGGTTCGTTCCTGCTGCCGCATATCGCCGACCGGGATGACCTTTACCTGCTCGACCGGAACGATTTCAAGATACACCGGGACGACGGCGGAGAGATAATCTACGACTCAATGCCTGAGCCGGAGAAATATGACTACTACGCAGTACAGGTGAAGACCCCCATAGGTGATGCTGCTGCGGAGATGCTCGAAGAAAGCGGATTTACGGTATACGACCAGATCGAGGACTGGGTAGTGATATACCAGAACCCGGATATCGGAAACAACGGAAAGGAGATAACCAATGACGGAGAATAAAGAAGCTATTGAAGCCAGTGAGGTAAATGACCTGCCGGATACTGCACAGACTGCTGACGCACCTGAGGATATGCCTGAGCCGGAAAACGAGGTCACACCGGAGACAGCTGACCCGGAGGATATACCGGAGGCAGCACCTGAACCGGCTGCTGACACTGCGATAATGACCGCAATAGTTAAGGAAAACCCGTTCACAGCTTTCGTGCGTGTCGTTATCGCACTGCTGCTGCTGATATTCATGGGTATCCTCACAATGACGAGCTTTTTGCAGACTACCGGAATGGAAATAGTCTGGGACGGCGGATACGATACCGTCGTGAACCGGCTGCGTGTGGATATTGAGGCTGTCATATACTACAGCGACAATATCCCGGCGAACTTTCTGTGGCTTGCCGTCACAGTACTCCTGTGCTGTCTGGCAGTCCGGCTGCTGAAAAAGCTGTCTCTGAAAACGGAGCTTCTGCTGATAACTGTCTGGACGCTTGTGCTCGGCTTTGTCTGGGTACACTCCTCCCAGTCCATGCCGACCTACGACTCCGCAATGGTCACAAATGCAGCCGCATCAGCTGCTCAGAACGATTTCAGCTTCATCGCTGAGGGAGAGCGTTACTTCCGGAATTACTCGTTCCAGCTCGGATATGTATTCTTCAACGAGATGATCGTCCGGATAACAGAGTTCTTCTCAGAGCCGGAGACTATGCTGTACATCGAGTATATGAACATAGTTTTCCTTGCACTGACCTATATTGCCGTAATACTCATCATAGACAGGATCTTCTCCGACAAGAGGATACGCCACATAAGCGTGCTGCTGCTTGCACTGAGCATTGCACCTATAATGTTCTCAACATTCATCTACGGTATAATCCCCGGTACCTGCTTTGCAGTGTGGGCGGTGTACCTTGAAATCAGATTCCTTGCCGCTGAAAAGCTGACAGCTCAGGTGAAATACGGTCTGCTTTCGGCAATATGTCTTGCTGTCGCCGTCATGATAAAATCGAACAACCTGATAGTGCTCGTTGCTGTTTGTGCTATCGCCTTTACCGCTATGTTCAGCAGGAAACGCTTTATACGCAATGCCGTGTATATTGCGGTATGTGCTGCCCTTGCAGTCTCTATAAATCCGGCTGTCAAGGGTATGTACGAGAGCCGCTCAGGTGAGGAGCTCGGCGACGCTATACCGTTCATATGCTGGTTCGACCTCGGCTTCAACGAGGGAATAAGTGCTCCTGGCTGGTACAATTTCGCCGGGATATGGAACTTTGAAGGCTCTGACTACAAGGCAGACCTTGCCACAGAAAATGCTGTGGCACACCTTAAAGACAGGATCGGGATATTCAACGATGACCCGCAGTACAGAAACGATTTCTTCTACAGAAAGTTCGTTTCACAGTGGAACGAGACATCATATCAGAGTATCTGGACGAACAAGGTGAGAGATCAGTACAAGGAAAAGACTGCTCTTGCAAAGTGGGTGTGCAACGACGGAAGGATAGGCACTCTGAAATATATGGATATCCTTGCACAGTTCATATTCCTCATGACGCTTTTCGGCTGCATACGTCTGCTGAGGGACAAGAACCTCCTCGGTGCAGTCCTGCCGCTGATAATACTCGGAGGTATGCTGTATCACCTGCTTGCGGAGGCTAAAAGTCAGTACGCACTCCCCTACTATATCCTCATGACGGCATTCGCTCCATATGGCTTCATGCCCGTATATGAGAGGGTATCCGCAAGGGCTGCTGCTTTCCTCTCCGGGATAAGCAGAGAAGCTGATGAGGATATCGCTGAAAGCACAGATGAGGCTGCTCAGTCTGACGAGGTGCCTGCGGAGGATACAGCAGATGAGAATGATACAGCTGAAAATGAACAGGTGATCCTGCCTGATGAGAATGAAAATACTGCTGATACAGAGAACGAAAATGCTGAATGACATAGGGGTGTTCAACAAGCACCTGACAAAGCTGTGATATACTTTATTTCAGCCGCTGCACTTTTCAGGTGCGGCGGCTTTTTTGCCGGAAATAGTTAATTTCCTGAAATATCTCCTTTCCCTATTGACAAACAGCGGTATTTCGGATATAATTATTTTATCGCTTTATCAATTTAAAGCTTCACCGGTTTATATCAATTTATAACTCAGGAGCGATACAGCTCCTAAGAAAGGCAGTGGTACTTATGGGTTCAAAGGCTGCGACCTTCGTCATGCTGGCGGTATATGTCGCTATCATGCTCGCTATCGGCTTTTATACCTCAAAACGCACAAAATCTTCAAATGACTTCATGCTCGGCGGAAGAAATGTCGGCTCATGGCTGACCGCCTTCTCCTACGGCACGACCTACTTCTCAGCCGTCGTTTTCATCGGCTATGCAGGTCAGTTCGGCTGGAGCTACGGAGTTTCCGCAACATGGGTCGGTATCGGCAACGCAATTATCGGAAGCCTGATACCATTCTTCCTCATCGGCAGACGTGCAAGACTTATGTCAAATCATATCAATGCACGCACCATGCCGGAGTTCTTCGAGCAGCGGTTCGGCAGCAGTGCCCTGAAGACCGCCGCAGCTCTTATCGTATTCGTGTTCCTTATCCCCTATACCGCTTCGGTGTACAATGGTCTTTCCCGTCTTTTCGGAATGATATTTGACCTTGGCGAAAGCGGCCCGACGATAATCATTATCCTCATGGCTCTGCTCTCGGCTATATATGTTACCCTCGGCGGATATAAGGCTACTGCCCTCAATGATTTCTTCCAGGGCATAATAATGCTCATCGGAATAGCTACTGTCGTAGGGCTCACGCTCAACAAAAAGGACGGATTTTCCGCCGCTGTTGACTCTCTCAAGGCACTGACAGATGACGGAAAGCTCGGAAGTCTCTTCGGCCCTGACCCGATAAACCTCCTCGGCGTTGTTATACTTACCTCTCTCGGTACATGGGGACTGCCGCAGATGGTGCAGAAGTTCTATGCGATCAAGGACGAGCAGGCTATAAAGAAGGGTGCGATAATCTCGACATTCTTTGCTGTTGTCGTTGCCGGCGGTTCATACTTCATGGGCGGATTCGTAAGACTTTACTGCACTCTTGACCCGAACGAGACAGGCAAGGCGTTCATCGAGACTGTCGGCGGCAAGCCGGTGTTTGATACAATGGTGCCCGCACTTCTGCATGAGGCACTTCCCGATCTGCTTATCGGACTGGTTGTAGTTCTCGTGCTTTCGGCTTCACTTTCAACTCTTTCGTCACTCGTTCTGACCTCAAGCACTACCCTCACCAATGACCTTATCAAGCCAAGGATAAAGGATTTCAACGACAAGAAGCAGATGACGATAATGCGTGTATTTATCGCAGTATTCCTGCTTATCTCAGTTATCATCGCCTGCAACAAGAATGCCTCTATCTCAACTCTCATGTCCTACTCATGGGGTGCTCTGTCGGGTGCATTCTTAGGGCCATTCCTCTATGGTCTTTTCCTGAAAAAGGCTACCCCGGCAGCGTGCTGGACGAGCTTCTGCACAGGTGTCGGCATAACCCTGATACATATGTTCCTTTTCAGCATGAATATCGAAGCATTCAGCGGTATCAGACAGGCTGTTATCGACCTCGGCTGCCCGCTCAACCTGCTCTCTCCGATCAATGCAGGTGCTTTCAGTATGCTGCTCTCACTTATACTCGTTCCTATCGTCAGCAGCTTCACAAAGGCTCCTGATACAAAGATCGTTGAGGACGCATTCAGCAGCCTTGATACTGCTGCACAGGCTAAGTAATGCTCACGCCGTTTGATTCGACTTACGCTCAGAAGTGTGTCAATGATATGCTTGATACATCAAGGCTGAAAACAGATACAGCTGAATATCTGAACGATATCATATTCAAGTCAGCATTGCCGTGGGAGGACGACGACCTTCCGGACGGCGGGAGTGCAGAGCCGCTTGAGCTTGAGATATGCTATGAGGTCTGGACTGGTGCGTGTATGCTCGATATTATTCTCAACAGCACGGACTACAGCAGGGACTGTACCGGCTATGCGGAAAGCGTCTCACAGGCGGCAGAGCTGCTGAAGGAGTCGCTTTACCGGACAAAGCGTAGGCTTTTCAAGAGCGTTCCGGTGCATGATGTACGTGAGATCATACAAAATGCGATAGATTCGCTTGACTATCTGCTCATGGCGGACGCTGAGGACAGCAATGGTGATATACAGACCTCGGAGCTTGGCGAGGAAATGAAAAGAGCCGGAAAATCCGAGGAGTTTGAACGCTCGGTGATCGAGCTGCAAAACAGGCTCGGTGAGCATATCGAATATGAATAATAATAAACATGACACTCTGCACAGCAGGGTGTCATGTTTTTATAGCCTGTTTAGTATCTGAGAATGGTCAGATACTAAACAGGCTCTTATACTGATTAAGGCAGAAAAACAAATGAGCCTCCGGTCAAGGAAGCTCATCTGCCATGATATAGGGATTATTGGGGATTAATAATATAATGCTGGGGTAAACATTATATTACCATGAAAATCAGCTCAGGGTATCCCCCTCAGCTGTTTCTATTGTATCACAGCTTTGTGAAAGATATGTGAAATTCCCGCTCGTCATATTAACAGAATGTCACCTTGAATTTATCCGTCCTTTTGTATATTATCACTATTGAGAGTGTTGCCTATCCTGAACCAGAATACCGAACCCTTACCAATAATGCTCCGTACTCCGTAATCATAGCCGTGCAGCTTCAAAACCGCCTTCACTATCGACAGCCCCAGACCAGTCCCCACCACCTCACGCTTGTGGTTCTCAGAGCGATAATACTTGTCGAAAATAAGCTTTATCTTGTCCTCCTCAATGCCGTTTCCGGTGTCCTCGACCTCTATCAGCACGCCCTCCGGCTGGTTTATCTGCCGGACGTAGACCTGTTTGTCAGCACCGGTGTAGTTTATCGCATTGTTTATCAGATTGTATATCACCTGCTCTATCTTCACGACATCGCAGTACACAAGCCGCTCCTCGTCCGGCTTGAAATGTATGCTGTAGCCCATCTGCTCAGATATCCCCTTGAACCTGCCGATTATCGCCTCAAGCTTTGCACGTATCTCAAATTCTGACGGATTCAGCTTCTGCTTGCCGCTTTCAAGCTTCGACAGATCAAGTATATCGTTCACCATTGCCGAAAGTCTGTCAGTCTCGTTGATGATTATACTCAGGTGTTCGTTGCGCTTCACCGGATTATCGCCGGAAAGATCACGTATCATCTCCGCATATGCCTTGAGCATGGTCAGCGGAGTTCTCAGGTCGTGCGAAACATTAGCGATAAGATCACGCTGCATGGTATCGACTCTTGAAAGCTCCTTTTCGGCATAGGTAAGCGTATCCGCAAGCTTTTTTGCTTCAAGGTAGCCCCTGCCGTCGAAGTACGTATTGAAGTCTCCCTTTGCAAGCCGCTCAGCAGACTGCGTTATCCGGTCTATCGGACGGGAGATACGCCTTGCTACAAAAAGCGATATGATGAATGAAATTATTATAAGCAGCACCGATATGAGCATAAGCTCACGCTTTATGATAGATACCGTTGCACCGACCGGTTCGAGTGCGGAATTTATCAGCAGATACCGGGTAACGTGCTCATCTCCGCCCATCATACAGCCATAAAGCAGCATATAATTCCCGGAGCGCGGATTCTTCACCTTTTGAAGAAAACGCTTATCCTCGCTGTCCTTTATTTTCTGCTGATAGACATAAACTCCGTTCTCCCTGCCGTGTACAAGGCACTCGCCGAGTACGTGCTTTGAGTAGTATGTCCGCCCGTACAGGTCAAGCACCTCAACGCACAGATCATTCTTCACTGCAAGCTCGTTTATCGTTTCATTAAAGCCCGCAGTATCCTCGGTGGTGTATGAGCTGACTATCGTCTCAGCCGCATCAGCAACTCCTCTTATCTTCATGTGCTCATAGAATTTTTCCAGAAACAGTATCTGAAACAGCCACAGCAGTACGAAAACAACTATGATAAATGCCATAAAATAGAGCCATATGCTGAATTTCAGCGGTATCCTGCCGAGGGTACTGCGTATCCGTTTAATTAGCTTCAAACTTGTATCCCATTCCTCTCAGCGTCACGATGAACTTCCTGTACTCTCCGAGACTGTTGCGGAGCATTTTGATATGGGTATCCACAGTCCTGTCATCGCCGAAGAAATCATAGCCCCACACCTCTTCAAGCAGCTTGTCCCTTGTAAGCGCTATGTTCTTGTTGCGGACAAGGTAAAACAGCAGGTCATACTCCTTCGGGGTCATCGAAGCCTTCTCCCCGTTTACATACACCTCACGTCCGGAAATATCGACCTCCAGCCCCTCAAATACATATCTGTCCGGCTGAGATGTCTCCGCCGAACGGCTGTTGCGCTTCAGCACTGCCTTGACCCTCGCCATAAGCTCCTTCGGCGAAAACGGCTTTACAACATAATCGTCAACACCTATCTCAAAGCCAAAGAGCTTGTCGTACTCCTCGCCTCTTGCAGACAGCATGATAACGGGGATATTCTTCGTCTTGTGTATCTCCTTGCAGGCGGAATAGCCGTCGAGCCGGGGCATCATGACGTCCATGATTATGAGGTCGTAGTCGTTGTCGTGACAGAGGTTCACTGCCTCCATGCCATTCTCAGCCTCAGTCACATCATATCCCTCGAACTCAGCGTACTCCCTGACTACCCTGCGGATATTGATCTCGTCATCTACAATAAGTATATGTGCCATATATTAAACCTCCAGTATATTTTGCTTCTGCATCAGTGCTGCTGTCTATACACAGAGTACGATATTTTTTCCTCTGCACACTTATTATATCATTTTAGCATAAATAAGTGAACAGAATATTAAGAAATCTTGTATTTTTCTCGCAATTTTATAAAAATTACAGCAAATCAATAAAATAACAATTGACATTTTCGGCTATTATTGCTATAATTAAAGTTGACAGAAATTATTTGTGAGGGGGTGCCAACTTGAAGCGTTCAACAGCAGCTGCTGCCGTGCTCGTCATTGCAGCGTCAGCTCTTATCGTACTTGCATATGGATTCTTCCGGCCTGAGATCGCAGTCGTCACTCTCATCATCTACGTCAGCACTGTTATCGGTCTCGGTCTGATCGCTCTTGTCATAAGCAAGCTGTATCTCGTGAACCGCTCCTCAGTCGGTGCCGATGACTTCATATCCATAGGCGAGGAGCTGAACACCGAGATCGTCGTCTGGTCAGATGATTTTTCCTATATCTATATGAACCGTCAGCTCAGGAAGCTGCTCGGTATCGCTGACGCTGATAAAAATGACCATCTCAAGCTGAAAAACGCTCTCGTCAAGGCATTCGGCGGCGAGGGACTCGATACGTCGGTCTTTGATGAGATAACTGCCGGCGGTACGCATGAAACAAGCTTTCAGAATGCCGACGGAAGACAGATAAGCATCGCATGGAGCACCTCGATCGTAAAAAAACGCCGTAAAAGCTCGGTATACCTCAGCAACGGCTTCAACCTTACAGACCTGAAGAAAATGAAGACAAGTCTCGCAAGTGCGAACGACTTCTTCAACTCGGCAATGAATCTTGCTGAGATCGGGTTCATAATGAGCACCGACAAGAAAAAATATGCCGCCTCCCCGGAGGCTGTAAGAATGCTCGGTCTGAGCACGGGAAATGTTGATCTGAAGGCATTCCGCTCGCTCATAGACCCAAGCAGCCGCATTCAGTTCGATGTTGCGATCAATTCGCCGCCGGACAGTGCCGGTGATGTACGCAGTGTCGAGTTGCAGATACGCTCTGCTGACGGTATGTACCACTGGTACTCATTCCGCTATAAGTCGATCAGGGCGACAAAGAATACTCCCCCGCTTTTCGGCGGTGCTCTCATGGATATCACTCAGGAGCACGAGAAGGATCTGCTGATAGAGCGGCTTGCGTATATCGACGAGGTAACTGAGATCGCCAACCGCAATAAGCTCATGGACGTGGGACGTGAGACTTATGAGACCTGTCATCTGCTCAGCTGCTCGTACTGGATAATCGTACTCGATATAGACCGGTTCCACATAATCAACGATACCTGCGGCTATAATAACGGCAACAGCATTCTCCGGGATTTCGCACATATTCTCTATAAATTCGTGACTCCCGGCGGACTTGCTGCACGTATAAGCGGCGACAATTTCGCACTTCTGCTCAGGGATCTCGGCGACGATGATCTCCCGGCAAGGACGGCTCGCTCGATACAGGAGGAGTTCGCAAAGCTTGCGGTAAATGACTTCTCGGTCATAAATCTCAGCTGCTCGGCTGGATATTCAAAAATGCCGGAGGACGGCGATTCGTTCCTTGAGGTCATGGAGCACGCTGAGTTCGCCCTTAAATCCGCAAGCAGCACAGTCGGCAGCATTTCGGGGTATGTACCACGTATGCACGACTCGATAATCGGTACTGCCGAGCTGGAAAAATCCCTTGCACTCGCTATCGACAACAATGAGCTCCAGCTCTTCTACCAGCCCAAGATCAATCTTTCTACAGGACGTATCATGGGCGTTGAGGCTCTTATCCGCTGGATAAAGCCCGACGGCACTATCATTACGCCGGACGAATTTGTTCCGGTCGCAGAGAGCTCACACCTCATCGGGCGGATAAGTGAATTTGTTCTCAGCGAGGGCTGCCGTCAGAACAAGCTGTGGCAGACTATGGGCTTCCCTGAGATAGTCATGTCTATCAATTTCACATCGTCCGACTTCTATCAGGCTGACCTGAGAGACAAGGTCTTTGAGGCACTTGCCAAGTCAAAGCTGTCCCCGGAATGGCTTGAGGTCGAGCTGACTGAAACGCTCGCACTGAGCGATATCGACTTCGCCGTATCGCAGATGAACAAGCTCAGAGAGCTCGGCGTAAAGCTCGCAATGGACGATTTCGGCACCGGCTATTCCTCACTGAGCTATTTGCAGATACTGCCGATAACACTGCTGAAGCTCGACCGCTCGTTCATTACGGATATACAGCATGACAATATTGCATATGAGATCGTTGCCGCTGTCATAAGGATCGCAAAATCAAAAAAGATAGAGACTATTGCTGAGGGTATCGAAAATCCCGGACAGGAGAAGATACTGCGTGACGCAGGCTGTGATTTCGGTCAGGGCTATCTCTACGGCAAGCCTATGCCGCCGGACAAGCTTGAGGAATTCTTCGTGAAGAATGCCGAGAAAACAGCTGGCAAAAGGAGTGACGGGAGAAAATGAAGCTATTCATAAGACAGAAGGTGTTCTCGTGGCGGAGCAGATTCAGCGTCAGGGACGAAAGCGGCAATGATGTCTACTCCGCATGGGGCGAGATAATGACGATAGGCAGAAAGCTGCACGTTGAGGACAGCTTCGGCGAGGAAAAGCTGCTGATACACCAGAAGGTGCTGACTATCCTGCCAAGATACAGGATATACTGCGGCGGCAGGTTTGCAGCTGAGATACAGCGAAAGCTGAGTCTTTTCCGGGCAAAATACGATATATCCGGGCCGCAGTGTCCCGGCTGGTCTGTGACCGGCTCTGTGACAAATCACAATTATTCGATCATGAGTGACAGCGGTACAGTCGCAACTGTAAGCAAGGCGTGGCTGAGCTGGGGAGACAGCTATGAGATAGATTACACCGACCCGGACGATGAGCTGCTCGTGCTTGCGGCTGTGCTTGCTATAGACTGCATGAACGCTGATGCAGACGATGCCGCAATGACGACAGTTACGTATAATGCCTGATATGGAGCTGCCATGAACTACACGATAAGAAAAATGACAGAGAGCGAGTACGGGATATTAGAGGATTTTCTTTATGAAGCCATTTTTATCCCGAAGGGTGTACCTGCACCGCCGAGAAATATAATCTGTCAGCCCGAATTGCAGGTGTATGTAGCCGGATTCGGAAAAAAGCCCGGAGATACGGCGTTTGCAGCTCTGGTCAGCGGAAGGGTAGTTGGTGCTGTGTGGGTGCGAATCATGAATGATTACGGGCATATTGATGATGAAACGCCCTCCTTCGCTATCTCGCTGTACAGGGAGTACAGGAATAACGGTATCGGCACAGCTCTTATGAAAACAATGCTTTCTGAACTGAAAAACGCAGGATATAAGCAGGCGTCCTTAGCGGTACAGAAGGAAAACTACGCTGTGAAGATGTACAGAAGCGTCGGATTTGCGGCTGTTGATGAAAACGACGAGGAGTACATCATGCTGTGTAAGCTCTGAGCTGTCGGCGGAATATCGCAATACTGCATAAAACCGGCACCGCACGGCGGTTTCCGGACAATCTGATAAATATCATAAAATTAACGGAGGTAAGATCATGAAAAGACGTATCGGAATACTCACCAGCGGAGGAGACTGCCCCGGACTCAATGCTACTATCCGTGGTGTCGCAAAGGCGTGCTACGAGAGATTCGGCGAGGACAATGTTGAGATAGTCGGCATATCCAACGGCTACTACGGACTCATCAACAATCTGTGCAAGGATATGTCTCCGTCGGCTTTTTCCGGCATTCTCACTCAGGGAGGTACTATTTTCGGCACAAAGCGTCAGCCGTTCAAGATGATGCAGGTTATCGGCGAGGACAATGTTGACAAGGTGAAGAATATGAAGGAGACCTACAAGAAGCAGAAGCTCGACTGTCTCCTCACTCTCGGCGGAAATGGTACCCACAAGACCTCGAAGCTGCTCTCTGATGAGGGACTCAACGTCATAGGTCTGCCCAAGACTATCGACAACGATATTTATGGTACAGATGTAACATTCGGCTTCCATACCGCTGTTGATATAGCCACTGATGTTATCGACAGGCTCCACACGACTGCCGCTTCTCACAGCCGTATCCTCGTATGCGAGATAATGGGCAACAAGGCAGGCTGGCTCACCCTCAATGCCGGTATTGCAGGCGGTGCGGATATTATCATTATCCCGGAGATACCATACGATATCGACAAGGTGTGCGATGCCGTCATGGCAAGAAGTGCTTCGGGCAAGACATTCTCGATACTCGCAGTTGCAGAGGGTGCGTTCGATGTTGCTGAGGCTCAGATGAAGAAGAAGGAGCGTGCAAAGAAGCGTGCTGAGGCTGGGATCACTACTGCAACGAGCCGCATAGCTGCCCAGATACAGGCGAATACCGGAATGGAGGCAAGAGTGTGCGTTCCGGGACATATGCTCAGGGGCGGTGCTCCGAGTGCGTATGACCGTGTGCTCTCCACTCAGTTCGGAGTTCACGCCGCTTACCTCATAGCACAGGAGAAGTACGGCAGGACAGTTGCGAAGATCGGCAATAAGATAACCTCGAACAAGCTTGAGGATATTGCCGGAAAGACAAAGTTCGTCAATACCGATAACCACCTCGTTATCGCAGCGAAGGATATAGGCATTTCGTTCGGTGACTGAAGAATATAAAATTAAATCCCGGTATACTGGTGTATACCGGGATCTTTTTACCATACTCTGTAAGTCTCGCTTACGATCTTGTATGACGTTCCGGGAACGTACATATCCTGCGGCTTTATCTCCTGACCTTTCTCCTTTGCAGCATCTATAGTCTTTTTCATCTCTCTGAATGCCACACTGTTGAAGACTATATTCTGCACATCCTCCTGCGGAGGACGCCTCGAAAGAAATTCAAGCAGCACCTGCTGGATATAGAAGTAAGAACGCAGCTGTGTCTTTCTGAACTCTATCTGTGAATCGCCGTCGATGAAGAACAGGCTGTCGCCCTCTCTGTAGCCGAGTGTGAGCTTTGCAAGTATCTCCGGGACAAATATGCGTATCTCAGATGCGAGATCCTTGTCTCCGGCTATATCGATCAGCTTCAGAGACATTGCCTCATAATCGGCAGGATTCCTGATCCCGACCATCATGTCGATAGCAGCCTTTGCAGCTGTCGTTACAGTCTCCTTGGTGAACGGGCACTTGTCGTCCTCCTTCTGTACGCAGATCACGCACTGCTTCTCGCTGATATACGTTTCTCCAGCCTCAAGGGTGTCAACGTACTTCCTCAGCTTATTGGACAGCTCCATGCAGACTGAGCCGTTCACACGAACCTCAGATATCCTCTTGCCATTGAACGCCGCCGCAAACAGTCTTACCCAGTAATACTTCTTTGAGCCGAGATATTTGGGTATATCCTCCTTGATATAGCTAAAGAGCGAGGTAACGGGCTTTTCCTGAGAAACATTGACTCTCAGCACCGACTCAGAAAAGAGGTCAAAATCATAGTGCTGATTAAGGAAATCAACAGAGACCGGCTGGGGGTTCTTCCTCTGTGCCGCCATTTCAAGCGAGTGCCACACTGTCACATCAAACATCTGAGCACCCATATCTGCTGCCTCTTCCCATGTCTTGCCCTGAACGTCACACGGCTCGATTATCGGCTCGTCAAAGCTGTCGTTTCTCACGATATAAACTATCTGAGCGAGCACCGTGCCTTCCTTCTCCTGCGGTCTTGTGACGTTGATGTCGATAGTATAGCCGCCTCGTCTTGTGATGATACAGTTGTCATAGATCGTACCATTGAGCTTCTTGTTGAGTGCTTCAAGAGCAAGCTCCTTTGCGTGTCCGGTGTCGATCTGCTGCTGATCGCCGTCAGCAGCCTGTATTCCCTCAGCTGACTCCGTTATCTCTGTATTCTTCTCACTGTCCTGATTCTTCTTCCTGTTCCAGAATGCCACTTGTATCAGTCTCCTTGTTAAAATATTTGTATTGCAGCCGCTTACGCTTTAAAAGCTGCCGCAGCCCAGCCGTCCTTGATGTTTACGCTGCCTCGTGTGAAGCCCTCTGACTCAATAGCCGTCAGTACCTCCTCCATACGCTCCTCGATTATTCCCGAAACTATGAGTGTTCCGCCCTTTCTGAGATAACGTGTGAAGTAGCCTCTCATAGCTATCAGCACATCTGCAACGATGTTCGCAGTTATGATATCATAGCTGCCGTCAAGCTGTGCCGCTAAGTCCTCATCGCTGAGGATATTGCCGTAGTATGTTTTGTAGTTCTCCGGAGAGATACCATTCTTTGCAGCATGTTCTGCCGCAGTTTCCGCAGCGTTCTGGTCGATATCGACTGCCGCTGCCTCTGAAGCCCCTAAGAGCATAGCACCTATCGAGAGTATACCGCTGCCGCAGCCGAGGTCAAGCACCCTGTCACCCGGAGCAATGCTCTTCTCAAGCAGCTCCAGACACAAGCGTGTCGTGTGGTGCTGACCGGTACCGAAGCTCGAAGCCGGGTCTATCTCAAGGACTGCCCTTTCTCCGGGATCGTCAAGCTCCTCCCATGAGGGCTTGATAATAAGTCTGTCACCGACCTTTATCGGCTTGAAATACTGCTTCCAGTTGTTAGCCCAGTCCTCCTCACGGATACTTGAAAGCTCCGCCTCAAGTCTGCCGTAGCAGCCCTCCGGGTCCGAAGCCTTCAGCTCCGCAAGCATGGAGCGGACAGAAGTAAGCATATCCGCTCCCTGGCTGTTGTCCGGAAGATAGATAGTCATGCAGGTCTCGCATGAGGAAAGCCCAAGAAGATCCTCGTCAATATAGTCCCATTGACCGTTCTTGTTTTCCAGAAATTCGCTGAAATCCTCTGCGTCCTGTATTACGAAGCCCTTAACGCCTATGTCAAGCAGCTTTGCGGTAAGCAGCTCTATCGCAGCAGTCGCAGTATAGATATTCACCTCTATCCATTCCATAGCAGTCCTCCGTGTTACCTGCAAATTATTGTAAGCAAGAGCAGCACGTCCATTGTATCTACTGAGCCGTCTCCGTTTACGTCAGCTGCTGCAAGCTCTGCCGCAGTGAGCGACGAGATACCATCGGGGAGCAGCTCTGATTCCCTGAGATAGTCGTTGAGTATCGACAGGTCATAGCCGTTCACTCTGCCGTCGTTGTTAATGTCACCTGCAACGTGTGCAGTATCGTCCTCGGTGTCTGAGAGCTGGGATACCTCCACCCAGCCTGTGAAGTCAGAGGAAATAACAAGACCGAAGTCGCCGTATATCGGGCCGACCATTATAACATAGCCGCTCTCTACCTCAGCTATGGTGTCGCTGTCGGTATCAGGCTCAGCATAAATGCTGACAGTTGACGAGCTGCTGTTGTAAAGCTCGCTGACAGTACCGGCTGTATCGGTAGTTTCCTCTGTAGTTGTCGAAGTCTCCGCAGTTGTGGGAGCAGCAGTTGCAGTAGTGGTAGTAGTTGTTGTGGTAGTTGTAGTTGTAGTTGTAGTCGTTGTCGTAGTGCTTGTTGTACTTGTGGTAGTCGGCTCCTCAGTAGTTGTAGTAGTCTCCGGCTCTGTTGTCGTAGTCGTTGTAGTTGTCGTTGTTGTTGTAGTCGTGGTCGTTGTTGTCGTTGCAGCTGTTGTATGTACCTCTACGCTGAACGATGTCTCGGTCTGTGCGTAGTCTGTCCATGCCCTGAGATATATCTTCGCATAGCCGCTCTCAGTCTCATAAAACTGTGACGGGTCAACTGTGAAGCTTGCCGGTGTTCCGCTCATTGACTCAGCGTTCAGTACGACCTCTCCACGTACAGGGTCAACGTATGTTACCTGAGCTGAGCCGCCTGTAAGGTCAAGCTCCTCACCGTAAGCATACGACATTTTTGTCGGCATAGACCTGAGTGTTATCTTTATCGACGGCTCATAGCTAACGCTGCCGCCGGGTGTAAAGCCGCTGACGTCAGGAGCGTTTTTGCTCTTCACTATCATATATGATGTGCAGATATTGCCATACGAAGCGAACATATCCGTATCGTCCTTCGCAGGGTCTATCATATATACTGTATCGCCGATAACGCCCTCTACAAGTACCCAGTGGTGGGTGTTTGCATTTACTATAACGTAGTAGCCCTTCTCCATCCATGCCTTTATCTCAGCAGCCTTATAGCTCTGTGTTGTGCCTGTGAAGGTCATGTTGTTTATATCGCTGAACTCCGGTATAACGCTGTATATTGACGCCCAGCTTGCGATACCGCCATAGATGTTGAATGCACCTATGCTGTTCATATTATTTACGAAAACTCCCGGATTGAAGCTGTCGGCATTCCTTACTCCGGAAAGTACCGCAAGCATCGAGAGTGAGGTCGCAAGGCAGCCTACTGTAGCAACGTTATACTGTCCCATCGGGAGATTAGCCCAGCGGGGATCCATCTGTCTCCACAAGTGATAGTCCTCAGCAGCGGATGCAGTAAGAGTATCCGTGCCTGTTCCTCTGTTAGCCGCAAAAGTTCCGGTGACAGCTGTAATAAACATGATCACCGCAGCAGCGACTGTCAATAATTTCTTTCCTGCTAAATGCTTCATTGGTATCAGCCTCCATCATATTATTCGTGTGTCCTGCTTCTGCGGAGTCTCAGGGCTTCTTTTCTGGCTTTTTTCTTAGCCTCCCTGAGTGCCTCCCACGCTTTTGTGTACTCCTCTGTGATCCTCTGACCTTCTGCCTCGCTCAGCTCCTCACCGCCGTACACTGCCCTGTCGAAGAGCACGGCTGCTGCGGAAATATCTGCACCCGAAGCGTCAGCCACAAGCTGTACCGCCTCATGAGAGGTAGAGGTGCTGCCGATATCGTAGATACGGCATATTCTCCGCATTGCAGCGGCAGCCTGCTTTGAGGGTGACCGCCGTCTGCTGCTGATAAGAAACAGTTTATGTGAAAGGACAGGCATTACCGCTATCAGCAGCAAGAGGAGCACAGCTGCTGCGAGTATGAATAGCCCGATCCTTGACAGGCTGCTTTTGGTACTGCCGGAGGTATTTCTCACGGCATCCGTCATGGTCGGCTCAAATGAGAGCCAGCCGTAGCCCTTGATATAAAGCTCCGGGAATCCGTGGGCGTCCTGTGCCCTTACGATAAATCCCTCAAAGCCGTTCCTTTGCTGGTACCTCTGGCTCATGTTGTAGCCCTCACAGTACCTTGCCGGTATGCCTGCCGCACGTGCAAGCAGCGTCATTGCCGTCGCATATTCGTAGCAGACACCGGTCTTTGTCTCAAAAATGAAATCCTCGGCATTCTCACCGTCCGCCTTGACATATTCAAGGTCGTAGTTGTAGCCGTTTCTGTAGAAATAAAGCTCAAGCACCTCAGCCTTTTCGTACTCCGAGTCAAGCCCGGCTGTCAGCTCCTGTGCAAGCTGGTAAATACGCTCGTTTCCGCCGTAGTCGAGCAGCTCGCCGGTTATAGCCGGATAGGTGTCGATGTTCGCCTCGATAGTCTTTCTGCACCTTCTGAGTCTCTGGTAATACTCATCATTTTCCAGACCCTCCGTACTTCCTGCATACCGCCAGTACTCGTCCGTAAGAGCATAATACGCATTGTACAGCAGGCTCTCATAGTCATCGGCACCGGCAATAGTCTCCGTCGCAAGGACATTCTCCGGAACGGAGAAATACCCGTCTCTCTGGTAGCTGAAGCTGAACTCAGTACCCGGACGGAACGTCCCCTTTTCGGCGTAGACCGTACCGGAATCCCCGACTGTGAAAAGCTCCTTATAGGTCGAAGCGTCCATAGATACCGCCGACTGCGGTACAGGTGCGGCACTTCCGCCCTCCTGAGCACCATAAAACACAGCACTCGCCGTCTCAGGCTTTACGATATCCAGACTGCCGACCTGCTCAATGAACTCACTGAGCCCGAATTCCTCAGCAAACCCGCTGTCAAGCTCCGCCGCAAGCAGCACAGCCTCAGCCACACCGCCGTTAGTCCATATCTCAGCCGGCATATCAACGCTCACGCTGCTGCTTGTGTCGAGTACACCTGCTTCCCACGAATCTGTATCATAGTCGTAGGAGCTGAACGTTGAAAGCTTCAGTCTCAGCGGCTCAGGGGCTGACGCATAGTAGACCGGAGCCGTATCGTTGTTGTTGCGGAACTGATCGCCGTCAGCCGAATCACGGAATACATTCAGCATCGCAACGAGCCTGTCGGTGAACGCCTCTGCATTGATGAGCGTTTCGATATAGCTTCTGTCCGCCTCTATCTCCGGCTTCGGGATAACCGCTGCTATAATGGCAAAGGTGAGGATATATATTCCTGCCGACCGCCATGTCAGCTTTTTTTCCTTTATCTCGACCTCACTTGCATTCTCCGGCTTGCTGTCACTGAGCTGCCGGAAGTATACCATAAGCAGGATATACCCCACAGCCATGAGGATAATGAAGCCGGTCGGCATTTTTTCGTACTCCTTGCCGTATACTGCGAAGGGTATGACGAATATAAGGAAATTCATGAGTATCCTGTACCGGACTCTCGTGAAGTAGTATATTACCGAGAGCATGAATATGAGAAACAGTATATACAGCCCTATCGTGTACCATTTGTTATACTCCAGCGACTCCTGCGGAGTGAGGAACCATACGCCCCATGATATAGGGTAATCCTCATATCCGAGCCGTATGGCGTATGACGCCGAACGAAGAAACACAATGGATATTATGATATAGCCGAGTGCTCCCATTATCACGTGCTGACGCATGAAATCGAAGAACCGGAACACCAGCCACCCGACAGCATAGGTCAGTACACCATAGATAAAGCACGCATGATAGTCCCGGAAAAATTCAGCTGCCTTGCTCAGATCTGTCTCATCTATCGTCCTGTCCCGGAAGTGGAACATCAGCGACATCATGACAAGCGAGGTATAAAGCAGCACCGGGTCTGTCAGAGTAGTGACGAGAAAATCCTTCAGACTTCTTCCGCTGCTCTGCCAGCTTTTTTGTTTTTCAGGCATAGCTCACACCCATTATAAATAATATATCAGTTTTCTTGAAATAATCTTTAATCCGGATCATCAGACCTGCTTGAAGCTGTTGTCCCCGTCAAGGTACCACAGCGGCAGCGAGGTCGAATTCGGACATTCCGGAGCATAGCCGATAAGTGCGGCATTGTCCGTGTCCTCAAGTCTGTCCGTGATCATGGCAAAATCTCCGGCAAAGCTCGTTGAAGCGATGACACAGGCACACGTATTGTCGGGTATCGCCTCCGGGTCGATACGCCTGCCCTCCCTGACCTTCGCAGCGAGCACACGGAGAAGAAGCTGCGGCGGAACATCGGGATTGTCGATAGTTTCACTTACAGTCTCGCCGGAGCCGTCTCTGTACACGAAACCGAAGGCGATGCCGTTGCGTATCAGAAGCTCCGCAAGCCCGAATACTGAGCAGAGAAGCAGCTCCTCATTTTTAGCGGCGATCTCCGGCTCTGCCCCCTCCCTGCGGTACAGGTCGAGAACGATCAGCGGCTGTACAGAGGCTGCTGCCTCGTCAAGCCTGACCATAAGCTTATTCTTTTTCGTGGAAAGCTTCCAGTTCACACGCTTCAGCGGGTCGCCCGGTACGTACTCTCTGTGCTCGTAGCCAGGTGTTGTATTCGCAGAGAACAGTGCCGCTGTATCGTTATCCTCTTCATCGTCCGAGGTCATTACCACCTCTGCAATGCTCCGGAAGAGCTGCGATGACGACTTTATCTCCGGCACCTCCGGTATAACTCCGACGCTTTTCGGCTCAGGCAGCTGTCCGGGGAGCCTTAATCTGAGCCGCACAAATCCGAGAAATCCGCATGAATACGCCTCAGGCACCGAGACCTCGCCGTTTCCGCCGATACGTGCATCAAGGCTGCACGTGAACGTGCTCCTGTCCTTGTCAGCAAGCGATATCCGGTACGTCTTATCCCACGGAGAAAATACCTCCGTAGCGTCCGGGTGCAGCTCAACTACTGCAAGCGGAATAAAACCGGTCTTGGAAACTGTTATCGTGACCTCAAGCCTGCTGCCCCTGCGGACATATCCGTCACAGCTCATATCTATCTTTATACGCTTTCTTGCGTATACCGCCATTATCAGCGATACGACCGGAGCTGTGAGAATGAACGCAGCGAGTATCACGCCCATTTCACCGTCTATATAAAAAGTGAAGATATACAGCAGAAACGCCACAGCGACCGCAGCCGCACAGCTCTTTATAGTATGCAGTGTGCCGCTGTTCTCGGTCTTTTTACGCTGTCTGCCCATATCAGGTGCCCATTTCGGGTACGGGACAGCTTTCGAGGATATGCCTTATATAGCCCTCATTCGAGCCATATTCGCTCCGACCCTGCGGCGAAAGAATGATACGGTGTGCGAGCACCGAAACAGCCGTGCTCTTTACATCATCCGGTGTAACGTAATCTCTTTCGTAGATGTACGCAAACGCCTTTGCCGCCTTATACAGAGCTATACTTCCTCTCGGACTTATGCCGAGGGTCGCATTCCTGTCCCCTCTTGTAGAGGTGACGACCGAAACGATGTACTGCTTGACCTGCTCAGTCACTCTGATATGCCGCACCTCGTCCTGCATTGCACAGATATCGTCAACAGTGACGGCAGCCTCGGTGATGTTCTGTATCGGATTGTGCAGCTCAGTGCGTTCGAGTATACTGATCTCCTCACTCTCCGTAGGGTAGCCCATTGAGAGCTTCATGAAAAATCTGTCCATTTGTGCCTCCGGCAGATGGAACGTTCCATATGTCTCCACCGGATTCTGCGTAGCCATTACAAGGAACGGCTGCGGCAGCTTATGTGTAGCTCCGTCGAGTGATATCTGTCTTTCCTCCATAGCCTCAAGAAGTGCCGACTGCACCTTCGGCGAGGCACGGTTTATCTCGTCCGCAAGGAGGAAATTGCACATAACGGCACCCTCTCTGTAGACAAACTCGCCCGTCCTCTGATCGAGCATAGTAAAGCCGGCGATATCGGACGGCATGACATCGGGGGTAAGCTGTATGCGGTTGAAGCTTCCTCCGATAGAACGGGAAAGTGCAGTGATAAGCTGAGTCTTGCCGACGCCGGGAACGTCCTCCAGGAGCACGTGTCCCTCACAGAGAAGTGCAGTGATAAGGCTGATAATGGTATCGTCCTTTCCGACGATCACCTTACCGACTGAATCTCTGAGCAAAGAGATCTTATTATTCATACAGTAAACCTCATGTAAAAAACTAAATACTTTATACAGGTTAATTATAGCACATTTCACAAGAAACTGCAAGAGGAATATAGATAAATAAAAGCCTGTATATTTGTGCACTTTTCACAAATATGCAGGCTTTTAATTGTTAAATAAGTCGTTTCCAAATCGTAATAGTTTTTTACAATTTAGTAACAATATCAGACCTTATCAATAAAGCTCTTCTCTCTTCTTCTTTTTCGATGATACAAGAGAAGCTATAAGACCGATAAGACCAATTACGAATACTGCGATCCCGCCGAAGAAGAGTGCATAGTTTGCCACGCCGAGCTTTCCGTCAACAATGCGGTAATTAGCCACCTCAGTCTGCTTGAAGCCCCACTCGTCATAGCACTCGTCACGATACTTTATGTAATCCGAATCAGTCGGCTGCGGTGCGGTCTTTCCGGCAAAGGATATGCCCTCAGTCGGATAAGCTGTATAGTCCTCGCCGTCATAGTAATCGTTCCACTTGTCGCCGAGAGCGTCTATCTTCTTTACAAGATCCTCATCAGATGTCGAGAATATGACGTAATAGTCGTCAAAATCCTCATCGTCCATGATGTAGGAATCATATGTCTTGTAGTCGATATTGCCCATGAGGTAGTAATATGTAGTAGTCTTTCCTGTCGGTATGCCATATGTAGTGCGTGTCTCCTCGTAGGTCACAAGAAGCCCAACCGGGTAGTACAGCTCGCCCTCTATCATCTTTGACTCCTCAAAATCGGTTATTGAAGCCTCATTGAGGTTGATAGTCTCGCCCTTTAAAAGAAGCATTGCATCGCCGAAGCCCGCAATTCCTGCAACAAGCCCGACGAGCACCAGTATAAGCATAAATTTTTTCATATAAACCCTCCGTTAAAAACTGCGGCGAAGCACCGGACTCCGCCGCATTATGTCATTACTTGATCATCTTAGCGATCTCGTCAGCAAGGTTATCCTCCTTCTTCTCGATACCCTCGCCTCTCTCGTAGCGTACAACGTCAACAACGCTGATAGTGCCGCCGAGCTTCTTAGCCTCTGCGTCAACATAGCCCTTGACAGTGAGCTTGTCGTCCTTTACGAAAGCCTGCTCTAAGAGACAGTTCTCGCTGTAATACTTGCCTACCTTGCCCTCAACTATCTTTACTCTTACCTGCTCAGGCTTGCTTGCCATCTTCGGATCCTCAGCCATCTGAGCGAGCATGATCTTCTTCTCGTTCTCAATGACCTCAGCCGGTACCTGCTCACGGTTGAGATACGGAGCGTTAAGAGCAGCAGACTGCATAGCAACGTCCTTGCCGACAGCTGTTACTGCGTCACCTGAAAGGTCTGTGTCAAGCCTTACAAGCACGCCAATGCTGCCGCCGTTGTGGATATATGAAGCAAGAGTGCCCTCCATTCTTACGAAACGACGGATAACGATATTCTCTCTTATCTTCATACCGGCAAGCTCAGTAAGAGCCTCGCCTACAGTGCCGGTGCCGTTTACAAGCTGCTCATTCTTGAGAGCCTCAACATCAGCCGGATTTGTCTTTATGATAGTCGCAGCAACATTTGCAACGAAGTTTCTTATATCGTCAGTGTTTGCAGCGAAGTCGGTCTCAGTATTTACCTCAAGAAGAACGCCGGTATTTCCCTCAACTACTGCGGCAACAACGCCCTCAGCAGCTGCTCTGCCGCTCTTCTTAGCCTGTGTAGCAAGTCCCTTTTCTCTGAGGAACTCGATAGCCTTGTCCATATCGCCGTCATTTGCCTCAAGAGCCTTCTTGCAGTCCATCATGCCAACGCCGGTAGACTTCATGAGCTCCTTTATCTCTGCAACGGAAACCTTTCCCATTGTGAAAACCTCCTGTAATTTATTATGAGCAGGGCTGCTGCCGGAAAAATCAGAACAGCAGCCCGTGTTTTTAATTATTCAGCGTCAGCAGTCTCTGCCTCAGCACTCTCCTCTGCTGCCTCAGCAGCCTCAGCGTCGCTGCCCTGTCTGCCCTCGATGATAGCACTTGCAACTGTGCCTGCAATAAGCTTTACAGCTCTGATAGCGTCATCATTTCCGGGGATAACGTAGTCTACCTCGTCCGGGTCGCAGTTTGTATCAACGATAGCAACTATCGGGATACCGAGCTTCTTAGCCTCTGCAACAGCTATCTTCTCCTTGCGGGGGTCAACGATGAACAGTGCAGCCGGGAGCTTCTTCATATTCTTGATACCGCCGAGGAACTTCTCAAGCTTCTCGATCTCAAGATTGAGCTTGACTACTTCCTTCTTGGGAAGAAGGTCGAATGTACCGTCAGTCTCCATTGTGTGGAGCTGCTCCAGTCTTCTGATACGTGTCTGGATCGTCTTGAAGTTGGTGAGCATTCCGCCGAGCCATCTTGCGTTTACGTAGTGAGCACCAGCTCTTGTAGCCTCCTCCTTAACAGAGTCGCCAGCCTGCTTCTTTGTGCCGACGAAAAGCACCTCGCCGCCCTCAGCAGATATGTCACGTACAAAGCTGTAAGCCTCCTCAAGCTTCTTCACTGTCTTCTGGAGATCTATGATAT
Organism: Ruminococcus sp.; assembly: GCA_017475555.1. GTDB lineage: Bacteria > Bacillota > Clostridia > Oscillospirales > Ruminococcaceae > Ruminococcus. The sequence goes on from JAFVFL010000022.1 coordinate 52,195, forward strand.
AGATACCATTTCTCTCTGTGAAGATGTAGGGTGCCATTTTCGGGTTCCAGCGTCTTGTCTGGTGTCCGAAGTGAACGCCAGCCTCAAGAAGCTGCTTCATTGAAACTACTGCCATTGTGCAGTCCTCCTTAAATATGGTTTAATCCTCCGCTGCGCCGTGTGTATGCAGATAACGCCGCTTGCGGCGAACCATTCCGCATTAGCAGCAGCGTGCGAATTGCTCTAATATTATACCATATACAGCAATTTTTTTCAAGAATTATTTTTTATTTCAAGTAACGAATTTTTCATAATTCTCCCACCGATTTTCGTCACTTTTCACAATGCCTCCCACTGTATCTCCGCTGCTTCTGCGGAGGCTCATCGCTATCATTGAGGGAAAGCCTTTTGAAAAAGGGTTATCCCTCAAACTCCTTTCCTAAAACTTTCAGCTAAAATCCCCAGATAGGGCACGCCAATCAATTCTGGTTTGAAGCTGTGCGTGTGCCCTATCTGGGGATTTTAATTAAAAGTCTTTGGAAGGGGGTACGGGGGTGACTCCCCGCGGGGCGGGGAGATGTCGAACGTAGTGAGACAGAGGGGACCGCCGCTGTTGGCGGAACCTTTCTTCAGAAAGGTGTCCCCCGATAATAGCTGTGAATCTCCACAAAAGTATCGGATATACTGTGGGGAGGTATTTACTCGACAGTGACGCTCTTGGCGAGGTTTCGGGGTTTATCGACGTCATAGCCCTTAGCGACTGACACGTAATAGCCGAGTAGCTGGAGCGGTATAACGGACAGGCTTCCTGCGAAGTGCGGGTCGGTATGCGGAACATAGACAGTGAAATCCGCAAGATCCTCTATAGCGTAATTACCGTAGGTAGTCAGTCCCATGAGTGAAGCTCCACGGCTCTTGACCTCGACCATATTGCTGACGGTCTTCTCATACAGCTCAGGCTGAGTCAGTACGCCGATGACCGGTATACCGTCCTCGATAAGGCTTATCGGGCCATGCTTCAGCTCGCCTGCCGCATATGCCTCGGAGTGGATATAGCTTATCTCCTTCATTTTAAGGCTGCCCTCAAGCGAGATCGCATAGTCAATTCCCCTGCCGATAAAGAAAGCGTCCTTTGTGCCGGCAAGCTTTGTCGCATACCACTGTATACGCTCCTTGTCCTCAAGTATCTTCTCTATCTTCTCCGGGATAGTGTCAAGCTCTGCGAGCATTTCGTCGTACTTATCCTGCTCAAGCTCTCCCCTTGCAGAAGCAAAGCCGATAGCAAGCAGATATCCCGCAATGAGCTGGGTGCTGTACGCCTTGGTAGTAGCGACGGATATCTCAGGGCCAGCGAGTGTGTAGAATACATTATCGGCTTCTCTTGCAATTGAAGAGCCAACAACGTTGACTATACCGAGGGTCTTTATTCCCTTTGCCTTCGACTCCCTGAGTGCAGCAAGGCTGTCAGCAGTCTCACCGGACTGACTGATGATTATAACAAGGCTGTCCTTGACGAGGCTCATCTTCCTGTAGCGGAACTCAGAAGCAAGCTCCACACGCACCGGGATAGTAGTAAGATCCTCAATGACATACTGCACAGCCATACCAACATGATACGCTGAGCCGCAGGCTACAATATATATCTGGCTTATCTTCCGCATTTCCTCGTCAGTAAGACCGATACCGCTGAAATCTATCCTTCCGTCCTTGACAACGGAGTTGATAGTATCTCTTACCACCTTAGGCTGCTCATGTATCTCCTTGAGCATAAAGTGCTCATAGCCGCCCTTTTCAGCAGCCTCAGCGTCCCACTTTATCTCAACAAGCTCCTTCTGTATTTCCTCCCTGTCAATATCATAGAACGTAGCCTTGCCCTTTTCGAGCTTTGCGATCTCACGGTTGCCGATATAGTAGACATTTCTGGTATATTTCAGTATCGCCGGAACATCAGACGCTATGAAAGTCTCTCCGTCGGTAACGCCTATGATCATCGGGCTGTCCTTGCGTGCAGCGTATATCTCGCCGGGGCAGTCCCTGAACATGACCGCAAGTGCATATGAGCCTCTTATGCGTATCATAGCACGGGCAATTGAATCCACCGGGCCGAGTGCATACTTCTTTGAATAGTAGTCAATAAGCTTCACAGCCACCTCTGTATCGGTCTGTGACTTGAAGGTATAGCCGCTCTTGGACAGCTTCTCCCTCAGCTCCTGATAATTCTCTATAATTCCATTGTGTACCGCAACAACGCTCTCATCGTCACTTGCATGAGGGTGAGCATTGAGTGTAGAGGGCTCGCCGTGTGTAGCCCAGCGGGTATGACCTATGCCGCAGTCGCCCTTTACAGCCGCACCATTGTCGGTCATTTTCTGGAGAACCTCCAGCTTTCCCTTAGCCTTTACTATCTCCGGCTCGCCGCTGCCGTCACGCACAGCGATACCGGCTGAATCATATCCTCTGTATTCGAGCTTTGAAAGCCCGTCGAGCAGTATCGGTGCCGCCTGTTCAGTTCCGGTAAATCCGACTATTCCGCACATTTGTTATCCTCCTATCAGTAATAGTTATCTCTTATCATATCGGAGTACGTTACCCCATTTTATTTTACCGCATTTGCGTCTGTTTGTCAAGGGTACAGCCATGATCTTTATCTCATTCCGCCCGGTCTGTTCATATTGCCCGGTCGGTTCGCACTGATATGCTGCTGAGGTCTGCCAACGACCTGTAAGCCGCCGCCATTTCCCCCTCCGCCGCCGCTTCCGGGAGGCGGCTGTCTGTTTATCGGTGTTCTGTTGATCTTTTTGGTCAGGAAATTATCATTTCTCTGGGTCAGATTCATGCTGTCCGGCTTCTGATACACCGCTGCACCATACGCCCTGCGGACGGTTTTCAGCTGTGCCTTCAGCGAGCCGCCGGTCACAGCTGCAACTATGCCTGCGACCACGAGGCTCACTATCACACCTGTACTGTCGAGTACGCCTGTAAAAAGGAACACTCCGAGCAGCATTATCGCAAGTGCAATTGCAAAGCTGCCGCAGAGATAGCCGTAGAATTTACCCATATCCGCCGGTAGATCGCCGACAAATTTTCCGGTCTGACCATTCATCGCAAAGGTGTATTTCTGCTCATTCCACGTCGTATTCAATATCCACACCGGGTAAAGTGCATACTTTGACCGTGAATTCTGTAGCTTCACCGCACTGTTCTCACATGAAACGCTGTCATATCCTGTAACAGTACCGGCAAAAGCCTGCTCCGTGCTTTTCTTTATACGTTCATTCGCACGCCCTATGCTCTGCTCTGCGTCCACATCATATCTGTCCGCAAGATATCCCGAAAGGAACGCCGTACTGAACGTCTCCGCCTTGCTGACATCGAACGGCTCAATGGACTCCATAAGCTCGTCCGGCATTTTCTCCGAGCCGTCAACAGGTACGTCCTCAAACGAGATATTTCCTGCACGTACCGCCGAATAATAGCTCGTTTCCACATACGAAAAATTATTATCCTGCCAGCTTCTCACCTTTTCGCCTCGGAAGACCATATGTGCATCAGCGTCCGCACTGAAAAGCCATACCGGGACATAAAGCCCCTTTATCTCGTCTATGTGGTTCTGCTCCCTGAATACCTTCGGCAGCAGCTTCTTTCCCTCAAGGTGCTTGGAAAGTGCAGTCTTGGCAGCCTCCTTGTCCAGCTTGAAGGGTATCACAAGATCAGGGCGTATATCTCCCGAAAACTGCCCTGACATAACAACAGGATTCCCGCAGTACGGACAGTGTGTCGCACCGGTCGTCTCGTCAGCGATTATCTCTCCTCCGCACGACTTGCAGCTGTACACCTTCATGCCGTCCGTCTCTCCGTCCTCCCATTCGCTGCCCGTGGGAGCCTCAAGCTCCATTTCGTCCTCACCGGCTGAATCTATCTCGTCGTTGTAATTCTGAACGGTCTCAACATCAAATTCCGAATCGCAGTACGGACACTTCATTTTCTGCACCGCACTGTCAAATTCAAGCTTTCCGCTGCAGCACGGGCATTTGTATTCTCTTACCTCTGCCATATATTCACCTCCTTTGAATTACTCCCATTCAAGAAAAATGTTCCTGTGATAAACCAGAATTTGCTGCCGTTTTACTGAACAGGCGTATGAAATATACGCCCTGACGTACCGTATACGCCGTGGGTATACGCCGTTTTTTCCGAAATACAGGCAAATACACGCCTATACGCCGTATTTTGCAGTTGCTATATATTATATATACACCTCACGCTGTCAGCTTTGTCCGTTCAGTGATTATTTTGTATTTTATAAAAGAAGTATAATATAAGGCGTATAGGCGTATATAGGGCTATATACAGTCATTTAAGGCGTATACTCACGGCGTATGGGGGCGTATATGGCGTATGTAACGGCGTATATTTATCCGGGGCAAATCCCGGTTTGTCTTAACAAAATTTCTGAAAAGGACATAGGCTTCAGAGAGCCCGTACAGAAAGAGGAGCAGACACCTCCGTCCGCCCCTCTCCGCAAATCCTGTAATACTATCAGGATACTATATCGTCATCAGTGAACGGGTCGCCGCACTCAGCACAGAACTTAGGAGGATTGAACGGGTCAGCCGGCTCCCAGCCGCACTTATCACACTTGTAGAGCGGTGCTCCGGCAGGCTTGGGCTTGCCGCACTCTGAGCAGAACTTGCCCTTGTTCACAGCTCCGCAGCTGCACGTCCAGCCGTCAGCAGACGGTCTGGGCTTTCCGCAGTTCTCACAGAACTTTCCGGTATTCGATGTTCCGCAGCTGCATACCCATGAAGCTGCCGCAGAAGCAGCACCGGGAGCAGCAGAGGGTGCAGGAGCAGCCGGTGCAGCCGCAGCCGCAGCCGCCTTCTGCTGAGCACTCATATTGAACAGCTCCTGAGCGTTGAATCCGCCAGCCTGCTGAGCCATGCCCATACCGAAGAAGCCCATTGCAGCTCCGCCCTGATTGCTTGCAGCATTCTGCATAGCCTCAGCCTGAGCAGCCACCATAGTTGCAGCAGCATTGCCAGCATCTCTGTTCCATGCAGTATCCTCGAACTTCTTTATCCTGTCCTCGTCTTCCTTGGATATGGTGACAGAATTGATCGCAACAGAAGCTACCTCAAGACCTCTCTTCTGCTTCCAGAGACCGGTCAGAGCCTCGTTCATAGCGTCGGTAAGCTCAATGGTATGACCCGGCAGCTCATCGTATCTTATACTGTTGGAAAGCTTTGCAAATGCGGGCTGGAGGTTGTTCAGGAACTCAGACTTGAGCTGCTCATCAAGCTCGCTGCGTGAGTATGAACCGCTGAAATTACCGCTGATGTTGAGGTAGAACGCCGACGGGTCGGTTATCTTGTAGGAGTAAATGCCGTTGCAGCGAACGCCTACAGTGAACGCCCTGCCGATATCCTCATATGTAACTCTGAACGGCACAGGATTCTGTGTACCGAACTTATTTCCGATTATCTCCTTGGTATTGAAATAGTAGACTCTCTGGTCTCTTGCAACGTCTCCGCCGTGCTTGATACGATCCCACATCTCCTTGAAGGTATCCTTGACGCCCTGTCCGAAGTTGCCGGAGAAGAAGCTTGACGGCTGACTGCTGTCGTAGGTATAGCAGCCGGGTGCAGTTGCGATCTCGATAACTACTCCGCTGTCTGTAATTATCGCTGCCTGTCCCTCATGAACAACGATGCCGCTGCCCTCAGTGATTACATTCTCGCTGCCCTTGGTGTTTGACGAGTGCTTGCTCGTTTTCTTCACACCCTTGACAACAAGCGTATCCGCCGGGATAGAATCGCAGACGAAATACTCAAGCCACGAATCAGCGAGCGTGCTGGAAAATGAAGCAAGAGCTGCATGGATAAGTCCCATAGTAATTACTCCTTTCGGGAAATACTCCCTTTAAAATCATATTTCACGGTCAAGCCGCAATATTTTCTGTCAGCATCATACTAACTGACATCATTATAACATATTTACACAGAAATTGCACTACCAAATCATGCAAATTTATATATTTTTATTTTTTTACAAATTATATCCGCTGCACCCTATTGATTTTTCAATGGATAAGTGGTATAATGATATAAAATAATGACGGAGGTGCATAAAGATGACCGATACATCTGCAATAAAGATAAATGTCATAGGCGAGGCTCTCTCCGAGGAGGAGATAAGGGCTTACATCGACTATGGTACGAAGAAGTACAGTGACCGGGTGATCAGGGAGATAACGATAAGGACTGACGGGGATTTTGTTGACCTTAAATTCGATTTCGTATCTGATGATATCCCGTTCGACAGGATACGCCGCATTACCGGGTATCTTGTGGGAACTCTCGACCGCTTCAACGACGGAAAGAGAGCAGAAGAGCACGACAGGGTAAAGCACAGCGTATGATGACCGAAGCTCAGCCGGGAGAACCTTCCGGCTGAGTTTTTTGTTACCTTAGTTTAACCGCCGCAGAGCAAATTATTGTTACTAATTCACATATTTGCGTGTCAAAAGAGGGATGCTGTCATTATATTGACGTTTTTTCTCCAAATGTTTGACATCTGTCCAACTTGTATTGTATAATCAAACCATAGCAGTTAGGAATTTCTAACATAATAGTAGGAATTAAAGCTATAATACATATTGGTACAGAGATTGCAGCGAAAGGAGAAGAATATGAGCGTTGTGATAGTTGGCGGAAATGACTGCATGATAAGGCAGTATAAGGAGATATGCAAGCAGTATGAGTGCTCTGCAAAGGTGTTCACTCACATGAAGACTGATATGAGAAAAAAGATCGGAACTCCCGATCTTCTGGTACTTTTCACCGGTACTATGTCCCACAAGATGGCACGCTGTGCTGTAAGTGAGACAAAGGGACTCTGCACAAGGATAGAGCGTTCACATTCAAGCTCAGCCTCTGCACTCAAGGCAATCCTTGAAAATCACGTAAGGAGCTGAATATGCAGGAGGATATACTTGTAAGGCACTGCTCACCGACACTTGCCGGTCTGAAGACCGCAAATATGTTCACCTGCCGCTATGAGTGCGAAAAGGAGCTGAGGTGTGACATATGCCGCTTCAACCGTGCAATGTCCGGCAAGGGGATAATCGCCCTGCCGCTCCGGTACACTGACGGACGGGCACTTATCTATATATACAGACCCTCAAGCCTGGAGCACGATCTCAGCAGCAGCGAGGCGTGCCGTGTACTTGAGGACTGCGGCTACTGCTGTGAGGGGTGCCGCAGCAACACCGGAAAGCTTCTCTCACGGCTGATATCCCGGCTCAACAAGGAGGAAGGCTTTCCGCATGAGATAGGTCTTTTTCTGGGATATCCACCGGAGGACGTTGTGGGGTTCATCGAGAAAAAGGAATGTACCTACAGCGGCCTGTGGAAGGTATACGGCGATGCAGAAAAGGCGAAGGAAAAGTTCGCAAGGTATCAGAAATGCACAGAGGTCTACTGCGAACGCTGGTCAGAGGGCGTTCCGCTGAGCAGACTGATAGTAAAAAAATAATACCGTTCCTTTTCCGATAAAAAACGGCTTTGATCTCAGCAAATCAAAGCCGTTTTTCATTTATTCTCCGTCCTCGTCGTCATTATCCTTTTTCTTCTTGCCTGCAAGCGTGAGTATTATCGCCGCTGCCGCAGCTGCTGCCGCAACAATAATGAGTACCGTAGCCGGAAAATTATCGCCCGTGAGCGGTGCTGCCGCTGCCAGCATTATAGCTTCATTCATATCCTATCCCTCCGTTATCGTCACCTGTATATCCTGAGATAATACATCCTGTCGTCACGCTGATATCTCACGCTTCCGTCTATCCCCGGCAGCTCCCATATCCTTCCGTCACCAAGCAGGTCGTCAAGTGCTGCCCTGTAGCTGTCATAATCCGCAAACATCAGCTCTGCACTGCCGGATATACCGTCCATATACTCCGATATCCCATCAAGGCTGTACTCCGTGAAGTAGCAGCCGTTCACCTCTGCCCAGCTCCTGTCCATTGTGCTGCACTCAGGGGCGTAATTCTGCGATTTATCGAGCCACCTCGTCCTGAGCATATGCTCATCATCGAACATAAAGTAGCCGTGCGATATCTCAGAGCCGGTATCGTCCCATGTCACATCTATCCATGCCGTAGTTCCGTCCACTACCGCATAATTCCACGCATGGCTCGTACCGTTATAGGCGTATCCGCTGCAAACTCCGCCCTCTATGCCGAGCAGATTCATGATGTACTGCATCGCATTGGCATATCCCTGACATACCGCATTTCCCTGTACAAGACAGCCGTAAGCCGTCCCCCAGAGCCCGCTGACAGTTTCGTGCAGGTCGGAATCATCATACACACATTTCTTTGCTATGTAGTCATGTGCATACAGCAGCTTTTCATAATCACTATATCCCTCCGGGATACTGTCGATAAGCTCCTGTGCCGCCGAAACAAGCTCCTCGTGCATGGGGATAACGTCCTCCTCCTCCATGCCGTCAAGCAGCCAGAAATCGAGCCGCACCTGATCTCCCTTCGGGTGCTCGGTATAGCCCCTCAGCCAGAATACATCCGGGCAGTCCGTGTAAAACTGCTTCACAGCAAGGTCAAGGTCGCTGCCGCTGACCCTCTCCCCTATCACCGGAGATACCTCACCGCTCTGCATATCCGCCACGAACTGCGGATACCAGCTGCTGTATTTTTCATAATCGAACTGCTGCTCTATCGTATACGGCTCAAATCCGGTGTATTCCTCCGGAGGCTCATAATCCCCGACCCCTCTGCTGAGTGACGGAGCCGAGCAGCCGGTGAGAAGTATCGCAGCCGCAAGTGAAGCTGCCGCTGCCCTGACTATCCTGCCCATTACTGAACCTCCTTTTTCCTGTCTGAAAAGACCTCACTCTCAAGAAGCCTGTAGTTCGCATCGAAATCAACGCTCAGTGCCGAGCCTGCATAATCATCATAATAATCGCTGTAGGTGCCCTCCGCCGGTATCTGTATCTTCTGAGTGTCATATCTCAGGCACAGCGGCAGACGGAGCGACAGCAGATAAAGCTCCTGAGTTGTCATATTCGTCACAACGTCCGGAAGTACATTCTTTGCGATCTTTGTTATATATGTTGGCCGCAGGCTCTTCAGCTTCTTTGAAAGAAGCTCCATTACGAGCCTCTGACGCTCAGTCCTCTCAAAATCGGCATTTCCGACATACCTGATACGTGCATACGACAGCACCTGCTTGCCGTTCAGGTGAAGCTTTCCGCCGCCGCTGAGAAGGTTGTCCGTCGTGTTATCGCCCATCAGCTGATTGACCTCAGCCTGCAAAATGGTGTTTATCTCCCTCGCCTCTGCCTCGGTAACGTCAATGACAAGTCCTCCTACGGAGTCGATTATCCCGGCAAAGGAAACGAAATTCACGCAAACATAATCGTCCACACGCACCCTGAAATTGCTCTCAATGGTGTCCATGAGCAGCTCTGCACCGCCGTATGAATACGACGCATTGAGCTTATCCCAGCCATAGCCGGGGATATTTACATAGCTGTCACGCATGAACGAGGTGAACGTCATCTCGTCCGTTTTGCTGTTGAGCGAGACGAGCATCATGGTATCGGAGCGGCCTCTCTCCGTCCCGGAGCGTCCGTCAGTACCGATCAGCAGCACGCTCCTGACATAGCTCTCATCAAGCGAATTTACCGTCCTGAGACGGCTGCCGGTCTGCTGATAGTCGAGCCGCTTTATTATCACTACTGCGATACAGGAATATATCACAAACAGTACAACGAGTATGCTCAGAAGCCATTTTATGAATCTTTTAAGCGGCCCGGAGTGTCTTTTCCTTTTTTTCTTCTTTTTCGGAGAGCTGTTAGTCCTTTTCGGTTCATGATATGACGTATCCGTTCTTTTCCTGCCGGCGGGAGCACTTCTCTGCTGAGAATCTATCCTCTGTCCCTGCTGGTGAGGCTGTTCATAGCTCTGCTGCCCGTACTGCGGCTGTCCGTAGCCCTGCTGTCCGTACTGCGGCTGCCCGTAGCCCTGCTGTCCGTACTGCGGCTGCCCGTAGCTCTGCTGCCCGTACTGCGGCTGTCCGTAGCCCTGCTGTCCGTACTGCGGCTGTCCGTAGCTCTGCTGCCCGGTCTGCGGTATGAACTGTGTAGTCTCGTTATCCGTATTATCTGTATTCTTCGTGCCGGTACGCACGAGCTTCTTCTTTCCGTCAGACATATTTATCCCCCTTCCCGATATCCTTTCCAATATCCGTCAATTTCTCTTCAGGCTGACTATCAGATAAGTCAGCACCGTGAAGAACAGGTTGTATATTACAAGTGCCGCAGCTGAAATATAGGCATATCTCACTGCAAACGCCTTCGAGAGTATCAGCAGCGTGCTCAGACCGATACCGAGAAGTATCGAGACTGTCTGCACTATAAGCCCTGAGACCGCCGCAGAATGGACTGATTTTATCCCAAGCAGCAGCTGTGCCATTGAGGTGAATCTGCCTGTGCAGGCAAGCGACGCACTCATTCTTACTGTACGCCTTGTCTCCGCATCAAAATCATCATGCAGTCTCTTCGGCAGAACTCTCACTCCGTCCTCCGGGATATCCATGAGCGAGGATATCGAAGCCGGTGTCAGGCACGGGTCAACTGATTTAACGACTATGCTGATATGGTTCCTGCTTAGTCTCCTTGCCCACCTCTTTACATATCTGTCCGGACGGAGCGAAACTATATACAGTGCCGCAACGTTTCCGGATATCGAAAGATACAGCGGTATCCTGCCGCTCCCGGCATACTCCGCCTCCTTGCTTTTTGAGGGTATGCCCTCAATGCTGTGGTTCGTCATATGATCCCGGCTGCCGAGGAGTATACGCTTGTTGTTTATCCAGCCGCAGATGCCGAAGCCGTCCTCGTAGGAATAGTTTTCGATATCATAAAGCCTTTCAGCGTCCTTTTCCGGGTCAGGCTCAGGGAATATCTGCTGCATTATGCTGCCGGAGCGTTTTGCAAGGCTCGCAGCTGAGATAAGCACATCATTCAGCTTTGAGTTGGCAAACAGCTTTATATCCTCAAGCCTTACAGTACCAGCCGGGAAAAGCTTGTCCGCAGTTATGAGCATGGAATTAACGTCGTAAAGGTCGTCAACGCTCTGATAGCCGAGTATTATGCCCTTGCTGCCGAGTGCCGCAGCTGAAGCACCTTCAAGCGGTATATTCACCACAAACGGCATTGCAACACACGCCGAGGAGCATATAAGCAGGCTGAACAGCGAGATACAGAACTCAAAAGCTCCGCTTGAGAGCAGCGTACCGGTACGCAGGAACGTAAGCACGAGCGATATCACCAGCGATACTATCAGAGTTATCGGTGCAGCCTTGCGGCAGTAGGAATCGGTTATGTCCGATGAATAGCTGTACCTCAGAAAATCGGTTATGAAGTTTGTCCGCCGCATTGCCGCAAGTATGGGCAGGTCGCCCGAGGCTCCCCTTGTGAGCCGCTCTGCACGCTCCTCGTCCCTTACGTAGACTACAGCGTGCCTGTCGTATTCCTTTGAAACGAACCGGAAATTCCTCTGTGCCCTTATGACAATGAGCAGCTTGCCCATTGCATTCGTCAGCAGAGAAAGTATACCGACAGGCATATATATCCTTATCAGCTCCTGCTGTGCAAGCTCCGGACGCATATACGCCGGTATCATCGAAAGAATGCAGGTAAGTGCCGCTATAGCTGTCATCGAATCGCTGTCCGCCTTCATGGTGAACAGGTTCTTCACTCCCTTTGTTATGACCGGGAGCGATATGAGAGCCGAAATTATGCCAAGTCCGAGCTGTACAGCCATAAATATATAGATATGGTCGAGCGTGAGCAATCCGGTTATCGGCAGGTCGAACACAGTACAAAGCGAAATATATATGCTCAGGAACGAAGCGAGTGCGAGTGCAACAACTCTTGTGGAGATTATGCTGCTCAGGTCACGGATATCACGCCCCACGTCCTCAACTGCACCGTAGTAATTGAAATCCACAAGCCGCTTAGTCCTGGGAGCTTTTTTCCTCCTGCGGATATGCTCGGTCTGTCCTGAGTCTCCGGGGACCTTATCGTCAGTCTGCTCAGGCGGCTGGTCGATACTCACGTCCATATCGGCTTCTGTGATACCGCTTCCGCCAGAAAGGTCGATACTCGTCATCTCCGCCCTCGGAGTCATTTTCGGTTTAGTGACCGGCGGCTCCTCAAGCTCACTCGGGTCAGCCGGAGCCGGTACGATATCGGTTATCTCGTCCGGCTGCATACTCTCCGCCGGAGAGCTGCTCCGCTTACGCTTGCCCTTAGGAGGCTCATCGGCATATTCTCCGACTGCCGCCTCCTGCCTGTAGGTGTAGTCCGCACCCTTTTTCCTGTGCTTTCTGCGGCGTTTCTTCTGCTGTCTCGCCTCTCTCGCACGGGTCGATTCAGCCATTCTCCTTATCTTTGGTGCAGAGCCGTCCCCGCTGTCCGTATCCTCTCCGGCAGCACTGCTTTCCGGGGATATATCCGTCTCGGTTATCCCCTCCGTGCTCACGACTACCTTTTTGGACACAGGCTTTCTTATGTCGTCCACCTCGTCCTCAGCCGTTTCCTCCGGCTCCTCATCGAAAAGCGGATTTCTCTCATGAGATACCGGTGCTCTGCTGTCTGATGACGGCTTATCGCCGTTCGTTTCTGCGTCAAGAGCCTCCTCAGCGATACGCTGTGCGTCCTCTCTGTCAACATGGGCTATATCCTCGTCCTCCGGAGCATATTCACTCAGTATCTCCTCAAGGAGAACGCTCTCCTCCGCCTGTGCAGCATTTTCATTCAGGTGATCCCCGTTTTCCGTCAGCTGCTCGTCAGGGATATTGTCATTTATCCTATCAGTCATGCTGCCCCTCCTTAATTCTGTTTCCTCCGCTGCCTCAGCACCTCATACATGAAGATACCGGCAGCAACCGAAGCATTCAGGGAGTTTATCCTGCCGCACATGGGCAGACTCACCATAAAGTCGCATTTCTTCCTTATCAGCGGACTTATCCCGAAGCCCTCAGAGCCTATCACAAGAGCACACGCCCCCGTAAGGTCGGTTTCCGTGTATTCGCTCCCAGAAGCGTCAGTTCCGTATATCCACACACCGTTCTCTTTAAGCTCATCTATCGCAGCCGCAAGGTTAGGCACTCTTGCGACCGGTACATAGCTTGCCGCACCTGCCGAGGTCTTGTGTACTGTGCCGTTAAGACCTGCACTGCGGCGTTTGGGTATGATTATCCCGTCAGCCCCGGCAGTCTCGGCAGTCCTTATTATCGCACCGAGGTTATGCGGGTCCTCTATCTCGTCGCAGATTATGATGAACGGCTTTGTCCCCTTGCCGGACGATACTGCAAGTATGTCCTCAAGCGAAGCATACTCCGCACACGCAAGAACTGCCGCAACGCCCTGATGAGAAGCACCGCCGGTCATCTGCGAGAGCTTTTTCTCCTGCACATCCTTGACAACCGCACCCTTTTCCTTTGCAAGACGGCGTATCAGTCCAAGACTTCCGCCCTCGCCGCTGATATACACAGTATCGACTGCGGTATCTGACCTGAGAGCCTCAGTTACCGGATTTCTCCCGAAAATAATGTCGCTGCTCCGGTCAGTATCGTTCCCGATATTCTTTCTGTTCTTCTCCATTTCTCTCTCCGTATACCTGTATTATCTTGTACCTCTCTGGCAGACTATATCTGCCATTTCTCCTACATTCTTCATTCCCGATACCTCACGCATCTTAAAACGCATACCGAACTCGTCCTCGACCGCACCTATCAGGTTTATATGCTCTATGCTGTCCCAGTCCTCGATATCGTCCGACGTTGTGCTGTCAGTCACGGTGATAGAGCTGTCGCCGAAAACGTCCCTGAATACTCCGCTGAGCCTCTCCATTACTTCATTCCTGTCCATAGCTGTACTCCTTTATCTTTATAACATGATTTTTATTTTTGTATCCGTTTATATCAAGTCTCCAGACCGAATCGCCGCTGTCTGAAAGACTGACTCTCTCAAACCCGAAGCTGCCGTAAAGCTCCGAGACCATAGCGTTTTTCGCAGTCCTGTAATAGTATCCGACAAGCTCGCTTATGCCCCTTTCCCTGCACCTTCTCACAAGCTCATCGAGCATAGCGTACTCCATATCACGCTTCAGCACTCTACAGCTCATCAGCCACAGCTCAATGTGCAGGCTTTTACCCTCTATCCTGCCGCATACCACTGAAACTATGCCGCTGTCGCCGAATTTGTCCGAAAGTCTGCCGCATATAGCTATATGCTCCGGGCTTTTTCCAAGCTGCTCCGTCTGTGCCGGAGTGAGGCGTTTTGTCGTCAGATTGAACTGATTGCTCTTATTGACAAGCTGTGTTATCCGGCTCAGCTGCACAGGCTGAAAGCTGTCTATCTCCGCCGTCATTTCAAGGCTCAGCAGATAATCCCCGTAGCTCTCAAAGCGTTTTTTCTGGCTGAGACGTTTTGCATTTGCCGCATACTGCTCGTTTCGTTTCAGGTCGTCCTCAGTGAGCGAGGTGACCTCGAACCAGCCGCCGAAGGTGAGCCTGTCCATGAGTATATCCGGAGTCTCAGCGTTCACGACAGCCGTACCCGGCAGCTGCTCCCGGACTATCTCACATTCCGCCGGATTATCGTCCGCAAACACGAAGCTCTCCGTGAGAAGCCCAAGCTCCTGTGCAGTCTGAGAAATATTCTCGTCCTTTGGCAGCCAGTTTGCCTTTATCGCCGCAAAATCGTCCGGTCTCAGACGGCTCTCCGGGTGGTTCAGCCCAAGAAGTGCGTTTTCCTCCTCATTTTTCGAGCATACAGTCAGCAGAACGCCCATTTTCCTGTAGCCGCCAAGAAAATCCTGCACCTCCTGAAAAGCCTGTCCTGCGGCAGTTTCCTGCCCCAGCTCGATACCCTCCTGTCCGTCGTCACCGATAACTCCGCCCCACAGTGTATTGTCAAGGTCAAGAGCTATCACCTTCTTGTTCCTGCCGTAAACTGATCTTATGATATTCGACACGCTGAATGCAAGCTCCGGGACAGCCGCCCGGCTCACGGCATTCTTGTACAGGTGCCACGCCTCCGGGTCATTCCACTGTCTCAGTCCGACAGCTGCCGAAAGGAAGCTGATATCATTTACGTAAAAGCCGTTGTTATGCCTTGCATATTCAGACACGAATACATTCATGCGGTCGGTGAACGCTCCTGTGCCTGCTGCCGACCAGCCCTCAAAGCTCCCGGCTCTGCGGTATGGCGGATAGTCAAAATTATTCTGCACTACCGGGCAGCCGTACCTCTGTACAATTCCTGTCCATATCTGCCGGAAATAGTCCCTCTGTGCCTCAAGCAGCTCCTCTGCCCGTTCAGCTGTTTCCGCCGGAGACTGCGGCATATACGCAAGATTCCGCCAGTTCGTATGGATATAGACTATCTCCGGTCTGAATGCATCAAGCTCCGGCGAGCCGAAAACTGCGTCCTCATAGAACCTGTTGTAGTCCGATATATAAAATTCCGGCTCAATGCCTGAATCGAGCAGAAAAAGCTCCATTACAGACACAACATCATCAGCCGTAGACCCGGCAAGCACCGCTATACGTTTTTTTATCCGGCTGCTGCCGTCCTCAAGGAGAGCTTTTTTTATTGCTCTCCTCCGCCGCATTATAAGTGCCGGGTCAAATGGGTATTCAAGCTCTTTCATTGCTGTTCTCCGTCTTTTTAATTATACAGATTGTCTGTAAGATACTGCTGATTCTGCCCGACAGCCGAGAAGCTGCACATCGCAAACAGCATATCCGTCGCTCCGACGTCCTGTGCAAAGAGTATCGGGTGGCGGTAGAAATATCTGATATCGCACATATATATCTCCTCAAAGGAGCTTGTCAGGAACGGCAGAAGTGCGTTCCCGTAGCTGTCCTTGAACACTATCAGTATCCTGCCATTTTTGCAGCCCGTCTCAACGTGAGTTATCAGGTCGTCAGTGCCGTAGGTCAGATACCACTGCGAGCTGTCCATAAGCTCCGGGTCATTGAATAGCCTGCTCTCCGACGGTGAGCCGAATGCAGGGTCATAGTGCGTCACCTTCAGGCTCTCCATCACCTTTTCAGACGGCTTGTAGTATACAAAGTCCTCCGGGTCATTGAGCAGCTCATCGCTCTTTGTGTAGCCGTAAAGCGTACCGACATAGCCGTGCAGGACTACCCTTTCATACTCCGAAATATCCGCAAACGGTACGCCTGCTGTTTTTGCAAATTCCTGAGCCGCATAGTAAGCTCCCAGAGCCTGCCAGTGGTGGTCAGTGCGTGAGTAGATATCCTCCGCCTTGTGCATGAGAAGGGCGGTGTAAACGTCTATCGGGACAGCCTTTTCCAGCTTCTCAGCGATAGTATCTATATCCGCCTTTTCGTCACCTGTAAGGCTCAGATAATTCTCCGGCATATAGTATGACACCGCTGTGGGTATGACCATAGACCACACGCTCACGCTGTCGCCGAGACGGGATCTGTAGTCATTTATAATTGATGCGTACCTCTCCGCACGGCTCTTTCCGCCGCCGTAGAGCATCAGTCCCCTGCCGTTCACGATCACCATGCTGTCCGAGACCTCGCCGTTTGCAGCAGGTTCATGGTCAGCAGGTACAGCTGTTGAGGTCGTTGTCGTCTCAGCAGATGTGACCGCTGCGGTCTGATGAGTGCCGCCTGTAGTTACAGCAGCAGCAGTCTCTGTCGCTGCCGCAGGCTCAGTGCTGTCATTTTTCTCGCTGTTCCCGGAATTTCCGGTACTGTATATAGTTATCCCGTGCTCGCCGTACTTTATTCCCTTCAGCGGAAGTATGTACCTCGTGAGCAGGCTCTTTATCTGACTGCGGTAGGGGACGGTATCGTCGTAATAATCCGCTATCCCCTCAGTGTACTCTCCGCTGAGGTAGGAGCCTGCACTGAACTCCGGGAATTTTGTCAGCTCACGGTTCTCCTCATGTGAGACAGTCTCCCTCCGGAGCAGCAGAAGTGCGAAAAATCCGCCGAAAAGTATCACAAGTATCACGGCGATATTAATATAGGTGAGCACCTTCATGCCCCTGCCTGTACCGCTTTGTTCATTCCTCTTCATTTCCGCTCACCTCTCAGAACCTGAAATACAGGAATGGATTCGTAGTTGCATCAACGAGCATAAGGCTGCTGAGTATCAGCAGAGCTGCGGCAGCCGGAGCGGCAAGTGCTGCGGAAATATACCTGACCGCAGAAGCCTTTTTCCCGGCTGCACCGATGATATCGAGCAGCGGAAAGCAGCATACCAGTGCCGCAGCAAGCAGAAAGCAGCTGTTGCTGAGCGTTATCCTGTCCTGCAATGTGATCAGACCGTGTCCGCCCATGCCGAATGCCGTGCGGAAGAAGCTGCCGAGCTTTGAAAGATCCTCATAGTAGAATATCGCAAAGCCGACGATTATCACCGGCTTCGAGTACAGATGCCTCAGATATACCGGTATTTTCTTTATATTTTTCTTGCCGATGAGCATTTCAAAAAGCACGAACGCTCCGTAATACAGCCCCCATATCACGAAATTCCAGCTTGCTCCGTGCCATATTCCCGTGCAGAGCCACACGAGCAGAAGTCCGCCGTATTTCCGGCGTTTTCCGAATATCGGGACGTAAAGCAGGTAGTCCCGGAAAAAGGTACCGAGGGAAATGTGCCACCTCTGCCAGAACTCTGTGATATCCCGGCACATGAACGGGTGGCGGAAATTCTCGTCAAAATGGAACCCGAACAGTCCCCCAAGACCGATAGCTATATCAGAATACCCCGAAAAATCGAAATATATCTGCATCGCATATACCGCTGCACCGAGCCACACACCTGCTGCTGAGGCTTTCTCCGGCATTGCAAGAAAGCTGTCCGCTACCGTGCTCAGCTGGTTGGCAAGGAGCACCTTTTTTGACAATCCGAGTATCGTTCTGTTAAGTCCGTACCTTACGTCCTCCGCTGATACGTGCCTGTCCTCTATCTCCCTTTCTATGGTGCTGTAGCGGACGATAGGCCCTGCAACGAGCTGCGGGAACATGGACACGTACAT
Source organism: Ruminococcus sp. (assembly GCA_017475555.1). Classification (GTDB taxonomy): domain Bacteria; phylum Bacillota; class Clostridia; order Oscillospirales; family Ruminococcaceae; genus Ruminococcus. Next base: position 70,280 of record JAFVFL010000022.1, read on the forward strand.
CAGGAAGTTCTTGAATCTTCTCTGAGGCTCGACCTCCTCCCAGCTGACATCTATCACATATGATATCGTCTGGAACGTGTAAAAGCTTATCCCTATCGGCAGCCTTATATCCGGCACCGGCAGCTGCAACGAAAAAACGGCGTTGATATTTTCGGCAATAAAGCCGCTGTACTTGAATATCCCCAGCATGAGCAGGTCGAAAACTACCGCACCGACGGAAAACAGCTTTTCCGCAGCTCTGCCCCGGTATCTGCCGATACCAAGCCCTGCGGCATAGTTCACGGCAGCACTGAGCAGCATGAGCACCACGTACACCGGCTCGCCCCACGCATAGAATATTAGTGAAAAAATTATCAACACCGTATTTTTATGCTCCGTACCCCTCGCCGCCGCATACACCGCAAGGCACAGCGGCAGAAAGAGGTACACAAAGAACAGCTTTGAGAATACCATTTTGTTATCTTATCTCCTTTCTTTTTTTCTTTTTATCTTATCCTTGTACATATCGTCATCAGCAGCCTTGATGACCGCATCTATATCTGCATCACGGCTGAGCGGACAATAGCTGTACCCTATGCTTGACCCGACCTCGTAGAGCTTTCCGGAGCGTATATTGTAGTCCTCAAGAAAGTTCCGGAATCTGTCCCTGAAATTCCTGAAATATGTCTCCTCCGTACCGGCAGGTATTATCCCGGCAGCGGAAAATTCGTCTCCGCCGAACCTTGCACATACCTCGTCCCTGACCGCACTTACCCTGAGGGCACGGCTTACCGTATTTATGGCATTGTCGCCCTCGATATGACCGAATGTGTCGTTTATAAATTTCAGCTCGTCAAGGTCTGCGGAAATAACGATGAGCGAGAGACTGCCGGGGCTGTACGCACCGCTGCCGTCTCCGGAGCACCTTGGGTCCTTTGAGAGCCGTTCATCTATCTGCCTTGCTATGCTGCTGTAGAATCCACGGCGGTTGAACATACCCGTCATATAATCATGGACTGAGAGCCGCTCAAGCTCCTCATTTGCGTACATCAGCTGCGAATTGATGTGATTTATCTGCACCCTGCTGTGAAAGTTGCCGAGCGAGGCATTTATCGCACTCATCAGTGTGTGTATCTTCTGATACTCGTCATTATTGACCTCCGTCTGGAAAATGGTATATCCAAGAGTAAGGTCGATAAAATGCAGAGCACACACCACTATCGGCAGCTCCGTTTCCAGCATTATCTCCCAGTCCGGCAGCAGCTCACTCAGCTGTACGCTGCAATTGGGATACATATTCCATGAATAGTGCCTGTATATGACATCGAGCGAATCCGTGAACGCATCGTCTCCCCGGTGGTATATCCCGAAATCCGGCGGCGTCATGATATCGCTGTTCAGGGCGAATACATTGGTCGGAAGTGCGAATTTATCAAGCAGTACAGACGGAAGCTCGCTGATATCCTTCATCTTCGAGACAGACGACTGTAAAGTGCACATCAGGTTCTGCCTCTGCTCTGACAATACATTCTTGTCGATAAGCGTCTGTATAGCGTCGTTTATGTTCCTTGAATCTATCGGCTTGCAGCCGCAGGACTGCGAATAGATAACGGAGAAGCCGACATCGCACACCTCCGGTATCTTCTCCCCGGCTGAAAGTGCAGTGACCGCCTCTACCATTCTCTGACCCATAGCAGCGTAATCCTGCCTGCCGGTAGTGAGGTGCGGGATATGGCACTGTCCCTGCAAAAGCCCGTCAAAGCCGGTAACGATACACTCGTCCGGGAGTATATGTCCCTTCTTTTGCAGGTACGAGCTGACCGTGACCGCCATAGTATCATTTGCACATATGATAGCGTCCGGCAGCTCACGCTTTTCGACCTCGAACCAATTGACAAGCACGTCCATTGTCGGGCCGTACCAGAATCCGCCGTATCCGATATCCTCCTGCCGGAACGGAATGCCGTTGTCCTCAAGCGACCGGCGGAAGGCGTTCACCCGCTCCTCGGAGAAATCGTTGCCCCTGATGCCTGCGACCATGAAAAGCCGCCTTGCACCGTGAACTCTGATGACATGATCGCATATCTGCTCAAAGCAGTCAAAGTACATGAACCTGAAATTATAGCAGCCCTCTATCTCCTTGTCAAGAGAGAGCACCGGTACTCCGAAGCTGTGACACCTGCTGACAATATCCCTGACAACGCTCTTGTCGAAGATAAAATTGGAGAGCACTATCATCGCTGTAAGCTTCTGGAACGGGATCAGCCGGAATACAGATGCTTCTCCGCTGTTATTCAGATTATTCTGCTCAAAGAGGTCGGTACAGGAGTTGAACACAAGGAGCCTGTAGCCGTTCTCACAGGCAGCCTTATTGAGCGCTTCTATAAGATTGAACCGGTCAGCGTCCTGTATAGTTGACAGGCAGACGCCTATGATCCCCGGACGTTCATTGTCCTCTGCCACAGCTGTCCCTCCTTTCCAGAAGTAATTACTATCCTTTATATTTTATCATATTTCTTCTGAAATGTAAATACCCCCGCAATATTTTTCACAGAAAACACATAAAAAGCATATCTGCCCGACGCAAGAGCGATACCCTTGCACCAGGCAGATCCGGAAAAGACAAAACGGGCTGCATATGCAGTCCGTTTCACAGACAATTCTCAGCGGTTCAGATAGCTGTCCACCAGCACCTGTAGAAGCTCATCACGGTCGATATAGCGAATGAGGCTCCTCGCATTATTGTAGGTGGTTATGTAGGTCGGATCCTCTGAGAGAATGTAGCCCACGATCTGATTCACAGGGTTATATCCCTTCTGTCTGAGAGCATCGTATATAACAGTAAGTCTCTGCTTCATCTCGCTCTCTTTCTCAGTCATTGTGAACTTCACGGTCTTGTCAGTGTCGTCATTAAAATTGTTGTTCATAGATATCTCGACCTCCTGAGGTGGATTCAGCATAGCCATATGGCTTATACTACTATTATTATACTCCAATGCGGAGAATAATGCAAGTCTTCGGAAAATATTTGAACGACCTGACTAAATCCACAGCGATTTTTTGTTGAATTCGCACAAAAATCGCTGGAAGATATGTACGGCGTACCATAAGGCACGCCGCTTGGTCACTCGCAGCAGCCTGTCCTTCTGACGAAGCTGTTGCAGTCGGTACACTCAGGCACCGTCGGGTCGCTCTCATGAGTTCCGACGGAGATACTGTCCAGTGAACAGTAGTTCTCTGTCACCATGTTGTGACGGCACTGAGATACGCTGCACTTGATAGACTCGTTCTTGTTCTGGTCGTTCATAATGTCAGCCTCCATTAATTATTGCCCGGAGAGGCTGTTGATCTTCATAAGCAGTCTCTCAGAACTGATATTATTCTTGACTGATATGATAAATTTATTCATCATTTTCCGAAATATCATCATAATTTACAGTCTCTTCCAGTACGCTGTCTATCGGCTCTATCAGCTGGTAGAGTATCCGCAGTCTGTCCCGGAACAAGCCGTTGAGGTGAAAATGCCCGGCATACCAGAGGCGGAATTCAAGGTGCCCGAAAAGCCACTCAAAATACCCGGTAAGCTCCGCATCATGCTCGTCAGGCGTTATCCCAAGTGAATATACTGTAAGCTTAGGTATGGTGTGCGTAACAACGTAATCGACCTTATATCCGCATTTTTCAAGATTCTCCGATGCTCTCCGGTATTCCTCCGCAGACGGCAGCTCCCTGCTCCACCACGATTCACCCGGAGTCCTCCAGCCCTTGTCAACTGAGTATGCACCGCCGAATACAAAGAAGCTGCTGCCGCCGATATCGAAGACATATCCTCTCATCAGGTGCAGGATATTGCTTCTTATCCTGTGTACTCTGCCGCCGTGCCAGTCCTCCTCCGGATATTTCTCAAGCAGGTCATAGTCCTCATGGTTGCCGTCCGCAAAGAGTATAGTACACGAAAATCTTTCAAGCCTGTCAAGATCTCCGGCATGGTCACTGTATGCTCCCTCACGCCACACGAACCCGAAATCTCCGGTTATTATCACATGATCCCCCTCACCGGCGGTACTCGACCTTATCCGGCAGGCGAGATCGTTATAGTCTCCATGTGTATCCCCTGTCATGTATATCATGTTCATCCCCCTGTATCACTCACTTTTTCCCGGCGGCAAGCTCAACGACCCTGTACGCACCGTTGTACAGCCCCGCACGGTTCGCAGTCATTATATTTCTGCACATATCTGCGATAACATCGCCGCTGTTCTGCATAAGCTCCAGCATTGCCCCTGTTTCAGCCGCTGTAGTGCATTCATAGGTTCCGTCGCCGACCTCCGCCGCACGTATCGCTCCCCACGCCTCATGTCCGCCTACACGCTTTATCATAAGCTTTGGAACAGGGTAGAATGCCAGCTCACTCGGCTTCGTTATAAGCACATCAGCCGCTCTCATAAGCAGATTCGTTGAATATACCGCTGCAAATATATCACTGTGGCAGAATGCGTGTACTCCGCTGACATCTCCCGTGCGTACATTCTCCGCAAATCCCGCAGTCTCCGCAAAATCGTCAAAATGCTCCGTTGAAAGAGCTTTAAGCTCCGGTATCGCAGCCGTAAGCTCCCTCCATACGCCCATATGATCGCCTACATTGATAAACAGTGCCGCTCTTCCGGACTTCACTGACGGCAGCAGCCGGCGGACGATGCTGATAAAGATATCCCGCTGAGCACCCGCTCCGCCCACAGACATGAGCCACCGCTTAGTTCCGCCGTTCTCTGCCCTTTCTATGCGTCTTGTGCAGTCCTCGCCGATATTCGCCGCAAGCTCGTGGTCGATATAATGTCCCGTACACACGACTGACCCGGCAGGCATAGGCTTCAGGATATGCTTTCCGTCCATGCCTCTGAGTGCTCTGTAGCCGAGTGCCGCCGACGGAGTCTGCACAGTATGCAGTGCTCCCTCAGCAAGATGAAGAGCCATAGGCCAGTTGTCCGGTATCGCATTGACAACATTTGTCAGTCCGGCGTGTACAGCCGCCTGTGCGGGCCACACGTGTGCCGCTATAAATGGTATATCCTTCGGCAGATCACGATACACCGAGGTCATAAGCTCCGCAGTCTTCTGGTCGGAGGAATTGTAGCTCAGTCTGCGGAAGCCCTCACTGTTGAGCGGCTCCCACACCAGCTTATTGAATAGCGGAATGCTCTGCGAAAGGCGTGAGCCGAGGGAATACATACTGTTCTGCCCGGCGATTATCTTTCCGCACGCCGCATCGCTGAATGAATGCAGGTCGAACCAGTACGGCTCATATCCGAGTGACCTTGCGGCAGACGCAAGCGCCATAGATATCCGGTAATGCCCAAAGCCCATGCGGATATTGCCGATTATCACGCTCTTTTCGCCGAAGCTGACGCCGCTTTCTCCGGAGAGAACGAGCTGCTTTATACCGAGTGCTTCGCCGACCGAGGGTATCTCTGCGGCGGAAAGATGAAGCTCTCTGTCAGAGTCATCGCCGTACCTTCTGTAATACTTTGCCTTGGTTCTGATCGCCCGGCGGTAGGCAGTCCGGGATATCTCGTTGCCGAAAATAAATTTTGACCTGTCCATGCTGATTCTCCTTAATTGATTAAAATAATGTCTTTTCACATTGAAATCGTGTTTTTTCTGAAAAACTATTGACAAATGCTGAAAAATATGATAGACTAACTATCAGGTGATAGTAATATTCTACCACAAAAAAGGGAGGTTTGTCAAGTGAATAATGAATTTTCTGCAAAAAATCTCAAAACAAAGAGACTCGAAAGGGCTGTGGAGGTCAGTGCCCAGATGTTTGTCCGTGACGGCATTGAGGCTGTGAAAATGACCGATATAGCCGATGAGTGCGGCATAGGCGTTGCCACTCTTTACCGCTATTTCGGCACAAAGACCGGTATCACCATTGCTGCGATGACCCACCTGTGGAAGCAGCTGAGGGAGATGTTCTCGGATATCTTCGAGTCGGAGGTATTCCTCAGTCAGAGCGGTATAAAGCAGCTGACCGACCTGATGAAGATGTTCGTGGTCATGTATGAGGCTCACCCCGGCTTCATGAGGCTGCTCGGCGAATTTGACCTGCTGCTGCTGAGCGAGAAGGTGCCGAAGGAGCAGCTCAGGGAATACGACCGCTCGATTCTCAATTTCTACAGCGTATTTGAAAAATCCTATGTTGCCGGTATAGCCGACGGGACTGTAAGGGATAATATCGACGTAAGGCTGTTTTACGGCAGCTTTGCACACGCCCTGCTTGAGCTCGGAAAGAAGCTGACGCAGGGAGAGATACTTCCCTCGGACGACTTCACCTACGCTAAATATGAGCTTGAAATGATCATTGAGGCAGGAGTATGCTATCTCAGAAAGGACTAAGCCATGAACACCAAGGAAATAAAGACAGCATCAAATAAGATACTCTGGATATTTGCGATAGGACAGCTCGGCTGGTCACTGCTCTCCGGAATAATCTCCAACTGGCTGGTATTCTATTTTCAGCCCGGAGCGTCAGAGCTTGCAAAGGGACAGCTTGTGTACATACCGCAGGGAAAGCTCCTCGGTATCGTTACGGCTATCGGTGCGATAACTGCCCTCGGACGTATATTTGACGCCGTTACAGACCCTCTCATCGCCGGAAAGTCCGACAGCCTGAAGCACAGGCTCGGCAGGCGTATCCCGTTCATGCGTTTCGCAGCTGTCCCGTTCGGTATAGTGACTGTGCTCATCTTCGTTTCGCCGTTTGAGCCGGGCAGCTTCGGCAATGTGGTCTGCCTGTTCATCTTTGCTATGCTTTTCTATTTCTGCATGACCTGCTACTGCACTCCGTATAACGCACTTATCCCGGAGCTTGGCAGAACTCAGAATGCAAGGATAAATCTTTCAACATTCATCTCTGTTACCTATTTCTTCGGCACAGCTGTTGCGTACCTCGTGCCGAACATTGCCGCTGCTTTCATTGACAGTGCAGGCTATGCGGGGAGCTTCAGGATAACCGTTGCCATACTCGCCGCCGTCGCTGTGATATGTATGCTCGTCCCGGCATTCCTTATCGACGAGAATACCTATGCCGACACGACACCGTCCGAAACTCCGGCATTCCGTTCGCTCCTCGGAACCTTCAGAAACAAGGATTTCCGGCTGTTCGTATGCTCGGATATCCTCTACTGGATAGGACTCACCCTCTTCCAGACCGGACTTTCGTTCTATATCACTGAGCTTCTCGGACTGGATTCTACTATGACATTCCCGATGTTTGCGATAATGACAGTGATGTCCCTGCTTTGCTATCCGGCTGTAAATGTACTCTCCAAAAAGCTCGGCAAGAAAAAGCTGATATGCTTTGCATTCATATTCTTCTCGCTGACCTTCCTTGTAACGGCAGCTGCCGGACTTACTCCGATCCCGGCTGTAGTATACGGCGTCATGATAGCTGTGCTTGCAGCTGTGCCAATGGCAATACTCGGCATACTCCCGCAGGCTGTGGTTGCGGATATATCTGAATCCGACAAGCTTGCTACCGGGGAGAGCCGTCAGGGTATGTTCTATGCCGCAAGGACCTTTGCGTTCAAGCTCGGTCAGTCTGCGGCAATGCTCCTGTTCACGAGCATTGCGGTCATAGGCAGCAGTACCCCGGCAGGCGAGTCCGGGCATAATATCGGCTACAGACTCACTGCCATAACAGCAGCTGTACTGTGCCTTGCCGGAGGACTTGTATTCCTGAGGTACAACGAAAAGAAAATGCTCGCCTCTATTGCTGCAACAAGCGAAACTAACGAAAAGGAGACAGAAAATGATGAGATTTAAGGAGCTTCTATTCTCGTGCCGCTGCGGTGAGGAACGCTTCTCTGTACGCACCTCGCACAGCTTTGAAAACGATATCGTGTCAGTCAGGATAAATGATACCGGTATATTCACTGTTTCTGTGACTGCTGCTGCGGATATACGCATACTGCGGCTCGAAGCGGTATTTGAACGCAGCTTTTCGCCGCAGGAGAGGATATTCCTCAGCGGATATCAGTCGTGGACGGACAGCACCGAGCATACGATAAATGATACAATGCGTGGGATAAAGCATATCCCACGGCAGATAAACGAGCGTTTCTCCTTCAGTCAGTACGGCGACTACACCTTTGCCGAATACCCCGGAAAGCCCGGTCAGCTTCACGGGTTTACCTATGGCTATATCCGGAGCGGCGAGACATACAGCTTTTTCGGCTCACTCAATGAGGACTCCGGCTTTACTCAGATAAAGACCGATACCCGGAGCAGCACGATAAGCTTTGAAAAGGACTGCCGTGGACTTACGCTCAGAGCCGGTACGGAATATGACGGGATAAGGCTGTATACCGCAGAGGGTACGGAGAATAGCGTATTTGACGGATATTTCAGTCAGCTTGGTATCACTCTGCGTCCGGACGCAGTACCAATGTCGGGCTATACCAGCTGGTACAGACACTATCAGAACATAAACGAGGGCGTCATCACCCGTGACCTTGCGGCTCTCAGGGCTGACAGCGAGTCAGGCTTCGGTGCGAGGGTATTCCAGATAGATGACGGCTTCCAGACAGCTGTCGGGGACTGGCTCAGCATTGACAAAGGCAAATTCCCCGGCGGAATGCAGCCTGTTGCAGAAAAAATATCCTCAGAGGGCTATATACCAGGGATTTGGCTCGCTCCATTCGTGTGTGAGGAGGGCTCGGAGCTGTTCTCAGAGCATAACGACTGGATACTGCGTGACAGGAGCGGCACTCTCGTGAGAGCCGGCTCGAACTGGAGCGGCTCGTATGCACTCGATATCTGCAACCGGCACGTAAGGGACTATATCCGCCATGTCATAGATACCGCTGTGAACGTGTGGGGCTTTAAGCTGCTGAAGCTTGATTTTCTCTATGCCGCCTGCATTCTCCCACGCTCCGACCGGACAAGAGGACAGATAATGGCTCAGGCTATGGACTTTCTCCGTGAATGTGCCGGGGACGCATATATCCTCGCCTGCGGTGTACCTCTTGCAGCTGCTTTCGGGCGTGCAGACTACTGCCGTATCGGCTGCGATGTCAGCCCGGACTGGGACGACAAGCCGTATATGAGACTTGCACACAGAGAGCGTATAAGCACGAAAAACAGCCTTCTGAACACCGTATTCCGCCGTCAGCTCAACGGCAGGGCGTTTATCAATGACCCTGATGTGTTCATACTCCGCAGCACAAGCAACACAATGACGCTGCGGCAGAGACAGTGCCTTGCGGAGATAAATGCTGCGGCGGGCGGAGTATTCTTCACCTCGGACAATTTCGCAGAGTACAGCCCTCAGCAGAAGAAAATACTTTCGGAGATCCTGAATTTCCGGTCAGCCGTGATATCCTCCGCTTCGCTTGCCGACAATATCCTGCGTGTGGAGTATGCCCTCGGAAACGAAACTATAATACGAAGCTATAAACTGTAAATAGGTTAAAAGCCGTCCGTATCCTCCGGGCGGCTTTTATGACGAATATGATACTTTTCCGGAGAAAAAACAAAATTAATTTATATGGTTTGCCGCTTGACATTTCCAAAAAAATAATTAATAATATATAGTAGGAATCGTATCCACATAACGAGAGGTAGACCAATGTACTTTTTGCCAGAATATCTGAAGCGTCTCCCGGCTGTGCTTATCGCTGTGTTCGCACTGATGATATGTGCCGCTTCAACGAGCCGTGCTCAGGAAAGTCCTGTGCTGCCGGCTGAGAGGCAGGAGCTGACGCTGTCTGCTGCGGCTGAGCCGAAAGCTGTAGTCCTGACCACAGCTGTTACCACCGCTGCAACAGAAGAAACCACCACGACCGCAACCCCGGCGATACTCGAACGCTCTTCTGAAACAAAGACAAACGCTGCTATCGACGTACCATACATATCGCAGAGTGCATACCCGACCGGGTGTGAGCTTGTGAGCACCTCAATGCTGCTCGCCTTCCACGGTATCGACATTACTGCCGGAGAGCTTGTGTCTGAGGGATATATCAAGGCTGAGAACCTCGAAAAGAGCGACAAGGACGGAGAGCTGCACGGCGGCGACCCGAATGACAGCTTCATCGGCAAGCTTGATGAGGGTGCAGGATTCGGCTGCTACAGCGGCGCAATAATGAAGTGCCTGTATCGTGTACTTGAGGACAAGCCGCTCGCACCGACCTCGCTCGATGGTATGAGCCTTGAGGAGATATGCAGCAGATACATAGACAACGGCTATCCCGTACTCATATGGGGAAGCATTGGTATGTCGGCGACCTATGACAGCGGAATCACATGGGTGATCGGCGATGACGGCGACTTTTTCACGTGGCGTTCCAATGAGCACTGCCTTGTGCTCGTCGGGTATGACCAGAATAATTATATCTTCAACGACCCTCTGAAATGGGAGAATACATATTATTCAAAGTCCCTTACAGAGCAGAGATATGAGGAAATGGGGAAAATGGCAGTCTCAATAGTCCCTTTCGGTGAAGTAAATGCAGAGTAGAATTTTCGCCCCCGGCTGACCGGGGGCTTTATTCTGTTATGAGCCGGCTCCGGCTCTTGACATTTCGGAGAAAATATACTATAATTATATCTGTGCAGTATCGGGTAAACGCATGACGCCGATACCCGATATTACGGAAAATATTGATAATATATATATTAAGGAGCTGTTCATTATGAGTAAGAAGATGTCCAGATCCAGCTACGACCGCCTTTGCCGGGAGCTGGACGAGCTGAAAAAGAAGCGTACCGAAATTGCTGAAAAGCTCAAGGTAGCACGTTCCTACGGAGACCTCTCTGAGAATGCTGAGTATGATGAGGCAATGAACGAGCAGGCTATTCTTGAAGCCAAGATCGCTGAAAAGCAGTACGATAAGGACAACGCCGAGATAATCGAGGACGCCGATATCTCCGTTGATGAGATCGGCATCGGCTCAAAGTTTCAGCTGAAAAACCTCGCAACAGGTGCAGTAGCTGACTTCGCAATTGTTGATACAAGCCACGTAGATATCCCGAATGGTCATATCTCTGAGGAGTCTCCGATCGGAAGCGCCGCAATGAAGAAGAGAGTCGGCGAGGAGTTCATAGTAGAGGCTCCGTCCGGACAGATACGCTTTGTAGTTCTTGCTATATCCAAGTAATGGCAAAGGATAAAGACCCGGCTGTATCAGGCGAAAAGCCCGCAGCTGCACCGTCTGACGACAAGATACACATCTCGAAAAGCGTTTTGCAGTCCGCCAGGGAAATACAGCAGCACGAACAGGAGGAGCAGCAGCGGCTTCAGGAGGAGCTTCAAAAAAAGCTCGCAGAGCGTGAAAAAAAGCTCCGTGAGGAGCATGACCGGCGGCTGTATGAGGAGAAAAAGGAGCTTATCCGGCTCAAACAGGGGCTTATCGAGGAAAGCGAAACAATACACGAGGAGCACGAGGAGGAAGTAAAGCTGACATTCGGGCAGAGGATAAGCAATTTCTTCTACCACAACAAATGGTGGCTCGGTATCGGAGTGGTCTGTGTGTGTATTTTTTCGTTCCTCATCTATAGCCTTGTGACCCGTGAGAATCCGGATATCATTGTCCTCGTTATCGGCGAGAATCAGGCTCTCGGTGAGGGCTCGCAGCTCTCAGAGTATGTCTCGTCATTTGCAGACGATTTCAACGGCAACGGTGAGGTGCTTACATCTGTGTACTACATCGCATACTCCGACAGTCCGCAGAAGAATTACGCAAACGGCGTTGATACGAAAATGACAGCTGAGCTGCAATCCGCAGAAGCCGTTATCGTTATCGGCAGCGGCAAGGTACCGGATATTCTCCGGGCTGATGAGGTCTTTGCCGACCTGGAAACGCTTTACTCCGGGAATGAGGCTGTCCTCCCGCACATCAGCGGCTATGCGTTCATACTTTCTGACACGCCCTTTGCACAGCGGGTCGGCTTGTCTCCTGAGCAGATACCGGACGACTGGTTCATCGCCATTCGTACTCCACGAAACCTGATGTATGACAAAGAGGAGGATATGCAGGAAACATGGGATAAGGATTTCCCTGTCTTAGACAAGATCCTCAACGACCTTTCATAGAATATCCACAGACAGCATTTAAACTGTTATCGGGGGAGCCTTTTCACAGGCTCCCCCGATTATTTATGCTGATATCCTGAGAAACAACAAAGAAGCTCTTATGCTGTTTCTATGCTGTTTGCGTTGTGGAGCTTGAGCTTCTCAACAGCCTGCTCTCTCATCTTGTATTTAAGTATCTTGCCTGCGGCGTTCATCGGGAATCCCTCAACGAAATCCACATATCTCGGGCATTTATGCTTTGCCATTCTCGCAAGGCAGAAATCCTTTATCTCCTGCTCAGAACACTCTTCACCGTCCTGGAGGACAATGCAAGCCATTATCTCCTCGCCGTATGCCTCGTCCGGCACGCCGATGACCTGAACATCCTTTACCTTCGGGTATGTATAAAGGAAATCCTCTATCTCCTTGGGGTAGATATTCTCACCGCCTCTGATGATCATATCCTTTATTCTTCCGGTTATCTTGTAGTATCCGTCAGACGATCTTCTGCGTGCAAGGTCGCCGGTATGCAGCCAGCCGTCGGAGTCTATCGCAGCAGCTGTTGCCTCAGGCATCTTGTAGTAGCCCTTCATTATATTATAGCCCCTTGCAACGAACTCTCCGTCAACGTCATCAGGCAGGACTTCGTTCGTCTCCGGGTCTACTATCCTGCACTCAACACCGAATATAGGCCCGCCTACCGTATTGACACGCTGCTCGATAGTATCTGTAGTCTTGCTCATGGTCGTTGCCGGAGAAGCCTCGGTCTGACCGTAGGTGATACATATCTCGCTCATGTGCATTTTCTCGATGACCTCCTCCATAGTCTTTATCGGACACGGAGAGCCAGCCATGATACCAGTTCTCATGTAGGAGAAATCGGTCTTTTCAAAGTCCTCATGACCGAGCATTGCTATGAACATTGTCGGAACGCCGTGGAAGCAGGTTATCCTCTCCTTATTTATGCACGCAAGTCCCTTTCTCGGCGAGAAGCGGGTTATCGGCGACATAGTAGTGCCGTGTGTCACCGAGGCGGTCATAGCAAGCACCATTCCGAAGCAGTGGAACATCGGCACCTGGATCATCATGCGGTCGGCTGTGGAAAGATCCATACAATCACCTATAGCCTTACCGTTGTTGACAACGTTATAGTGCGTGAGCATAACGCCCTTCGGGAAGCCTGTAGTGCCGGAGGTGTACTGCATATTGCACACATCATGTATATCAATAGTCCTGCGTACCTTTTCCACCTCGCTGTACGGCACCTCTGCCGACTTCTCCATAGCCTCTTCCCATGTGAAGCAGCCGGGATTCCTGGAATCACAGGTAATGACATTTTTCAGATAAGGAAGCTTCTCAGCCTTCAGCTCACCGGGAGCACAGCTGCTCAGCTCCGGACAAAGCTCCTTGATTATGTCGATATAGCTTATATTCTTGATACCGTCTATCATGACGAGCGTCATGGTATCGGACTGCTTGAGAAGATACTCCGCCTCATGTATGCGGTACTCGCTGTTGACAGTAACAAGGACAGCACCGATCTTTGTTGTAGCCCAGAAGGTTATGTACCACTGCGGAACGTTTGTAGCCCATATAGCAACGTGGTCGCCCTTTTTAACTCCCATAGCCAGCAGAGCACGTGCAAATGTATCGACATCGTCCCTGAACTCCGGATATGTCCGGGTATAGTCAAGCTCAGTATAGCGGAATGCGTACTGGTTCGGGAACTCCTCACATATCCGGTCGAGTACGTCCGGGAATGTGTAGTTGAGTATCCTCTCCTTCGGCCACGGGTACTGTCCGTCACCCTTTATGCTCGTCTGGAGAGAGTGCTTGTGCTTTGTGCGGTAGTTCTCCATATAGCTCGCAAAGCGGGGAACTACGATACCTGCGTCACTCAGCTCAGGAGCCCACCTCTTGACCCATTCAAGGGAAATATAGCCTTTGTAGTTGATAGTGTCAAGTGCGTCTATCATATCCCTGACCGGGATATCGCCGTCGCCGAGGATCTTGTACTCAACGCTGCCGTCCTCACGGACGATACTGTCCTTGACCTGAATGAACTTGATATGCTCTCCGAGGTTTGCAACAGTAGTCTCCGGAGATTCATTATTGAATCGGTACGGGTGGTGCATATCCCAGAGTGCGGCTATCTTGCGGCTCTTCACCTTATCGAGCAGCCTCGCAAGGCGTGCGGTATCGCTGTATACTCCGTTTGTCTCAACGAGGAACGTGACATTGTACTCCTCAGCGACCGGAACGAGAGCCTTCAGCTCCTGTGCGATATAGTCATCGTCGATCTCATCAGCCGGCATAGGATCAAGGTCGGCAAGGATACGCACATACGGAGTACCGAGCTTCTGTGCAAGTGCAGCGTACTCAGTGATCTCACGGCGGTTTTCCTCCTCCTTGTCACGGAATTTAAGGCACGCACCGGAGGTAAGACATGGTATCTCAAGGCGGAGCGAACGAAGCTTAGCGACAGTGTCCGGCAGTCTCGCCTCAGAGAACGGAGCTGCCTTGGGAGCAGATGTCTCCCTGCCGATACCTCTGACCTCGATACCGTCGAAGCCGAAGTCCTTAGCCATAGAATAGATATCCACCCACTCGAAATCCGGGCAGGCAAGCGTAGAAAAGCTTATCTTCATCATCAGAACCCTTTCATGAAAAAATTGAACATAATTATTATATCACAAATAAAGAAAAAAATCAATACCCTGTCAGCACATTTTGCTTTATACCCGCCTATATTGCGATCTCCGATTATCCTCCGGCATTAATTATGGAAGTCTGTGCTGCCCTCCTTGAAATGCGTCAGCACTTGCACCGTCCGTTATTCGTCACGACCAGAACTATCCGATGATCCGGTGCTACAGACTCAAAACAGGAAAAAAACTCCCCCGGAATTTCTTCCGGGGGAGCCTTGTTCAGTCAGGCGTTAAGCCCTGGTTATTGTGTCGATCACTCGTCGTCCTTCTTCCTTGAACGAGCAGCGAATGCAGCTGTTATCGCAAGTGCGAGCATTGCAA
>JAFVFL010000023.1 GCA_017475555.1 Ruminococcus sp.
CAAACACAGGCACGGTGCAGCCGCCCCGACCTTGACAGGTTATCATAAAAATGCTACAATGGCTGCCACCGATGGTGACTGACTTCCTCTATTCATGAGTTCCTCACCGTCGGCACGACGCACACAGCATTTTTATGATGTTCTGTCAAGGTTGCCGGTCGGCTTCAACTGCATTTTGATTTTTTTCAGACCGCTTCGGCGGTCTTATTGTCGTGTCTGTTTTTTTCTTCTGTGAAAGTTGTGTGAAACTTCTATTTAACCCCTTGACTTTTATTTGCAGGTCTCCATTAACATTTCGTTATTCTGTTATATGGAAGTTTTTCAGACCGTTTAAGAGCTTTTGAAAAAAAGACAGCAGAAAAGTGAATAGTGAATAACAGCGGCATTGTGAGCACCCGCTATCCACTATTCACCGGATCATCTTTGCACTCAGTAGGCTGCGATCCTGCACGCCGAGCGGTCTATGGCATTCAGAGCACGTACTGCCGCCTCTGAAAAATCGCTGCACAGCGAGGAATACAGAGTCAGTATCGGAGCACCAGCCGCAAGCCTGTCCCCCGGAGCACACTCCATAACTATACCAGCCGTCGGGTCGAGCCTGTCGCCGCTGCTGAGCCGTCCTGCACCGAGTATGAGCGACACCATTCCAAGCTCCTCGCAGTCAACGGAATTCACCCGGATATCGCTCGAAGCCCTCAGAGTATAGCTGCACCTTGCCTGAGGCAGAAGTGATGTATCGTCGCATACTCCGGGGTCGCCGCCCTGCATTTCGATAGTCCTCCGCAGCACCTCCAGAGCACTTCCGTCCGCAATAGCCTTCCTTATCCTGTTTACGCTGTCGTTATCGCCCTGCTCTGCAAGCTCCAGCATATCCGCCCCAAGCTGCACGCAGGTATCGTAAAGCTGCCCGGAGCTTATCCTGCCCTGTAATACCTCTATCGCCTCACGCACCTCAAGAGCGTTGCCTATACAGCTGCCGAGGGGGGCGTTCATATCTGTAACATCAGCCCTTACCCTCTTTCCGGCAGCTCTTCCGGTGCTCTCCATAAGACCTGCGAGCCTGCGTGCTTCATCGGACGTTTTCATGAACGCACCGGAGCCGTACTTCACATCGAGCAGCAGGCAGTCCGCCCCGACTGCAAGCTTTTTGCTCATGATACTTGAGCATATCAGAGGTATACTATCAACAGTCCCGGTGATATCCCTGAGGGCGTATATCCTCTTGTCCGCCGGGCAAAGCTCACGGCTCTGTGATGTTACCGCAAAGCCGTTCTTCTCAACGACAGATATAAATTCCTCATGCTCCAGCTCAGTCCGGAATCCGGGAATACTTTCGAGCTTGTCTATCGTGCCGCCGGTGTGTCCAAGACCTCTGCCGGACATTTTCGGTACAGCCGCACCGCACGCTGCCACAGCAGGGCCGACTATCAGGGTGGTCTTGTCGCCGACACCGCCTGTACTGTGCTTGTCCACCGTCACAGCGGATATGCCGCTCAGGTCAACATAGCTGCCGCTTCTGAGCATAGCGAGCGTAAGAGCCGAGGTCTCCCTTTCGGTAAGTCCCCTCAGACGCACAGCCATGAGCCACGCAGCCATCTGTGCGTCGGGTATCTCTCCTGCGGTATAGCCGTCCACGACCCACGCTATCTCATCAGCAGAAAGCTCAGTCTGCCGTTTTGTCTTATTGATGATGTCTATAATGTTCATAGTACACCTCCGTTCTGTAATTATACATTTATTTTAGCATATATTTCATATAAATTCAAGTGTTTTGATGAAAAAACTGTGTAAATTACAGAAAACAGCTCAGCACTGTCATACATACAACAAACGGCACGCCGAGGACAGCACTGCCGCAGAGGTTGAAAAGGTTAAGATGGAGCGAGGTGCCGATATATCCGCCGAAAATGTTCACGAGCATAAGTGCGGCAAGTCCGGATACTGCCCCGGCAAGAAAAGACCGCAGTCTGTGACGCCGTCTGTCGTACCAGATGAGCATTATCCCGGCAGCCGCCGCACAGATAAAGCCGAATATCGTACTTACGTTCAGAAGATCACCCCCAGTCTACAGAAGTATATATGCAAGTGCGAGTATGAGCCGCATATCCCCGCCGTCACGGATAAGCATGAGCAGGAGAGCGGCGATGAGCAGAGTATCCCGGTCAACTCCGCCGCCGAGTATCTCATTGAGAAAGCCCATAGCCGGGCTGCTGCGGTGCACCGGAGGTCTGACAGGCGGACTTGCCGGCGGTATATCGTGCTTCTCCGGCTTTTTACCGGTCATATCCGCACTGTCTCTGAACTCCGGGATACGCACAACAGGCGGCTGACCAGCTCTCTGCCGCAGCATATTGTTTCTGCCCGTCCGGTGCATATTATCTGCCATTCTGCCCACCTCTTTTCCGCATCAGCTACAGCACATCATTGAGCAGACCGCTCTCCTTCGCAAGATTCCACACCGCAAGCAGCTTCATCAGCTTTATAGCCCGGTCAACTCTTTTCTGCCTTTCCGCACTCAGGTGCGGCTTCAGAGCTGTGAGCAGCTCTGTATTCCGGTCGCCCTGTGCCGCAGCCCCGGCAAGCCCCGCAAGCCGCATGATACTGCCGATATCGGGCATATCTCCGGGCTTTTCAGCCGCACTGTCCTCTCCGGTGCCGCTCTCCGCACCGCCTGCTGAGCTGTCCTGTTCATCGCCGTTGTCCGGGATATCGCCCGACCTGAACATCTGTGCAAGCTCCATGAGCTGCCTCAGACTTTCCTCGTCCGAAAGCAGCTCACTTATCTTTCCGGTGAGGTCTTTGTTATTGTCCATAGGCTCACTCTCCGGTGAGCTTTTTGTAAAGTGCCTTTGCCTGCGGAGTTGACATAAGCTTCTCCACCATTGCCGGGTTGTTGACAGCCATGCGGAATTTTGCCGCATCAGACTCGTTCATTCCGGCGAGTGCCTTGTCAAACCTGCCTGCTTCAAGGTCTTTTTTCAGCTGCTCCGGGGGAACTCCTATCTTTTTGCTGACAGCTCCGAGAAGACCGCTGAGCTGGTTTTTGTCGATATTTTTGCCGCCGTTGTTCATGTATCGTGCTCCCTTCATAGGTCTTGTGAAACGCTGCGTACTTTGCCGCAGGCATAGCAAACGGCATTTTTTTCTGACGTTCACTATAAAGTCTTTTTCCTGTTGCTTTTCCTCTCCGGGTGTGGTATAATAATTATATACAGATCGGAGGGGAAAATATGCGTATTATCGTTATGTCAGATTCACACGGAAATTATAAGGCTGTCGAGTCAGTGATACTCCGCTGCTCTGATGCGGATATGTTCATACATCTCGGCGACGGAGAGCACGACCTTAACAGCTTTATCCTCATGCACATGGATTATTCCGACAAAATAAAGCGTGTAGCCGGAAACTGTGACTATAACAGTATGCTTCCGGGATATCTTGTCATACCTGCTGCCGGGCATAAGATATTTGCGGCACACGGGCATTCTCAGGCGGTGAAGAACGACCTGAGCATAATAAAGCGTACCGCCGCAGGCTTCGGGTGCGATATCATACTCTACGGGCACACTCATGTCCGCTACAACAAGTATGAGGACGGCTTCTACATAATGAATCCCGGAAGCGTGAGCATTCCGCACGATTCGCTGCCGCCGTCATTCGGAACGATAGATATTTCTCCGGCTGGGATACTGACAAACATTGCCGATGTCTGACCGGCTGACATATAATATGCAGGATAGAGTGCGACTGTTACAGCAGGATACGCAGAAAACGTTATAAAACAGGGAGATGAAGTCATGGGGCTTGAAGAAGAGTTTGCAAAAAACCGTATACAGATCAAAACGTGTACAAGGGTATACAATTCCACAGCGGTGATATACGGCGTGATGTGCCTGATACCTATCCTCAGCGTCGGGATATCCACGCTTATCACGTTCGGCAGGGGCGGCTCTCTGCTCGACGGGATGATATTCAAGGCACTGATACTCGGCTGCGGCTTTTACGGGGCATACAGGAAGAACGACGTTTTCACCGTAGCTGCACCTATAATTGCAGTAATGGGAGCGATACTGTATCCGTCTGTGTGGAACGACGGGCTTGCGGCAGGCAGTGTGGCACTTGCGGTCATGGGGGTGCTTGCGAACAGGAAGTACCGCTGGCTTGAGCAGCAGTACGGCTTCCCGTACTTCAATGAGAGGTTCGAGGAGCAGAACATGAATGCTGTGCAGAGGAATATAAAGGACGATTATCAGGTGCAGTATGAGGAGCTGAAGAAGAAAAGCGAGCAGCACGGCAGCGATATGGATGAGCTGTGAAAGGAATGATGATATGACAAAGTATCTCACAGAATATATGGCGGATATCGCCGCAAGGCTCGGCAGCTGCCCCGATATGGATACCCTTGATGAGCTGATCGCTGAGCACAGGGACAAAATTGCGTTCATGCAGCACGAAAGGATAGTACACTTTCTCGTGACTATGCTGTTTGCTCTGGTGCTTGCGGTCTTTATCATCGGTCTGCTCGTTACCGAAAATATCTTCCTGCTGCTGCTCGTTACTATAATACTCGTGCTTCTTGCATTCTACATAAAGCACTACTATTTTCTTGAAAATACAGTCCAGCAGATGTACAGGGTGTATGACGATATGCTCGGAAAACGCCGGAGCTTCGCTGAAATAAGCAAAGGAGGCGGGAGCGTTGGAGACTGAGAAAAAAATAAGGCTGACACGGAAAAAGCGTGCGGAGCTTGCCGTTGCAGAGCTTGAAAGGCTGTACCCGGACGTTGAGTGTACGCTTGTGTACGACAAGCCCTATGAGCTGATGTTTTCCGCACGGCTCGCTGCGCAGTGTACCGATGCAAGAGTGAACATCGTGACAAGGACGCTGTTCGTGAAATATCCCGACCTGAAGGCATTTGCGGAGGCGGATATCGCTGAGCTTGAGCAGGACGTTAAGCCGTGCGGCTTCTACAGGACAAAGGCGAAAAGCCTCAAAGAAATGGCACAGAGGCTGCTTGATGATTTCGGCGGCGAGGTGCCGGATACTATGGAGGAGCTGCTGAGCCTGCCCGGTATCGGAAGAAAGACGGCAAATCTTGTGCTTGGGGATATCTACAGAAAGCCGGCGGTCGTTACCGATACGCACTGCATACGTATCACAAACAGGCTCGGACTTACCGACAATACCGAGCCGGCTAAGGTCGAAAATGACCTGAGAAAGCTGCTGCCGCCGGAGATATCGAATAAATTCTGCCACCAGACAGTAGAATTCGGGCGGGATATATGCCGTGCAAGAAGCCCTAAGTGCAATGTCTGTACGCTCAGCAGCTTCTGCCGTGCAAAACAACGATAGGGGGTAATTATATGCTGTTTACATTCCAGCTCAGCACGCCGTCACAGGGGCTTGTTGAGATAACCAGTGAGGTGAGGGAGGCTGTCCGTGAAAGCGGCGTGAATGAGGGCATCTGCGTTGTGTTCTGTCCGCATACGACCGCTGCAATAACTATCAACGAGAATGCCGACCCCGATGTCAAGTCCGATTTCATAATGGGACTTGCAAAGACCTTTCCCGATATCCCGGCATTCAGACACGCAGAGGGCAATTCTGACGCTCATCTGAAATCCTCGGCAGTCGGGGCGAGTGAAATGGTGATAATCACGGGAGGAAAGCCGCTTCTCGGTACGTGGCAGGGGATATATTTCTGCGAATTTGACGGCCCGAGAGAGCGCAGATTCTATGTAAAGGTAATGGGTGATTGATATGCCGGGAAACGATATGACAGTACAGGAGAAGATAGCACTTCTCAGGGAATACGTTGCAAAGTCCGACAGGATAGTTTTCTTCGGCGGTGCAGGAGTTTCCACGGAGAGCGGCATTCCGGATTTCCGGAGCGTTGACGGGCTTTATCGTCAGCAGTGGGACTATCCTCCGGAGATGATACTCAGCCATGAGTTTTTTGAGAGCAAAACGGCGGAGTTTTACCGCTTCTACAGGGCGAAGATGATATGCCCCGACGCAAAGCCGAATCCGGCACATCTCCGGCTCGCACAGCTTGAAAAGGAGGGTAAGCTGACGGGTGTCGTTACGCAGAACATAGACGGGCTTCATCAGGCTGCCGGGAGCAGGAAAGTGATCGAGCTGCACGGAAGTACGCTGAGAAATTACTGTACCCTGTGCGGAAAGGCTTATACTGCGGAGGATATCCTTGCGACTGAGGACGTTCCCCGGTGCAGCTGCGGCGGTGTCATAAAGCCGGACGTTGTGCTTTACGGCGAATCGCTCAACTTGGATACGCTAAATGATGCAGTGGATGCTATTGCGGATGCTGATACCATGATAATCGGCGGCACATCGCTGAATGTATACCCGGCTGCCGGGCTTGTCAAATACTTCTCCGGCAGACACCTGATAATGATAAACCTGTCCACAACACCGCAGGACGATTCTGCTGACCTGCTCATAAACGAGCGTATCGGCAGCGTGTTCTCACAGATATGAAAGGCGTGAGCTTATGAAGGTACTTGCAGTAATTGATATGCAGAATGATTTTATTGACGGTGCTCTCGGCACTCCGGAGGCTGCGGCGATAGTTCCGGCTGTAGCCCGGAGGATAGAGGAATTCCGCAGTGCCGGGTGGGATATCGTTTTCACAAGGGATACTCACGGAGAGGACTATCTTTCGACAATGGAGGGGAGGAAGCTGCCCGTGCCGCACTGTATCAGGGGCACGCACGGCTGGGAGATATCCTCCGCACTTGATACTACCGGCTGCACGATAATCGACAAGCCGACCTTTGGCTCCTATGACCTTGCGGAGTATATTGCCGCAGACCCGAAGACAGACGAGGTGGTGCTCGTGGGGCTGTGTACTGATATCTGCGTTATATCCAATGCGATGCTGATAAAGGCACGTATCCCGGAGACGAAGATAACAGTTGACGCTGAATGCTGTGCAGGGGTAACGCCGGAGAGCCATAACAATGCACTTGAAGCGATGAAGTGCTGCCATATAGATGTGATCGGGCAGGGATAAGCACGGGAGCAGCAGTGTAACACGGGGGGCTTGACATTTTTAAATCATAGGTATATAATAGATTTAGTAGGTTTTACTATATCATTATGTAAAGGACTGATAATATGTCAAGAAAATATGGCGATGAGTACGGCTTTGCCACAAGAGCCGTGCATACGGGAAATGACGTTGACGCAGAGACAGGTGCGATACGCCGCCCGATAACTATGGCTAACAGCTACGAGCTGCCCTTCGATCCGAGCACTATGAACTGGTCGAGTGCGGAGGGAAACCTCTACACCAGAAACGGCGGTGCAAATCAGAAGTACCTACAGGAAAAGCTCGCCTCGCTTGAGGGCGGTGAGGACTGCGTTGTGCTTGCGAGCGGTGTTGCGGCTCTGTCCGGACTGTTCTTCGCTCTGCTGCAAAGCGGCGACCATGTCATCTTTTCCAGCGTGACGTATATCGCAGTATACCGGCTTCTCAACGAGCTTTTCAACAATAAGTTCAATGTTGAGACGACCATTATCGACACCTCGGATATCGAAAAGGTGAGAGCCGCTATACGCCCTGAAACTAAGCTGATACACATTGAAACTCCCGGAAATCCTACACTGCATATCTCCGATATCAAGGCTCTTGCGGAGCTTGCACATGAAAATAATATACTGCTTTCGGTCGATAACACCTTTGCTTCGCCCTATAATCAAAGACCGATAGAGCTTGGTGCGGATTTTGTCGTGGAGAGCCTGACTAAGTACATAAACGGACACGGCGACGCTATGGGCGGTGCGATCATCGGCAAAAGGGAGTACCTTGACATCGTCCGGGCACAGTCACAGGTCAATCTCGGTGCGGCGATAAGCCCGTTCAATGCGTGGCTCATCATGAGAGGAGCGGTCACTCTTCCGCTGAGAATGCAGCAGCACAACCATTCGGCACTTGCCATCGCTGCATGGCTTGAGCAGCAGCCTGAGGTCAGCTTCGTGGCATATCCGGGGCTTCCGGACTTCTGGGGACATGAGGTCGCAGCAAGGCAGATGGTGAACGGCTACGGCGGTGTTATGGCGTTTGGTCTGAAGGCTGACCATGATACGCATAACAGATTCGTCAGCTATCTCAGGGTCATCACCTCTGCGGTATCTCTCGGTCATGACGAGAGCCTTATCGTATTCTTAGGTGAGGACGATGAGCGGCAGTACCTGTATCCGGAGGAGTTCCATAACGGCTTCTTCCGGTTCAGCGTAGGGCTTGAGGATACCGGCGACCTGATAAATGATATCCGTCAGGCACTCGACAGGATAAAGGCGGATACAGAGGACTGACGGGAACACAGCTGAATTTTCACAGTATTTTCGTCTTTAAGCTCTTGACAACTCCCCCGTATGGGTGTAAAATATGTAGTGTAATATGTATTGTAGATCAACCTTTAAAATGTCTGACGAATAATTCGGGAGAGTGAAGGAAAGAAAATGGAGAAGATAAGATCATTCTACGGCGGTCTTAAAAGGTCAACAAGGATAACTGTCATTTCGTGTGCGGCGTGCGTTGCACTTACATTTATCGTAACGCTGCTGTTCATTATGTTCCCTATAACGCCGAGTGAAAAGATGTTTGACAACGTCGGCAGAGAGAGCATTTTCCGCAATAATAACGACAGCGGCGGTATTTCAGCAATGCCGGAGGTCGTGACAACTGACGCACAGGGCAGCACTGTCACAACGTCAGTGACTTCGACTTCATCTGTAACGACTGCAAGGACTACCTCACATACGGACTACACTATAACAGTAACTATGGGTTCGGGCTTCACGCTCTGGAACGGCAGGATACCTGTTGCGATAATGCCCGGCAGCTACGATAGCACCACAACTACAGCGGTAGATCCCACACAGCCCTATACAGAGCCTTATACAGAGGATCAGAGCACAACTGACCCGGTAGAGCCGTACACCGAATACACTGAGCCGTATACGGATTGGAGCAGCGGCGGCGGAACCGATTGGAGCACCGGCGGCGGAACTGATTGGAGCACCGGCGGCGGAACTGATTGGAGCACTGGCGGCGGAACTGATTGGAGTACCGGCGGCGGAACTGATTGGAGCACCGGCGGCGGAACTGATTGGAGCACCGGCGGCGGAACCGATTGGAGCAGCGGCGGCGGAACTGATTGGAGCAGCGGCGGCGGAACCGACTGGAGCAGCGGCGGCG
This sequence comes from Ruminococcus sp., assembly GCA_017475555.1. Taxonomy (GTDB): domain Bacteria; phylum Bacillota; class Clostridia; order Oscillospirales; family Ruminococcaceae; genus Ruminococcus. Next base: position 9,225 of record JAFVFL010000023.1, read on the forward strand.
GAACCGATTGGAGCAGCGGCGGCGGAACTGACTGGAGCAGCGGCGGAACCGACTGGAACACAGGATATTATGGTGCTGAAGGCTGAGAAACGGTTTAATAAATAATAAAAACTCCCTCTGTTATGCGATAACAGAGGGAGCTTTTGTGTGTATACGCCCTGAATAGTGCTTATTTTCTTGCTGCTCCGGAATCTATTGCAGCCCTTGAAACTGCTGCTGCAACTGCCGGGGCAACTGTCCTGTCAAGAGCACTCGGTATGATGTAGTCCGCAGAGAGCCTGTCGTCCGTTACAAGCGACGCTATCGCCTTTGCTGCCGCTATCTTCATATCGTCGTTTATGTCGGAAGCCCGTACATCAAGTGCTCCACGGAAGATACCAGGGAACGCAAGAACGTTGTTTATCTGGTTCGGGAAATCGCTGCGTCCTGTTCCCACAACTGCCGCTCCTGCCGCCTTTGCAAGCTCCGGCATTATCTCCGGAGTCGGGTTCGCCATCGGGAATAATATCGGATCCTTCGCCATAGACCTTACCATATCCTGCGTTACACAGCCCGGTGCAGATACGCCGATAAATACGTCCGCACCCTTTATTACGTCCTCAAGGCTGCCCTTTCGCAGCTGACGATTGGTAATGCGTGCCATTTCCTCCTTAACGGGGTTCATATTATCAGGTCTGCCCTCGTATATTGCACCGCTGCGGTCGCACAGCACTACATCACGCAGACCCATAGAGATGAGCAGCTTTATTATTGCTATCCCAGCCGCTCCTGCACCGCTTGTCACCACACGTATATCCTCTATCCGCTTTCCCGTGAGCCGCAGAGCGTTGAGCATTGCCGCAAGCGTCACGACTGCCGTGCCGTGCTGGTCATCGTGAAATACCGGTATATCGCAGCATTCCTTCAGCCTGCGTTCTATCTCAAAGCACCTCGGTGCGGAAATATCCTCTAAATTGATACCGCCGAACGACCCCGCAAGCAGCCGGACAGTGTTTACTATATCATCTGTGTTTTTCGAGCGTATGCACAGCGGAACTGCGTCAACGTCACCGAATGCCTTGAAAAGAGCACACTTTCCCTCCATGACCGGCATACCGGCTTCCGGGCCTATATCGCCAAGTCCGAGAACTGCCGTTCCGTCAGTTACTACAGCAACAAGATTCGAGCGGCGTGTAAGCTCATAGCTTTTGTCCGGGTCTTTCTGTATCTCAAGGCACGGCTGTGCAACACCGGGAGTATATGCAAGTGACAGATCATCGTTCGTTTCGAGCGGTGCACGGCAAACGACCTCGATCTTTCCGTTCCATTCGTAGTGCTTTTTAAGCGATTCCTTTGCGTAATCCATAGCTTTCTCCCCTGTCATAAAATTTATTGCACAATATTTAATTGTGTGCAATTATATTATATCACATTATAATCCGGCTTGTCAACAGCTGTTTCCTGCGGTTTACAAGAGCCTGTTCCACGGAACAGGCTCTTGCGTTTATTTCATATTTTCATCAGCCCAGTGTGCAGCTGTGCACAGGCACATCGTAAAAACGCCGATCGTTCCGCCGAAAAGACTGCCAAGAATAAAACCAAGCATATCATCACCCCGGTATATATCAGACTTCCTCGGAAACTAAGCACACAGCCCTGCCAGAATCTTTTGCCATGTGCCGCACGTTAGTTTCCGGGTAAGTCTATTATTACCAGCAGAGTGATAATGTATACGGAAAAATAAGATGTACCCGGTTGATGTGGGGAGAATTTCTGCTTCAAAATAGCAGACTATAGCTGTCAGGTGCGTTTTTTATTTTTTCGGTAGATTATGGTGAGCCCTTTTATGAGGAGGTCTTTATCGAGGATAACATTTCTCCGGCAGAGCGGAACGACGGCTTCGGCGAGTCCGCCTGTAGCAACAGCGGTGCAAGGCTCACCGAGCTTTTCCTCGATACGCTCGATTATGCCGTCAAGGGCACAGGCATTCGAGTACAGAGCACCATTCTTCATACAGTCTATCGTATTTGTACCGATGATACTTTCCGGCAGCTCGAAATCTATCTTCGGCAGCTGAGCGGTACGCTGTATAAGTGCGTCCGTAGCGGTCTTCATGCCGGTCATTATCAGTCCGCCGAGATAATTGCGGCTGCTGTCAACGACTGAGACTGTAGTAGCCGTACCCATATCAATTATGATAAGCGGTACAGGGTAGCTGTTTATAGCTGCGACAGCGTCAACAGCCTGATCGCTGCCGAGCTGCTTCGGGTTGTCGATAAGTATATTCAGTCCGGTCTTTACTCCCGGCCCGGCTATCATGACCTCGGTGCCGAAGAGCTTTTTTATAGCTTCCCGCACAGTTCCGGTGACTGAGGGAACGACAGATGACATGACGGCGTCGTCTATATCCTTTGTGCTGAGTCCGTTCATTTCGAGGATAGTCTTTATCAGCACGGCATACTCCGCAGCGGTGGCACTGTGATTCGTGGATATTCTTTCAGAAAGCGTTATCGTGTCATTTTCGTCAACACAGCCGAAAACTATATTCGTATTTCCTATATCAACTGCAAGCAGCATTTTCATTCTCCTTTCAGGGTATATTATGATTATATCACACTTCTCTGAAAAAATCTATAGTATTTACGATTTTTTTGAAAAAGTTGCCGTAATGCACCCTGTTGATTTTCCATAGGGTGTGTGATATAATGGATATGTGATTACTTGATCTTTCGGCAGAAATCCCGCCTGTCTGCGAGGTCTGTGTGCTGCGGCAGAGGCGGGGATATTACAGGTGAGGAGGTTCATTTTGGAGCAATATAATGTAACAGGAATGAGCTGTGCGGCGTGCAGTGCAAGGGTTGAAAAGGCAGTTTCGGCGGTGGAGGGCGTTGCTTCTGTATCGGTCAGTCTGCTGACAAATTCAATGGGTGTTGAGGGTACGGCAAGCCCGGCGGAAATAATAAAGGCTGTGGAAAATGCAGGCTACGGGGCTTCGGTCAAAGGCAAAGAAAAATCAGCTGAGCGTACAGACGAGCTTACCGACAAGGAAACTCCGCTGATGATAAAGCGGCTAATTGCGTCAGTTATCGTACTTCTGCCGCTGATGTATGTTTCAATGGGGCATATGATGTGGGGGTGGAAACTCCCTGCATTCTTCGACGGAAATCATGTCGCAATGGGGCTTGTGCAGCTGCTTCTGGCGGCAATTATTATGGTCATCAATCAGAAATTTTTCATCAGCGGCTTTAAGGCTGTCATTCACAAAAGCCCGAATATGGACACGCTTGTGGCAATGGGTTCGGGAATTTCGTTTTTGTGGAGCGTGTATGTGCTATTCCACATGACGGGGGCGGTCGTGGCAGGAAATGAAGAAGCCGTCATGGACGACATGATGAACTTTTACTTTGAAGCGGCGGCAATGATTCTCACGCTCATCACGGTGGGCAAGACCCTCGAAGCCTATTCTAAGGGGAAAACCACTAATGCACTCAAAGGTCTTATGGAGCTTTCGCCGGAAACTGCGGTTGTGGAGCGTGACGGCAGGGAGCAGACTATCCCTGCGGAACAGGTGAGGATAGGCGATATATTTGTAGTCCGTCCGGGGGAGCATATCCCGGTGGACGGCACTGTGCTGGATGGTTCAAGTGCTGTTGATGAATCGGCACTGACCGGCGAGAGCATTCCTATTGACAAGCTGTCCGGTGACAGCGTATCGGCAGGAACTGTGAATCAGTCGGGATTTCTGCGGTGTGAGGCTGTCAAGGTGGGCGAGGACACGACGCTCTCGCAGATAATCAAAATGGTCAGCGACGCTGCCGCAACGAAAGCACCTATCGCAAAGCTTGCTGACAGAGTGTCGGGTATATTCGTACCTGCGGTGATCGGGATAGCTCTTGTGACGCTCGTGATTTGGCTTGCTGTGGGGCAGACCGTGGGCTATGCGGTAGCCCGTGCGGTATCGGTTCTTGTGATAAGCTGTCCGTGTGCATTGGGACTTGCAACACCCGTTTCGATAATGGTCGGCAGCGGTGTCGGAGCAAAGAACGGCATACTTTTCAAGACCGCAGTTTCGCTCGAAGAGACGGGCAAGGTGCAGATAGTTGTCCTTGACAAGACCGGAACTATCACAAAGGGCGAGCCGTCTGTCACGGATATTATCCCGATAAATTCGGACGAAAAAATGCTTATTGAGACTGCCTATGCACTGGAGCAAAAGAGCGAACACCCGCTTGCGAGAGCGATCGTCACTTATGCCGAGGGGCATGATACCGCATTATCGGAGGTCACGGATTTCAAGGCACTTTCAGGCAGCGGACTGACTGCAAAGCTCGGTGATACGGCTTATTTCGGCGGAAATGCGGAGTTTATCGGCAATAAAGCGGATATCCCCGATAATGCAAAGCAGACGGCTCAAAAGCTTTCAGATGAGGGTAAAACTCCGCTGTTTTTTGCGGACGAAAGCCGACTTCTCGGAATAATAGCTGTAGCGGACACTATCAAAGAAGATTCCCCCGAAGCGATTAATCAACTCAAAAATATGGGTCTGAAAACCGTCATGCTGACGGGTGATAATGAGCGGACGGCGAATGCAATTGGTAAGCAGGTCGGCGTGGATATGGTCATTGCCGGGGTGCTGCCGAACGAAAAGGAGAGTGTTGTGCACCGGTTTCAAGAGCAGGGCAAGGTCGCTATGATAGGCGACGGGATCAACGATGCACCTGCACTGACCCGTGCGGACATCGGAATTGCAATCGGTGCCGGAACTGATGTTGCGATCGACGCCGCAGATGTGGTGCTGATGAAAAGCCGCCTGACTGACGCAGCCGCAGCACTAAGGCTGAGCCGGAAAACAATGCGGAATATCCGGCAGAATCTGTTCTGGGCGTTCATTTACAACGTGATCGGCATACCGCTTGCGGCGGGTGCATATATCAGGCTTTTCGGCTGGGAGCTGAATCCGATGTTCGGAGCGGCGGCAATGAGTCTGTCAAGCGTTTCGGTCGTGACGAATGCACTCCGGCTTAATCTTGCGAAGATATTCGATACGAAAAATGACAGACCGGGAAAGGATACGGTGAGCGAATTGAATAAGATACAGGCAAGCGGTAACACCTGCACATTGAAGATCGAGGGCATGATGTGTCCGCACTGCGAGGCGACTGTAAGGAAAGCTCTTGAGGAATTTCCGGAGGTGCAGCAGGCTGTTGCAGACCATGAAAAAGGCACAGCTGTACTCACACTGTCGGGTGAGCTTGTACACCTTGATGAGATGAAAAAGGCGATAGCTGATAAGGGCTATCAGGTGCTGTGAAGCACATCTACTCTGTATTGTGCGGCAAAGACCGCTCCGATATGCCGGAGCGGTCTTTTTATACCCATTATCAAATCGTCATCTCACTTCGCCTCATACCAGCTTCTGCCCTGCGAGACATCGACCGAAAGCGGTACTTTCATATCGTATACGTTCATCATTTCCTCCCGCAGAAGCTCCTCGCAGCGGTCAGCACACGAGATATCCGCTTCGATTATCAGCTCGTCGTGTATCTGCAATATCAGCCGTGCCGGGAGCTGCTCCTGCCGCAGACGGCGGTATACATTTATCATCGCCATTTTTATCAGGTCTGCCGCCGTTCCCTGTACCGGTGTGTTCATTGCGATACGCTTTCCGGCTGCCTTTACCGCCCCGTTTGAGGACGAAAGCTCCGGTATCCTGCGTTTTCTGCCGAACATTGTCGTCACTGAGCCTGTCTCCTCAGCCTGCTTTACGGCATTATCCATAAACTCGCCTACCTTCGGGAAACGTGCAAGATAGTCCGAAATGTACTGCGACGCCTGATATACGCTCGTGCCGATATCCTTTGAGAGCGAGAATGCTCCTATGCCGTAGATTATGCCGAAATTCACCGCCTTTGCCGCACTTCTCAGCTCCGGTGTCACCTCGTCAGCCGGTACTCTGAATACAGAAGCCGCAGTCGAGGTATGGATATCCTCGCCGGACGTGAATGCGTTTATCATGTTCTCATCTCCGCACATATGTGCCATGACCCTCAGCTCTATCTGGCTGTAATCTGCGTCGATCAGGACTTTTCCGGTGTCAGAGATGAAGAACCGCCGCATTTCTGCCCCAAGCTCCGTCCGCACCGGGATATTCTGCAAATTCGGTTCGGTTGAGGATATCCTGCCCGTTCTCGTTTCGGTCTGCCGGAAGCAGGTGTGTATCCGTCCGTCTGTATCGACCTTGCTCAGAAGCCCTGTAACATAGGTCGAACGCAGCTTTGCGTACTGCCTGTAGCGGAGAATGCTGCCGATTATGGGCGATTCGTCTTTCAGCCCCTCCAGCGTTTCAGCGTCGGTGGAGTAGCCGCTTTTCGTCTTTTTCCCGTGCTTCAGTCCCATATCCTCGAACAGCACCTTGCCGAGAGTGCGTGTAGAAGCAATGTTGAACTCCTGCCCGGCTTCGTCCCACACCTCCTGCTGTGCAGTGTCGATCATGCCCGAAAGCCGCTCTCCGAACTCCTCAACTCCCTTTGTGTCGATCAGCACCCCTGCGTCCTCCATGTCCGCAAGCACCTCGGTCAGCGGCAGCTCAACGTTCTCCAAAAGCTCCCTCATGCCCTCCCGGTCAAGCTCCGCAAGAAGCTGCTCCGAAAGAGAATTTAAGGACAGCAGGTCGGCAATCAGCAGATCATCGCTCCGTGGGTCGTCCTTTTTCTTCTTTTTATCATCAGTCTCCGGCTTTATGCCCTCGCTGTAGTAGTGAGCACCGTACTGGGCACAGAGATTTCTTACCGAATAATCCGACGAGCCTGAGCTGAGAAGGTACCCGGCAACGGCAACGTCGTTCCGTATGCCTTTAAGCTCTCTGCCGTGCGAGAGAGCGTACCGGTAGTGCGGCTTTGCCTCTGTGGTGATCTTGCTGCATTCCGAGCTGAGGAAGTCCGCAATAAGCTCCTCTCCGCCCTCAGTCTCCCTTGCGGTGTATACGTTATTTCCGTCACGCACGAACAGTCTGCCGTCCTCAAGTACATAGCTGCACCCGGCAAGTCCGGAAATTATCTCCCGTGTCAGCGGCGAAAATACCGGCTCTATCCGTTCATGCACCTCAGCTGCGGGTGCGGCAGCGGCATCAAGACCGAGCGACTTCAGCAGCCTTGACATTTCAAGCTCTGTCAGAAGCCGGCTAAGTCCATCCCTGTCCATTTCTCCGGGCGTGCAGCCGTCCTTGTCTATGCCTATCGGTGCATTGCGTATTATCTCCGCAAGGAAGCGGCTCTCCCGGACAGACTTCTCGCCGGTCTCAAGCTTGTTCTTCACTCCGGCTTTGAGGTCGGAATCCTTGTATTCCTGATAAAGCCTGTCAACGCTCCCGAACTGCTTTATCAGTGCAGCAGCCGTCTTTTCGCCGATACCGGGAGCACCGGGGTAATTGTCGGAGCTGTCGCCCATGAGAGCCTTGAGGTCGATGAGCTGCTGCGGCTCGAAGCCGTAGTCCTCACGGAATCTCTCCGGGGTATAATGTATCGTCTCCTTGTTCGTCGCAAGCAGGACAGTAACGTTGCCGTCGATCAGCTGAAGGCTGTCCCGGTCGCCCGTGAGAAGATAGCATTCATCACCGCTGTCGCTGCACTGCTTTGAGAGGGTGCCGATGATATCATCAGCCTCATAGCCCTCGCACTCTATGACCTTTATACCCATCAGGTGCAGAAGCTTCTTGACTATCGGCATCTGCTCCGCAAGCTCCGGCGGCATACCCTTTCTGTTGGCTTTGTAATATGCTGCCGTCTTGTGGCGGAAGGTAGGAGCCTTGAGGTCAAAGGCAGCGGCAGTTCCGTCCGGCTTTACCTCGTCAGTTATCCTGAGCAGGGTAGTCATGAAGCCCTGAACGGCGTTGGTGTGGACTCCGTTGCGGTTCGTGAGCAGTCTTATGCCGTAGAATGCACGGTTTATTATACTGTTTCCGTCTATTACAAGAAGCTTCATAGGTATTCTCCTTTATATCGAATTATTATATCCGCTTAGTTTCTATGCTTTATTATACCATATCCACATCAAAATAGCAACTTCCTTACACCTATATTTTTCCGGCATTTCTTCTCATTTTCACGAAATACACATATCAGGGTGGTAGAATAATAATCACAGAAAGAGAAACACACACCGGGAATTGGGCAGATAACTAAAGAAAGAATGGTGAGAGTATGAAAAATCTCATAAATCTGAAAAGAACATTATGTCTGCTCACAGGAGCAATGCTCATAGCAATGACGGCAGGCTGCAGTGCCGGCACTTCAAGCGATACGAACGATACCTCCGTTTCTGAGTCAGCCTCGTTAGCTGCGGAGGAAACCACTGAGGACGTTACAGAGCCTGCTGTGGAAAAGTCCTCTATCGAGGCGGATTCCCTCTCAGCAAAGACCACCGCAATAAGCGATCTGTTCTCAAAGAGAGATCTTGACCCGTCCTACGATGAGCTTACTGCGACTATCACACTCAGCGGCGATACGGCTTCAGCTGACGGCTCAGGCGTTACGACAGACGGCTCTGTTATAACCATAACAGAGGAGGGTGTTTACCTTATAACCGGTACACTCGATGACGGTCAGATAATAGTGAACGCTGACAAGGCAAAGGTACAGCTCGTTCTCGACAACGCTGATATCACCTGCACCTACTCCGCACCGATATACGGTATGGATTCGGATAAGATATTCATTACCCTTGCTGAGGGCAGCGAGAATACACTGACTGACGGCAGCAGCTACACATACGAGGAGGACACCCTCGATGAGCCTGATGCGTGCATATTCAGCAGCGACAGCATTACGATAAACGGCAGCGGCTCGCTTACGGTCAACGGCAATTACGCTGACGGCATAAAGAGCAAGGACGACGTCGTTATAACCGGCGGCAGCATTACTGTCAACGCCGCAGCTGACGGAATAAAGGGCAAGGATTACGTAGCCGTTGCTGACGGCAATATCACGATAAATGCCGGCGAGGACGGAATAAAGTCCACCAACGACACCGATGAGGGCATGGGCTTTGTATACACCGAGAGCGGCAGCTTCACGATAAATGCCGGAAATGACGGTATTCAGGCTGAGACTGAGCTTATCATCATCGACGGAGAATTTGACATAACCTCCGGCGGCGGCAGTGCCAACTCCACAAAGGTACACACTGACGACATGATGGGCGGCGGCGGCTTCGGAGGCGGCAGAGGCGGCTTTGGTGGCTTCGGTGAGAATGACGGCGAGGAGCCTGACTTCGGCGGGATTATGCCGCCTGACGGGAATTTCGGCGATTTCGGAGATTTCGGCGAGTTCGGGGACTTTGGTGATTTCGGCGGCGGTGATTTCGGCGGCGGTGACTTCGGGTTCGGAGGCCCGGACGCTGAGGCTGATGAGCTTGAGTTTGTGAACCTTGCTTTCACGCTCGATGCGGACGCTGCTGACTCTGACGATACGAGCACAAGCACCAAGGGACTCAAGGCAGGCACGAGCCTTACGATAAGCGGCGGCACTGTCAGCGTTGATTCGGCTGATGATGCAGTCCACTCAAACGGAACACTTACTATAGACGGCGGAACTCTGCTCCTTACGGCAGGCGACGACGGACTGCACGCAGATACAGAGATAACTATTTCTGACGGAAATGTGAGCATATCCAAGTCCTACGAGGGTATAGAGTCGGCGGTCATCAACATAGAGGGCGGCACTGTTGAGGTCAATTCCTCAGACGACGGCTTCAATGCTTCTGACGGCAGCTCTCAGGGTGCAATGGGCAGCTACGCTTCGGGCGTTGAGCTGAATATCAGCGGCGGTCTTGTATACGTGAACGCTGACGGCGACGGACTTGATTCCAACGGCGATATGACGATATCCGGCGGAACTGTCATAGTTGACGGCCCTACAAACAGCGGTAACGGAGCACTTGACGGCAACAACGGGATAACAGTCACAGGCGGCGTGCTTGTGGCAGCAGGCAGCTCAGGAATGGCTGAGTCTCCCGGCAGCAGCTCGACACAGAATTCAGTTTCATGCGGATTCGATTCGACCCTCTCAGCCGGTACGCTTGTGACGCTGACGGACGGCAGCGGCAGCGAGATACTCAGCTACTCTCCCTCAAAGACCTTCAGTCATATAGTTATCAGCACTCCGGATATTGCGGACGGCGGCAGCTATACGATATACACGGGCGGAACTACCTCTGCTGACGAGGACGGCTACGGACTCAGCTCCGGCGGCTATAACAATGACGGCACAGAGGCAGGCAGCTTCACAGCCGACAGCTCAGTTTCGTACATCGGTACACAGTCCGCAATGGGCATGGGCGGTGCTCCCGGTATGGGCGGTATGGGCGGAAACCGTGGGGGCTTCCAGAGCGGTAATGACCAGAGCGGCGGCTTTCCGGACGGAGAGCTCCAGATGCCTACAGATGAGAACGGTGACCCTGATATGAGCGGCTTCGGCGGCGGCAGAAGCGGCAGAGGCGGCAGAGGCAGAGGAATGCAGCCGGGCAGTCAGGAGAATGCAGAGGAACAGGTACAGGACTCTGCTCAGTAATGCGATCTTCATTTTCATATAAACCACCCTAAAAGGCTATCGCCGGGCAGAAAAACTGTCCGGCGATAGCTTTTTTACTGATCCTGATGAGTTTCATAATAGTCAACGGTCGATATAGAGAGAAATTTCTTCTTGTCGATCTCCTCGTCATCTACCTCTATTCCAAAGAAATCAAGCGTGAAATCCCTGTATCCCGAAAGCTTACCGTTGATCGAGAATGTGAAGCCGTCCTCAGTGTCCTGTGTCAGTATCTGATAAAGTCCATCGACTGCGTACTCAGGGTAGGGGAGCGATATGACCTCGATTATGCGTGAATTTTCCTCAAACTGCTGCTTTATGTAGCTCTTCCGGAGATTGTCAACTGTCTTGTTTGAGATGTCGATATAGCCTATGCACAGGGCAAAGAAACCTATCGCCCCGACAATGACACGCTTCACCGTCCCGGCAGCAGCTGCATTTATGTGAAAGTCAATGCAGGAGAGCGATACCAGAAGCTCCCCGGCTGCAAGACACCAGAACAGGTATGTTGCAAAGAAGCAGCGCGGAGTTATCGGATCGACCGCTGCAAACGGTGCGGTAACAATAACAGTGCTGATAAGGAAAAATGCGAAACGGGTAAAGGAGTTCTTCGACAGCAGGAACCATGTCATATACAGCAGGGCGATGATGTAGAAGAACACAAGTGCAGTCTCTATCGCACGGATACGCAGTGCAGCGGTGATCGCAACAAAATTCGCAACATTGTATGTGAAGAACGAATATACGGCGTAAATAATGATGACCGGCAAAAACAGCTTTGCGTATTTCGGAGCGTCCTTTGAGGAAATGCTGCCGTATTTTCTGATGAAGAGTATGCAGATGACTGCGGCGATCAGCAGATGAGCAAGATATGCCGGCTTTGCGTATAAATTGATGATCTCCCTGTAGAGCTTGAAGAAAACGTCTGAAAAGCTGAGGTCGATGCTCCGCTTGCCGGCTACATCATCATTGCCGGCGGCAAGTGAGGAATAATTGCTGTTGAGGAACATTATTGCTGCTCCGGCGGCAGTACCGATAAGATAGGCAATGTCAGCAGGGCGTACCTTTTTGAAGCGCACAAGGCTGTATACGATAACGAAGATCCCAAGACAGATATTGTACAGCGTGATGTTTTCAAGGCAAAGAGCACCGACAGCTCCGACAGCAAAGGTATAGATACACCACACCGGGCGGTGCTGCTTCAGCTCCCCGAAAAACAGCGGCTTGATAAAGTCAATGAAGAGGAGAGTGAAGATCATGGATATAAGATAGTTAGTTATTCCGGATATCCAGTTGGTCGTGAGGTAGGATATCATGACCGGGAGAGTAAAAATTGTCAGTGCCGACAGTGCGTAGCACCTGAACGGGTCGGAATCCGACCGATGCAGCACCCTTCCGAGCAGCACAAACAGCAAAAAAAGCATAATGGTACACAAAATACAGCGTAATATCGTATAATTTGCGATGTAGTAGGTTATGACATTAGTGAAGTATCTGCCGTTGATATTTTGTTCGCCGAACAGCTTGGCGGGGGAGGAGAGTGCGAACCACCAGATATCGTCACCGCCGTGAAGCAGGCAGCAGCTCTGTATGGCTGAGAAAATAAAGAATATCAGGAACAATACTGCCGTTGCCTTGTGTTTTTTTACTATTTGTCCACGCTCGACTATTTTAATCATTTTTTTCTCCTGTATCTGGATATAAATATACGAAAAAAGCCCGTCACAAGACAGGCTTTTTTGATTTTCAATTAGTACCGGCATTGAAATACTTTCCCAGGCCGTCGCCAGCCAAGTATCATCTTCGTGTCAGAGCTTAACTTCCGTGTTCGGAATGGGAACGGGTGTGACCTCTGAGCCATAAACACCGGTTAAATTACAGGAAC
>JAFVFL010000024.1 GCA_017475555.1 Ruminococcus sp.
CTTTTCAGCCAAATTTCGGAATTTTAAGGGTCGTCTCTTGAACCCATTCAGCTTTATCTGAATAAAGCTAAATAAATCCAAGCAGTACATTATTTACATTGTTCAATTTTCAAGGTGCTTGCTGTCACCCTCAGGCGACTTGATTATTATATCACGGCGTGTCCGGATTTGTCAAGTAAAAAAATCACCTAATTTTTTGTCGGATTTACAGCGTTTTCCACAAAACCGGACTAAGCGGCTTATTTCAAAGCCAGAATCTGAGCATCATCAGGACACCGATAATGAGGGCTGCAGCTGCTGCAATGGTACTGGTACGCAGGGAGTCTGCGGGTCTTGAACGCTCCGGCGATCTTTTGCTGTAGATAATGACCATTTCCGTGCCGGGGGACAGCGGCTGGGAATATTCTGTTCCAAGCTCCGACGTTATCTCAGTTTCTCCCGAAAAATAGCGGACTGTCGGCACATACCACACTCTGTTGCCTTTTTCCTTCCGGCGGCATTCAGTGACCTTTCCGGCTGCTGCCTCGCCGCCGAGCCTGAACAGCAGCAGCCGCAGGAACACTGCAAGTCCGATAATTGCAGCCGCAGCTCCGGCCGCACCGAGGACGATCTCCTCCATTATTCAAGTCCTCCATCGTCTTTATAATAGCCCATAGCCTTCTCCGGATACTCTGCTTCCGCAAAGCGATAAAGCTGCATGAGCGGCAGTTCATCACCATAGCCCAGAGCAGAAACATAGCTATCATAACAGTCTGCACCCACCCCGGCTGGTACTTTATGAGTATTTTTTTCATTTCCCCTCCACTTTCAGCGGCTGTCTGATTTCTGATATCCGCCAGCCTTTTCTGTCCAGTTGTCAGCAACAAAGCTGTAAAGCTTCATCAGCGGAAAGCTGCCGCTGCCCGATATCACTTTGCCTATATCATCATCATCGAGCTTGTCGTTCAGGAAATACTCCTCATTATCAGCATTGTCAAGGACGAACATCAGCTCAAGACGCTGCTGCTTTCCGGCTCTGCCCCTGTTTTCGCTGTAGACGGTATAGCTCACCTGCTTTATATCATCGAAGCGAATTGTTCTTGTGCATTTCAGATATGTGATACACATTTTCTCGGCGTCCCATTCAACGCAGGTTTTTGCCGTGTCGAGTAAGCCAAATGCTCCTGCATACAGCAATATCGGAACAAAAACAATGAGCACCGCTGTTGCTGTACCGGGTGAATCGCTCTCAGCGTAGGCTGCCATACCGAGCAGGCACAGCGGCACTATGATGAATGTGCCGAAAATACCGATCAGCGTGTAGTTTACCTGGTGGTTATTGATAGTTATTCTGTTCATTTTATACCCCTATATCATTATATAAATATCTGACAAAAGCCGGAGTCCCCACTCCGGCTTTTGATCTTATGCCATAAGCTTTACCATTACTGCCTTCTGTGCATGGAGACGATTCTCAGCCTCCTCGAATATCTCGTTTGCGTGAGCCTCGAATACCTTTTCGGTGATCTCCTCCTCACGGTGAGCCGGCAGACAGTGGAGCACCACTGCGTCCGGCTCTGCCGCAGCCATAAGCTCATCATTTATCTGATATCCGGCAAATGCAGCCCTGCGCTTTTCAGCCTCGCTCTCCTGACCCATTGAAGCCCATACATCGGTTATAAGTATATCCGAATCCTTTGCAGCCTGAGCAGGGGAGTCGGTCAGCTCGAAGCAGTCATACTCCGCAGCAAAATCGAGTATCTCCTTCGGCGGCTGATAGTCATTCGGACAAGCGACTGACACTGCCATTCCGACCTTTAATCCGCCGACGATAAGCGAATTTGCCATATTGTTTCCGTCACCGATGAATGTCATTTTTAAGCCGTCGAAGCTGCCCTTGAACTCACGGATAGTCATGAGGTCTGCAAGCACCTGACACGGGTGACAGAAGTCGGTAAGTCCGTTAATTATCGGGATACTGCCGTATTTCGCAAGATCCTCGACCTCCTTCTGCTCGAAGGTACGTATCATTATGCCGTCGAGGTAGCGTGAGAGCACACGTGCCGTATCCTGCACCGGCTCGCCTCTGCCTATCTGAAGATCATTTGACGAGAGGAACAGCGGATATCCGCCAAGCTGCACCATTCCCGTCTCGAACGACACCCTTGTGCGTGTTGAAGCCTTCTGGAATATCATTCCGAGCGTCTTGCCCTTCAGATGCGGGTGGTCGATGCCATGCTTCAGCTCATATTTGAGCTGGTCTGCAAGGTTGAGTATGTCTATTATTTCCTCAGTGCTGAGGTCAAGCATTTTAAGTAAATGTTTCATTGGAGTCATGCCTTTCTGTGCAATTTATATAAAATCAATTATGAGTTCTTGTTCATGTCGCCGAACGTTCTGTCAACTGCGACAGCAAACAGCACGAGATAGTCGTCAAATACCTTGTTCTCTATCTCAAATTCATACTGAAGCTCGCCGGATACCGCAAGTCTTGTTCTAAGCCGTCCGACCTGTGCCCCGTCCTTCATCAGGGTGAAATCCTTGTGATCCTTGCTTGACAGCTGCCACTTGCCGTCCTTGCTTTCAAAATCAAGAGTGGGGTCAAGAAAGAGGGATCTGCACGAAACGTTCATGAACGATGCGTCGTTGTGGGTGAGGCTGAATGTCGGCTTTCTGTCCTCGCCGGTCTGGACTATAGAATACAGGTGATAGTTGCTTGCGTCAAGGAGTATGAAGCGATTGCTGCCGAACCCCTTTTTCTTCACCGTATAGAGCGTTCTCTGCTTCTTGTCCTGAACTGTGTATTTGCCGCCTTTTACAAAGATCATCAGCTCCATGCTCAACCCTCCAGTATATCAATAAGTATCTCTATGCCCCTCCTCAGCTCATTCTCCGTAATGGTAAGCGGAGGGAGAAGCCTTACCTTTTCCTTTGCCGTAAGTACCAGAAGTCCCCGGTCGAGTGCAGTCCGTGCGACCTCTGCTGCCTTTTTCGTTTTCAGCTCAATACCGATCATCAGACCTATCCCGCTGACGGACACTACCTCTGAGCAGCTGCTGAGCATATCCCTTATCAGCTGACCCTTTGCGGTAACTGAATCAAGGAAGCCCTCCGATGCCACCCTGTCGAGGACAGCAAGACCGCCTGCACAGGATACAGGATTTCCGCCGAAGGTCGAGCCGTGCGTGCCGGGAGTGAACACCCCGCTGCACTTTTCCCCGGAGAGGCATACTCCCATAGGGAGACCGCCTGCGATACCCTTTGCAAGAGTGACTATATCCGCCCTGTGACCGAACCATTCGCCGGCGAGGAACCTGCCAGTCCTGCCCACGCCGGTCTGCACCTCGTCGGTGATGACGAGTATATCCTTTTCTCCGCACAGGCTGAACACTGCGTCCACGAAATCCTGACTGAGCGGATTCACTCCGCCCTCGCCCTGTATATATTCCATCATGACGGCACATACCCTTCCGTCAAGCTCCCGGAGCTTCGCCTCAAGTGCCGGGATATCGTTCGCCGGGGTATACTCAAATCCGCCGGGGAACGGGAAAAAGTAATTGTGGAAGGTGTCCTGACCTGTAGCCGCAAGAGTTGCCATAGTCCTGCCGTGGAAGGAATTTACAAGAGTAATGATGATGTTTCTGCCTTCTCCGTACTTGTCGAAGCTGTATTTTCTTGCGAGCTTTATCGCACATTCATTTGCCTCAGCACCGCTGTTGCAGAAGAACATATTCCTGCACCCGGTCATCTCGCTCAGCCTTTCAGCGAACTGAGCCTGCACCTCGGTATAATAGTAGTTTGAATTATGCTGGAGAGTTCTCACCTGTGAGCATACAGCATCAGCCCACTTCTCGTCGCAGTACCCGAGGGAATTTGTACCGATACCGCTGCCGAGGTCGATATACTCCCTGCCGCTCTCATCGGTGCAGCTCCTGCCGCTGCCCTGCTTCATGGCGATCGGGAATCTGCCGTATGAGTGCATAACGTGCCGGTCGAACTTTTCTATAGTTTTCTCGTTGCCGGAGGGTGCTGTGTCCATTATGCCTGTGATATCTGTGTTATCTGCCTTTCCTGTCATATCTATCCTCCTCGTGTACAGATGTCTACCCAATATTATTATAAACCCTGAGGGGCGGTGAAATCAATATATTGTAAAAATGGATTCGTAAATTTTTTATTTATTGGTAACGAAATTTAACATTGATACTTATAGCTATCATATGAACTGAGTGCCTACGCCCTCGTTCGAGAGTATCTCTATAAGGATAGAGTGGGGCACTCTTCCGTCGATTATGACTGTTTTCTTCACGCCTCTGCGGACTGCCTCAACACAGCAGTCTATCTTAGGTATCATTCCGCCGGAGATTATGCCTCTCCGCTTCATGAACGGCACCTCGCTCACGTTGACCTCCGGTATGAGAGTTGACGGGTCGTCCTTATTCCAGAGAAGTCCGGCGATATCCGTCATCAGTATCAGATTCTCAGCCTTCAGCTCTGCTGCTATCCTTGCCGCCGCAGTATCAGCGTTCACGTTGTAGGTGTTCCCCTCATCATCAGCTGCAACAGTCGCAATTACCGGTATACAGCCGTTATCGAGTGCATCGGTTATCGGCTTTGTATTGACCCTTGTTATCTCCCCGACGAAGCCTAAGTCCTGTCCGTCGTCGGTATTCTTCTTCACTGCCGTGAGCATACTGCCGTCGATACCGCAAAGTCCGACTGCACTGCCCTTATGCTGTGCCAGCAGCTGAACAAGCTCCTTGTTGACCTTGCCGCAGAGCACCATTTTCACAACGTCCACGGTCGCCTTGTCGGTGTACCTCAGACCGTTGATGAAGCGGCTCTCAATGCCGAGCCTGCCGAGCATATCGTTTATCTCCGGGCCTCCGCCGTGTACGAGGACTACCTTTATCCCGACGAGCGAGAGAAGCACGATATCGTTCATTACTGCGTCCTTCAGCTCATCGTTCGTCATTGCGTTGCCGCCGTATTTTATAACAAGAATCTTGTTGCGGTATTTCTGTATGTACGGAAGTGCGTCTATAAGCACCTGTGATTTGTCCTGATTTGAGATCTTGTCCATTTTCTTCACCTCAGCTCCTGTAATCGCCGTTTATCTTCACGTAGTCGTATGTCAGGTCGCAGCCCCATGCGGTCGCCGAGGCAGTACCCTCGCCGAGAGTGATTATGACCTGAATCTCGTCCTCACTGAGTATCGCCTTAGCCTGTTCCTCGGAGTACTCCACAAGGCAGCCCTGACGTCCGACAGCTATTCTTCCTGCGCGTGAAGCAATGTCGATATCGACCTTATTGATATCAAGGTCAGTCTCAGCGTAGCCTACCGCACAGTAGATACGCCCTGCATTTGCGTCCTCGCCGAATATCATCGTTTTGAAAAGACTTGAAGTGATAACGGATTTTGCGACGGTAACGGCTGATCTTTCGTTAAGTGCTCCTGAAACTGTACACTCTATCAGCTTTGTCGCACCCTCGCCGTCTCTTGCCATCATTCTTCCGAGGTTCAGGAGCACGTTGTAGAGTGCAGTCTCGAACGCCTCAAAGTCCTTGTCCTCGCTGTCGATCACTCTGTTTCCGGCTGCACCGGAGGCAAGCACGCAGACCATATCATTAGTTGAGGTGTCGCCGTCAACGCTTACACGGTTGAGTGTAACGTTCACAACATCGCTGAGTGCCCTTTGCAGAAGCTCCGGGGAAATTGCAGCGTCTGTTGTCAGGAATGTCAGTGTTGTAGCCATATTCGGGTGTATCATGCCGCTGCCCTTGAGCATTCCGCCGAGGGTACACTGCTTCTTACCTATATGGAACTGCACAGCGACCTCCTTCGGCATTGTATCGGTCGTCATTATTGCCTGTACTGCCGCAGTATTGCCGTCATAGGACAGGCTCTCCGCAAGCGGGGGTATACCTGCCTTTATCGGCTCTATCGGGAGCGGCTGACCGATAACTCCGGTCGAGGCGACTATGATATCCTTTTCGTCAAGTCCGAGGGACTTTGCGGCATATCTGCACATTTTCTCAGCCTTTTCGACTCCGTCCGGGTTGCAGGTGTTGGCGTTCACGGAATTGACGATAACAGCCTGAGCCTTTCCGTCTGAGATATGCTCCTTTGTCACCTGTATCGGTGCTCCCTTTACCTTGTTTGTGGTGTATACAGCCGCCGCAGTACACATCGTATCACATACTATCATAGCGAGGTCGTTCTTGCCGGCTGTCGGGATAGCCCCGGCGTGGGAGAGCCCGCACTGCACTCCGCCGGCTCTGAAGCCGGGAGCTGCACAAACTCCGCCCGGAATGAACGTTACATCGCCTATCTTTTTAAGCTCCATATTTTTTCTCCTTTATAAAAGCCCTGTAGTTTCGTCAATACCCATCATTATATTAAGGCACTGCACCGCTGCACCGCTCGCACCCTTGCCGAGATTGTCCAGCCGTGAGCAGAGAAGTATCTGTTCATCATTTCCGAACACGAATATCTGGAGCTTGTTCTGACCGCTGAGGGTATTTGAAGCGAGGAAAAAGCTCTTCTGCTCGTCTGCCGGCATGAGCGGCATTACCTCGACCAGCCTTGCTCCTTCATAGTGCTCCGCAAGCGTTTCCTGAACTCCTGCCGCAGTGATACTGCCACTCAGAGTTCTTGTCTGTATCGGCACGCTTACCACCATTCCGCTGTAATAATCGCACACCATAGGGTTGAACATCGGCTTATAGGTCAGCCCTGATACCGCCTGCATTTCAGGGAGATGCTTGTGCTGCTGGGACAGTGCGTACTGACGGGGACTTCCGAACTCATACGGCTTGTCCTCTCCCTCATATACAGCTATAGCCTTTTTTCCTGCACCGCTGTAGCCTGATGTGGCGTAGGCGAATACGGGATAGTCAGCCGGAATGATACCGTGCTTCACGAGCGGAAAGACTATCGCATTGAAGCCGCTTGCATAGCAGCCGGGGACTGCAACTCTTGACGAGCCTGCAATTTTTTCCCTGTGCTCAGCTGAAAGCTCCGGGAAGCCGTATGCCCAGCCGGGAGCAGTCCTGTGTGCGGTCGAGGCGTCGATAATTCGCACCCTGTCGCTCTCAGCAAAGGATACCGCCTCTCTTGCCGCATCGTCCGGCAGACATAAAAACACGAAATCCGCACTGTTTATCAGCCTTGCCCTTTCAGCAGCGTCCTTGCGCTTTTCCTCACTTATCCTCAGAAGCCCGATATCGCTCCTGCCCTCGAATCTTTCGAGTATCTTCAGTCCGGTCGTGCCCTCCTGACCGTCGATATATACCTTAACTTTTCCGGACATATTCCTGTCCTCCTGTCTGTTATTTCTTTCTGGTCTTTTTTTCATATTTCTCACGCTTCGGGTCTTTTCTGTCTGAGTCGTCCACGACCATTGCGTGCCATACGCTTGCGATGAGAGTTACCCCGACGATAAGGCAGAACCAGAAGATATGCCCTGCTCTCGGGACTGCGAACCATACCCCCATTACGACCTCTCCGGCTACCCACAATACTCCCATGAGTATCGAAAGCCCCAGCGTAAACGCTGCATCCTTTTTAGACATGGCTCACTCGTAGAAGCTGAGAGCGGATTCGGCGGCAGCTATCTGCCCGAGGACGTTCTCCGGTGCGGGGCCGCCCTGTGACCGCCGTTCCCTTACGCAAGTTTCAAGGCTTATCGCATCATATACGTCATTATCGAAAAGCTCCGACATTGCCTTGTAGTCGCTGAGCGGCAGCGTTTCAAGAGTAAGCCCCTTTCCGATACACTGAGCGACAAGAGTACCGGTTATCTTGTATGCGTCACGGAACGGCATACCCTTTTTAACGAGATAATCCGCACAGTCCGTAGCATTTATGAAGCCCCTTGCTGCGGCGTTTCTCATATTGTCCTTCAGCACCCTCATAGTCCTGAGCATTGGAGTGAAGGTCTTGACGCACAGCTTCACATTGTCCACTGCGTCAAAGATAGCCTCCTTGTCCTCCTGCATATCCTTATTGTATGCAAGCGGCAGACCCTTCATCATAGTCAGCAGGGTCACAAGGTCGCCGTTCACTCTGCCTGTCTTGCCCCTGATAAGCTCCGTGACATCGGGATTTTTCTTCTGCGGCATTATTGAGCTGCCCGTTGCGAACGCATCGTCAAGCTCGACGAACTTGAACTCCCAGCTGCACCAGAGTATTATCTCCTCTGAAAAGCGTGAAAGGTGGGTCATGAGCAGAGAAAGAGCACAGCACAGCTCAACGCAGTAATCCCTGTCGGATACTCCGTCAAGGCTGTTCCTCATGGGTGCTCTGAACCCAAGAAGCCCTGCTGTCAGCTCTCTGTCGGTATTGTAGGTGGTTCCGGCAAGTGCTCCGCAGCCCAGGGGACACTCGTTCATTCTGTGGGAGGTGTCGGAGAGCCTGTCCATATCCCTGAGCAGCATCCACACATAAGCCATAAGATGATGAGCAAGGGTTATCGGCTGAGCTCTCTGCAAGTGGGTGTACCCCGGCATGATCGTTTCGGTATGCTCCTTTGCGATACTGATTATCGTTTTTATCAGCTCTGCGGTCATGTCGGATATCTGCTTTATCTCGTCACGCAGGTACAGTCTGAGATCGACTGCGACCTGATCGTTGCGTGAGCGGGCGGTGTGGAGCCTTTTTCCGACATCGCCGAGCCTCCTTGTCAGCTCTGCTTCAACGAACATATGGATATCCTCAGCTGCCGGATCAAGCTCCAGCCTTCCGGAATCTATATCGGCGAGTATCTCCTCCAGCCCCTCGATTATCTTCACGCTGTCCTCTGCCGGGATAATGCCCTGTTTTCCAAGCATTTCGGCGTGTGCGATACTGCCCTTTATATCGTGGCGGTACATACGTCCGTCAAAGGCGATAGAGGAATTGAAAGCATTCACAGTCTCATCGACCTGCTTTGAAAATCTTCCCGCCCACATCATGTCTGCCATAGATATTCTCCTTTTTTGTATTTTTTGCGGATTAAAAAACTACAGGGGAGAAATTCTCCCCTGAATTTTATTGATGAACTCCGGCTTATCAGCCGAACGTATACAGGCTGTCATTGAGATAGAAGAAAAGGAACATGATGACAAAGCAGCCTGAATCGCTCTTTAGACCCTTTGCCGCAGAATCCCTCTCAGTCTCCGTAAGCCCCGGATCATGCCATGCGTCTGTCCCGACACCCACAAGAGCGACTATGCCGATAATAGCGAATGCTATCTTAAAAAACTATGATCGCTGCCTGATCACTTGTTCTGCTCTCTCTTCTTGTCGAGCTGAGCCTTTACCTTTATCGGAAGTCCGAAGAGGTTGATGAAGCCTGCTGCATCTGACTGGTCGTAAACCTCGTCCTCGTCGAATGTAGCTACCTCCTCATCGTAGAGTGTATACGGAGATGTAACGCCTGCGTTGATGATGTTGCCCTTGTACAGCTTGAGCCTTACGTCGCCGGTAACTCTCTTCTGAGTCTCGTCAACGAAAGCGGTAAGAGCCTCACGCAGAGGAGTGTACCACTGACCGTTGTAAACGATGTCAGCGAACTTTATGCCGAGATACTGCTTTACTCTTGCAGTCTCCTTGTCGAGTGTGATAGTCTCAAGCACCTCATGTGCGTGATAGAGGATAGCACCGCCGGGAGTCTCATATACTCCTCTGGACTTCATGCCGACAAGACGGTTCTCAACGAGGTCTGCAAGACCGATACCGTTCTCGCCGCCGAGCTTGTTGAGTGCAGACACCATCTCAACGCCGCTGAGCTCCTTGCCGTCAAGCTTTGTGGGCTTGCCCTGCTCGAAGTGGATAGTGATATATGTAGGCTCATCGGGAGCGTCTATGGGCGATACGCCAAGCTCCAGGAAGCCGGGCTTCTCATACTGCGGCTCGTTTGCCGGGTCTTCAAGGTCAAGACCCTCGTGTGAGAGATGCCAGATGTTCTTATCCTTTGAGTAGTTAGTCTCACGGCTTATCTTGAGCGGTATATTATGAGCCTCAGCGTAGTCTATCTCCTCGTCACGGCTCTTTATGTCCCACTCTCTCCACGGAGCGATTATGTACATATCCGGAGCGAATGCCTTTATAGCAAGCTCGAATCTCACCTGGTCGTTGCCCTTGCCTGTGCAGCCGTGGCAGATAGCATCAGCACCCTCAGCAATAGCTATCTCTGCGATACGCTTTGCGATTATCGGGCGTGCAAACGATGTGCCGAGCATATATCTGTTCTCATATATAGCACCAGCCTGTACTGTCGGGTAAACGTAATCCTGAATGAACTCCTCCTTGAGGTCGGCGATGATAAGCTTTGAAGCTCCTGTCTTTATTGCCTTCTCCTCAAGTCCGTCAAGCTCTGTGCCCTGTCCTACGTCGCCGGAAACTGCGATTATCTCCGGGTCATTGTAGTTCTCCTTGAGCCACGGGATTATGATAGATGTATCAAGTCCGCCTGAATAAGCGAGAACGACCTTCTTGATATCCTTCTTGTTTTTTACTGCCATTGTCGTGTACCTCCTGAGTATTAACTATGTATAATATATTATACACCCCTGAGCCGGAATGTCAAGAGGTTTTGGATAAATATTCATTTTTCTGAATAATATGCAATAATTTCTGCATAATTATGCGGAGTATGCAGCGGCAATTGATATTTTATGCTTTGATTACTGAAAATCATGTGAAATAAATGATGAAAAGTTGCAATGAAGAAAAATTTGTGTTATAATGTATGCTGAGGTATGATATTGCTGCGATATTATAGATAGTCTAATAAAAAGAGAGGGAAAGATATGTCAGTTCATTTACATAATAAGACGCTGAGGCGGTCTGCTGTGCTTATCACGGCGGCGGCTCTGATGACAGGTGCAGTACAGCCGCTCCTGTCAGATGCCGCACATACCGGAGATACGTCCGCCGGAGCATATACCGCAGACGAGGCGGCAGCGGATATAACGGCGGATACAGAGGATACAGAGCAGTTCACGGATATAACCGCTTCAGATGAGACAGCACAGACGGAGGACGCAGGATATATCGTTTCGGGGGATTATTCCTACTCCTACACTACGGAAGGAAATATCCGCATTGAAGCCTGCACCTCGGCTGAGAGCAAGCTCACAGTCCCGGATACTATCGACGGACTGCCGGTTACTGAGCTCGGAAAGTCGGCACTTTCGGATATCCCGGCGGTTTCGGTAGCACTTCCCGCCACGATAGAGTATATCTCTGCGGACAACCCGTTCATACAGTGCGAGTCATTGCAGGAGATAACGGTTGACCCGGCAAACGAATACTACACAGCAGACGCAGGAGTTCTTTTCTCAAAGGATAAGACCTTGCTGCTGTGCTATCCGCAGGCTAAAAACGGGATATCCTACGTGATACCTGAGGGCGTTGAGCAGGTCGGCACTGCGGCATTCTACAACAGTGTTCTCTCCGGGATAACATTCCCGTCCACGCTTTCATCTCTCGGCAGACACTCACTCAGCTACTGCGGACACCTGACCACTGCCGACCTGAGCGGTACAAAGCTCAGTCTTATCGACATAATGGCGTTCACTATGGATACGGCTCTCAATTCTGTAAAGCTGCCGGAAACTCTCTACGAGATCGGGGGCGGTGCTTTTTACGGGTGCAGCTCGCTGAAGGAGATAGCTCTCCCGCAGAGCCTTCATTTTATCGGTCAGAGTGCCTTTGCCGGTACTGCCCTTGAAAAGGTAGATATTCCCGACAGCGTTGAATCCATAGGCTATTCAGCATTCGGCTATGACGCTGACGATGATCCGGTCGATGGCTTCATCGTTATCGGCTCTGCCGAGTCTGCCGCTTCTGTATATGCGTCAGACAGTGATGAGGAGTACGACTATGAGAATAATTTCACCTTCCTGACCCGTGAGGAGGCAGAGGATGAGATGGCGTATCTTGAGATGGAGACAGTCACCTCCGGCGAGT
The DNA here is from genome assembly GCA_017475555.1 of Ruminococcus sp. Classification (GTDB taxonomy): domain Bacteria; phylum Bacillota; class Clostridia; order Oscillospirales; family Ruminococcaceae; genus Ruminococcus. Next base: position 11,936 of record JAFVFL010000024.1, read on the forward strand.
ACGTGTATACCGTAAATGATGACGGGACTGCCGGGATAGTCCTCTGCACCTCAGTATCCTCAAACATAGATGTCCCGGCTGAGATAGACGGGCTGAAGGTCACATCTATTGTAAAGCGTGCATTCATGGCAAGTCAGGCGGTGACGATAACGCTGCCGGATACTGTGAAAACTATCGGCGACGACGCCTTTTTCCAGTGTACCTATCTTGAAAAGCTCAATATCCCGTCCGGCTGTGCGATTATCGAGGGCGATGAGCCGTTCTTCACCTGCACCGCCCTCAGGGAGATAAACATAACCGGCGGCAGCAGCGGCAGCTACTCCTCTGTGGACGGAGTGCTGTTCGACAAGGGCATGACGAAGCTCATCTGCTATCCGAGGGGCCGCACCGAGGAGAGCTATACTGTACCGGCGTCAGTCCGGGAGGTGGGCTATTCCGCATTCAGCGGCTGCTCACTGAAATCTGTTGATCTGTCAGATGTTACTTCCATTGCAGCCTGTGCCTTCGATAACTGCACCTCGCTTGAAAGAGTGAAGCTTTCGAGAGAGCTTGAGACTGTCGGGAACGATGCCTTCTACAACTGCACCTCTCTTGGCTCTGTAAGGCTGTACAACAAGCTGACAGCTATAGGCGACTATGCCTTCGGCTATTTCTACAATGAGGAGCAGGAGACTGGGGAGGAAGAGGATACAGATATCTTTTCGGAGCTTCTTGGCGGAGAGACGGAGGAGGAGACTGACAGAAGCGTGCTCGTTGACGGATTCAAGATATATGCCGCCAAGGACTCTCTGGGCTGGAAGTACGCACAGGCGTGCGGCATAGAGACTGTCACGGGAACTGTCGCAATAGGCAGCCACAATGTCAGCATACCGTTCCTGATAGTCTGCGGCAGTCTGCTGCTCCTGCTCATACTTATCGCAGCCATCACGGCAGCAGTGAAGAGAGCACGTATCAGAAAGGCGGAAAAGAATACAGCCGATATCAAGGAAAAGGCAGCACGTATGATGCGTGAACGCCGTGCAGCGGAGGAGCAGGCTGGCAAGGGAGATGACAGGAATGAAGATAAGTAAGACTATCGCTGCGTTTGCAGCAGGTATTATCATGCTCTCTGCGGCAGCAGCTCCGGTCACGGTACAGACCGGACTGAGTGCGTATGCAATAAGCACAGAGCAGTCGGACGAGCTCGGTGAGGAGCTGACAGACGGCGTTTTCACCTATGAGCTGGCCGGCGGCTCCTACACTATAATTTCTACCGATCCGACCGCTATCGTTTCTGAGATACCCGAAATGCGCAACGGCTATGCGGTGACGGCGATAGCGGAGAGGGGACTTGCCGGGTGCAGCATGATATCCTCGCTCACAGTGCCTGACACCGTCACCTCGATAGGTGCTATGGCGTTTGCGGGCTGTACCTCGCTCAAAAGTATAGCTCTGCCCTCACGTATACAGGAGATACCGGAGGGTGCGTTCCTCGGCTGTTCAATGCTTGAGGATATAGAGATACCTGACAAGGTGACATCAATAGGAGACAACGCCTTTTACGGCTGTGCGGCACTCAGGGAGATACGCCTGCCGTCAGAGCTTTCAATGCTGGGCGAAATGGTCTTTGCAGAGAGCATGAATCTTGAAACGATCGACGCTTCTGCAACTGACAGGTTCGTGTTCTCGGACAATATCCTTTATAATAAGGAAAAGACAAAGATATACAGAGGCTCGACCGCACTTACCGGTGATCTGTACATAGACGATACGGTGACGGATATCGGAGGCGGAGCATTTTCGCTCTGCGAGAAGATAGAGAACGTATTTCTTCCGTCGTCTGTGCAGCATATCGGCGATGATGCCTTCGGCTACTGCGGCGGACTGAAGAGCGTCCACTTCGCAGAGGGGCTTACAACTATAAATTATGTTGCATTCAAGTCGTGTGTATCGCTCGTTTCTGTAGACCTGCCGCAGACGCTTACCGAGATAGAGCCGGGAGCATTCTACAACTGCCGCTCGCTGGAGAGGGTACAGCTGCCGGATTCGCTTCAGACGATCGGTGAGGGAGCTTTTCTGTGCTGTGATTCGCTGAAGCGTGTTATCGTGCCAGCCGGTACGTCCTCTATCGGTGAGAATGCCTTCGGATATACTGAGGACAGCGAGGGTACTGCCGTAAAGGAGGAGGATTTCGAGCTGAGCGTATACTCCGGCTCGGAGGGGCTTTCATATGCTAAGAAAAACGGGCTGGAATATGTCGTTGCGGACAGAAGCCTCGGAAAGGTGCTGTTTATCGCTCTCGGTGCCGGGCTTGTCATAATTGCGGCAGCTGCGGCATTCGTGCTGATGAGAAAGGGGAAAAAATCCCCGGAGAGGGCTGTAAAGCAGGCGGATAAGGAGTCGGCTGAAAGGGCTGAGGAGGAGAGCTACAAGGGAATAATCGAGTGAGATCGGTTGAATATTTGTTCATACTAACATTTATTGCGTTTCCACTGGGTAACATTCCGACAATTTTACCTTTTTATGGGATATAATAATATATATTGCATAATCGTAATATCATGCGTATCTGACTGACAGGAGAGGAGAGTGCTTAATGACAGCGGCGATGAAAAATGTGGAGCTGTTCACTGACGGAGCGTGCAGCGGCAACCCCGGCCCGGGCGGATACGGGGCTATACTCCGCTATGCCGGACATGAAAGGGAAATATCCGGCGGCGAGGCTTCAACTACCAACAACCGCATGGAGCTGACCGCTGTTATTGCCGGACTTTCGGCACTTACCGAGCCTTGCAGGGTAACTCTCACGACCGACAGTCAGTATGTTGTCAATGCGGTGACAAAGGGCTGGGTCTACGGCTGGAAGAAAAACGGCTGGATAAAGTCGGACAAAAAGCCTGCCCTGAATCCCGATCTCTGGGAGGAGCTTCTGAGGCTCCTTGAGATACATCAGGTCACGTTCGTATGGGTGAGAGGTCACAACGGACACCCCGAAAATGAACGCTGCGACAGGCTTGCGGTCTGTCAGAGGGATAAGTACAGCCGCTGACAAATATTACGACCATCTGAGGAAAAGAGGTAGAAAAAAGATGGATAAGAGATTTATTTACGCCGACAATGCGGCGACAACGCAGGTATCGGAGGAGGTACTGAACGCAATGCTGCCGTATTTCCGCACCGCATACGGCAACCCGTCGAGCATATACAAGCTCGGAAGAGATGCCCAGCGTGATGTTGAGGCTGCAAGGGCTAAGGTCGCAAAGGCTCTCGGTGCAGACCCGTCGGAGATATTCTTTACAAGCTGCGGTACAGAGTCCGATAACTGGGCGATAAAGGGTACTGCTGAGAGAATGGCGAAGAAGGGTAAGAAGCATATCATCACATCTGTATTCGAGCACCACGCAGTTATCCATACCTGTGAGGATCTGGAGAAAAAGGGCTTTGAGGTGACCTATATACCGGTCAGCGACAAGGGGCTCATCGACCCGGAGGACGTCCGCAGGGCTATACGTGAGGATACGGCGCTTGTATCAATAATGTACGCCAACAACGAGATAGGCACTATCCAGCCGATACCGGAGATAGCGGCTATATGTAAGGAGAAGAAGGTGCTTTTCCACACCGACGCAGTTCAGGCTGTCGGTCATGTTGAGATAGATGTAAAGGCTCAGAATATAGATATGCTCTCTCTTTCCGGCCATAAGATACACGCACAGAAGGGTATCGGAGTGCTCTACGTGAGAAAGGGCGTTGTTCTGCCGAATTTCATTCACGGCGGCGGTCAGGAAAGGGCAAAGAGAGCTGGTACGGAGAACGTTCCGGCTATCGTCGGGCTCGGCGTTGCGATAGAGAATGCAGTAAAGAATATCGGCGAAAAGGCAGCTGTTATCACTCCCCGGAGGAACCGCCTTATCGACGGACTTCTTGAGATACCGTATACTCGGCTCAACGGCGACAGGGACAAGCGTCTGCCGGGAAATCTGAATATCTCATTTGAGGGACTTGAGGGAGAATCGCTCCTGCTCATGCTCGATATGAACGGCATCTGCGGCTCGTCAGGCTCTGCTTGTACCTCCGGCTCACTCGACCCGTCGCACGTACTTCTCTCCATAGGTCTGAAGCACGAGGTAGCTCATGGCTCGCTCAGGCTCTCCATAGAGGAGGACGTTTCCGATGAGGACGTTGACTATATCCTTGAGGTGGTACCGAGGGTAGTCGAGAGGCTCCGCTCAATGTCTCCGGTATGGGAGAAGATGATGAAGGGCGAGAGCTACGAGTAATTCGTATAAGATAATGCTTTGGGGTGATATTTATGGGGCTGCTTGATAAATTTCTGAACAAGAAGCCGAAGGACGACAGCTTTATGACCGACGATGAACGTGAGCTGAGGGAATACGAGGAGAACGAGTACCGCCCTGAGTCCCGTGTGGACGAATCCGGCTATGCAGAGTTCATAGTTGAGGACTGCTTCGTCATTGCCGGGAGAGGTGCTGTAGTTGTCGGCACAGTTACCGGGGGTACATTCCGGACAGGCGATATGGTGAAGGTCGAGGCAAGTCTTTCGGGAAAGAGCTTTGAGACGCAGATAACCGGGATAGAGGAATTCCGGAAGACCGTCAGCAGCGTATCCGAGGGAGCGAAAGCCGGACTGCTTCTGAAGGACGTCAGAAGAGATCAGGTCAGCCGCAACGATATCGTCAAGAAAATGATAAAGAATAAGATCTGACCTTAAAAGGCAGAAAGGAGTATTTATAATGCTTTACAGTGAAAAGGTTCTCGACCACTTCTCAAATCCGAGGAACGTAGGCGAGATAGAGGACGCTGACGGAGTCGGCGAGATAGGCAACGCAAAGTGCGGAGACATAATGAAGATGTACCTCAAGATAGACGATGATGGTATAATCACTGACGCAAAGTTCAAGACCTTCGGCTGCGGTGCAGCTGTTGCGACATCATCTATGGCAACCGAGCTTATCAAGGGTAAGTCGATCGACGATGCACTCAAGCTCACGAACAAGGCTGTCGTTGAGGCTCTTGACGGACTTCCGGCAGTGAAGATACACTGTTCAGTGCTCGCTGAGCAGGCTGTACGGTGTGCTCTTTCGGATTACTACACAAGAAAGGGCATTGATCCGCTGCCGATAGTAGGAGAAATACACGAACCGGAGGAGTAAGCTATGGAGCTTGATAAGAAGGCTGCTGAAAACGCAGAGGGCAATATAGTCGTTGAGGCAAACGAGGATATCAGGAATACTGCCGCTGCTGCTTATGAGGTGTATGAGCAGCTCAGAGCAATGCTTGCTCCGATCGAGAGAAAGACGGGCAGAAAGCTCCATACTGCACTGAAAAATGATGTGCTGGAGCTTAGTGCGTTCCTGTGTGCGGCTTCGGGCGGGCTCGGCTACTACAACGCTGCTGTCATCAATGAGATATTCCGCAATGAGGCAGAAAAGACCTCTGTGAGCCAGCTTTACGGGCTTATAGAGAATATGGGGCTTGCGGAGCTGCTGCCGAATGCAGATAAGATAGAGCTGCCGGAGGATCTGTTCAGTGACCCGGAGATAATAAAGAGCCTCAACAGTGTGACCGGGAACGACAGCCGGCTGCTGGTGATGCTCAGGGATATGCCTGAGTCAACAACGCTTTCGGTCATACTCTACAGCTATTCGTCGCTGCTGCTGAGCGTGGGGCTTTTGCAGGAGGCAACAAATGAGCGTCCGCAGTTCCTTGTGGCACTGAACAATTATCTGAAGCATCAGCTTGAAAAGGCGTATTCACGCATGGATATGCAGACGAAGCTGAGGTTCGAGAGGAGCATACTTCCGCAGCTGAAGGACATAAACAGCGATATGAAGCAGTTTCAGTAACAGGCTGTGAGCTGGATCGGTGATATTACCGGTTCAGCTCATTTTTTTCTAACCATTAATTGCGGTTTTGATTAGGTAATATTGACAAAATAATAAACTCGTGGTATAATATATTCACTAAATAGACTTCCGAGGAGGTCTGAAATTAATGAAAGGGAACGATGGCATGAAAAACAAAATTTTTGATCGGCTGATCGCCGGAAGTATCTGTGCTGCAATGGCACTTGCAGCAGCTCCGGCAGTCAGTGCAGCAGACACGGCAGATGATGAGGATATCGTGTATTTCTCGGATTTCGAGGATCAGGATGTCTCCGCATGGGACAAGAGAGGAGACACTGACACAACTGTCCTCTCAGCTTCGACGGATAACGCAGTAAGCGGCAGCTACTCCCTCTGTGCCGGTGAGCGTTCAAAGTCGTGGAATGGCCCGGCATTCCGGATCGACGACAAGGTGGATCCGGGAACGGTGCTTCTCATCAGCGGTCAGGTAATGGGACAGTATTATACAGAGGCTACCCTCAGCCTGCAATATACTGACGAGAGCGGCAATCAGCACTATGAGAATCTTCAGAAAGTGAACGGCAGCGGCTGGCAGTCTATAGAGGACGTAAAGGTATCATACGCCGAGGGACAGTCTGAGGTCTTTGTTTACTTTGAGGGCGGAAGCAATAATCTCTACGTTGATGACTTCATGGTAAAGAAGGCTCCGGTATATCACCCGGAGGATATCGCCGGACTGAAGGACGTATACAGACCGTACTTCAAGCTCGGTACAGCTGTTACCACGAAGGAGCTTGCCCCGGCTTCAACAAAGGAGCTTATCCTGAAGCATTTCAACAGCATTACCGCAGGAAATGAGCTCAAGCCGGACGCTATCCTTGATGAAAAGGCGTGCCTTGCACTTGCTGAGGAGGGCGACGATACAAACCCGCAGGTAAACCTTGCCTCTGCACGCTCCATACTCAATTTTGCCCGTGACAACGGTCTGTCCGTGAGAGGACACGTTCTCATATGGCACCAGCAGACCCCCACATGGTTCTTCAAGGAGAACTATGATGCGAGCGGCGAGTGGGTATCAAAGGAGAAAATGCTCACACGTATGGAGAACTACATAAAGAACGTATTTGCGGCTGTTGAGGAGGAATACCCGGACGTTGACTTCTACGCATGGGACGTTGTGAACGAGTGTATCCTTGACGACGGAAATGCCCGTCAGCCCGGCTCTCAGGAGGAGGGCTCGGCAAAGTCTCCGTGGGTGCAGATATTCGGCGATAATTCGTTTATCAAGCCTGCATTTGAGTTCGCCAAGAAGTACGCTCCGGAGGGCTGCAAGCTCTATTACAACGACTTCAACGAGTATATGCCCCAGAAGTATCCGGCTATCGTTTCTCTCGTTGAGGAGATAAACTCAGACGGACATTACATAGACGGTATCGGTATGCAGTCTCATCTCGGCAAGGATATTTTCCCGGCTGCGAATGTATATGAAAAGGCACTCAAGGCATTTGTTGATACGGGACTTGACATTCAGGTAACAGAGCTTGACCACATGATAAGCAGTCCTGACAATTTTGAGGAGCAGGCTCAGTATTACAGCGATATCATGGACATTCTCGTGAAGTATTCTGACAGTATATCGGCAGTAGTATTCTGGGGAACGACCGATGACCAGAGCTGGAGAGCAGAGCAGTATCCGCTCCTGTTCAATGAGGATTACACTGCAAAGCCGGCATATTATGCGATAGTTGACGGGCTTGACGTAATTCCTGAGCCGACAACGACTACTGCTGCCACGACTGCTGAGACTACGGCTGCCACCACGACCACAGCTTCATCGGATACAGCTGCAAATTACGGTGACGCAAATGAGGATTCCAAGATAAATATGGCGGACGCAGTAGCAGTCCTCCAGAACCTTGCAAACGGCACAAAGTATCCGCTCACTCCGCAGGGTGAAATAAATGCAGACTGTGACGGAGATACTGGTATTACCGGTAATGACGCTATCACGATACTCCGTGTGGAGTCCGGAGAGATATCCCAGGATACTCTGCCGCTGGCTAAGTAAGCATATTACGCCGGAAGTATAAATAAGCACAAAAGACCCCAGCTCACGAAATGTGAAATGCTCCCCATTTGTTAGACAATGTGGTATAATAGAAATATACCGAATCAAAGTCTAACGAAAGGGGGCATTTTTATGCCAAAAGGGAAACCAAATAAGCGATATACACCGGAGTTCAAAATCAAGGTCGTCGA
>JAFVFL010000004.1 GCA_017475555.1 Ruminococcus sp.
AAAGAAGTTCATTAGTTACATTCAACACTGGATGAACAATTACCCAAGGAAAAAGTTTAACTGGCTTTCTCCTTTTGATGTGTCACTTTCACTAAACCTCTCACCTAATCTTTGGTGACATTTTATATTGCAATTTTCACTGAACCAAAAGCTTGCTCATTAGTCCTTGACAACCATTTTAATCCGTGATATAATATGTGAGTATGGATAAAATCTGATTGAAAAAGAGGTCATCAGTATATGAAGGAATACGATTTCAAAAAAATAGAAAAGAAATGGCAGGACAAGTGGGACACGGAGAAGCCGTTCAGGGCTGTGGACTTTGATACCACAAGACCGAAATACTACGTGCTCTACGAGTTCTTCAATATCAGCGGCAACCTGCACATGGGTCATCTCAAGGGCACTGTCCCGGCGGACGCTCTTGCCCGCTACAAGAGACTTGCCGGATATAATGTGCTTTTCCCTATCGGCGGTGACGCATTCGGTCTTCCGGCTGAGAATGCTGCGATCAAGACCGGTATCAATCCGAAGGATTTTGTCGCAAAGGGAATGAAGACTGTTACTGAGCAGTCAAAGCTCATAGGACTTTCCTTTGACTGGGACAGGACTATCTGCACCAGCGACCCGGCTTACTATAAGTGGACTCAGTGGATATTCCTCCAGCTGCTCAAAAATGACAAGGCGTATAAAAAGGAGGGCTATGTCAATTTCTGTCCCAAGTGCAAGACAGTTCTCTCCAACGAGGACAGTCAGGGCGGAAAGTGCGACCGCTGCGGAAGTGATGTAGTTCAGAAGAAGCGGTGGGTATGGTTCCTGAAGATGAAGGAGTATTCACAGAAGCTCCTTGACAATGTTGACCGCATAGAAATGGCTGACAACCTCAAGGAGGCACAGCGTAACTGGATCGGCAAGAGCGAGGGTATTGAGCTTACATTCCCGCTCGTTGACGAGTCAGGAAATGAGTTCGACAAGGTCACAGTGTTCACGACCTGTATCGAGACTGTATACGGAGTTTCGTTCGTTCTCCTTGCTCCTGAGCACCCGTTCGTTAAGAAATATGCTGACAAGATACAGAATCTTTCAGACGCTGAGGATTACTGCTATAAGACGAGCCTGAGAAGCGAATTTGACAGAATGTCAGATGTCAAGTCCAAGACAGGCTGTGAGCTTAAAGGAATATACGCCATAAATCCGGCAAACGGTGCGAAGGTACCGGTCTACCTTGCTGATTTCGTGCTTGCAAATTACGGTACAGGTGCGGTAATGGCTGTTGCGTGCCACGACCAGAGAGACTTTGAATTTGCGGACGCTTTCGGTATAGAGAAGCTTCAGGTCATTGAGGGCGACTGTGCTGAGCGTGCGGTCGAGAAGAAGGAATATCTTGAAGCAGACAGTCTTATGATAAACTCCGAGGAGTTCACAGGTATGCACGTCAAGGAGGCTAAGGCTGCCATTGCTGACAAGCTCGTTGGCATGGGTGCAGCTGAGAGAGTCACCAACTTCCGTATGCAGGACTGGCCGTTCAACCGTCAGAGATACTGGGGCGAGCCTTTCCCGGTCGTATTCTGCGATAACTGCGGAACTGTTCCGCTTCCGGAGGACGAGCTTCCGCTGGAGCTCCCGTATACAAATGACTATCTGCCCAACGAGACAGGTGATTCTCCTCTCTCCAAGGTAACAGAATGGGTGGAGTGCAGCTGTCCGAAATGCGGCGGAAAGGCAGTGCGTGAGACTGATACAATGCCCAACTGGGCAGGTTCGAGCTGGTACTGGCTCAGATATATCGACCCGCACAACGAGAGCGCTCTTGCGGATATAGAGAAGCTGAAATACTGGGGCAGCGTTGACTGCTACACCGGCGGTACTGAGCATATCACACGCCACGTACTCTATGCCTTCTTCTGGCAGAATTTCCTTTATGAGATAGGTGCCGTTCCGTCAAGAGATCCGTTTATCCGCAAAATGGGCAGCGGACTTATCCTTGACGACCAGGGCAAGAAAATGAGCAAGAGCTCAACAAACGGAGTATCACCGCTTGAGGTGCTTGATAAGTACGGTGCGGACGCTACAAGGCTCCATGTACACTTCCTCGGCGGCTATGAGGACAATACCCCGTGGACATATGACGGAATAAAGGGTATCACGAACTTTATCGACAATGTATGGAGACTTCAGGACATGATAAAGGGCGACGAGGTGTCAGAGAAGCATATCTACGATCTCAACAGACTTATAAAGAAAATGGGCGAGGACTATGAGGACTTAAAGCTCAACACGGCTATTGCTGCGTGCATGAAGTTCGTTAAGGGGATCAATGCAGACGGATATATAACCCGTGAGGAGCTTCGTCAGTTCCTTATCATGCTCAATCCCCTTGCTCCGCATATCACGAGCGAGATGTACGAGAATGTATTCGGCGGCGAGCTTATAAATGACAAGTGGCCGGAGTATGATGAGAAGTATCTCGTTGAGGACACTGTTGAGATACCCGTACAGGTCAACGGAAAGCTCCGTGACAAGGTAAAGGTCGATCGTGCAATAACTGCTGACGAGATCAGAAAGCTCATTGATACAGAGTATTCTTCACTTATCCCGGACGGAAAGAGCATAGTCAAGTTCATTTACGTCCCCGGAAGAATAGTCAATATAGTTGTTAAATAATTAAAATGATGATTTTAGCCCTCTGCCGTATCACTGACAGAGGGCTGAAAAATTCAGAAAGGACACAGCATATCCTATGGCTAAGAAAAAGGACTACGGAAACGAAAGCATTACAATGCTCAAGGGTGCTGACAAGGTGAGAAAACGCCCTGCTGTAATTTTCGGCTCGGACGGACTTGACGGCTGTGAGCATTCGATTTTTGAGGTCATCTCCAACTCTATCGACGAGGCAAGAGAGGGCTATGGCGACAAGATAATCATAACACATTTCCGGGACGATTCCATTGAGGTCGAGGATTTCGGCAGAGGCTGCCCGGTGGACTTCAACAAAAACGAGCAGAGATATAACTGGGAGCTTGTATACTGTGAGCTGTACGCCGGAGGAAAATACGACGACTCAGCTGAATCCTATGAATATTCTCTCGGTCTGAACGGACTCGGACTTTGTGCCACTCAGTTCTCCTCAGAATTTATGGACGTTGAGGTGGTGCGTGACGGGACGAAGTACGGACTGCACTTTGAAAAGGGAAACAACGTCGGGGGGCTGAAAAAGGAGCCGTGCAAACGCCGTCAGACCGGCACAAGAACACGGTGGAGACCTGATCTGGAGGTGTTCACGGACATCGCAGTGAGCGACGATTACTTTCATGATGTGCTGAAAAGACAGGCTGTCGTCAATCCTGGTCTGCTGTTCGTCTTCCGTTCTGAGAAGGAGGACGGCGGATTTGAGGAAACGCAGTTTTTCTATGAGAACGGAATAACAGAATATGCCGCAGAGCTTGCAGGAGAGGGAACTATCATACCGATACAGCACTGGACTGCTGAAAAAAAGGGCAGGGACAGAGCGGATAAGCCGGAATATAAGGTAAAGCTTGAGGTCGCATTCACGTTCACCAACAAGGCAAAGGCTGCTGAATATTACCACAATTCAAGCTTTCTTGAGCACGGCGGCTCCCCGGCTGATGCAGTAAAGCGTGCTTTCACGGCACAGATAGACAGCTATATAAAATCTGTGAACGGATATCAGAAAACCGAAAATAAGATAGCCTTTCAGGATATAGAGGAGTGCCTCGTTCTTGTGTCATCGTCATTCTCGACCCAGACCTCATATGAGAATCAGACAAAAAAGGCTATAACCAATAAGTTTATCCGTGAAGCGATGACTGAATTTCTCCGCCATCAGCTTGAGGTGTACTTTATTGAGAACCCTGACGACGCACAGAAGCTTGCCGAGCAGATAATAATAAACAAGCGAAGCCGTGAAAGTGCGGAGAGGATACGCCAGAACACAAAAAAGAAGCTTACCGGCAATATCGACCTTGCGAACATGGTGGAGAAGTTCGTTGACTGCCGCACCAAGGACGTTACACGCAGGGAGATATATATAGTGGAGGGCGACTCGGCTCTCGGCTCTGTAAAGCTTGCGAGGGACTCCGAATTTCAGGCAGTTATCCCGGTAAGAGGAAAGATACTCAACTGCCTGAAGGCGGATTACACCAAGATATTCAAGAACGAGATAATCACCGACCTTATAAAAGTCCTCGGCTGCGGGGTTGAGGTGACTGCGAAGGCAAACAAGGAGCTTTCGAGCTTCAATATCGACAACTTCCGCTGGAGCAAAATAGTTATCTGCACCGATGCGGACGTTGACGGCTTCCAGATACGCACGCTTATCCTTACCATGCTTTACAGGCTCACTCCGACACTTATCGAGCAGGGCTATGTGTATATCGCAGAGTCTCCGCTATTTGAGATAAATACGAAGGAAAAGACCTATTTTGCCTATACTGAGCAGGAAAAGCAGCGTATACTCAATACTATCGGCGACAAAAAGCATACCATACAGCGTTCAAAGGGACTCGGTGAGAATGAGCCGGATATGATGTCCCTGACGACTATGAATCCGCAGACACGCCGGCTGATAAAGGTCAGCTCTGAGGACGTTAAAACAGCTGCACAGGTGTTTGAAATGCTCCTCGGTGACGATCTTCAGGGCAGAAAAAACTACATCTCGGAGTATGGCGCGGACTATTTGGAGCTTGCCGACATAAGCTGACAAACGAAAAATAATTATTGATTTTCGATATTTTTCTATTGACAAATGATACTGTGTGTGCTATACTGTAAAAAAAGCATACGGAGGTATCACAATGACTGTCCACGGCGAATTTATCAGCATTCTCTTTGCATTTGTGTTCGCAGTACCGATCCCGGTGCTGCTTGCCATAGCTGCTCTGAAAAGCTCAAGCGGCGGCGTACTCACGGGAAATGATAAGCTTACGATGCTGCTTTGCCTTGTTCCGGGGGTATTATTTATTTCGCTCGCTGCTGACCTGAAGCTGAGCTATATGGCAACGCCGGGAGATCTTGCCTTGATGATCGGTCTTACAATGCCGTTCGGGTGGCTCCCGTCGGTGCTTGCCGTTATGAGCCTGAGAAAGCTTATCAGCAATAATAACACCGGAAAGGGCAGCGATATATTCACGATACTGCTCGGTGCGGTGTACTCGGCTGCCCTTGTCGGATCAATTTTTGAGCTTTCCGGTGCGGACTATGACGAAGCGATATATTACTTTCAAAAGCACGCTATCTTGCATACGGAATACGGATATCTTATATTCATTTTCACAGCACTCGGTATAGCCGGACTTATAGTACTCGTATCTGCTGAGCCGGGACATATCACACCCATAGTTTCGGCTGTCTCGACCGGCTTCACAATTGTCGGGCTGGTGCTTATGGCATTCATCAACATTCAGCTGATGCGTGAGCCTGAGTATGGTCTGATACTTCTGTGGCTTTACTATGCGGTACTGATCTTCATTACAGCAAGAGCGGTACGCTTTCATATCACCGAACAGGTGCGGCTGAACAACGAGCGTGAGGCTGTGTTCCGCACCAGAGTCGGCAAATGGCTGCACAGGATAATGTCATCTGCCGCCGGAATGACTGCATTCACCTTTGCTATGATACTCCCGGTCGCAGCACTTCTTGAGATACTCTATATACTCACCGGGCAGGGAGTTTCCGGCTTTATCAAGGCATTCACCGAAACGGCAGACTGGACGTTCTCTCAGCAGACTCCGCCGCCGCCGCTGGAGTATGACGGACACTATCTCTGTACTGTAGCGGCAGGCGGTCACAAAAAGATCGTTAGACCGCTCAGGTACGGGAAACGGCTTGACCATATCATAATTGTGAACCGACAGCTCCTTGCTGCAAATGCGTTTGAGGAACTGATCGCCGAAAAAGCTCCGGGATTTCACCGTGCCGTCCGCAGCTTCTACAACAGGCACGGCTATCCTGTTTCAAAGCTCATTACCACCCAGCTCAGAGCAGATGTTGTCTATATACTGATGAAGCCGCTTGAATGGCTGTTTATCCTGACTCTTTACCTGTTTGACACGAACCCGGAGGACAGGATAGCTGTGCAGTATTCGGATCATATCGTTCAGAAAAGGAGAAATATAAATGCCCAGAAAGAAAAAGGAAACCGAAAAGAAAGCTCCTGCATACAAGCATGAAGCATATATAGAGGGCTCCGGCAGCATTGTCGATCAGCATATATCAGATGTGCTCAAGAACAACTATATGCCCTATGCAATGAGCGTCATCATATCACGTGCTCTTCCGGAGATAGACGGCTTCAAGCCCTCTCACCGCAAGCTGCTTTATATGATGTACAAGAGAGGTCTGCTCAGTCCGGACAAGGAGCGCTCAAAGTCTGCTAATGTCGTAGGAGAGACTATGAAGCTCAATCCGCACGGAGATCAGGCTATCTATGAGACTATGGTGCGTATGACACGGGGAAATGAGGCTCTGCTGCACCCGTACATCGACTCAAAGGGCAACTTCGGCAAGCAGTATTCAAGTAAGATGCACTTTGCAGCTCCCCGATACACCGAGGTAAAGCTCGAAAAGATATGCAATGAGCTTTTCCGGGATATCGACAAGGAGACAGTTGACCTTGTGCCGAATTACGACAATACTATGCTTGAGCCGACCCTTCTCCCTGCGACCTTTCCGACCGTGCTGGTCAATTCCAATACCGGTATCGCCGTATCTATGGCGAGCAACGTCTGCCCGTTCAATCTTGAAGAGGTGTGCGAAACGACTATTGCCCTGATGAAGGACCCGAATCATGATATTCTCAGTACCCTGAAGGGCCCTGACTTTCCGGGCGGCGGATATATGCTGTACGATGAGGCGGAGCTGAACAAGGTATACGAGACCGGCATGGGCAGCATAAAGGTCAGGGCTAAGTATAATTACGACAAGGCTGCGAACTGTCTTGAAATAACGCAGATACCCTACACTACGACTGTTGAAGCGATAATCGACAGGATAATCGAGCTTGTAAAATCCGGAAAGATACGTGAGATAAGCTATATCCGTGACGAGACAGACCTCAACGGACTGAAGATCGCAATAGACCTGAAACGAGGGACAGACCCCGACAGGCTCATGCAGAGACTATACAGGCTTACTCCCTTGCAGGACAACTACCCCTGCAACTTCAATATACTCATCGCCGGCACTCCACGGGTAATGGGCGTAAGGGAGATAATAACCGAGTGGACAGCGTTCCGTGAGGAGTGCGTCCAGCGGCGTACCTACTACGACCTGCAAAAGAAAAAGGAGAAGCTCCACCTGCTTGAAGCACTCTCCAAAATACTTCTTGACATCGACAAGGCGATAAAGATAATCCGTGAGACTGAGAACGAGGCTGACGTTGTGCCCAACCTCATGATAGGCTTCGGTATCGACGAGGTACAGGCAGAATATGTCGCTGAGATAAAGCTGAGAAATATCAACCGGCAGTATATTCTCCGCCGTGTTGAGGAGGTAGACCAGCTCCGGAAGGATATAGCTGAAATGGAGGATATCCTGAAGGATAAGAAAAAGATAAGAAGGATAATCATTGACGAGCTTCGCAGCGTGGTAAAGAACTATGCTCAGCCGAGGCGTACTCTGTTCTATTACAGGTCGGACGAGGAGGATATCTCCGAGGAGGAGGAAACGCCTGATTATCCGGTAAATCTCTTCATCTCCGACAGCGGCTACTTCAAGAAGATCACGCCGCAGTCCCTGCGTATGAGCGGTGAGCAGAAGCTCAAGGAGGGTGACTTCATAAAGCAGACCTTTGAGACTACAAACCGCACAGAGCTTATATTTTTCTCGGACAAGGCTCAGGCTTACAAGTCAAGGGCGAGTGCATTTGATGATTCAAAGGCAAGCGTTCTCGGCGATTACGTACCGGCAAAGCTCAGCTTCGATGAGGGAGAGGGCTTCATGTCACTTGTCCCGACAACAGACTACAGCGGTCATATGCTCTTCTTCTTTGAGAACGGAAAATGTGCCAAGATCCCGCTCAATTCCTATGAGACGAAAACCAATCGTAAAAAGCTCGCAAAGGCTTACTCTGACAAATCTCCTATCGTTGCCGCACTGTTCATAAGCGATGACTGTGAGATACTTCTGAGGACGTCAGGAAATCATGCACTTGTGTTCAATTCAGGAATGATACTCCCTAAGACCACAAGGGATTCACAGGGCGTACAGGTGATAAATCTCAGGAAGAACAATATTCTTGTGTCTGCGGAAATACTTCTCCCCGATGATGAAAGGGATCTGAAGAAGTACCGCACAAAGAGCGTGCCCGCAGCAGGAAAGCCTGCACCGGAGCTTGGAGAGGCAAATCAGCTCAAGCTATAAGATAAGCGGTCAGTATTTCGCATACTGACCGCTTTTTTTCAGCCATCTATCCTGCCTGCGACCTCATTTATCACAGCCTGATCTGAATCGCTCTTTATCTTAAACTCCGTCCGTGAATAGAAATTGTCGTTTACGTCCCACAGCACCGGAATAAAGCCGTTATCCGCCGCCATATCGAGTATCGTCTGCAAATACTCGGAGGAGGTGCCGGTCGAGTTTGCGATATGCTCGCCGTCATAAACAGACGTACATTCTCCCACGAAAACCGGGATATCCCGTGAAGAAAACGCCTCATTCAGCTCATCGCACTGCCCCTGACTGTATTTCAGCCATGAGCCGGAGCCGATCTGATTGCTCCAGTACGGAACGTTGTCGATATAATGCACAGACACCATGAGCCTGTCCTTTGCAGAGTCCTCCGGCATGATAAAGCTGTCCTTTGTGGTATTGTCGATATTAGTCCAGTAACCGGAAGCAATGAGCACACGGGTCTTGTTATTGCCGCCGGTCTTGCGGACAGCGTCAACAAAGTGCTGATTCATGGCATTTACATAGTCGTATGTCTCGTCCTCGGTCATGGTCGTGCCGTCCTGCGGAGTACCCAGTGCCTCGTTGAAGCCCTCAAATATCAGGCGGTCAGAGTAATTCCTGAACCGCTTTGCTATCTGCGTCCAGATCGTATCAACAGCCGACAGCACCTCGTCCTTTGTATGATTTTTTATGAGAAATTCGTCATAATGGTGGCAGTTTATCACAACGTACAGTCCGGCGTTCCGGCAGTAATCCACCACCTCCTGCACCCTGTTCATATACTCCTCATTTATCTGGTACTTTCCGTCATCTGCCATCATATTCCCCCAGTACACGGGCACTCTGACAGTTTCAAAGCCAGCTGCTGCCATTCCGTCGATGCACTCCTGAGTAGTCTCGACCGCTCCCCAGCATTTCTCAAAATCCTGCGGTGTATCGCCGACCTTTGAAGCACCTGAGGTTAGATTTGATGTATCAGACCAGAAGGCTTCAAGCGTATTGCCGAGGTTTATCCCGACACCCATTTCCTTTGCGAAATCCATAGCGGAAAGCTCGTCTCTCATTTTTCCGTCATCCGCTCCGCTGCCGGCGCTGCCGCAGCCTGAGGCAGTTATGAACAGCACCGCCGCCGCCGCAATATAAAATGCTCTGTTTTTCATTTTCATTCTCCTAAAAACAATTTATATCCATTATACAGCACTTCTCCGGAAATTTCAATATAAAATAATGATAATTATAAATTTTTCTTTCCATACCTGTGAACTTTTTGTGTAGTCATTGCATTTCAGGCAGAAAAAGTGTATAATTA
Organism: Ruminococcus sp.; assembly: GCA_017475555.1. Taxonomy (GTDB): domain Bacteria; phylum Bacillota; class Clostridia; order Oscillospirales; family Ruminococcaceae; genus Ruminococcus. The sequence continues at coordinate 9,719 of JAFVFL010000004.1, forward strand.
AAATGATAGTGTTAGCGGAGGTGAGCTTATGAACATAAATATCAATATACACGAGGACACTTCCTTGTCCGGAATGGGGTATTCGGGTATCCTCCGGCGGCTGAATGCCTCCGGCTATGAAGCATATCTCGTCGGCGGCTGTGTGCGTGATACCCTGCTTGGCAGGAATATCCATGACTTCGACATTACGACATCTGCTCTTCCTGAACAGGTGGTATCGGTATTTCCCGACTGCCAGATCATTCCTACCGGGATAAAGCATGGTACTGTCACACTGCTCTCAGGCGGCGTTTCCTATGAGATAACCACCTTCCGGCAGGACGGGAAATACTCCGACTCCCGCCGCCCTGATTCTGTTACATTCACTCCGTCGCTCAGTGAGGACCTCGCACGCCGGGACTTCACCATGAATGCGATCGCTATGGATACTGCCGGAGAGATCACTGATCCGTTCGGCGGAGCTGAGGATATTTCACGCCGCATTATCCGCTGTGTCGGCGATCCTGAGGGGCGGTTCACTGAGGACGCACTGAGGATACTGCGTGCAGTCCGCTTTGCTTCACAGCTCGGCTTCACTATAGCTCCCGAAACTGCTGAGGCTGTACATAATATGAAATACAGGCTGAGGTATGTATCGGCAGAAAGGCTCCATGAGGAGCTTGACAAGCTTATCTGCGGCAGCTTCTGTATTGATATCCTGCTCGGATACTGCGATGTGATTGCTGAGATAATTCCTGAGCTTGCACCTGAGTTCGGCTTTGACCAGCACTCCCCGTACCACTGCTACGACGTATGGGAGCATTCTGTCAGAGCTGTTGCAGCTGCACCGGAGGACGACCTTATCCTCCGCAGGACAATGCTGCTGCACGACATTGCAAAGCCGGTATGTGCAAGATTTGACGAAACTGGCAGGGGACACTTCAAACGCCACGCTGAGGTCGGGGCGGATATGGCTGAAAAGATACTGAACCGTCTGCGGTACGATAAGGCGTCAATTGCACTTTGCGTCACGCTTATCCGGCTGCACAGCGATAAGATACTGAATGAGTATGAGGCGAAAAAGCTGATATCCCGGATCGGTGCAGACACATTTTTCAAGCTGATCGAGGTCAAGAAGTGCGACAATCTTGCTAAAAACAAGTTTGTTCTCGAAGAAAATAAGATACTGGATATGATCGCTCAGAATGTCCGTGAGATGATAGATTCCGGAGAATGCTGTACACTCAGGCAGCTCATGGCTTCCGGCAATGATATGCAGTCGATCGGACTGACCGGAGCTGAGATAGGCACTGCACTCGATGAGCTTCTTGACCAGGTAATGCTCGGTGAGCTGCCGAACGACCACGAGGCACTTATGGAATACGCAGAAAAGAGATGGAAAAAATGAGCGGCAGGATACATTCGACCGAAAGCTTTGGCACTGTTGACGGGCCGGGAGTGAGATTCGTAGTATTCTTTCAGGGCTGCCCCATGCGGTGCAGATACTGTCACAACCCTGATACGTGGGATATCACCGGCGGAAGAGAGGTGACGGCTGAGGAGCTGATGAGGGAGTACGATTCATACAAGGAATTTCTCCGGTCGGGGGGTATCACAGCGACAGGCGGTGAGCCGATGATGCAGCCGGAATTTCTGAAGGAGCTTTTCTCACTTGCACACTCAAAGGGCGTACACACCTGCCTTGATACATCAGGAGTGACATATGACCCGGAATGCCCGGAAAGGGCTGATGAGATACTGCAATATACCGACCTTGTAATGCTCGATATAAAGCATATCGACCCGGTGCAGCACAGGAAGCTCACAGGTCATGACAATGCCAATATCCTTGCGTTTGCGGAGCATATATCAGACAGAAGCATACCGCTCTGGATAAGGCACGTAGTTGTTCCGGGGATAACTGATGACCGGGAGTATCTTTTCCGGCTCGGTGAATTTCTCTCACGCCTGCACAGTCTGAAAGCCCTTGATGTGCTGCCGTATCACGATATGGCAAAGGCAAAGTACAGAGAGCTTGGCATAGAGTATACGCTTCCGGATACGCCGCCGCTGACAAAGGAGCAGGCTAAGGACGCAAGGGATATCATCATGAAGGGTCTTATGTCGGGGCTCAAAAGGAAAAAATCACAAGAAGGAGAATAGATATGGAAACTATAGGTATTATCGGTGCAATGCCGTCAGAGCTGAAGGATATAAGGGAGACTCTTGGTGAGGCGGATATACGCCGGTTTGCAGGCTTTGATTTTTACATAAACGAGCACAAGGGCAAGACGATAATCAATGCCTGCTGCGGCATTGCAAAGGTCAACGCCGCATTGTGTACTCAGGTAATGCTGGATATTTTCAGCCCGGACTGCATAATAAATGCCGGTATAGCGGGGGGAATGAACACTGATGTGAGGGTATGCGATATCGTGGTATCGAATGAGGTGCTGCCGCATGACCTTGACCAGCATTTTCTCAGGGATTACCCGCCGTACTGCGGAATCTTCCCGGCAGACGGGGAGCTTATCGCCGCAGCTGAGCAGGTGTGCAGAGAGGAAAATGTGACCAGCTTCCGTGGACGGATAGTTTCCGGCGACCAGTTCATCTCAAGCAGCGAGGTCAAGGCAGCTATCCAGAAGAGTTTTGACCCGTATGCAGTGGATATGGAGAGTGCCGCAGTCGGACAGTGCTGCTTTCTCAACGAGGTACCGTTCGTCAGCGTGAGGTGTATCTCCGACAACGCAGACGATGAGGGAGCGATGTCGTTTGATGAATTTGAAAGGATCGCCGCAAAGATAGTGGCGGATATAGTTATCCGCATGACAGAGATAATATGAAAGGACAGAGATGACGTTATGAATACCGCAAAAAGGATCATTTCAGCCGGAGCAGCTGCTCTTATCTGCATATCCCCGGCTTTTTCCAACGTATTTTCAGCATCGGCAGCTATCACAGATGAGAATACGTATATGTACTTCAGTCTGAAAAATGCACCGGAGTGCGTAACTCTTGAGGAGGACGGCTCGCTGACCATAGACCGTGCATTATCCGGAGGTGAGCCGATAACGATAACCGCTGACGTATACGTGAACGAGCCGACAATGGCAGCATGGTATGTGTCTGCAAAGTGGAAATGCTCCTCTGGCTTTATCAAGCTCGGAAACGTTGTTGACCCCACTAACCCGCTCATTCCGTTTGCCTATGCCGAGACAAACGTGAACGGTGAGCTGATACACGACAACGTGCTGATATATATAGGCGGAAAGGCTGAGTACAATTCTCTTGCCTTCACCTGTCAGATGGACGGATCTCTTTCGGGCAGTCTGCCGATATATGGTGATACTTCTTCATCATATCCGCTGACGAGCTTTGACGCCGTAATTAATCCAAATACTCCCTGCGGAGATTATGATATCCACTTCCTGACCTACGCCGAGGACTACACAGGTCAGATGATCTCCGAGGTCAACACAAAGATCGACGGTGAGCGTGAGATAATCACTCCCCGTTCTGTGCCGCTGATACTGCACATGACCGGAGCTAACCCCGGAGATGTGAACAATGACGGACTTGTAGATGCGACGGACGCATCGGATATCCTTTCGGAGTATGCGTCTGTATCCACGGGAGGAGAGTCGATCCTTGATCCGGTGCAGCTTGAAGCAGCGAACACCAACGGCGATGAGCTTGTGGACGCTGTGGACGCTTCAAATGTACTCCTTTACTACTCCTACGCAGCGACCACTGAGAACGCTGTTGGCTTTATGAAATTCCTCAGCGGAGAGTATTGATAAACAACAGACCGCATATTACATGGCTTCACGTAATATGCGGTCATATTTTATTTTAAGCAATAGATTTTTCTCTCAGCAGGTTCAGCAGGGTCGGTATTATCCACCCATTTTCTGCTTTCCTCGTCATATTTTATATATGTACGCACATTATTCTCCACCGACGGAAGATAAAGTATATCGCCGTCATATTGCAGTCTGCTGTCTACCTGAGAAGCTGTCAATGGAAATACCGCACCAAGCTCAGGCTCTATGTAGTACCAATATGGTACGGATGCCATTGCTATTATCCCGTTCCTGTATGGAGTAGGTTCCCCGTTGTACTGCGTTATATCGGAAATATATCTTGTACCCGTGTCTATATCGTAGGTGTAAAGAGTATTCTTGCTATAGGTTCCATAATAATCGGTACACATCACATATGCCCTGTGCTCATCTGAGCCTATCAGCTGCCCCCTTAAACCGGTATCAATGCTGTACCAGTCAGTTTCAACTACAAGGCTTTCACGGCTGTTCCGTGCCGTTGTATATACCACTGTGCTTTCGTGAGTATTTATATCATACTCCGTTCTGAATGTCCCCTTCTCATCACTGCATTGTATATAAAGCTTGTCTCCATGTGCTGTAACATCTGAGCAGTAGTACGGAAAAGCTTCAGCCTCGGATATTACTCCATTTCTTATCTCAAGGAGAGATGAATGATAAGTACCTGCCCCTGTACCCTTGTCAACGTCTATCAGCCTGCTCGAAATAGTGTACACAGCTCCGTCAGCATAGGCTATACCTTTTACCAGCATTTCCTCCTCCGGCTCGCTGTAGCTGTAAAGCTCCTCAGTCTCACCAGTCGGGATATCATAGCTGTAGACGGAAAAGCAGTGTGTATCACCATAGCTTCTGAACGGGCCGCATAGGTCATCATAATCCACAAGCAGATACAGCTTATCTCCGCACATCGAGGAGGCTCTGACAATGCCCTCGGTCTCGTGCTTGCAGATACCGGCATATATATCCGATCCTTCATCCTGCTCTGGAAATTGATATGAGTTTCTGTATTCGATTTCCTTGCACGGCGAGAGCCTGCTGCCGAGGTCTGCACCGGTAAAGTCCACTATATCCATTTCAAACGGCGGCTGCCCGTCAACGAGTGTCAGCCGGACATCAATATCTGTAAAATCATCTGCTGCAAGAGTGAGAAAAGGCTTGTCAAGTTCATTATCCTCCTGCGGCGGTATCTCCGGAGTCGGCTTCGGTTTCTTCTCACAGCCTGCCGCTGTCATAAGTACCGCAGCAACAATAAAAATCACAGCTTTTTTCATTTATCTTACCCTTTCACAAGTATCAGCTTCTTTACCGGGATATATCCCGGCTCGTAGGATACGCTGTCCTCGGTGTAGTTGCGTGCCTGTGCGGAGCTGTATACGATAACAGTGCCGTCCGGAGTATCATATACACGGGTCAGCTCTGCACCGCCAAGCTTGAACAGAGTGCCTATCTTAGGCATGATGAGAAATACCGGATTATCAAAGCCTGAGCTGGAGCCTGAGGAAAAACCGACTATCTGCTCCGCATTTCCCTCGATATAATTACCGCAGCCGCTGAAATCCATGACATACCGTTCCTTAGTCTCAAAATCATAGGTATAGAGCGTAGAGCTGCTTGTATAGAGCAGCTTGTCCGAGGTGAGCAACGAAAGACAATGGTCAGAAAATTCAATGCCGTTTATATTTTTGAGCTGCGTATCAAGGACGTTATTTCCGAACATTATCTGTCTGCTGCCGTCCTTCGGCTCTGTAACGACGAGTATGCCGTATTTCCCGTCAATGAACGTAGTGCCGTAAATATCGCTGAAATCTCTCGTTTCATCACTGACTATCTCACAGGTCTCAGGGTCGAGTGTCTCAACGTGTATCTCATCAGCCGTGTATCCGTTCTCTGACCACTTATAGTACGAAAGCTTTATCATTCCGTTCTCGTCAGGTGCAGCCTCGCCGAAATCGCCGCTGTACAGCAGCTCCGGCTCCCCGGTATCTTCATTTATCACGTATATGCTCCCGACTGAATCTGAGTATCTGAAGGAGCTTAAAATGATCCTGCCGTTTATAATGAAGAATCTGGAGCAATAAATAGGCTCCTCAAGGCTTGACATATTGTACTCCTCAACAAGCTCCTCCGTCACCGGGTCATAGCTGAAAATGCTCCAGCAGTGTCCGCAGTAGTGGATATCATAGTTTATCATCAGATAATACTTTCCGTCATAGTAATACGCACCCTCGACCTCTCCCTTTGACGGCAGATCGCACTCCATATTGTATTGCTTTATCACATTTTCCTCACTCTCCGGGTCACCGCCGAAATAATGCCGGTAATCCATACGCACGTCCTCCGCACAGCACGGAGCCTGCCGCTCGCCGAAGTCTAAATTCTCAGTATCAATGTATTCGATATCGACCGGCGGTGCTTCATCAGACGAGCTGAGATTTAACGTAATATCGGTAAAATCCGAATCCTTGTAGCAGTGCAGCTCATTCGGTGCCTCCTCCGGTACAGTGTCCCCGACAGGCTCAATAATTTCAGGCTGCGGGTCATCAGTCTTATTCTTATTGCTGCACGCTGTAAGCGACAGTATAAGAGCTGTGGCGGTAATAAATGACATATATTTTCTCATTAAAATTCCTCCCTGCATATGCGGCATACGCCGCCGTCTATATACAAGTGATTTTAAAGCCCAAAAAAGACGAAATAATTTTCAAATTCCCTGAAATTTCGTATAGCTGCACAAATTATGCGTAACATAATTGTACAGTATGACGATGTGCTGCCGTGAATATTCAGCAGACCTGCCGCCTGTCACTGGTTATGCTCAGGGCGTGGCAACACTGCGTCACCACGCCCCGAAATTATTGAGAGCACTATAAAAGCCTGTATGCTCAGTCCCCTTATTAAGACAAGCTCTTATTTTTTAGTATTATTTCTCTTTATCTGCAATCTTACGTCCTTGCCCTTGAACTCGAAGCAGGTGTAGACTGAGGTCAGCCGTGAAACGACCCTGTCCTCATAACGCCGTCTTATCGCATCGTAATTCATATTCGTGCTGATTATCGTCGGCAGACCGTGATTCAGACGGGTGTTTATGATGTTATATATGGTCGAGTTGTAGAACGGAGACTCATATTCCGTTCCGAGGTCGTCAAGTATCAGCAGGTCAGTGCTTGTCACAAGGTCGATCATTTCTGTATCGTGATCACGGCTGAAATGCTCCTTCTCTATCCTCCGGAGTATATTCACTATCGAATCGTACAGGACACTGAATCCCTTTTTCAGCACCACATCTGCTATCGCAAGCGAGAGGTGGGTCTTCCCAAGACCTGTACCTCCGAACATCAGGATACTTTCGGAATTACGGCTGAAGCTGTGGGCATAGCTTTCAGTGTATCTCAGGATATTCTCCATAGTTATCCTGTCCTGCCCCTGATAGTAGCTGAGCGAGAAAGTATCGAAGGTCGAAAGCTTCAGCTGCGTGTTATGGTTCAGCCTTTCAGCGGAAAGCTTACCGCACAGCTCATTGAAGCATGAGCAGAAGCTGCCGTGAAGGTAGCCGGTATCGCCGCATTTCTTGCAGCTGAACTGCACATCAAGGTAGTCGGCGGGGTAGCCGTTCTGTATCAGCAGCTGGCGGGACATTTCCTGTGCTCCGAGGTTATTCTGCTGGAGCTGCTCGATCTGCTGCTGTGCTGTACTGCCGCCGCTGGTGATGATACGGATAAGCTCTCTGCCGGTCGCAAAGAGTGCATCGTTTATCTCCCTTATCTGCGGTATTTTCCTGTTTATCTCCTCGATACGCCGCTGATTCTGTTCCATTGCACTCTGCCGCCGGAATGACATTATCGCTTCCGCACGCTCTAATATATCATTGTCCATATTTTATCCCTCTTTACCCTGAAACCGGAATGCTTCAGAAATTATTGATAAACTGCTTATACTCGTTAAGGTCGAGCGAGCCCTCTGAGTCGTCACCGGAGGAGCTTTTCTTTCTTTTTGAAGCAGGCTCGGCAGCCTTGACATCGTCCTTTGTCCTGAATCCGCTGTCGCTCCACGAGCGCAGAATTGAATTTATGTACGGGAATGACAGCTTATCTATCTTCTCTATCGTCAGCTCATACGCATACCGCAGCAGCTCCTCAGAAATGCCGAGATTCTGCCAATCCTCGATGAAAGCAGCCTGATTGGAGGTAGGATTTCTTCTCATCTCAAATGCTTTCATCACCTTACCGGTGTATGTTCTGCTGCGGGACATTCTCTCAACGTCCTCCTGAGCCAGCTCAAGCGTATCTATCCCCGATTCAGCCCATGCCGAGGCGACCTTTTCTATGTATGCAGGCTGAGCCTTGTCTATATCCTTGCAGTAGGTTATGAGCGTAATTATGACCTCTGCCGGTAATCCGAGGTGCATTTTCATGGTGATAAGTGAATTCTGCATGGTGTAGTTGAGGCTGCCGAGGATCGATTCAGATATCTTGAAAAGCTCGGAAATATCCGGGGTATCCTTCATTATCTCAGCGATATCCGACGGACTGAGCAGGGCACGGCGTTCTGCGGCAGGCTTAGACTGCTCTGTCTGCTGCACGGCAGGCTTCTGCGGCTCAGGGTCTTTTTCCGGGTCGCTCTGCATGGAATCCGCCGGTGCTACAGGTGCTGCCGGTACTATGACAGGCTGCGGCACTGAGCTGTTTTCTGCTGAGAGAATATTTGCCTGCTGCCAGAAAAGAACAGCCTCCTCAGCTTCTGCCTGGGGAACACCTGTCCCGGCAGATAGCTCTGCTGACGAAACGCTCCTGCCTGACGCACGGAGCAGATACAGAAGCACCTTTATCTGTGCTCCGGTAGCAAGCTTCAGAAAGTTATCCGGCACGATGCAGGGTACGCCGAACATTGCTCCCCATACACCGCTGTTTACCCTGTAATCCATTTATGCAGTCCTCCATTATGGCTCCGGAGCATTATCTCCGGCAAGAAGTATCTCAAAGGCTTTTTTGTATTTTTCACTGAGCTCCCGCCGCTTTTCTCCGGAAATATCACAGACGGCAAGTCTTTCCGGGTCGGAATTATGCTTCAGGTCAGCAAGCTTGACAGCTCTTGCACGTACATCTGAGCAAAGAGCCTTCACGTAATCGAAATAGTCCGTATCCTTATCGTGTGTCAGCAGCCGGACAGTTTCCGTTACCTCCGGCGGAAAAAGCCGTTCAAGCTCAGAAAGCGTAACGGACGTATCCTCGGCAACATCATGCAGAAGTGCCGCACAGACCGTATACTCGTCCTCACCCTGATCGGACAGGATCTCAGCAAGATGATACGGGTGGAAGATATATGGTACACCGGTCTTGTCAGTCTGTCCGTGGTGTGCGTTATAAGCAAGCCGCATTGCAGCCGCAGTAAGCTCAGTGTACAGCATTATATCCGCTCCTTTTTTAATGAATATATCTTGTTTCAGGTGTTATACTACCTATAAGACTATTGTACCACAAACGAAAACAAAAATCAAGACAAAAGCGGAGGGTAGTTATGATAGAGTTATATTCTGCTGACAGCTGCATATGGTGCAGGCGGACGAGGGCGTATCTTGATTCAAAGGGGGTGGATTACACCTGCCGGAACGCCGCAGAGCCGGAGAACGCAGAGAGGATATTCAGCATGACGGGGCAGAGGGGCTTTCCGGTAACAGTGATAGGCTCTGCGGCAGTTGTGGGGTATGATACGGAAGCGATCGACAAGGCACTTGGAGACATGAAATAACAGTGCAGCGGTGAGAGCAGCGTTCAGACGGCAATAAGCAGCACAGTTCACAAGCCTGTTAACAAAAATTCAGCTGAATAGTTGTTAATCATATTGAAATCCCCGGCTTTACCATGATATAATAATGGTTGAGGAGTGATAAAATGACACTATCGGAGATACTGAATGAATACATGGCAGCACTTGACTGCTCACAAAACGAGCTTGCGAAGGCAGCAGATATGACTCCCGCAGCACTCAGCTACTACAGAAATGAACAGCGTACTCCAAAAAAATCAGCGATATCGAAGCTCACAGAGGGAATAGTCTCAATTGCGGAAAGTAAGGAGATAGGCGGTATTTCCTATGATGATGTGTATAGGAGGATATTTGAAGCCTCCGGGTATATTGACATCGAACCAGAGTGCTTCGGCGAGAATTTTTCCCGTCTTGTCGGGGAGCTGAGGATCAGTCTCAACAGGCTTGCGAGGGCTATGGATATTGACGCCTCTCTTCTCTCAAGGATAAAGCTCGGTGAGCGGCTGCCCTCAGATACGGATAAATTCACTGCGGAGCTGAGTATGTATCTTTGCAGCCAGTTGAGCGAATCCGACGAGAGCAGCGTGCTTTGCAGCGTACTCGGGATAGCTCCGCACAGCAGTATCCCTGAGCAGAGCGAGGTGGAGGCGGCTGTCAGGAGATACCTGCTGTGTACCGTTCCGTCCGGGCAGACATTCAGTAAGCTCGACAGCTATCTGCACAGCCTTGATGATTTCGATCTGGGCGAGTATATCACGGTGATCAGATTCGACAAGCTGAAAATACCCTCTGCTCCGATCCGCCTGCCCTCGACTAAGCACTATTACGGACTGGAGGAAATGAAGCAGGGCGAGCTTGATTTTCTCAAAGCCACTGCGACCTCCACCTCAAAGCTGCCCTTTTTCATGAATTCCGATATGCCGATGGCGGATATGGCAAAGGACACGGAGTTCGGCAGAAAGTGGATGTTCGGCATTGCTGCGTGCATAAAAAAGGGACTTCATCTCAATATGGTACATAATATCGACCGAAGGCTTGATGAGATGCTGCTCGGTCTTGAAGCGTGGATACCGATATACATGACGGGGCAGATAACTCCATATTACATTCCAAAGCTTGAAACGAAGGTGTATCATCACCTCAATTATGTTTCAGGAGCAGCTGCCCTCACAGGCGAGTGTATAGACGGCCACCACAAGGACGGCAGGTACTGCCTCACTAATCTGAAGTCCGAGACAGCATACTACCGCCGAAAAGCGGAATATATCCTCTCAAAAGCCGAACCTCTCATGGATATCTACGATGTCACGAAGAAGGAGGCGTTTTTCGCATTCGTTTCGTCGGAGTCAAAGGCTCACAGCGAGCGGCATACCATGTACACCTCGCTGCCGCTTTACACGATATCTGACAAGCTGTTTCTTGATATTCTCCGCAGGAACGGCGTTCCGAAAAGCAGTCTGAAGCAGTTCCTTGAGTATCTCCACTTTGAGAAGCGTGAGTTTCTTGGAACGATTCAGTCGTGTAAGGTCACGGATATCATTCCCCGGCTCACAGCTGAGGACATTGCGGAAGCTCCGCCGGTATTGTCGCTGTCGGGAGGATTTTTCGAGGAGGAGATATTCTATACCGCAGAGGAATATTCCGAGCACCTCAGACAGACTGAGCGGCTTGCGGAGAGGTACACGAATTACACCGTAACTTCACAGAAAAGGCGTATCTTCAAAAACATACGCATTGCCCTCAGCCGGGGGAGCTGGGTGATGATATCGAAGTCCAGAAGCCCGGCTATACACTTTGTCATTCGCCACCCGAAAATGATAAATGCTGTCGAAAAGACGCTCTTTCGGACAGATCAGTGACCGCCGTATCACACAAAAACAAGCTCCCCGGATCGGGTGAACCGGGGAGCTTTATTATAGCCTGTTGAACGTGTTGTCAGTTTCCAAGAATGCTTGCCCATGCTGCTCCGGCATCGAATGTCTCTGCGGAGGTAGTTGAAGCCATTGCATAGAAGGTAAGTATAGATGAAGAGTCTGATGCGTCTATTACTCTCAGGTTCTTAGGCACCATCCAGTTGGTATCATCAAGAGCCTCCATGTCGATATCCGCAAGCATTGCTGCGAGATCTTCAAGTACCGGATTCTCGTCCACGAGCGTGGTGCCCTCAGGGACAAGCCTTGTATCACTGGCACTTCCGCCGGTTGAAATGGCAGCATAGTAGACAAGTATGTTGGAGGCGTCCGTGGCATCGACCATGTTATCGAGGTTAGCGTCGCCCTTGACACCGATATATGCGTTGAACTGCATAGGCGTATCGTCCTCATTGAACACCTGAATGCCGTTGTAATAGACATTTGTCGGGTAAGTGAAATCGTTCTGCTCCTTGCGGTACGAATCCTGCGGATTGTCTGTACCCTTTACTGCGTCGGCAAAGCTGAAGTTTACCACATCGTCCAGTCCGAGAGCCACATCCTGTCTTACGCCCTTATCATTGAAGTAGTACAGTGAGTGAATACCTTTGGCATGAAGCTTGCTGTACGGGGTCTTGCTGTGGTTGAGGTAGAAGCCGTTTGAAGCTGTACCTACTGCATAATATTTGTTGATACCGCTGCCGTTTCCGCCGTCAGTGGTAGTGGTGGTATTACCGTCACCGTTGCCATTTCCACCGTCAGTGGTAGTTGTAGTATTACCGTCACCGCTGCCGTTACCGTCGTCAGTGGTAGTGGTGGTATTGCCGTCACCGCTGCCGTTTCCGCCGTCAGTGGTAGTCGTGGTATTACCGTCACCGCTGCCGTTTCCGTTGTCAGTGGTAGTCGTGGTGTTACCGTCACCGTTTCCGTTGCCATCGTCAGTAGTAGTGGTGGTATTACCGTCACCGTTGCCGTTACCGTCGTCAGTGGTAGTCGTGGTATTACCGTCACCGCTGCCGTTTCCGCCGTCAGTGGTTACGGCAGTAGTTGTTGTGGTATTGCCGCTGCCGTTGTCGGTAGAGGAGGAGGTCGAAACGCTGCCCTGACCTATGGTGTCGTCAATTTCAAAATTATAATGGTTATTGTTAGCATACTCCTCAGCTGTAGAGCCGTCGCCGCCGATAATTGTACCGTTGTAGCCTGTATACGCTGAATTATAGCTGCATATTGTCTGTTGAGCGGGGTCTATCTCACAGTCGGGATTTTCAATAATTATCTTACTGTCGCCCTTTATTACACGGAATGCCGCATAGCATATCTTCTTTACATTTTCGGGGAGCGTAAAGGAATCAGCCTTTGAGAACATGAATGCGTATGCACCGATAGTATGAGCACTGTCCGGGACAACAACATCCCCCTCAGCCGAACTTCCGTCAACAACGATACCGTTGACAACGACAACAGGGTTCTCCGCTCTGCGGCTGCTGAGCCATTTTGTGCCGTCAAAAGCCAAGCCATTGATAGCTGTGACGCTTTCAGGGATATTTATAGTCTCAAGCTCAGCAGAGCTCTGGAATGTATAATATTCTATCGTCGTAACGCTGTCGGGGATAGTGATGTCTGTAATTGACGAGCAGTAGCTGAATGCGGATTGACCTATCTCCGTAACGCTGTCAGGGATAGAAACTGAGGTCATTCCGTCGTTCGTGTAGAACGCATAGTCTGCAATTGACTTTACTGTATCAGGGATAACAACATCACCCCCGGCTGCTCTGCCGTCTACAAGAATGCCGTTCACGATAACAAGAGGATCCTCTGAGCGTCTGTTCTCCAGCCACTTTGTACCTTGAAATGCAGTGGCATTGAACGAGGTAACAGACGAAGGGATATCAATGTCTTCAAGTGAGGTGCAGCCGTTGAACGCATAGCCTTCTATCCCGGTTACGGAATCAGGGATGTCTATTGAGGTAAGAGACGTACATTCGCTGAACAGATCTTCAGTGATATCTGTTATGCCGTCGGGGAGCTTGACTGAGGCAAGGTCTGTACAGCCTTCAAATACTGACCAGCCGAGCTTGGTAACGCTGTCGGGGATAGATACAGAGGTGAGGGGAGTGTACGCAAAGGCATAGCTGTCGATAGCTTCAAGCCCGTCGGGAAGCTCAACATATGTCAGAGCGGTTCTTCTGAAAGAGCCGTAGCTGATAGTTTTCAATCCGGAGGGAAAATTTACAGACGAAAGAGCTTTGCAGCCGCTAAAAGCAGATTCTTCTATAGTTTCAAGGCTCTCCGGGAGCTTTACCTCAGTCAGATCAGGACAGCTGTCGAAGGCATACCAGCCGATCGCTGTAACGCCCTCAGGAATGGTCACAGAGGTGATACCGCTGGTGTAAGCAAAGGCGGACTCGCCTATCTTAGTAACGCCGTCGGGGATAACAACGTCACCTGTGCAGCTTCTGCCGTTCACAAGCACTCCGTTCATGATGATGAACGGGCTTTCTTCAAGCATATCGTTCCAGTATTTTGTATTTTCAAAGGCGTCGCAGTATATTTTCGTATTCGGGGAAACGGTAACATCAGCAAGATCTGTGCAGTCACGGAACGCACCGCTTCCCAGCTCCTTCACAGAATCGGGTATCTTTATTTCTGTGAGTGAAGTGCATTTCTCAAATACCTGAGACTGGATAGTTTCAAGTCCTTCATTGAGTGATACAGACCCAAGCGAGGTATTATTTCTGAAAACACCGTGTCCAAGATATTCTAATCCAGCAGGAATATTGATATTTTCAAGTGAAGTACAGCCGTCGAAGGCATAGGCATAGATTTCAGTCAGGCTCTCAGGAAGAGTTACTGATTTAAGAGCTGTGCAGCCCTGGAAAGCAGTGTTCTCTATCGAGGTCACGCCCTCAGGGACAGTCACGGAGGTAATGGCGGTATTGCCGCTGAATGCTCCTTCGCCGATCTTGGTAACTCCGTCAGGGATAACAAAATCGCCCTTTGCGCCTGCTCCGCTGAGGACAGTATCGCCAACGATTATAAATGGATTCTTCTCCGCAAAGGGAGTGTTCAGAAGTGCCTGTTCTCCTATCTTATTAAGCCCTGCCGGGATATTTAACTCTTCAAGGCTCGTGCAGTTTCTGAACGAATTACTTTCAAAGCTTGTTACAGTATCAGGAATATTTACCGTCGTCAGTGAGGTACAGCCGTCGAACATACGGCTGGGTATCTCTGTTATCCCCTCAGGGAGAGTGACCTTTTCAAGAGAGGTACAGCCGGCGAAGGTATCAGCGGATAGATCAGTGCAGTTCATAACAGCTTCTTTAAGACCGGTACAGCCTTCAAATACCTCCCAGTCCATATCAGTTACAGTCTCCGGCACAGTTACGGACGTAAGACCCGTACAGCCGTTAAAGGCAGAGTATGATATCTTCGTCACACTGTCAGGGATAGAGACAGAGGTCATTTCGGTATTGCCCTCAAAAGCATAGCCCTTTATCGTCTCAACACCGTCGGGGATAACAACATTGCCCTTTGCACCTGCACCTGAGATAAGTGTACCTCCCGCTATGATAAGGGGGTGCTCCTCTATCCAGGGTGTATCCTTAAATGCGTTAGTTTCCACAGATGAAAGTGATGCAGGAATGTTCATCTCCGTCAGACTTGTACAGCCGCCGAATGCACCGGTGTCGATATAGGTCACGGTGTCCGGGAGAGTTACACTCGTCAGTGCCGTACAGCTGTGGAAAGCGTAATAGGGTATCTTCGTAACTCCCTCGGGAATAACGGCAGAGGTCAGAGCACACTCGTGGAACGCATAGCTGCCCAGTGCATTAAGATTTGCAGGAATATTTACCTCACTGAGCTTTTCATTGCCCATGAACGCATAGTTGTCAATGACCTCCACACTGTCAGGAATTACGACCTTTGTTAGATTCATGCAGTACTCAAAAGCACTGTTGCCGATCTTCGTCAAGCCCTCCGGCAAAATTACAGAGGCAAGGCGGTTACGGTTGAAGAATGCACTCGGAGCTATCTCAGTAACGCCCTCCGGGATAACTACCTCGATATCGTCCTCGTTTGAGGAATCATAATTGGAGAAGTTGTAGGTGAGGAGCACCCCGTCCCTTATGATAAAGGGGTTGGCTTCGCCGTAGGGAGTGTCTGAAAATGCTCCTGCACCGATCTTCTGAATGCCGTCGGGAAATTCAATGGTCTCAATGGCTGTGCCGAAGAAAGCGTCAGAGCCGATAGAAGTAATGGTACTGGGCAGATTGATCTCCCTGAGGGAGCTGGCAGTGTAGAAAGCCATTTGATTTATGACCTCAGTTCCCTCAGACAGCGTTACCTTTTCAAGATTTGTACAGCCCTGGAAGCAGTCGAAAGGTATTTCCTTTATCGTTCCGGGGATCACTACCGACTTTATATCATTATTGCCCTGGAAGAGGTAATCGGCAAGCTCCGTGATCTCTGTGCCGTCCGCCTCAGAGGGGATAACGACCTCCTCCGGCGGAGTACCCGTGTAGCCTGTTACGGCTTTGGTGCCGTCGTCGTTATCGTCATAAAGGAATTGAAACTCAGACTGCTCCTCTGTTCCCTCTGCTGCACTCACGATCGGTACCGGAGCCGCAGGATTCTGAGGAAGCATACCTATGCTGCTGCCAATTACCACAAGAAATGCAGTGACTGCTGCTGCAATGCGTTTTCTGTTCATGATAGACCTCCTTGCTTTTTTATAAAATCAATTGAAAAGTGCATATGATTTTGTATATTATATCACAAAGGAGGCTTCTTGTAAATACAAATTAACAAACTTTCAGCTGAAAGATTGTTAATTCACTTATATTAAATTCACATTATACAATATGTAGATATGCTTTCGGGTCACAGTGACAGAAGCTGCGGACAGCAGCCGCATATAAAAAAAGATCTCCGAAAGACCGGAGATCATGATGTTATCAGTGGTGCGGATAACAGGAGTTGAACCTGCACCGAGTTGCCCCGACTGGCACCTGAGGGTGATGTCACGATAGTGTAAGAATCGTTCATATCAACAGAGACCATATTTCTGAAATTATATAAACAAACTCGTATCCGATTTTTCAGCAGAACCAAGAAAAGTTGCCACGCCGCCAAGCTCAACTCCGTCAATAAGTTCTTCCCTTTTGATGCCCATAATGTCCATAGACATCTGACAGGCAACTATCCTTACTCCGTGAGATATTGCATCACGAATAAGCTCTTCAAGCGACGAAACTCCCTTTTGTTTCATTATAGCCCGTATCATCTTAGAGCCTGCTCCAAGCATATTCATTCTTGAAAGTCCGAGTTTAAGTGAACCTCTCGGCATCATCGTACCAAACATCTTTTCAATGAGGGTCTTTGACACCTTGACTTTTTTAGGTTTCCTGAGAATATTCAAACCCCAGAAAGTGAAGAACATCGTTACTTTCCTGCCCATTGACGCTGCACCGTTTGCAATAATGAATGCAGCAATGGTTTTATCGAGGTCTCCGCTGAATACGATAAAAGTCTTATCATTCTGAACCTCGGATACTTTCTCAGCAGGTGCAGAGCATTTTTCAATCTCGGCTGTTATAACTCCATTTGCAGTATCAAGTCTTATAAGCTTATTCCCGGTTCTTTCGCACCATACTGCTATATCCGATACAAAGGCGTCCTCGGTAGCCTCAACAATGATATGCTGCTCCAGAGGAAGCTTTCTGATAATATCCGCAGTTTTCACGATAGGCCCCGGACATCTCAGTTTTTTTGCATCAATATATACAGGCTTACTCTTTAACGCTTCTGAGTACGCCTTGTACCCGCCCTCGATACTATAAGCTTCATAACCTCTGTCCGTAAGGATCTCCGCAACTTCTTCACTCAGGTCGCCTACGGAGCAGATAAGATACACGGGCTTTCCCTTTGATATCTCATCTATATTCTTTGTAAACCGTGAAAACGGAATGTTTTGCGTTCCGTTTATCTTATGGACGAGCACATCATCAGGCTCGCGCAGATCGACAAAGGTAAGCTTACTTTTATCAAGTTTTAAAAAATCGGCAGGTTTTATTGTGTTTACATTATCTGACATAATTATATCCTCCTATATCAGTTTTTTATTCAAAGCAATATATTCAGCACTCAGAATAATACACCTGACAAAGTTATCTGTTATCAGACAGTACCAAGCCGCTTCCACCGTAAGTCCGAAAATGTTTAAGCAGACCCACGCTCCGCCTACACGGAATGTCCACTGCGAGATAGTTCCGGCTATAAAAGGCAGCTTAGTTTTGCCGATGCCGTTGAAAACGCTCTCAATTATGAAAGCTATAATAAGTATCGGTTCATTGAACGCTACAATACGCAGAAGCTTCGGACATATCTCAAGCACCTCGGAGTCGCTCGTAAACAGAGTGAACATTCTGTCCGAAAGGGCAAACATCAGGCATGACATAACAGCCATTACTCCCGCTCCGAGAATACACAGGGTCTTAGTCAGCCTGTTCAGCTTTTTTATATCGCCCTCGCCCTTTACTGTACCCGCCATTGCAGCAACCGCACTCATCATACCTATGCTGGGAATATTGAAAGCACTCTCCGCCGTGAAGCTGATAGTGTGTGCGGAATACATGACGGTCCCCAGATGTGCAACGATCCCCGTGAATACTACGCGCCCTGTATTATTTGTAAGCCTTGTGAGCATAGAAGGTATGCCTACTCTGACAAATTCTCTTATGATATCTCTGTCCAGAAGTCTCTTTTCACCTTTTGGTGAAATGCTTCCGTTCCGCATAAAGCCCACAAGCATGAGCACTCCGCCTATAGCTGTTGAAACAGCCGTGCCGAGAGCTGCACCGTATACGCCAAGTCCTGCACCGACCATGCGGACTGTTCTGCCGAAAACCACAATATCCCTTGTGGGATAAATGAGCAGATAATTGAATATGATATTGAGAATATTCACAGCACCGTTGATAAACAGCGGAGTTTTCATGTCTCCCGACGCTTTAAGTGCATAGCCCAGCACCATGTTCAAAGAGATAAAAATAAACGGTGCATTGGCTATGGCAAAATATCCCGAAGCAAGTCCGGCTATATCTTCCTCTGCACCCATCCAGCACGGTACAAAGGGACTTATGGCAAGGGAGATAACAGTCAGCACTATCCCCACCGCAACAGAAGTATAAACCGCCTGAACTGAGGCGGTTTTTATCTTATCTGTTTTCCTCGCACCGATAGCTGCCGAGATATAGGCAAGAACACCTATACCCAGCGCGTTCACAGCTCCTTTCAAGAGATATGTTATCTCCGTGGTTATTCCGATCGCAGCAGAAGCCGTAACTCCCAGACTGCCCACCATTATGTAGTCGGCGTAGTTAGTGAGCACTTGCAGGGAATATTCTATTATTGCGGGAACAACGAGCCGTACTATTTTTTTCAACATCTCCCTGTCCATATATGCACTCAGATACTGTATTCGGGAGGGATAATTCTGGAAAGGAATTGTCTTGTGCGGTCGTCCTTCGGGTTTACAAATATTTCGTCGGGAGTTCCCTGCTCCACAACATATCCGCCGTCCATGAAAATTACCTTATCGGCAACATCGCGGGCGAATGACATCTCATGGGTAACGACTATCATTGTGATACCTGTACCTGCGACCTTTTTTATCAGCTCCAGAGTTTCCCCTACAAGCTCGGGGTCAAGGGCGGAGGTAGGCTCGTCAAACAAGATAACATCGGGGCAGAGTGCAACGGCACGTGCGATACCCACACGCTGCTGCTGACCGCCCGAGAGCTGACTTGGATAGCTGCCTGCCTTTTCTGGAAGCTTCACCCATTCAAGCGCCTGCATACCTCTCTCTTTCACCTCAGCCTTCGGAACCTTCTGCGCCTTGATAAGTCCCTGTGTAACATTTTCGAGAGCAGTTTTATTTGCAAACAGATTGTAGTTCTGGAACACAAATGCAGTCTTTCTTCTCAGCTCCAATATCTCTTTTTTTCTGACCTTTTTCAGATCGACGGACTTATCTCCTATACGGAGCGTACCGCTGTCCGCCTTTTCGAGAAAATTAAGACACCTGAGCAGAGTAGTTTTCCCCGAACCGCTGGGTCCGAGAATGACCACTACCTCGCCCTTGCGTACTTCTATATCAACACCCTTTAATACATCGAGCTTTCCGAAGCTTTTACGGACGTTTTTCACTTCTACTATTATCTCATTTTCTTCTTTACTCATTACTCTGTGCCTCCTTATCGGCATAATTCCTGATATAGGAGAACACATAGCCTGCCGTGGCTGCAACTCCTGTTCTCAATACGTCCTCGTCAACGTCAAAATACTCGTTGTGATGCTCGGCACCTGTTCCCTTTTCAGGTGAATTGATACCAAGAAAAGCAAATACCCCCGGTATACGGCTGAGATAGAAGCTCATGCTCTCAGAAGCGAACCATCTTCCGCTTTCGACAAGCGTTCCCTCTGGCAGCATCCCGCACAGACCGCTTTCCGCTATTGCAGAACATTCAGCGTCATTAACAAGAGGTATGCCCAACATATCAGAGCGTTCCCCGTATTCAATCTCTGCACCGTAGATAGCCGCAGTATGTTCGGCAGTTTTCCTCAGTATTTCAAGAGCCTTTTCGCCCTCCTCACGCTCAAAGAACCGCATTGTCCCGACTATATGAGCCTCATTCGGGATAACGTTCCCGACCTCGCCGCCGTGTATCTGTGCAATACCAAAGGTCACTGTTTTCTCTGCATTGAGCTGGTGGATAAGCACTCCTGGAAGAGCGCTGACTATCTGTGCGGCAACAAATACGGGATTTATCGTAAGATCCTGCCGTGAAGCGTGACCGCCCTTGCCGTGGACGGTTATATTGATGAACACACCGCCCGCCATTCTTGGCCCAGCTGTTACACTGAGCTTTCCCGATTTCAGCGGAGCATAAACGTGAAGCCCCCAGATCGTATCAATATGCAGCCTTGAAAAAAGCTCCTGAACAAACGGAAAGCCGTAGCCGTTTTCTTCGCCGGGTTCAAAGAGAAAATACAGCACTCCCGAAAGCTCGTCTTTAAGCTGTAAAAGCAGCTCGATACTCCCAAGTAGCATTGCAGCATGAGCGTCATGTCCGCAGGCATGAGCAGTATTTGGCTGTTCAGAAATACAAACGCGCTCGCCTTTCAGATTATTGGGATTCTCGCTCACAGGCAGAGCGTCAATATCAGCTCTCAGAACTATATGAGGTCCCGGTCTGCCACTATCAAGCGTACCAAACAGACCCGTTTCGCCCACATTTTCATAGGTAACGCCAAGCCTGTCAAGCTCCGCGGCAATGTAGTCATGGGTCTTGTACTCTTTTCCGCCGAGCTCCGCAAAGGTGTGTATCTTACGGCGGTGAGCTATGATCTTATCATTAAGCTCGTCACTGAGCCTTTTTATTCTGTCATTTATACTGTTTCCCATTCTCTTTTCCTCTTATGCCATTTTCTTATATCTGCGCTCGACCAGACCGCTTATTACCTCGAATACCAGACCCAGCACCCAGAAAACCAGCGCCGCCGCAACATAGGCTTCGAGAAAGGCGTATGTTATGGACGCTTCGCCAACTGCCGCCGTCATAATGTCCTCTATACCGATAACGCTGACAAGAGCTGTTGTTTTCAGCAGCGAAAGTATCGTACTGGTAAGTGGAGGGATAATATTTCTTACAGCCTGCGGAACGATAATGCCGAAAAAGGTCTGCGACTTTGTCATGCCGACACTGTAGCCCGCTTCATATTGTCCTTTCGGAACAGACATTATTCCGCTTCTGATAAGCTCGGAAATTCCTGATATACAGCAGATCACCAGTGCTGCCACCGCAACGTACATCTTGTTAACATCACGAATGGTTATGCTCAGATTCAGAGCCTTTGCTACCCTCTTGAAATTATCGTTGAATATAACGAATACAATGAGCAGCACCAGATTTGCAGGAAGTACCTTGCAAATCGCCATAAGAAAATCAAAAATATAGCAGACTACAGGCACTCTGTAGGCTCTGATAAGTGCAATACCTGTGCCGAGGATAACACATATCACAAGCACAAGACCCGTCATTATAAGATTCTGCGGAATATGTGTTATTGCCGCTTTAAGGCACAGCAGGAAGAATTTTATCGAAAACATCAGGCATTACCTCCTGCTGCTCTTAAAACCGTATTATCGTCTGTCTTTGCCTTTTTGTTGGCAAAATCCAGCTTGTTGTTGAGCACTCTGAAGACCTGCTCAAGAATAATGCTTATTACCGCAAAAATTATTGCGCAGACTATATAGCCTTCAAGGGTATGGCCTGTCTTTGCTCCGAGCAGCTTCACCTTGCCCATCATATCAGTAACACCTACAAGATATGCAAGTGCAGTACCCTGAAACAGTGCCACAAGAAACGTTCCCAGCATTGGCAGTGAAATATAGAGAGCCTGCGGAGTGACTATGCTCAGAAGTGTCTGTGCTTCGGTCATTCCCACAGATCGCCCAGCGTCAAATTGTCCCTTCGGAACAGCTTGCAGGGAGGAGCGTATATTCTCCCCCAGAAAGACCGCCTGATTAAGCGTATAGGCAAGTATTGCATAAAATTCTTTATTGATACCGCCTACATCAAATCCGAAATTGCTCAGTATTATCGGAACACCGAAGTAAATAACATAAAGCTGGGTTATGACCGGTGTACATCTTATGTATGAGATCTGAACGAGTGCAAGCTGATTCAGAACAGGTACTTTATTTATGCGTATTATCGCCTGTATAAAGCCCAGCAGCAGTCCCAGGGAAATGGATATGATTACCATTTTCAGCGTTATCGGGAATTTTGCTGCTATATCGGGGAAATACTCTTTAACAAGCTGCCAGTCTACCATCTGCACTCATCTCCTGTTTATGCGTTGGGGTTGATAGTGTAATCGCCGCCGAGCCACTTCTCAGAAAGCTCTTTCAGAGTACCGTCCTCTCTTATCTGAACAACTGCCGCGTCAATGTCATTCTTCAGCTCGTCGTCGCCAATGCTGTAAATGAAGTATGTACCGCAGTTATATTCATCAGATGTAAGAGTGAATTCGCTTGGAACAAGCAGGTCGCCGTACTTTGAATTGAAAACATAAAGGTCATATACACTTGCGCAGAAGCCGTCGTAAAGACCGCTCTTGATACCGCTCGCAAGGACCTCTGCGTCCTCATAGTATTCAACAGTTATCTGAGCGTCGGGGTGCTCGTCATTGTAATTCGTAAGGAGCGTTTCAGCCATGCTGCCCTTGCTTGTTGCGATAGTAAGTCCCGCAGCGCTTTCCGGGTCATCTGTGAGAGTATCTATCGAGGGATCGTAGCCGATAACGAAGTTACCGAAGTACATCGTTCCCTCCTCGGCGTAGAGGTACTTCTCGGCACGCTCAGCTGTCCAGCCGTAGTGGTGAACGGCTACATCGTAGAGATTGGTGTCGAGTCCGATAAGGATATTTGCGAACTCATCGGGATAGAACTCAAAATCATACTTGTCTGCCAGCAGGGGCTCGATAGCCTTCAGAGTTTCATAGTCATAGCCTGAAGGCTCCTCATTATCGTCCAGAAAGCAGAAAGGATTGTATGCCTTACCAATACCGATTTTTACTACTCTCTTGTCGCCTGACCCGGTATCCTCCGGCTCATCAACGGGCGATTCCTCCTCAGACTCCTTCGGAGCCTCTGAGCTGCTTTCCGGAACAGTGGACTCGCTGCTTGACGAGGGAGCTTCTGATGATGAGTTCTCACTGCTTCCGCAGGCGGTGAATGAAGCTGCAAGAAGTGCAGCGGCTGAGATAAATGCAAGTGTGTTTCTTAAAGTTTTCATAATATCCTCCATATATTTATTAAGCCGATATGTTTTGTGGGCTTTTTCTGTCTTTGATTATATCACCGCTGTCTGAATTTGTAAAATACAAAAAAGTTATTATCAACGATAACTAAATTTCATAAAACCTCAATTTATCAGCTAAAGTAACACTTTTCAGAAAAACTGTAGCAAAAATCTTATAAATAACTTATAAAAATTCAGGAAAATAATTTATTATCATACGCTAACTTATGTCGAATCAAAATATTCTGCACTTGACAGGTCACATTTCTAGTTGTATAATTCTATCATTCATATATGTATTAGGAGGATAGCTATGGCAATTGAGATCAGGACAACCAAGGAAAATATAAACTGGGAGGCCGTTGCAGGACTGCTTTCTCACTTCGGTCTAAGTCACCTTGATACTGATACCCAGAAGCAGGTATTTCTCAACAGCTATGCTGTGGCATTTGCATACGATGATGAAAGACTCATCGGCTGCGGACGTGTCATCTCCGATGGTATCTGTCAGGCGGCTATTTACAATATTGCCGTAAGTGAGGAATATCAGGGGCAGGGTATTGGACGCAGGATTATAGAATCGCTCCTTGAACAGGTAAAGGGTTGCACCGTGACTCTCTACACCCATCCGAGAAGCGTGGCTCTGTATGAGAAATTCGGATTTCGCAGGCTTAAAACAGGTCTTACAAGATTTGCCGATCCCGATCATACGCTTGGTTATCTTGAAAGCACGGGTTTTATCTTCCCCGAAAAATTCAGGTTCAACGACAGTGAATATGACAGTTGAATAATTACTTTTTTGGGGGAGGTAATATGGAAATATCATATAGAGCGGCTCGTATTGATGATTTAGATGAAATTTTTCAATTAGTCGAGAATGCCATAAAACATATGGAACGAGACAAGATTTATCAATATATAAATCAAAGGAGAGCACTATGAAACATATTATTGCTATAAACGGAAGTCCACGCTCGGGATGGGTACAGACGGCGGTCAAGCGTATACTTACCAACGAGCTGTACATCGGGGCTTTAGTAAATCACAAGACCGTGACCTCAAAAATATACAAGACAAAGACATTTGTACCTGTGGAGGAACAGTATCGTCACGAGAACTTCTGCGAGCCGATAATTGACGAAACGATTTGGAAACAGGCACAGTTTCTGCTTGATCAGCGAGCAAAGATAAATCCACGATCAAGCGGCGGAAGGAAAATGCACAGGTATGCAGGCATAATAAAATGTGCAGAGTGCGGGGCAAGTCTCGTAGCACGTACTCGAAAATGGAACGGCAACGAGTATGTTGAATATACTTGCAACAGCTTTCACAGGTACGGCAAAGAATACTGCACTCCGCACACCGTAAGAGAGAGCCAGATCGATGAGCTTATCAATGACGAGGTAAGTTCATTTCGAGATTATATTTTATCTGAAAGCGACAGATACGACAAAATCGTCAGGGATTGGCTGAGAAAAAACCGCTGTATGACAGGCAGGTTCAGCTGCACATTGAAAAGATAAAAATGCTACACCAGCAGATTGAGGACTTGATAATCGAGCGAATCGGTGACCATGAACACGCTTCTGTATACAACAGCATGATTGAAAAGCGTGAGGAAGAAATCAAAAGCCTTGAACAGAAGATAACTGAACTACGCAGATATGACGAGGTGTGCAAGCAAAGACGAGAGGAGTTGAAAAGCACTTCCGAACTGATTGACAAGATACTTGAAGAAGAACGAATATCCGATGTGAATCTAAGAATGCTTGTCAATCAAGTCACGATACATCAGAATGAGGACAGGTCGATAGACATAAAGTTCGAGATGAACGGTAATTTCAATTGCAATACTGTGATGTACTTAGAGCCTGATACAGACGAATAACATAAAGAAACCGCAGGAGAATAAAATCTCCTGCGGTCATATTTTTATCGGCAGACGCAGCCAACTATCTTCTATTCTGCAATGATACGACAGTGTAATCCTTTAGGAATTTGCCTATTTTCCGTTAAATCGTCAGACTCATGACCATACCTTATATTACATAGTACCGAGATAGGAATAGAAGATAACAAAAAGAAAAATCCCCGAAAAATCGGAGATTTCGATGGTGCGGATAACAGGAGTTGAACCTGCACCGAGTTGCCCCGACTGGCACCTGAAGCCAGCGCGTCTGCCTATTCCGCCATATCCGCATTACAAATCCATTATATCACAAGTTGAAGTGTTTGTCAAGCATTTTTTTTCAAATATCAGAATTTTTTTGAGCAAAGGTTTAGTTGGGGGAGCAATAATAACAGACCTGCCCGGAAAGTCGGTGACATTTCGCAGGTCATGCAGGAGAATAGAAATGAAATATATTGACAATTCTTTAAAAATATGTTATAATAGCACAAAGGCTACCGTATTGATACGATGAGGGAGGTCTGACTATGAAATTCAAAAAAGCAGCTGCGGCGGTGCTGTCTGTGTTCACGCTGGGCGGAATGACAGGCTATGGTGCACCGGCAGTCATGGACTATCCGATAACGGCTGAGGCGGCAGGGGAGTGCTATTCCTTCGACAGTGCAACAGGTCTGCTTACACTCAAGGGCGATGTAATCCTTGATGAGATAATGAATTTTGAGCAGAAGGACGCCGTCAAGAGCATTGAAGCGGCGGAGGGGACTGTGTTTCCGGAATCCTGCCGGGGACTGTTTGCAGATTACGTCAGCTGTACCAGTATAGAGCTTGAAAATGCTGATACAAGCGGTACTGATAATATGGCTGGTATGTTCAGCGGCTGTTCTGCTCTTGTCTCGCTTGACCTGAGCAGCTTTGATACAAGCAGCGTTGAAAATGCAGATAATATGTTCTTAGACTGCTACGGTCTGTGCAGGCTGAGGCTCGGAGAGAGATTCGGCGATATCGCTGAGGGGCATTGCCTGCCGAATGTGGGCTGGGTCAATGCAAATGACCCCTTTACTATTATCAGCGGAGAAAAGAGATATGCTGAGCTGAAAAATGACGGCGATAATACCTACATTGCGATAGGTCATGTCTGCGGTGAAGCCCTGACATGGTACTATGACGCCGATACAAAGACCCTTACTGTTTCCGGAGAGGGCGATATGCTCGACTATTCCTCAGACTTTCCGGCTCCCTGGAACGAGTATGCGGAGGATATCGGGAAGATAGTCCTGCCGGAGAAGCTGACCTATATAGGCGAGAATGCCTTTGCCTATGCAGAGAATGTCAGCGAGGTAACTATCCCGGCTTCTGTCACGAAGGTCGGTACGGAAGCATTTGCGTCCTGCTACGCACTGAGGGACGTTTATATCATGGGACTTGACACCGTGCTGGACAACAAGTGGATAATCTATAACAGGATCGGGAATACCTCTGACGGCTACAGACCGGTCTTTTCCGGCACTATACACGGCGGCGTGAACTCGACCGCTCAGAAATTTGCAGAGGACAATGGATATAAATTCGAGACCGTGATCTGTTCTGTTATATGGGATCCTAACGGCGGCAGCGGTACGGTGGTGATATATCATCAGGAGGAGCTTGGCAGCGTATACAAGATACCGGAATGCGTTTTTACTCCGCCTGAAAATAAGATATTTGACCACTGGGAGATAGAGGGCGTGGTCTATGAACCGGGTGACACTATCGTGCTTGAAGGTGATATGACGCTTGTGCCGATATGGAAGATATCGGATATCCGGGGAGATGTGAACTGTGACGGGAGCGTAAATATTGCAGACGCCGTGGTTTTGCAGAGGTGGCTGCTTGCCGTACCGGATACAGGTCTTGCGAACTGGCAGAATGCTGATATATGTGAGGACAGCAGGCTCGATGCGTTCGATATGGCAATGCTCAGACAGCTGCTGACAGAGAATGATTAGCCGTATACTTCTGCCGGCGGGTATTAAGCAAATGAAGGCTCTCAGATATTTTCTGAGAGCCTTGCTTATTGATACCGCATATCCTGATAAGAAAAACGTGCCCGGAGTATCGGAAACAGGTTATCAGACCCCGTACTTCTCCCTGTACGCCAGCATTTTGTCAAGATACTCCTCACCGGGAACAATGCCGCTGCGGATAGCGGAGATTATATCCTCCATATTGACTATCGGGTAAACAGTAACGCCGAAATCCCTCTTTACCTCCTGAACAGCCGACAGCTCACCGGTGCCCTTCTCCATGCGGTCAACAGTGATCACCATACCGGTAACGTCAACGTCCGCAGCCGATCTGAGCTTAGGCATGGACTCCCTCAGAGCCTTTCCGGAGGTCATAACGTCATCAATTATTATGACTCTCTCTCCGTCCGTAAGGGTCTTTCCGACGAACATAGCGCCCTCGCCGTGGTCTTTAGCCTCCTTGCGGTCGAAGCAGTAGGAAACGTCGATTCCGAACTTATTGCTGAGTGCAACGACAGTCGAAACAGCGAGCGGAATGCCCTTGTAAGCGGGGCCGAAAAGTGTGTCAGCCGGGATATCGTTATCGTGTATGCACTCAGCATAATACTCGCCGAGCCGTGCCAGCTGAGCACCGGTCTTGTAGTTGCCGCAGTTGATGAAGTACGGGGCGATACGTCCGCTTTTCAGCGTAAATTCGCCGAATGTCAGGACACCGCAGTCCACCATGAATTTAATGAAGCTTTCCTTGTAGGTCATTTTTTGTACCTCCGTAAAAATATTTTAATTTATATAGGTGCAGGGTGGTGCATAGTTTGCAGGGTTTACCATATACTCTTTTATTTTTTATACTTTATTATACTAAAGTGAATTTTTTCATGTACGTATAGTAATAACCCTGCAAACCCTGCACCAACTATGCACCAGTCAGTCCTTCAGAATAAATACCCACACTCCGGACATCTCGGATAATCTATATCAAGCTCTGCACCGCAGTCCGGACAGGTCTTTTTCGGCAGGATATCTATGCTGTCGTCAAGGTCGTGCCGGAATTCCTCGGTAAACCCGACCTGCTTGCCCCGGAAGAAGACGCCGAGCATAACGCCGCAGCTGTCGCAGTAGAATCCGGTAGTCTCAGTGTCCTCGGATTCGCATACAAGCTCGTCTCCGTCATACCACCCGACCTGTGGGTAGGCATAGCCCTTTATTGAAGCCATACCGTGTATGCTTACCCGGAATTTCCCTATTTTCATGCGTTTTCCGCAGCTGCCGCATATCATGTCATCACTCCTCTCCGGTGGTGCTGAGCGACCTTTCTGTCTCCTCAAGCTCGCTTATCCATATGCTGTATGAAGCGTCGCTCGGCATTCTCCAGTCACCCCTCGGCGAAAGCGTCACGCTTCCGACCTTCGGGCCGTCAGGCAGACACGAACGCTTGAACTGCTGTGAGAAGAATCTCCATATGAATTTTTTCAGCCATTTCATCACTGTCTCAGGCGGATATTTCTCCTCAAACGACTGACACGCAAGTCTGAACAGCTTTGCCGGGGAGAATCCGAAGCGAACCATGTAGTACAGGAAGAAGTCGTGCAGCTCATACGGACCCACGAGGTCTTCCGTCCTCTGGGCTATAGTTCCGTCCTTTTCGGGCGGAAGAAGCTCCGGGCTGACCGGTGTGTCGAGAACATCAAGAAGCACACCGCCAAGCTCACCGCCTGAACGCTCCGCCTCGTAGCTGACAAGCCACCGCACGAGAGTTTTAGGTATGGACGCATTCACCGCATACATTGACATATGGTCGCCGTTGTAGGTCGCCCAGCCGAGTGCAAGCTCCGAAAGATCGCCCGTTCCGACAACTATCCCGCCGAGCTGATTTGCCTTGTCCATGAGTATCTGTGTACGCTCACGAGCCTGAGAATTTTCATACGTGACATCATGGCTTTCCGGGTCATGCCCGATATCACGGAAGTGGAGGGTGACGCTCTCCCGGATATTAATTTCCTCAAGCGTCGCACCATACGCTGCCGCAAGCTTGCAGGCATTGGTATACGTCCGGTCAGTAGTCCCGAAGCACGGCATTGTCACGGCAATGATACCGCTCCGGTCAAGTCCGAGCATATCGAACGCATGGACTGTAACGATCAGGGCGAGGGTCGAATCAAGACCTCCGGAAAGCCCTATAACAGCGGTCTTGCAGCCTATGTGACGCAGCCTTGTCATAAGACCGGCAGCCTGCATGGTGAGTATCTCCTCGCAGCGGCTGTCAAGAGCCTGCTTGCTCTCCGGAACGAAGGGAGTCTGCGGAAATCTGCGTTCCAGCCTTGTGTCGGTGATATCAAGCGAATACCACGCCTCATGCAGCGTATCAGCCGCCGTGAACGTGTTCATTCTCCGGCGTTCATAGCTGAGCTTCTTCACATCAATATCGGCAGCTGTCAGCCCTTGTGTGAATGCTCCAGATTCAGCAAGCACAGAGCCGTTCTCAGCAATGATATTATGCCCCGCAAAGACCATATCCTGCGTAGATTCGCCGATACCAGCGTCAGCGTAGGCGTATGCACAGGCAAGAGAGCCGGACTTAGCCTTGATGAGCGTGCGTCTGTAGTCCGCCTTGCCGATTATCTCATCGCTGCACGAAAGATTGAAGATCACCGAAGCACCGGCTTTTGCAAGCCCTACAGACGGCGAATCCCCGACCCACAGATCCTCACATATCTCTATTCCGAACACAAGCTCCGGGATATCCTTACAGTAAAAAAGAACATCATTTCCGATAAAGGTATGCAGCTGAGGAGTGTCTGTCACAGTCCGCTCAACAGGCCCCGGAGCGAAGTATCTTGCTTCATAGAATTCGCTGTAATTCGGGATATTTACCTTAGGCACAGCCCCCAGCACCTCTCCGTGCACCAGAACGAGGGCACAGTTGTAGAGCTTGCCGCAGTGCAGGATAGGAGCACCGACAATGGAAACGATATCAAGCTCCTTTGTCTCACTGGCTATCCTTGCGACATTCCCGGCAGCTTCACGGATAAGCCTGTCCTGCAAAAACAGGTCTCCGCAGGTGTAGCCGGTGACAGAAAGCTCCGGAAAGCAGATGATCTTTACGCCCCTGTCAGCAGCTTCACGGATAAGCTCAATTATCCTGTCCGAGTTGTAAACACAGTCTGCGACCCTGATA
Source organism: Ruminococcus sp. (assembly GCA_017475555.1). Taxonomy (GTDB): domain Bacteria; phylum Bacillota; class Clostridia; order Oscillospirales; family Ruminococcaceae; genus Ruminococcus. Next base: position 40,167 of record JAFVFL010000004.1, read on the forward strand.
TCAGGCGTAGCACAGGCTATTTTAATAAATCCGTCCTTCATTTGTGTTCCCCCGTTACAATAGTCTGCCGTCAGGGTGCGGAGCTTTCCGGAGCTCCCGCTGCCCCCGGACAGTGAACAGACTATAAGAATATACTATAATTATACAGCATTCAGGACGATATTGCAAGCGATAAATAAATAAAATCAAAAAACAATAAAAAGCTATTGAAAAAATTCCTCCAATGGTTTATAATAGTATAAACGGCTTTGCTGCCGTGCCCAAAAATCAGATCTGTACTGGAAGGATAATAGAATGGACAACAAAAAGAGAACGATTCAGAGATCAAGCGGTAAAAAAAGAGGAAAGAACCGACCCAAGATAAGATTCAATGTCGGTATGCTGCTTGTCATTTTCATACTTTCATTTGCTGCGTGCTTTGTGCTTTATATGCTCGCTGCCAACTTCAACGCCAATTTCTTTCAGGAGGAATTCAATGAATCCACCGACCTGATACCCGGCGATGATGATACGGAGGAGACTACGGAGGCTGAGGTACCCGACACTACCGAGTCTGCGAAGAACGACAAGGTCATAACCAACCCTGTTCCGCAGTCAGCTGAGGCTGAGCTGTCCTACCTTGATGTGAGCTGCGTGGTGACCGGAAGCACGCTCAGGGATATGGCTGAGTTTACCGGCATAAAGAACGTCGTGTACGGAGATACCCTCGGTGCGGCGAACTGTGTTACGGAAAAGGTCGGCAGCAGCTACGGAACTATAACTGTCTACGAGACACTGAAGATCATGAAGCCGCAGAGGGTGTTCATCATGCTCGGCACGGATATCGGTGCTTCGTCGTTAGAGGAGATGATGAGCAGCTATACTACGCTGATAAATAATCTCCGCTCCTCTCTCCCGGATATGGATATCTATGTAATGGAGCTTCCGCCTGTCATGTACGACAGCGAGACAGTCACCAATGAGCTTATAAACAGCTACAACAGCAGTATCCTGAGCATGGCTGACAGCTGCGGGGTATACTGCCTTGATATCAATACCGCCCTGAAATCAGAGGAGGGTACCCTCAGTGAAAGCTACTGGGATTACAACACGCTTTCGCTCAATGAAGAGGCGTACAAGACAATACAGAAATATATCCTCACTCATGTAGGGTGAGCGATATCACAGAGCCGCCATTTCCGGCGGCTTTTTGATTATCTTGTATAATACTTATATAATATAGTATGCCTGACAGCTGCGGTCAGAAAGTCCTCCGGACAGCCTTCTGCTGCAACAGCTGAGCAGGCTCTGAGGAGTTTCGTATGGAAGAGAAAACGATAGAGAAGCTTTTCCGGGAGCGGGCACATGAGCTTGCCGGACAGCTCACCACTGAGGAAAAGCTGGGTATGCTCTCAACTCACCAGCACGCAGTTGACCGTCTTGGTATCGGCGAATTCTGGATAGGCACAGAGGTCGCAAGAGGCTTTGTAGGCAGAGATGACGGGCATATCTCGACTGTATTCCCTCAGCCCGTCGGTCTTGCCGCAGCGTTCGACCGGGAGCTTATGCAGCAGATAGGAGCGATCGCCGGTGACGAGTGCAGGGCGTACTACAATGAGGGCGGCAGGAAAAGCAACCTGTGCGTCTGGGGCCCTACTGTGGATATGGAGCGTGATCCGAGGTGGGGACGTACTGAGGAGGCATACGGTGAGGACGTTTTCCTTGCGGGGGAAATGACAGCAGCCTACACACGGGGACTTGCCGGATATGATGAGCGGTATTACAAGACCGTTCCTACACTAAAGCATTTCTGTGCGAATAATAATGAACAGAACAGAATGACAGACAATTCCGTTCTCCCTCTTAGGCTGAAATATGAGTATTACTATGCTGCGTTCATGAATGCGATACGCTATGGCAAGGCACGCAGCGTAATGACGGCGTACAACGAGATAAACGGTATCCCGGCACTCTGCAATCCGGAGATAAAAAGCATATTGAAGGAAAAATGGGGATTGTGGTTCGCTGTGACGGACGGCGGCGATCTTAGTCAGACTGCAACGGCTCACAGGTATCATGACAGGCATTCTGAGGTGCTTGCGGAGGCTGTGAGGGCTGGCTGCACCGTTATGACAGATGAGGACGGGCTTGTGCATAATGCTGCAAAGCAGGCTCTTTCGGACGGTGAGATGACTGAGGAGGAGCTGACAGCTGCGGCGGAGGACGTACTCTATGCACGGCTAAGGCTCGGGCTTCTTTCGGACGACTGCCCGTATGACGGTATCGGAATGGACGCTGTGGATACTGAGAGGTCACGGGAGACAAACCTTAATGCGGCTCTTGAGCAGCTTGTCCTGCTCAAAAATGACGGGACGCTCCCGCTGAAAAGGGCTGACAGGACAGCTGTGCTCGGACCGCTGTCTGATGTCGTTCTGAGAGACTGGTATACCGGTACGTTCAGCTACTGCGTCACCCCGGCAGAGGGTCTGAGGCGGAGAATGCCGGATACTGAAATGATCACTGACAGTCTATGGGATATCGTTGTTATAAGAGACAGCAAGGGGCGGTATCTTGGCATATCTGAGGACGGAACAGCCCGGCTCGTCAGCGGCCGTGAGAATGCTGAGGAGCTTGAATTGCAGAACTGGGGAGGGAACTGGAACAACCTCTATTCGCCCCGTCTCGGCAGGTATCTGACGTTCGGGGACAACACCCTGAAGACCGGAAAATCGTCGATATATGACTGGTTCACACGGGAGACGCTGAATATCATCATACCGGACAGCACAAAGCCCGGAGAGGTCATTGTTGAGGAATATCTCAGCCACAGCCGTATGTACGCACGAGACAGCGGAGATATTGGATTTACACAGAGCCGCACCCTACAGCCTGAGACGTTATTCACCGTTGAGACAGTAAGCCTTGGCAGGGAGCGGGCTGCGGAGATAGCCGGGAGGTGTGACAGCCTTATCTACTGCACCGGAAATCACCCGGTACAGGCGGCGAAGGAGTGCTTTGACAGAAAGACCCTCCGGCTCGATATACAGGAGGGTATGGCTCTTTACCTGCATAGTATCATGCCGTCAGCAGTGCTCGTGCTGATATCGAGCTACCCCTATGCGATAGTTCAGGAGAATGAAAGTCTGCCGGCAATATTGTGGAGCAGCCACGCTGGTGCAGAGCTGGGAAATGCCCTTGCAGCGGCACTTACCGGGGAGTATTCTCCGTCAGGGCGGCTGCCGCTGACATGGTACAGGAGCGAGCTTGAGCTGCCGGATATCAAGGACTATGATATCGAGAAAAACGGCGTTACCTATATGTATTTCCGTGGAAAGCCTCTCTATCCGTTCGGTTTCGGGCTGAGCTATGCACAGTTCCGGTACGACAGCATTTCTGCCTGTACCGGGAGCGGCGGTATGCCGGAGGCTGTGATAAGGCTGACCAACATATCCGGCACGGACAGCGATGAGGTGGTGCAGCTTTATTTCTCCGTTCCGGATTCAGCCGTGAGCCGCCCCGTCCGCAAGCTTTGCGGCTTTGAGAGAGTACATCTCAGGGCAGGGGAGTGCCGGGAGATAAGAATATCTGTTCCGGAGCATATTTTGCAGATATATGATACCCACAGCGGGAAAATGATAACAGAAGCCGGGAAATATGTCCTCGAAGCAGGCGGTTCGTCCGCTTCACTTCCACTGAGGACTGAGGTATACCTTGCCGGTGAGAGCATAGGTCACCGCACGGGCAGCCCGGATATACTGAGCTATGACAGATCCTACGGGATAAGCATTGGCTGGTCGTGGGAGCTTAAAAGCCACTATATAGAGCCGTCCGGCTGGACTGGAACAGCTGTATACTGCGGAGTTCCTTTTGCCGGCAGGAGCAGCCTTACCATTAAAGCCGGAGCACTCATGGGCAGGAGCAGAGCTGTCGTCAGCTTCGGTGAGAGTACGGCGGAGCTTGAGATAGAGCCAACAGACAGCAAGGGCAGCTGCCGGGAGTATATCATACCGCTGCCGGAGGGACTTCCGGAATATGGTGAGCTTTCGCTTGAGCTGCACGACCATGCGATGATATTCGGGGCTGAGCTTATTTAAAAATATCTGGATAAGGAGTAAGGAAAATGAAGCGGACTGACTACATAAGCTGGGATGAATACTTCATGGGCATAGCAATACTTTCCGCAGAGAGAAGCAAGGACAACAACACTCAGGTCGGGGCTTGTATCGTCAGCGGGGAACGCAAGATAGTCTCCGTGGGCTACAACGGAATGCCTACCGGGTGCAATGATGATGAGATGCCGTGGGAGAGAGATGGCGAAACCGTTCTCGATACGAAGTATCCGTATGTATGCCATGCCGAGCTGAATGCGATCCTCAACAGCCGGGGAGATCTGCGTGGCTGTACGCTGTACGTTACGCTGTTCCCGTGCAACGAGTGTGCAAAGGCGATAATCCAGTCGGGGATAAAGAAAGTCGTTTATTTCAGCGACAAATACTCCGGCTCAGACAGCACGATAGCGTCACGGCAGCTTTTCAGGCTCTGCGGAGTGGAGGTGCAGCCGTACTCGCCGTCCGGCAAGGAGGTCAGGATAAGCCTTTGATTTGTGTCAGATATATGATAAAAAAGTGTACTATTATAAAATTTTTGTTTACATTTTATTACAAACCTTGACAAACACCCGGAGTTTGTGTATAATGGAATAAGAGTAAAACACCAGACATGACAAACATACAGAAAGGAATAAGAAAGCAATGAAGAATTTAACAAGGCGTATCACCGCCGCTGCTGTGCTGCTGTGCATAGCTTCATCGAGCGTTACAGGGTGCAGCGTAGTGAACCGCCACAAGAGCAGCTCGTCCAGCTCAGCAGATGAGAGCTCTGCGGTGCTTGGGTACGATTTTGAGTGGGTAGTCCCGGAGGACGATGATACTGATGTTGACCCCGCTCTCAATGACCCCGATCCGGTCGCTGACAGCTCTGAGTCCGCTGTAACAACAAAGGCAGGCTCATCTACCTCGTATGAGGTCGCTACTACAGCGGTCAAGGTCACGGATGCGAGCGGAAATACCGTAACTACCGCACAGGTCGTTACTCAGGCAGACGGTCAGCCTAAGACTGAGACTCAGACAGTAACTGACGCATCAGGAGCTGCTGTAACGGACGCTCAGGGCGTAAAGGTCACTGAGGTGGTGACTGTGACAACAATAGTCGAGCAGACTGAGATCGTGAATGTTACGGATAATTCCGGACAGAATGTAACTCAGCCGGTGTCAGGCTCAGGCAGCGGGACGCAGACTACTCCGGCAGCCGAGTATACTCCCAAGAACAAGGGCAGATATGCTATGTGGCTGGATATCTCAAAGGACGCAAATTTCCTCTTTGAGGGACAGTTCCTCAAGGTGACGTTCAAGGTTAAGGACGATATCCCGGACGGCGATTACACTATCAGAGTTGCCCCCGATCTTTCAGATGTTACCGGTACTACGATATATCCGAGCAAGGTCATCAACGGAACGCTCAGAGTCAATAACGGCGACATAGACCCTGTTGACGTTTCCTCTGAGACAGGAATGGTCATCTATGGTGACAATATCGCCTGCAAGCAGGGCGATACGGTTGATTTCTACATCAACATCAAGAACAACACCGGACTCGTTGCGTTCATGGTATGGGTATACTACGACGCAAATGCAGTTGATATACTCTCCAACGGCACTGCCGGTGACTTTGCGGAGATCGCACGGAATGGTGTAGATTCCGGTGATTCCCGTGAGGGTGCTACCGAGGCTCAGTAATAGAGGATAACGGTAAAGTCCATGCTTGCGGCAGGGCTGACCCGGCAAAGCGTACAAATAATAAATAGACCGCACAAAGCGACCAAGCCCGGAAGCCTGGCCGCTTTGCTGCGTTATCCTGCAAAACCGGAGAATATGATATTGCACGGTCAGATGATCAGCGTCAGCACGGTGGGAATAAACTGAACGAGCAGATAAATGGTTGGTTTGCACAGATATTAAGTTAAATTATAAAAATATATCGAAAACGCTTGACATTGCTTCAACAGTGTGATATACTTAATAAGTAATCCGTTCAAAGAACGCGGCGTGGAGCAGCTAGGTAGCTCGTCGGGCTCATAACCCGAAGGTCGTTGGTTCAAATCCAGCCGCCGCAACCATATTAGCACCCTAATTTTGATACAAAGTTAGGGTGCATTTTCATACCCTTAAAATGTCGTAAATTCGAGGAAAACTGATAATCGGAAAACGATAGGAGAGGAAACTGACCTTCAAATGCTCTGAAAAATCGTAAAAATCCGAAAAATGGCTGTCAAAAGGAAAACGATAGAAAAAGTAATCGTTTGACTTTAGAAGATTTTTTGAAATTTAGGGTGCTTTTTTGGAAATGGCTGTAAATAGGGGAAAAGCGGACTTACTCGGAGCGTAAATGTAACTGAGCAGCGAAAGCGGGCTTGTGAACAGAGCCGAATGCGGTTGAGAAAAAATCCTCTCACACATAAGGTTCAAATCCCTGTTTCTCAAAGAAATGTAGTAATACAAAAATGAGACATTCACACAGTAGAGCCTGATATATAGGCGTTTACTGCGTGGACATAAAAAAAGAGGGGCTGTGGACAATACTCACAAGGTATTATCCACAGCCCCTTAAAAACTATATTATACTTCGATCTCCATGCCGTTCCTCAGTGTGAATGTCAGGATTCCGTCCGTACCCACAGTGACCTTCTCGACCATTAGCCGCCACAGCCGTTCATCGAATTGATCTATCAGAACCTCATTTTCTTTCAGAACCTTCAGCAGTCCGTCAAGCAGTTCCTTGCGTGAGAGCCTTGCAGCCCTTTGGCTTTGCAGATCTTTCAGGCGTTTTTCGACCTCAGACTTCTGAGCATCATACTCTGCTAACCGCTTGCTGTAGAAGTCCTTTCCTTGTGGTCGCATGGCATTCTCCTTGATAAACTCCTGCATGGCTGCCGCAAGCCCGTTCAAGTGAATATACTGCTCCTCGATTTTTCTGTCCAATACATTCGTATCTGACAGCATATCAACGATTTGCTGACAAGACTCAATAAAATCATCCTTGCCAGAATTCACCCTTCCGCAGACTTCAATGAACTTTTGTTTAATATCATCTTCGTAGAGATGCGGCGTTGTGCATTTCTCCCCGTTCTGAAACTTGTGATTGCACTGCCAGATCACACGACGGTATTTGGAAGTAGAATGCCACACTTTTGAGCCGAAGAACCCTCCGCAGCAGGAGCAGACCAGTTTGGTCGAGAAAATGTTACTGCTGCTGTAGACCTTGCCGATTCCCTTGCGCCTTGATATCTCAGCCTGCACCAGTTCAAATTCCTCCGGATCAATGATCGGAGGGTGGCTGTCCTCGATGAAATACTGCGGAACTTCGCCCTCGTTGACCTTTTGCTTTTTCGTGAGAAAGTCCACAGTGAACTTTTTCTGTAACAGCGCCGAGCCTTTGTACTTCTCGTTCGTGAGAATGCTTTCCACGGTTCGTCTGTGCCACTTCTCACCGCCGCCGGGGGCAGGAATATTTCGGCTCATCAAAAGCTGTGCGATCTTATAGTATGACAGCCCCTCCATGAAGCTGCGGTAGATCAGTCGCACAACCTCTGCTTCTTCCGGAATGATCTCCGGCAGTCCGTCCTCGCCCTTGCGGTATCCGAGAAATCGACCGTAGGGGATAGTGACCTTGCCGTCAGCCATGCGTTTCCGCTGTCCCCATGTCACGTTTTCGCTAATACTTCTCGATTCTTCCTGCGCTAAACTTGACATGATTGTTATCATAAGTTCGCCCTTGGAATCCAAAGTGTAGATATTCTCCTTTTCAAAAAAGACCTCGATGCCTTTTTCCTTCAGCTTTCTGACCGTTGTCAGGCTGTCCACAGTGTTTCGTGCGAAACGTGATACTGATTTTGTGACGATCAAATCGATCTTTCCAGCTAAAGCATCAGCGATCATAGCGTTAAAACCGTCCCTGTGCTTTGTATTGGTCGCCGAGATGCCTTCGTCTGTATACACGGAAACAAACTCCCAGTCAGATCGGCTTTTGATGTAATCAGTGTAGTAGGATACCTGTGCTTCGTAGGAAGTGAGTTGTTCCTCGGAATCGGTCGATACTCGTGCATATCCGGCTACTCTGCGTTTTGTGGGTATATCCAGCGGCATGAAAGTCGCCCTATCAAGCTTTGCCGGAATCCTGTCAATGCAGAGAACGGGAAAGCCGAGCTTCATAAGCTGATACCGCCGTTTTCTCTGTAGCGGTCGCATCATTTTCCCCGGTGCTTTCAGCTCCACGAAGATCGTTTTTGCTGTAGGGAAAAGAACGAGTCTGTCCGGCAGTCCGTTGGCTGTCTGCGATCAAACGTCTGATAGGGACTGATGCCTGACGGAACTTTGTAGGAGGGAATGTATTCTTCGTTGATAAAATTCAGGATACCACTCGTATCAGAGTAATTAAGTTCTCTAAGACGGTATTTTGCCGCTTCCTTCGATACATTGAAATATGCCGCAATTTCCTTGATGATTGCTTCATACATAGCAAACTCGTTCATCCAGGCATATTTTGGAAGAAGCTCCTGCATTTTCTCGTCAACCCAGTCGTCTAACATCAGAATGCGCGGAGCGAGACGATTAGCCTGCCATTCCATCTTGCTGATTTCTTTGAGGTCCTCATCATCGAGAGGAAGATACTCCTCTTCAATTGGCTCGAAATACTCATGAAGCTCCTGAATATAATTCTCCTGAAATAAGAAGAACAGACTGTGAAGTCCAAAATGGCAACATTCATGCATCGCAGTATTATTTGCCTTGCACATATTGTCATGGCAGAGAATGCGGTCGATTATAATCGTTTTAGGTGGTACTTCTTTGAAAACCGGCATTCCATTTTCAGTATAGAACTTTGCGTTCTTTCCATACAAAAACAAAGCACCTTTTTTACTGCCGTCCATAGAAAGCCCGGTCTTGTATGCTTGAAGCCCCATTTCCCGTATCATAGCTTTTACATCAATATGACCGGGAGTAGCAAATGCAGCAGGATAATGTTCTTCCAGAAACCAGTGGGCAAGGTCTTCCAGACTGTTTCTGTCTATATTCGGCACGAGATAGTCGTCCAGTCTTAATTTCCCGAAAGAACGATCCATGTCATCTTCCGGATGATATGGCATAAAGTACTGAAACAGACTGCTCCGCTTCTCGTAAAGGTCGTAGTAACCTCTCACACGATAGTCGGCAACGGATCTTCTGCGTTCAGGCGCATACTCGTCTCCTGTGTAGATATCGACATATACTCGTATGATCATATCTACATATACTTCTGACCACGATCTTCTGTATAAAATCGTATTCAGAGTTTTAGCCCCTGTCACTCTCAGTCCGACAAAATCGGGTATCTCGTCGGTACCAAGTCCGTACTCGTGAAGATGTTCTTTAAGATAATAGTGGTAGGCGGTTTCGTAATGCGCGCGCAGCCAGTCTGTAAACCGCACCATCTTCTTCAGCTTACGGTGGACGGTGTTGTACTGTGGCTCGGATTCGCCCGGATCTGCTTCGTTGATGATCCAGATAAGAGGATATCTGATCGATGCTTGAAAAGTTGTTGTCATTCCAGCTCCCTTCGTAGAAAACGCATTTTCATGCGTTATATGGCGGATTCGTAAGTGTTTTACAAGCCCTGCCTGTGGGGTGGCATACACAAGCCGGAAATATGCTGTTGGGTTAAAAGAATGTATGTTCTCGTTACACCGTTGCTTTGATTATAGCATGTCCAGCGTACATTGTCAAGAGAAAAATGTGTCGCTAAATTCTGACCAATCACGAAATCGTGACATACTGTTTTCAACAATCAATTCAACAGATATAAAACAGGCTTAGATTCGGAATTATCGGGCATTAAAAATATGTGCATAAAAAACGACAGTCTGACTGTTGACAAAAGTTTGTGAAAGTGGTATAATAATCCTATATATCGTTTGTGCAGATTTGACATTGAAAAGTTGAACCCGTAGAGAAAGATGGCAGGTGATAGAACATGGAGAATACAAAACTGAAGCTGCTGCGTATCCTGGATATCCTGCAAAAGGAATCGTCCAAAAGCAAGCCGCTGACCACACAGCAGATATGCGAGAAACTTGACAAAATGGGAATGCACTGTGAGCGAAGGACACTGTACAAGGATATCAAGCTATTGAAGGACTGCGGGTATGACATAGAGGTCATGACATCCAAGACAGCAAATCTGTACTATTATAAAAAAGTACCGGCTCTGAGCTTTGCAGAGCTAAAGATACTGATAGACGCAGCGGAAGCAGCCTCCTTCATATCAGAGGAACAGACTGCTGAGATCGTAGCGAAACTTGCAGCACTCGGCGGCTCACGAAAAAGCGAACTTCTGAACGGCAATCTGATACATTTTAACAGTCAGAAGCATAATAACTGTGATTTGTATGAAACGATTACAACGATAGAGACGGCTATACAGCGAAAACTTCGCATTTCATTTTATTACTTCGACCTTGATGAACACGCTGAGAGGATATACCGGCACAATAAAAAACTGTATGCGGTAGATCCGGTTGTCCTGATACATAACCATGACAATTACTATCTGCGGTGTTACAACCCGGAGCACGATCAAATGAGGAACTATCGCATAGATCGTATGACGGATGCAGAGATAACTGATATCCCGATGGATGAGAAAGCTGACGTAAGCGAGAATGAAATAACAGAATACATAGCACAGTCCTTTAAAATGTATAGCGGTAGGACGGTCGAGACGCTTCTGGAGTTCAAGAACGAACTGCTTGACGTGATTTTTGATAAATTTGGAGAGAATACACCTATTGTCCGGAAGAACGATGATGCCTGTATTGCCACAGTTGTCGTACAGACAAGCCCGACATTCTGGGGTTGGTACTTTCAGTTTCCTGATAAGATGAAAATATGCTCACCTGACTGTCTCGTGGAGGAGTGCGAGAAGTGGAGAGGGCTTAGATATGAGGGGTAAACGTATATGGATGAAAATGAAGCTAAAAGAATATCAGAAGAAAAAGGGTTACCTCTTGATTATGTAAAGAGTATGCTTGAATTTGTTGAAAGGAACGCAGATAATGCCACTGATGCCTCTATTGTCGAGCCGCCAAAGCCACGCCCGATACCTGAAACCACAGCATTATTCTGGGCAAAGATCGCAGAGGAGCAGTTTCAGCAGATCATGCCTGACCTCGGTATGCCGTTTCCTCCTGTATATACTGCTACGGCAAGCAGCTACTCTCGTACACGGCGGAAGATCATTAAAAGCATCGGCTGTCCTCACACCGAGGAGCCGCCGGATTCGATTATGGAGTACATACACGGAAAGACCGGTAATGCTATCCTGATTCGCAGGGAGCTTGTGGCAGACTTGCCTGTGCATGATGACTTTGAACTGCGTGTTTATTTTGAACATTTCTTCTGGCACGAACTGGGGCATTTCTACGCTATCAATGCCGAGACAGATAACCTGCACCGCTACAATGAACCCGGTCTGATAGATGATTCTCCTTTGTATGATGCTGCAATAGACGGCTGCGGATACAGCAGTGAACGCCGAAAGCAGGAAGGCTACTGGTTCTGGCAGGAGTTTATAGCAGAGGTCATTGCAAACCATGTAAGCTATACGATTCGCTCCAGCGGCGATAGTTACCGTCCAGATCTGCTTGACTGGACTGTAGATGTCTGGGGCGGTATCGTAAACCAGTTGGAAAGTTTGCTTGAAGACACCCTTTATTACTATCCAAATACTATTGATGAATACTCCCTCGCTCATTATTTTGCAAAATTGCTCTCGGACGATTTTACAAGATTATATGTAAATGCTGCAAACGAGGGTAAGCTGAAAATTCATGGCGGCGGTTATCCCGATGAAAACATAGAGCCGACCTGCATCAGCGATGTTTCGGAGTGCTATCAGTCGCATCTGTGGAAAATGTTCAGGATACTGGATGAACATCTTTATAAAGAGAGATTCTGGCTGATAGATGAGGATACTCTGGAGGAAATCGGTAGCTGTATCAGCGATATGATGGTTGAAAAGGTTAGAGAATTGGCGAGAGGGTATGAGGAATAAGCGATAAAAACGCAAAGGAGCGTGAACACGATGAGTACGTTGACCGAAAAAGAACAGAAAGCCGCAGCGAAGGCGTTTGCTGCGTTCTGGAAAGATAAAGGATATGAGAAGGGTGA
>JAFVFL010000025.1 GCA_017475555.1 Ruminococcus sp.
GAGATTTAGGTATTCATCATTCTTGTGTTATTGCTTGCTGTAAAGGAAAACACAAAACCGCAGGCGGCTACCACTGGAAGTATGCCGATGAATAATCGGATGCTTTTTCAAAAATCAACCGTTTGTTGGGACAGAGCCAATTCATTCATGGATACCGCCAACTACAATTTCGGCAGTGAAAGGGTCAACGCCCTTATCAGCGAGCTGAGCAGCTATTATCACGATGTAACGATAGATACCTATGAACGCTTCTGGTCGAGCTGGCGAGGCGGCGGCATGGGTGAGACAGGGTATAATGACGAGAAGAACACTATAACCAGCTTCTACAGCAGAAGATACGACCCGGCAGCGGAGTCCATGAAGCGGGCACTCGGTCTGACCGGCAGACGCAGCACCCTGACGATAAAGGACACCGCCGGTAAGGGCACTATAAGCGTGAACACCATAACTCCTGAGCTTAAAGGCGGTACGTGGAGCGGTCAGTACTTTTCTGATTACCCGGTAACTCTCTCTGCAAAGGCTGAACCGGGCTACAGGGTGACAAGCTGGGAGACAAATGACGGGCGTGCCTATTTCGGGGAAAGCATTGAGCTTTACATCACCGGTGACGTTACAGTGACCCCCGTGTATGAGGAATCCGGAACGATAGTCGGAGATATAAACAATGACGGTAGCTTCAATACTGCCGACCTTGTAATGCTCAGCAGCTGGCTGCTCGGCAAGACAAAAACTGTCCCCGACTGGCAGGCTGGCGACATATGCTATGATAACAAGCTCGACAGCTTCGACCTGACCGAGATGAGAAGGCTGCTCATCGGCAGATAAACGGCAGCTGTCAGTCTGAAAAGCCACATATAAAAAAGCATGAGGGAAGCCTTTTTTCAAAGGAGCTTCCCTCATTTTTGTGCATGAATAAGCTGTATGGGCAGAACTCTGCCGCCGTATACTCCGTTATCTTACCACTGAAAAATAAACAAGCACTATCGCGCCGAGTATGATCCTGTACCAGCCAAAGACCTTGAAATCGTGCTTTTTGATATAATCCATGAGAAACTTGATAACGAATATCGAGACAACGAAAGCAACTATCATTCCGACAGCGAGGACTGCCGCCTGTCCGCCGGTGAAGCCTCCGTCATATTTCAGCAGCTTGAGCAGACTTGCACCGAACATTACCGGTATGGCAAGATAGAACGTAAACTCCGCAGCGACTGTACGTGAAATACCTATCAGCAGAGCACCGATTATCGTTGCACCTGAGCGTGACGTACCTGGGAAAAGTGCGGCGATAAGCTGAAAAACACCGATGATGAACGCTGCCTTGTATGTGAGCTGGCTGATGTCAGTGACCTTTGGAGAGCGGTTTTTGTTCCAGTTCTCTACAACTATGAAGCCCACGCCGAATACGATAAGGGCTATCGCCACGACCCACGGATTGTAAAGATGCTCGTCTATCCAGTCATCAAGCAGAAGCCCTATGACAGCTGCCGGGATACACGCCGCAAGCACCTTGAACCACATCACGAATATATCCGTCTTTACATATGCTCCGAAGCCGTCCTTACTGAGCGGTGCGGAGTTGTTCTTTTTCCCGAACGGCCACAGCTTCTTCCAGAATATCAGCACCACCGCCAATATTGCACCAAGCTGTATCACAACGTCAAACATCTCGATAAAAGCGTCGTTCACAGCCTTGTCATCGCTGACATGGAGATTCAGAAACTCATTCACCAGTATAAGATGACCCGTACTGCTCACCGGCAGCCATTCTGTGATCCCCTCTACTATGCCGAGTATGATCGCCTTGAATATTTCCAGTATTTCCATTTATCGTATCCTTTCCTTCAGATGTTTCCTGAAATCATTTGCTTTCAGCTGCGAACTCCTTCCAGAGCTCAGGCTGCTCACCAATGGCAGCTCTTTTCCCGCTGCGGACTATCGGAGTACGGAGGAGCTGCTGATTCTCAAAGAGCTTCTCCTCACGGTCGCTTTCTATGAGGTACTTCATCAGCGTGAGGGTCTGCTTATCCTTTGCGGACTCGTTTATCATTGCGTCTGTCCCGCCGGCAGACTGCTTCACGCTGTCGAACTCTCCCCTGCTCAGCCCTTTTGCCGTCAGGTCGATAAACTGATACCTGATCCCTCTTTCCTTGAAGAATCTCTCAGCCTTTTTCGTCGCCGGGCATTTTTTTGTTCCGAATATCTGTATCGCCATTATTCCTCCTGCTCTGCGTTATTCGCATTCTCAAAGGCAATGTTTATATCCTCTACCTCCTGTGCAAGCCGGAAGCTAATGCTGTGTAGCTCAATGCTGTCCGCCGGATATTCAAGTCTGAACGCCGTATAATGCGAGAACACCGGCAGCCGTCTTTTGTGCGTCACAGGCTCCCTGTCTGCATTGCCCCAGTATAGCGTTCCGCTTGCAGTTCCCATAGCATAGAGCGTTACCGGTATCTGCACGGAGGAATTGCTCCCCGATACAGAGGCAGTAAGCTCCGCATCATACCAGCCCTGCTTTCCAACGATCAGCACGAAGCTGTGGCGGGTCGTGTTCTTCGTATCAACACCCGAAAGGTCGATAACAAGCTCGTCCGTGAGGGTGAAATGCTCCGCAGGTGAAGCGGTATTCCTGAACTCCTCCGGTATATTTATTATCTCAGCCTCAGTTTTCTCGCCAAGAAGCCGCCTCATTGCATTGGTATTCATCACGAACCGGCATATATTCGCTGCATTTCTTTGCAACTCGCACCTTTTCAGGTCGCCGGACTCAAGTGCCTCAGCTATATTTCCGTCATCTGCCTCACCGCTCGCACACACCATATACACATCATTCTGAGCCGCAGCCATTGCCGCAAGATCGCTCCTGTCAGCCTCCTGCCCCCTGCGGCTGATATTCGCCCACCAGTCGGTCATAGTAAGCCCGGTATATCCCCAGTCTCTGCGGAGGATCGTTGTATTCAGGTCGTAGTTTCCGGCAGTGTACAAGCCGTTCACTTTGCCGTAGGTCGTCATTATATTATCCGCCTTCCCCAGCTTCACAGGTATCTCAAAGCTGCGGAGATATATCTCCCTGAGGGCTCTCTCAGATACAACAGTATCGAGGAAGTGGCGGCGTTTTTCCTGATTATTTCCGCAGAAATGCTTTATCGTCCCGGTAACTCCGGAGCTGTGCAGACCTTTAAGCTCTGCCGCAGCCATCATTCCGCTGAGGTACGGGTCTTCCGAGAAATATTCAAAATTTCTTCCGTTAAGAGGGTGCCTGTGCAGGTTCATGCCCGGCCCCAGCAGTGAGTCCACCCGGTTTGCGGACATTTCAAGCCCCAGCAGTGAGAAAAGCTTTTCGGTGAGCTTTTTATTGAACGTCGAAGCTATCATAGTGCCGTTGGTAATGCTGAACGCCCTCTCACCGCAGTCAAGACGCATTCCGGAGGGGCCGTCATCACAGCACGCTGCCGGTATCCCGAATGCCGCAAGAGAATCAGTAACTCCGCCGTATGCAGCTGCTGTTCCGGCTGTAACTCTCGGACTTCCCATGCCCTCGCCCCTGATGATACAGCTAAGGTCGTAGTCGGAAAGCTGTGAAATAAAGTCCTCCATAGTGCTGCTGCCGGAAAGAACGTCCGCAAGCCTTATCCCCTTGTCTCCGGTATACGGCAGCTCAGGGGGAAGATATTCCATGCGTCTTTGCAGCTCATCGACCTCATTCAGCGGAGTCTCCTCCTCGCCCACAAGCAATCCGTCACCTGCCTGTATGGGGCGTATCCTCCTGAACGGCTCATTCGGTGCAAGTGCCTGCTCACACTCCCTGACCACTATAAGCTCCGGTATCGTAACAGTGTACTTAGGCTGTGCCGAGCGTACATCAGTTCCCACGCAGAATACGTACTCTCCCGGCTCAAGCACCCAGCAGAAGCGTCTCCCCGAAGCACCGGAATCATCATACGAGGCAAGCTCGTTCAGGTCTGCATGAAGCTCAATTATCTCGCTCTCTCCGGGCGAAAGAAGCTCTGTCTTTTCAAATCCGCACAGCTGCCGGATCGGCTGACCAAGTGCTCCCTGCGGCTTCTGCACGTAGAGCTGCACAGTCTCCTTTCCGCTGTATATGCCGGTATTCGTCACCCTTACGTCAATATCGAGTATGCCGCCCCGCTCCTGCGATTTAGCAACATACACACTGAATGTCGTGTACGAAAGGCCATAGCCGAAGGGATAGCGTACCCGCTCAGGTCTGAATGTCTCGAACCAACGATAGCCAACGTAGATATCCTCCTTGTAGATATCCTTTATCTCGCTGCCGAAGTTGCTGTCGGAGGGGTAGTCTGAGATCCTGTACGCTATAGTATCCGGAAGCTTTCCGGACGGGGTCTGCCTTCCCGTGAGGATATCCGCAGCCGCATCAGCACCGGTTATGCCGCCCTGCCACACTATCAGCAGAGAATCCGGCTTGATATCCTCTATAAAGTCAAGGTCAACAAGTCCGCCGATGTTGAGCAGCACAACGACCTTTTCAAATGCTTTACGCACCTTTGTCAGCATATCCTTTTCAGTATCGGTCAGCAGGAACGAGCCCGGCTCTTCACGTGCGTCCATTTCCTCTCCTGCGGTGCGTCCGATAATAACTATCGCTGTACTGCACCGCCGGGCAGCACCTTCAGCGGCCGTCTCATCAAGCGGCAGTTCCGCCTGCGACCACGGCTCTCCGCCCCAGCCGCCGCCGAGGTCATACGGATTCTCGCTGTCCCACTTCTTATATATGCCGAGCAGCTCCTCATCTATGACTGCACCGGCGTCCACGAGTGCCTCAGGAATGGTCTTAACACCCGGTACGTTCACCATTCCGCCCGACCCTGTACCGCTCTTGTAGTAATGCAGCTGTATCCTGCCGAAGACCGCAACAGTTTCCTCTTTTTTCAGCGGCAGAACAGAGCTGTTGTTCCTGAGCATCACAATACCCTCAGCAGCTGTCTGTCTTGCCGTGTCGCTGTATAATTTCCAGTCAAGTATCTTATTCATACGATCACCTCATCACGTCGCCCAAAGGCTGTATATTATGATTATACCAAAAATTCACAAGGATTTCAATAGCTGACGGAAAAAATCAACGGAAATCAATTTATGGAATTTTTTTAAATAACCTCTTGACAAACGCTTTAAAAGGTGCTACAATGTAAATGTAATAAGCGTACTAAGAGTATTAGTACAGAAGTGAGAAACACCGGGCGGCAGCCCATTCCTATGATATTTATGAAAGGAGAAATGCTATGTACTCGATAGACCTCACAAGCAGAGTCCCTATCTATGAGCAGATATGCCAGAAGATAACGGGACTTGTCCTGAGCGGAACACTTGCCGAGAACGACCAGCTCCCAAGCGTGCGGAGCTTCGCAAAATCCTCCGGAGTAAACCCTAATACAGTCGCAAAGGCGTATCAGGAGCTTGAACGAAGCGGGATAATCTACTCCGTCCCCGGCAGGGGGAGCTTCATCTCAAAGCCGGACAGTGAATCGTTCCAGCGAGCCGCAATGGAAGAATTCGGAAACGCAGCGGCTGCGGCACTGCGCTGCGGGATAACAAAGACAGAGCTTAAAGAGTATATCGACCATATTGATGAAAGAAAGGAGAATGAGACATGATCGAGCTGAAAAATACGATCAAAAAATTCGACAGCTATACTGCCCTTGACGGGGTGAGCCTCAGTATCGAGAGAGGCACGGCATTCGGACTTCTCGGCTCGAACGGAGCCGGAAAATCCACGATACTCCGCCTTTTATCGGGTATCTACAGACCGGAGGGCGGCGAGGTCATGATAGACGGTGAGAGCGTTTATGACAATCCGGCGATAAAGCAGAAGGTTTTCTTTATCAACGACGAGACTGTGCAGTTCGGGTCATATACCCTTGCAAAGCTCAGGGACTTCTACAAGAGCTTCTACCCGAATTTCTCCGATGAGATGTTCGAGTCGCTGAGACAGAAGGTAAAGCTGCCGCTTGACAAAAAGATAACGACATTCTCAAAGGGTATGAAGCGTCAGGCGATAGTGATAATCGGACTTGCCTGCCGGACGGACTATCTGCTGCTGGACGAGGCTTTTGACGGACTTGACCCGACAATGCGTATAATCGTGAAGAAAATGCTCGTTGACGCAATGCTCGACAGACAGCTGACGACAGTGATATCCTCGCATAACCTGAAGGAGATAAATGAGGTGTGCGACACTGCTGCACTTCTTCATCAGGGGAAGATAATCTTCTCCCGTGAGATAGACAGCATAAAGAGCAGCATACATAAGATACAGGCGGTATTCCAGAAAAATGCGGACGGAACACCTGCACAGCTCACGGCTGAGGACTTCCCCGGTCTTGAGATACTGCATTTCGAGAGAAGCCAGAGTATCTACTACATCATCGCAAAGGGCGACGAGGAAACTATCCGGAATGAGCTTGCACCAAAGGAGCCTGCACTGGTTGAGCTTATACCGCTTACGCTTGAAGAAGTATTCATCTATGAACTGGAGGTGCTTGGTTATGACAGCAGCGACATCACAGCAGAATAAAAGCCTTTTCGGCACACGCTTCCGCACTCAGACCGGCGAAAACAAGAAGCTTTTCATTATCAATATCATACTTGAGCTTCTCGGACTTCCGGTGCTTGCGGCTATCGGCTGCTACTACGCCTACGTTGAAAAATACGATATACCGTCATGGGATCAGCCGGATCTTGACGGACTTTCGGTAGTAGCCCTGATATGTATCATGATAAGCCTCGGTCTTGGCATACTTATCGCACTGAACAGCTTCCGGTATCTTTATCAGAAAGCCCTGACGGATATGCACTACTCCCTGCCGCTGAATACAAGGCAGCGATTCTTTGCGGACTATCTCTCCGGTCTTTCGATATATCTGATACCTCCGGTGATCGCCGCTCTGGTGAGCCTTATTATACTGGTGATATCGGATATGTGTATCGCCGACCTCGGTGAGGACTTCTGGAGCGAGGTAATGCCTCTGTTCCTGCGGCTCGCTATGATAGTGGTCATCTCCCTTGTGATGTTCTACACCACCTGCGTGCTTGCGATAATCTTCACCGGCAACACCTTTGAGGCTATACTCAGCACAGTTGCACTGAATGTAATGATACCTGCGGTGATTTTCTGCACATGGATAAATATTGCCTCTGCAACATACTTCGGCATGAGCGGTGACGAAATAATCTACAACCTCTTCATGACCTCGACCGACCCGATAGGAAATGCTATCTTTGCGGCAATTACGCTGAATGACTATGATCAAAGCAACATATTCAGCTCAAAGCTTATCCTCCGCTGGGTCATATACACCGTTATCTTCATTGCACTCTATATCCTCGCCGCTTACCTGCTCTACAAGCACCGCAAGGCTGAGGACGTTTCAAAGCCCTACGTTTACAAGCTCTATTACTACGTTGTCGTTTTTGCAGCAGTATACTGCATACTCACAGCCTTCCTCGCTTCAGATACGAGCCTCGGTGCAGGAATACTTATCTGTGCGGTCGGCTGGTTCATCATGTCAGTCATAAGCCGCCGTGGATTCAGGCGTATCTGGGTGGATGCGATCGCATTTGCCGGAGCTGTGGCTTTAGCTATGGGTATCAATTCCCTGTGCAATGCAACAGACGGCTTCGGAGCTGCAAAGTACGTTCCCGCTGACGGACTTGTTTCCAGTGTAAATATAAGCATTTACGGAATGGACGTACACATGGACATGAACGTAAAGGACAGAGCGGTCATAGAGGAGGTAACAGGCTTGCAGCAGGAGCTTATCGACCTCTACTTCGACCCTCAGAACCACCCACGCAAGACAGCGGAGTACCCTGACCCGAAATCCTCAAAATACAATTCTACCTATATCGAGAATGATTACTCTACACTCACGATAAAATACATCATGCGGACCGGCAACATCGTTATGCGTTCCTACAGCACAGATACGAGCCTCATGGCTGACCTTACACGGGCACTTATTTCCTCAGATGAATACGCACGTGACCAGTCTGAGTCACTTATGCTGAACGCTGTGAACACAAATGCACCTCTCTGGTATCATGATATCAAGGATGCAAGAGAACACGCAAAGGGCGGCACAATAGAGCTGTATGATAAATTCTGTCTTGACAGTCAGATAAAAACTATAAGCATGAGTGACTGTGAGCGGCTCAGAGAGGCATATGAGAGCGACCTTAAAAACGTTACCCCGGAGGAGCTGATGAGCGGCAGGGTCTATGGAATGCTCGACTACTCATTCTGGGTACTTGACAGCTTTGAGAACACTATCGCATTCCTTGATGAGATCGGATTTGAGAAGCCGGATTATGAGGATATCCTATCCGGTCAGTACAGTGCAAGACATACAATATCTATCTATCCGGATGTATTCATATACTCTGATTACCGCAGCTTCGACTATGACAATTACAATCACAACCATTCTGTTATAGAGCCTGAAGTGATAACAAGGCTCGACCCGGTATATCACAGCACCGGCTACTATGATGTATACAATGACGAGGCTGAGAACGAGCCGACACTGAGCCTGAATACAATATCTGTCGAGGAGGACACAGATCTTCAGGAGCTGCTTGAGGCTGCTTCACCGGTGATAATCGGTGAGATGCCCGGTGCGGTAGTTGTCATCAACGAGCAGGCATATTACATTCTCCCTGAGGACAAGGAGCTTGCCGAAAAAGTTTATAACGAGTATTTCGGCTGATAAAGGAGCTGTACCGTACAAGCTCTGATAATACTTATCAATACAATACCCGGAGCTTAAAAAGTATACCCATATAGAAGTTTTGCCCCGAAGCGTTTCAAAGTGCTTCGGGGCATTGTATTAATTTGCCTGCTAAGATAAATCGGAATTTGCCGCCGTTTTACTGAACAGGCGTATGAAATATACGCCCTGACATACCGTATACGCCGTGAGTATACGCCGTTTTTTCCGAAATACAGGCAAATATACGCTTATACGCCGTATTTTTCAGCTGCTCTTTATATATAATTTATTTTGTCTTTGAATATCAATTATTTTCCCGTAAGAAGTATAATATAAGGCGTATATGCGTATATAAGGCTATATACAGTCATTTAAGGCGTATACTCACGGCGTATGGAGGCGTATATGGCGTATGTAACGGCGTATATTTATCCGGGGCAAATTCCGATTTATGTTAATAACAATTATATCACAGCATTGCTGCACTGTCGATAAAAATTCTATATGAGTACCGTTCTTATCGGCTCCGGGTAATTTTAGCTGTATAGCTTTTCTGCGATCATGATAAGCTGCTCCATGCTTAGCTGCTCAATACGTGCATTTTCCTGACAGCCGGCAGCGGAAAGGACATCATAAACCACCTGCTTCGGAATGCCGAGCATAGAGGAGAGTGCATTCGCAAGGGTCTTTCTTCGCTGAGAAAATCCAGCCTTTACCATACGGAAAAAGAACCTCTCCCTGTCACCGGAAAGCGGAGTTTCCTCATGCAGATCAATACGTATCACGGCTGAATCCACATTCGGCTGCGGCATGAAGCTGCCCCTTGACACATTGAACAGCCTTCGTGCAGTGCCGTAATAATTCACTCCGACGGTTATCGCACCGCTCTCACGGGTGCCGACCTGAGCACATAGCCTGTCAGCCGCCTCTCTCTGTACCATGACAGTTATCGACTCTACCGGAAGCCTGCTCTCAAGAAGAAGCATGATGACCGGTGAGGTGATGTAGTACGGAAGATTCGCACACACGACCGCTCTCAGTCCGGCAAAGTCCCCGGCGATAATTTTTCTCAGATCGCACTTCATAACGTCCTCGTTGTAGATACGCACATTGCTGAAGCCGGAAAGCGTTTCCTCCAGTACCGGGAGCAGCCGGGTATCTATCTCGACCGCCGAAACTCTGTCCGCTCTTCTTGCAAGCTCCGCCGTAAGAACACCTATACCAGTGCCTATCTCCAGTACCCCGAAGCCGGGTGCAGCACTGCCGTATTCCGCTATTTTAGGGCATATCTCAGGATTCACGATAAAGTTCTGACCAAGACCCTTTGAAAAGCTGAAGCCGTGGCGTTCCAGAAGTGCCCGGATAAATGCAATATCTGTAAGCCTGTCAGTCATTGTCAGCCCTGTGCCTTTCTTTCTGTGAGAACTCGCTCTGCTTAGCGTCATTGAGCTTGTCCATAGTGTTTACAAGGTAGTCCGCAGAACGGAATGCACGCTGAAAATCGGTATCGCTGAACGTGAATTTCAGGTCAACGAAATCCCCGTCGATGATGATATCCATTTGCTTTATCTGCCGTCCGGTATATTTCTGCCGGGCGTACTCCATGTACTGCTCTATCTCATTGCGGCTCATCTCGCCGCCGGTCACTGTTATTTTCATATATCCTCCTTATTCACCAAGACAGCGAAGCAGCCGCTCCCTGTCTCTGTTTCCTACATCAGATCATTAATTATCGCCTCAGAGCATTTTATCCCGTCCACAGCGGCAGATACTATCCCGCCGGCATGACCTGCACCCTCTCCGCACGGGTAGAGACCCCGGAGTGACTGCGATTGCAGACTGTCATCACGCTCTATCCTCACCGGTGAGCTGCTGCGGCTCTCTATCCCCGTCAGGACAGCGTCCGCATCGTCAAAGCCCTGTATCCTCCTGCCCATTTCCGGCAGACCAAGTCTCAGCGTTTCGCACACATAGTCCGGAAGATACGCCTGCGGCAGCACCTCTCTCACTCCCGGTCTGTATGACGGAGCTACTCTGCCAAAGCCGCATAATCTGCCGCTCATGAAGCTCCCTACAGCTGCCGCCGGAGCGAAATGGTCACAGCCGCCTGCCGTGAACGCCGCCGCCTCAAGTCTTTTCTGGAAATACAGCCCCGCAAGCGGGTGAGAGCTGCCGTAATCCGACGGGCCTACCCCCACAAGCAGAGCACTGTTGGAATTTACTCCGTCTCTTGCGTAAAGGCTCATGCCGTTGGTGCAGATACGCCCCTCGTCCGACGAAGCTGCGATCACCTCGCCGCCCGGACACATACAGAACGTATACAGGCTCCGTCCGTTCGGAAGGTGTACTGCAAGCTTATAATCCGCTGCCCTGAGTGCCGGATGACCTGCCATATCCCCGTACATCGCCCGGTCGATATCCTCTCTCAGATGCTCTATCCTCACCCCGACGGAAAAGCTTTTCTGCGTCATGGATATCCCCTCAGAATGCAGAAGCTCAAAAACGTCGCCTGCACTATGCCCGGCAGCAAGTATCACACTGTCTGTCCGGAGAGAATAGATTTTGTTTTCCTGCACATATTCTACAGCTGAAATGCGTCCGTTTTCGGCACTAAAGCCGGTGAACCTTGCCCCGAATCTCACCTCTCCGCCCATAGCTGTGACACGCCTGCGGAGAGCCTTGACGCACTCCCTCAGTCTGTCCGTGCCGATATGCGGCTTTGCAAGGAAGGTTATCTCCTCCGGTGCCCCGAATTCCGCAAGCCGCCGCAGAACATAGCCGATACGCTCATCACGTATCCCGGTCGTCAGCTTGCCGTCAGAGAACGTCCCCGCACCGCCCTCGCCGAACTGTACATTGCACTCCGGGTCAAGCCTTCCTGTGCTTCGGTACAGCTCCACGACCGCTGCTCTTTTGTCCGCATCATAGCCCCTTTCGAGGACTATCGGCTCTGCTCCGGATTCGGCAAGGGCAAGTGCCGCAAACATTCCGGCTGGCCCGAAGCCCACTACCACCGGACGATGCTTCGGCTTTTTCGTCAGCACCGGCGGACGGTACTCAGCCCTGTCCAGATGTGCGGCATTTCTGAGCCTTTTCAGCAGCTTTCCCTCTCCGTCCGCTTCAACATCAAGAGAGATCGTGAAGTGGATATCAGAACGCTTCCGTGCATCGACTGCCTTGCGTGACAGTCTGACGGAATGCAGGGATTTTCCCGGTATACCGAGCTTTCCGGTGCATATTGCTCTTAGGTCGTTAAGATCCGTGCTCAGCGGGACTGATATGCTGGATATTCGTATCATCGAAAAACTCCTTCTGCTACAGGTCAGAAAACAGATGTCCCTGACTTATTTCTTTTTAAAAACAGCCGCTTCCCGTCCGGCGATCGTTCCGGAAGTCCATGCCCATTGCAGGTTGTAGCCGCCGCAGTCGCCGACAGTATCAAGTATCTCGCCGCACAGATACAGTCCCCTGTGCCGCTTCGATTGCAGGTCGTCCCCGACCTCGGACTGTACTACTCCGCCAAAGGTGCTTTGTGCATTCTGCCACCCTGCCGCCCCGGTAACGGGAAATCTCAGGTCTTTGCAGTATCGTGCTGCCGCAGAAAGCTCCTGCCGTTTCAGCGACCGTATCTCCGCAGAAAGCGGCTTATCTGCTGCACGCTTTATTATGTACGCCGCAAGCTCCCTCCGGAAAAGCCCGGTCAGAAGCTCGGATACCGGCTGCCGGCTGTGCATTGCACATACCTGCTCAAGATACCTCTCCAGCTCGTCACGTTCAAGCTCCGGGACAAGGTCTGCCGAAACAGTCAGTCCTGTGCCGTATTTTCCCCATAGATACGCCAGATCAAAGACGCATATCCCCGAAAGCATCTGCTCTGTGAATTGCAGCTCACCCGTCTCCGTGCGGAGCGTTTTACCGCCTGCGGCTGCCGATATCCTGCACTTCGCCCTCACACCCTTCAGTCCCTTCAGAAGCTCCGGAGATGTCCTCAGAGGTGCGACCGCCGGGGTGCATTCCGCCGTCTTATAGCCCATTTTCCGCAGTATACCGAGCATTCTCCCGTCCGTACCGGACTTAGGGTCTGCATATGCTCCGGCGGCGATTATCACACGGGTGCAGAGTATCCTGTCTCCAGCCGCCGTGTCAAGGGCATAGCGACCTTTTTGCGGCAATATACCGGTGATCTCCGCTCCGCACCTTTCCTCCGCACCAAGCTCCTCAGCCCTCATTCTCAGTGCCGAAAGCACTGTTGCAGCACTTCCGCTGTGGGGATAAAGCCTCCCGGCACTGTCGCACACCGTCAAAACGCCGAGGCTCCGGAAAAGCTCCTCCGCCCGTGGAGCTCTCGAAATATAGCCCATTGCGTCCACTGTGCCGTGGTAGTTCTCCGGTGAGAGCTCACGGTTTCCGAGGTTACAGCGTCCGTTGCCGGTCGAGAGCAGCTTTTTCCCCGTCCGGGGCAGCCGCTCTGCGATAATGACCCGGAGTCCCCGGTTTACGGACTTTGCCGCAATTGCCGCTGCAAGACCTGACGCTCCGCCGCCGATAACTGCGATATCCGCCGATATTTCAGACATTCTGTGTTCCCTCCGGCTTTATATGTACGTCAAGCTGCGGATAGGGTATCTCGATACCGCCCTCGTCGAACGCTGCCTTGACGCCCTCGATGATATCGTACCGTGCGGTAAAATAATCCGCATTCGCCGTCCAGACCAGAACGTCTATCGCCACCGAGCTTTCCTTATGTGCGGACATACGGACTACCGGCTCAGGTGTGTCAAGCAGCCTTTTGTTGCCGGAAAGCACGGCAAGGATAAGCTCCCTCGCCTTTGCATGATCTGCGGAATACGCTATATCGAACGTCAGCTCTATACGCCGGTTCGGGGTGTTGGTGTAGTTGACTATTTTCGCCTGAGTTATATTTCCGTTCGGGATAAAGACTGTTTTGCTGTCGTAGGTAAGTATCCGTGTGTAAAGTATGCCGATTGTCTCAACTACGCCCACTGTGCCGTCAAGCTCAACAGTATCCCCGGCGGAAAACGGCTTTGAAAAGAGTATTATAAATCCGCCGCAGAGGTTGGACAGACAGCTCTGCAATGCAAGGCTCACGGCTATACCGGCTGCACCGAAAAGCGTTATTATTGACGTTGTGGGGATATTCAGTGCCGAGAGCACCATTATCAGCACTATCACGTAGAGTACCGTCCTCACCACTGACACCAGAAAGCCCTTTGCCGCTCCGTCGATTTTTGAGCGGTTCATTGCACGGGAAACAATGTGGGTGATGAGTTTTGACACGAGAAGCCCCGCAATGAGTATCAACAGTGCCAGTATCACCGCCGGAAGTGCCGCCTTTATGTAGTCCGCCGCCCCTGACAGGAATCCTGACGCTTTGTCCACCTCTCCTTGCAGCATAAATATCCCTCCTGTGTATCCGCCTCCCCGTATGCCTGCGGAATACCAGCTTCCGGGGAAGGTCTTTTCATTTTCCTTATTATAACACATCCGGGCGTTCAAGTCAACAAGAGGCAGGAGCGATAATGCCGCTCCTGCCTCTTGTACTTTCCTATGCAGCAGGTGATACCTGCCGGTCTTGCTTCTTACTCCATATTTTTGAGTGCCTGTGCGAGCGGTATCCTCTTTATCTTCTTCATGAGAATGAGGGAGACCGCAGCGAAGCAGAGAACTCCGATAACGAATATCATGGGATATACCCACGGTGCTACCCAGTAGCTGAGCCAGCCGTTATATTCAAGCATCATGGTGTAGTATATCTTTTCTATCGTGAAGCCCGAAAGCGGAATGCTTATCAGGAGCGAGAGCACAACAACTATCCACGTTGCCCTGCTGTACAGACCGGACGCCTCTCTGTCAGTGTAGCCGAGTATCTTTATCATCGAGATATTTGAGGTGTTCTTCTCTATGACGAGCTTGGAGAGCAGATACATCATCAGCACGAACATAACAGTGGAGAAAGCTCCGAATATCGGGAAAAGTCTGCCCATAGAATCATCGAGCTGGTCAGCCATTATCGTCAGGTCATGCTCGGTGATAGTCGCTGCGATCAGCTTCTCGTCAATGTCTGTGATCTTCTCGTCCGAGAAATATCCGCTGAACGAATCACTGTCGATACCGAACATATCGCAGAATGTCTCACGGCTCATGAATACGCTCAGTGTAGCCGGATAATCGTACTTGTCAGTTACCCTCAGGGTATACTCATCACCCGAATACTTCTCATGCAGGACAACATTATCGCCGCTCTCAATGCCGTACTTCTCCATGAAGCCGTCTGAGAGGTATACCTTGTCTCCGGAAACGTCCAGACCGGTGATATAATCAGAATCCGGGTCAATGCCGTAGATAGTTATTTCCTCGTCATTGTCGTTGAGCAGTGCAGCTGCACAGTATTTCTCCGCACCCTCAGTATCAGTCTCCAGCGGCATTCTGAGAAGATACTGATACTCCGAGAACTTCGAGCTTACGACCTGCTCCTTGAAGTGATCCATAAGCGGAGAGAACATCATTCCGAACAGCATGAGTACGCTTGAAAAGAATATGCCGATAAAGAGAATGATATACGCCGCCCTGTTTTGCAGGATGATCCTTGTTCTGAATCTTGAAAGGAATCTCCAGTTCGGGAGCTTTGCGGCACGGCGGTTCTTTTTGCGTGTCAGATCCCTTCTCAGGAATTGCAGCGGACTGAGTGAAAGCGACACGCTTACGATAACGAGGTTCACCAGGAGTATGATAGCAAGCGGTATCAGGGTCGTCCTTACGAAAGCGTCAGCATTCCAGATGACGGTATATTTTGTAAGGGAGTAGCTGTGCAGGTACATAGAAGCCATCATGTCAGGTGTTACAAGGTAACCGAGGATATTCCCGACAACAGCTGCCGCCGCAGCCGTGAGGAGCGGCAGTGCAATATAGTGCCACAGCAGCTCGCTCCGGGTATATCCGGATGCACGCAGAGTTCCGATAACAGAAGCCTCCTGCTCAATGGTGCTCCTTGTAGTTACAGCAAAGGCGAACGCCAGAACGATGATGACGATATACAGAAGCCACTGTATCATTACCTTGTCGCCGCCCATATCAGTACCGGTGAAGGTAATGGCGTGATTGTTCTGCTGTGCGAGAAAGTCCGTAAGCACGGCTTTTTTCGCTATGTACTTCATTATCTCGTCCGACTTGTCCTCACGGGCAGTATCGTCCATATCCCGGTCGTGATCTACCCATGCGTAGCAATACTGAACAGCTCCGCTGAGCGAATCAAAGGCGTCGTCAGTTACGAGTGCAACGGTGAATTTATTTGCATCGAACATCATATCGGCATTGTTCTTGTAAAGACAGCTGTAGTCCGAAAATGCGGTAAGTGCCGTTACCTTGAAATTCTTTTTATCGGCTGTATAGATATCTCCTACTGAGATGTTATTATTCTCCGCATACAGCCTGTCTATGGCGATCTCGTCGTCCTTTTCCGGAAATTCGCCCTTGAGGACATCTATCCTGTCCACCTCGTCTCTCTGAGTATAGAAGCGGACTGTGTGACCCTCCGGAGTCTCGCCGTTGACGAAATACAGCGGATAAATGGATATATCAAATTCGTTTTCGATATCGCTCAGCAGGTCGTCCTCCGGGAGCTGTGCAAGGATAAAGTGTCCGTCCTCGACAGTGAATTTCTCAAAGCTGTCATCGTAAGCCTTTTTCAGACTGTTGTCGGCAACGAGAAACCCTGACACGAAGGCGATAGTGAGCGAAAGAAAGAGAAACAGAGCGATATACTTTCCTATATCGCTTTTCAGCTCACGGGGAAGGCGTTTAAGAAGCGGATTTTTCATTATTTCCCCTCCTTACCAATCCAGCTCAGCGGCAGGAGTCTTGACAGTATTGAGGTCGTTGTGGCGTATCCTTCCGTCACGGAACTTGATGACCTGGTCAGCCATGAGCTTTATCGCATCGTTATGGGTAACGATGATGACAGTGTTGCCGAACTTGCTGTTCACGTCCTCTATGAGCTTGAGTATTTCCTTTGAGGTGTTATAATCAAGAGCACCGGTCGGCTCATCGCACAGAAGGATATCCGGATTTTTGATGATAGCCCGTCCTATCGCAGTACGCTGCTGCTGACCGCCTGAAAGCTGTGAGGGTATTTTGTCCTTATGCTCCCACAGACCGAGGGTCTTGATTATCTCGTCAAGCTCAAGGGGCTTGTCGCTCAGATATGCACCGACCTCGATATTCTCTTTTACAGTGAGATTCGGGATAAGGTTGTAGGACTGAAAGACGTATCCGATGTGCTTGCGGCGGTACTGTGAGAGCTGTTTTTCGTTCATAGCGGCAGTTTTTTCGCCGTCTATGCTCACTGTACCGCTGTCGGGGGTGTCGATACCGCCGATGATGTTGAGCAGAGTAGACTTGCCGGAGCCTGACGGCCCGAGGAGAACGCAGATGTGACCCTTTTCCACTCCGCAGGTTATGCCCTTTAATACCTCCGCACGGTTCTCACCCTCGCCGAAGGATTTTTTTATATCGTCCAGTTCAAGATACATGATATGACCTCCTGATAAGATTTAGATGCTAACTGCTCATGACCGCAGCAAACATATGAACATCTATTCATATGATAATCCAATTTATCCGCAATGTCAAGAAAAACCCGGCAATTGCAAGAGATTTGTGAAATGCAGTCAAATATGATAGGATAGGGAAAAAAGTTATGTTAATACTTACTAACAATACAGAGAACATAAGTTAGCTAAAGGTAACTGACTGATGCGGAGATGCACGAAAAAAGCCCCGTTGTAACAGCGTACATACGGGGCATAAAACTATATCATGCAGAGATCAGTCGTATCTCAGTGCATCTATCGGGTCCATTTTCGCAGCCTTTCCGGCAGGATACAGACCGAAGAACACTCCTGTGAGAGTGGAGAAAATTATTGATATAACTATCGCTCCGACTGAGGGTGAGATACTGATATTTCCCAGCAGATCACTGTAATCCGGATTGCTGCTGACGATGTTGTTTGCGATCACTCCTACAAGCTCGCTGTTGAGAAGCCCTATCAATATGCCGATAACTCCGCCGATGAGACAGATGATTATAGCCTCAATGAGGAATTGCAGCTTGATAGTGCTCCGCTTTGCTCCCAGAGCCTTCCGTATTCCTATCTCACGGGTACGCTCCGTTACAGACACGAGCATGATGTTCATAACGCCTACACCGCCGACAATGAGCGATATTGCGGCAATTACCGAGAATATGATAGTAAGTATGTTGATTATCATATCATATATCTCGACCTCGTCCTGGATATTGTATATATATACGTTCCACATACGGTTTTCCTTGTACTGTTCATCGAAAAAATCGCATATCTGTGTGTAAGCAACAGAGTTTTCAACGGACAGGTCGTAGAATATCTGTAGATTGTAGAAGCCCTCCTCAGGCATAGCCTTCATATCGTTTATCACGTTGTAAGGCAGATATATCGGCGTTACCTTGTCTATTTCCTTTGTGCCGGCAGGAAAGCTGTTCAGCTTCAGCTCTGAATATTTGTACACTCCTACGATAGTGAACTCGAACGGATTGCCGTTTTCAAAGCTCACCTCAATGTTCTGACCGATAGGCTCCTCGCCGTTCCTGAAATACTGTCTTACGAAAATATCCGAAACTATCGCAGAATGCTTATTCTGCTCATTGTCAGCCATTGTGATGTTTCTTCCAGCCTTCAGCTTCAATCCGAAGCTGTCAAGATATCCGTTCAGCACGCCCTGTATCTGGACGTTTATGTACTGCTTCTCGGAATTTACCACTGTAGCTGAGCTTGAGCCTGTGCTTGCAGCCACCTTGAATTCTCCGGGATACTGCTCCTCAAGCTCTCTGAGCATATTGAGCGTTATCATATCCTCACTCGTCAGGTAGTAGTCATCATCGTCAAGCCCCTCCACTTCCTTTTCGTTAATGTACGCAAGGAAGCTGTTTCCGCCCATCGAGCTGAGAGCACGCAGGATAGTGGTTCGGAGCGTACTGCCGAGTGTAGTTATTGTGATAACCGCACTGATACCGATTATTATACCCAGCATGGTCAGGAGAGCTCTCATTTTGTTGGCAGCGATAGAGCTGAACGCCATTCTTATGTTCTCAAAAAAGCTCATTCCCCGCTCACCTCCGTATTTTCAGCACCGGCATTTTCAGCGGTATTTTCCAGCGTATCGGAGATGACGCTGCCGTCGCTTATCGTGATTATACGCTCAGTCTCAGAGGCAAGCTCCGGGCTGTGAGTTATCAGGACAATTGTCTTGCCCTCCTGCTTATGGAGCTTGTGGAAGATATTCATAACGAGGTGTCCGGTCTTTGTGTCAAGTGCTCCGGTAGGCTCATCAGCGAGGATTATCGCCGGGTCATTCGCCATAGCCCTTGCAATTGCAACTCTCTGCTTCTGACCGCCCGAAAGCTCATTCGGCTGGTGGGTGTACCTGTCCTTCATCCCGACAAGCTCAAGCAGCTCCATAGCCCGCCTGCTTCGTTCCTTTCTCGGAACTCCGGCATACATCATGGGCAGCTCGACATTTTTCAGTGCATTCGTTCTCGATATAAGGTTGAAGGTCTGGAACACGAAGCCGATCTTCTGGTTTCTGATATTGCTCAGCTGCTTGTCATTCAGCCGGCTGATATCCGTTCCGTCGAGGAAATACTCCCCCTCAGTCGGTCTGTCGAGAGCACCTATCATGTTCATCAGCGTACTCTTGCCTGAGCCGGACGCACCGACGATCGAGACAAATTCCCCCTCATGGATATCGAGGGAAATACCGTTGAGTATCTGCAATTCATTCGGCTGACCTATGTAATACCGCTTGATAATGTTTATCATCTGAATGATAGTTTTTGCCATATCATTCACCATCACTGTCATCGTAGTAGCTGCCGGAGATCCTGAGCCTGTCGCCGTCTGCGATATAATCCGGCTCAGTAACTATAAGGTCGCCCTCCTTGATACCGGAGGAAATGATCTCGGTCAGATAGCTTGTGTCAAGTCCCTTTTCAACATCAACGAGCTTTGCGGTATAGCTGCCGCCGGACTCCTCCGCAACAACGACACTGAAGCTGCCGTCCTTGTTCGTCACGATAGCATCATACGGAACTGCGAGGACATCGCTCTTTTCCTCAAGGATTATCTTGACCTTGGCAGTCATGCCTATAAGTAGGGTGTTGTCCGGGTCGTCGAGGGTTATCTCAGCGGAATATCCGCCGGTAGATTCGCCGGTGTACATATTCACCGACTGATTGCTCATTATATTCACGACTCTGTCAACAGTTCCTGAAAACTCAGTATCACCGGTCGCATTTGCCGTGATGACAGCCTTCTGACCCTCCTTGACACTGAGGATATCCGCCTCCTTTATCTGCACGTTTATCCTGAGCCTTGAGGTATCTTCGATAGTCATGATAGCGTCGGTAGTCGGGATACTTCCCTCAGCGGCGTTGAGTGCGGTGATTATCCCGTCCTTTGGTGCGGTCACTGTACACTTGTTTATCCTCTCCTGGAGCTTGTCGAGCTGGTTCTGTATCGAGTCGTCGGTGGTATATTTCTCGGCATTTATAGCGTCCTGTGCAGCCTGTATCGCAGCGTCGGCGTTCTTTTCGGCAGCTGAATATGCGTCCCTTGCGTCCTGTACAGCGGAATCGTAGCTGCTGAGGTTTTCGCCGAGAGCGGTATACTCTGCCTCTGCCGCCTGATACTGCTGATAGAGAGCCTGAGCCTGTTCAAGACCGAGCTCATCGCCCTCAGAGACAGCCTTGTCGTATGCGGAGCTGTACTGGCTGTAGAGGTTATTTGCCTTTTCGACAGTGCTGTTGTATTTATCGTAGGCTCTGTCACGGGCAGAAACGGCATTGTCAATGATCCTCTGAGCCTGTGCGAGGGCTGACTGCTTGTCGCTCTTTGCGTTGTCGAGATTACGCTGGTTGATGGTATGCTGATCCTGGTGCTGCTCGCCGGATTTTTCAGAGCTGCTGGTGAGGCTGTCATACTCAGCCTGAAGGTCGCTGCTGTCGAACACACACAGAACATCGCCCTTTTTGACGCTGCTTCCGAGCTCAACGTTGAGAGATACGATCTTGGTATTCAGGTCGCTTGTTATCTTCACAAGGTCTGAGCCCTCAACGGTACCCGAAACGCTGATATAGTTTTCAAGGTCGGTCTTTTCGACGGTGTAGGTATCATAGGTCAGACCGCCCTCGGTACTGCTGCCGCCGCAGGAATACACCGGCATGAGTGCAGCGGCAGATATGCACAATAGTGCTGCCACTTTCTTAAAGAGATTATTTTTCATATAAATTATACTCATTTACTTTCAATACGCACATTATATCACGAAATCAACTATTTGTCAATATACCCGGCTGAAAATACAGACGGTAAATGATAGATATGCGTATCAATTGTACTGTGTACCAAATGTATATTATACTACTGAACTAATACAAGTGGTTCATTAATACAATATGATAATAGCACAATTATCTCCGCTTGTCAAGGGGTTTAAGAAATTATTAATGATTTTTTCCTGCTATCGCCAAACGTCTGACCTTGGGTTGGTGCTGATATTCCAGCTTGACATCGGACAAAAGCAGTGATAAAATAAGCTTATCCTATTATTTCCGGAGGAGAAAAAAATGACAGAAAATGAAATAGATAAGGCGGTAAAGGAATTTTTTGATGAGCTGCCGGATGACCTGCCCTTTGAGGAAACGGTAAAAAGGGTGACGGGGCTTGCTGATGCTGAGAAAAGATATCGTACTCAGAAATAAAATGAAAAGCTCGCCCTGAATGTGTAATATTTCCCGATAAATGCTGTCTTGATAGGTGAAACGGACGAAAGCGAGGTGGAGACCTATGGACGACAACGACATAATCCGGCTTTACTGGGACAGAGACGAGCGTGCAGTCGCCGAAACATCTGCAAAATACGGACGCTTCTGCATGAATATCGCCATGAATATCCTCGCCGACCACGAGGATTCCGAGGAATGCGTAAATGATACATATTTGAAAGCGTGGCAGGCTATACCGCCGCAGAAGCCAGCCTTTTTTCAGGCATTTCTCGGAAGGATAACCCGGAATCTGTCACTTAACAGGTACAACAGCCGGCATACTGCAAAACGGGGCGGTTCTGAGATACCTCTTATACTCGATGAGCTTTGCGAGATCGTCTCCGATAAGGAGGGTACTGAGGACAGGGTGCTCCGCAAGGAGCTTGTGAATACTATAGACCGGTTCATTTCAGCTCTCCCGGACGAAAAACGCTATATCTTTATCCGCCGCTACTGGTATTCCGACAGTATCTCAGCTATCGCAGACAGGCTCAAACGCACCGAAAATTCAGTATCAGTCGAGCTTTTCCGGATACGGAAAAAGCTGAGGGCATATCTTACAGAAAGGGGCTATGACATATGAAAAAAGAGGATCTTTATGAGCTTATGGGCGACATTGACGAAAACGCCGTTGCAGACGCTGAGAAGCCACCTGCGAGGTCACGGCACCGGTGGATAAATCATGCAGCTGCCGCTGCGGTTTTTATCGCAGCCTTCGCAGGAGGAGTCTTTTTTATGGCACATTTTGACCGGAGCAATGATAAAAAATATGATGATGTGGCCACTATACCAGAAACAGCGGATAATGCCGGCTTTGGCTACGGCATCCAAAACGCTGTGCTTGCGGCGGCACAATACCCTGAAATGCCGGAATATCCCGATGAAACAAAATATCCCTATGGCAAAGGGCATGAAGAAGCATACAGCGAATGGGCTTCCTTCAAGCGAGAGCTGCGGGAGCAGCCGCCGGGCTATAAGGACGGATACGATACTTTTTTCACAAGCAGCGTGAGGACATTTCTGAACGGCACCGGCAGCGGGAATATGATATACTCCCCGGTAAGCCTTTACATGGCTCTTGGAATGTCGGCGGAGATAACTGACGGAAATACCCGGCAGCAGATACTTGATGTTCTTGCCCAGGACGATATCGACACCCTGCGGCAGCATTTTAAGTCGATATGGCTTGCGAACTATAACAATGACGGAATGGGCAGTCTTGTGCTTGCGGATTCGCTCTGGCTCAGCAATCATTATTCGTACAATAAGAACACGGCAGACCTGCTTGCTGATAATTATTATTCCTCTGTATATTCAGGTGACCCCGGCACGGAGGAATATAACTCACTCATGCACGACTGGCTCAACAAGCAGACTGACGGGCTTTTGTCGGATCATGTGTCCGGGATCGAAATGCCGCCGGATATGTTCGTCATGCTTGCTTCAACGGTGAATTACAGCGGAAAGTGGGGGCAGCAGTTCAATTATAATAATACAGCTCCCGGAACCTTCCATTCTCCTGATGCGGACGTACAGTGTGATTTCATGCACGATACCAAATATGACGGACTTGAGTGCGGAGAGAATTTCATCTCCATAGACCTCGGTCTTGCAGGCAACGGGAAAATGAGACTGATACTGCCTGATGAGGGTATCACGCCGGAGGAGCTTCTTGGCGATGACAGCGTTATGAAATTCATGCTTGGGAATACGAATTACGTGACCACAAAAGACGTTGAGGTAAAGCTTACTGTGCCGAAATTTGACGTATCGTCCAGCATTGACATGATAGACGGGTTGCAGGAGCTTGGCATAACTGACCTGTTCAGCTCTGAAAGCTCCGACTTTTCTCCGCTCTCGGACAGTGCCGCTGGTGTTTCCGTTTCAAAGGTCGAGCAGGACACAAGAGTGACCATAGACGAGGAGGGCTGCCGTGCTTCTGCATTTACAGTAATGGTGGCGATGGGTGGATGGCTGCCGGACGAAACGGCAGAGCTTACAATAGACAGACCATTCATATTCGAGATAATAAGCGAGACAGGACTGCCTGTATTCGTCGGGATAGTAAACGACCCTACACGATAAAACGCTATGACAAGCTGAAAGGGACACTCTGCAATGCAGGGTGTCCCTTTGTTACTGTGTTATTGCTATTTGCCAAGCAGGTGATCGCTCAGACCTGTGAGGTCTTCCTCAGTGTATTCACCCGTATCCGCAGATATCCTCTGCCGCATAAGTGCGAGGTCGAACGTATCCCACACTCCGTCCTCATTCACGTCCCAGTCAGGTATCTTAGCCGCCCTGTAGCCATACAGCGAAAGCTCATTCAGGTCGCCGCCGTCCTTGACTATCCTCAGGCAGTCAGTCGCCGCAGAATCCTCCGTCAGTGTTACTGCCCGGTACATATATCCGCCGAGGTCACTGCTCCAGAGAAGCTTGTCAGTATGTGCATCATATACCGATATACCGCCCGTTCCGTAGGTATCATACACCGCAAAGCCGTTGAGGACAACAGGCTCGTCAAAGTACACATACCCGGTAATACCGGACTTGTTCACATTTGTCTCAGGCGTGCTCAGTCCTGATGTATCGCCGTATATCGGGTCAGGCATTGTGTCCGGCTCATCGAACATACGGTAGAACTGATTCAGCGTTCCGTCAGAGGGTGCTGCACCACCGGGGGTACACGTTTCGCCCGACCTGTCATCAGTAAGTGCTATGAGGTCGGGGCGGAGCATATTGTTCCTGCCGTTGATGATAGTCTCCGGGGTATTGGTAAACGTGATGTAGACCGGCGTTTCTGTAACGTCTGTCGTAACGCTGCCGTCCTTTACCTCAAGCTCTGTCGTAACGCCCTCTGCACAGTCCTCCGAGGGTACTGTAAGGTAGGCATACTTATAGCTGCCGGTCGGGATCACATTGTAGTTTTTTATAACGTTATCACTGTTCGTTGCAGACCATACGCACCTTATCTCCTTACCGCCGTCTGCCTGCTCAGTGAATATCATCTCCGTGACCGCCGAGTCATTCCCGTTATGAACAGCAGCCAGATCCGCATTTTTCAGCACACTTGTCATGCACGAAAGATAATACCACGCCTTCTTTTTCTTCCATTCACCCTTGCCTGTGACAAGTCCGGAATTGTAGTATACTCCCTCGCCCTCGTCACGCAGCTGGAACTTGGTTATCCTGTCCGCACCGGCTATCATAGAGGTGAGATATGTCCTTGCAACTCTCTGTGCGTATTTCAGCTGATAATTCTCATTGTCGTGATCGTCAGTACCCTCGATCTCACAGTCGCTCATGGGTATCTCAAATTCTGAGATCCACAGCTCCGTACCGGGGGCATTCTTCGCTATCCATTCTCTCAGCTCAGTAATTTTATTGAAAAGTCCGCTGTCCTCTACGCAGTAATCGTCAGGGCCAATGTGAACGTTGATGATATCCACGGCAAATACTCCGTCGCTCCGGTTGTAATCGAACCACAGCTTCATCTCATCGAGATACTGTATCATGGTCGAATAGCCGACAAGTCCGCCCATCGCAAGCCTGAAATCCGGGTCAGCGGTGTGTACTCCGGCATTCGGGATAGTCCCCTCATGCCCGTCATAGTCGGCACTGCACATTGCTGCAAGCTCATACGGCGTGAAGTAATTAGCCTTGCCAGCCCAGCTCTTGTTCGGCTCATTGGAATTTTCAAGAGCGTCGATAAGCCCCATTCCGACCTTTTTCTCCTGAGCGTCAGTGATATTCAGCGTTGCCTCGTCAATATCGCTGTTGCTGCCGTAGCGTGCAGCCACCTGATACATCGCCTGTGCGTGTATCGCATAGCTTGCCGGGTCAAGGGTATCCGCACCGGACGGGACAGGTATCTCGACAGACGTTGTACCGCCGGAGACCGCCGTGCTTCCGCCCTGAAAGCATGGTATAGCACTTATGCCCTGCTTCTTGAGGGAGGTATAATAAGCGTCCATATCGCCCCATGTACCCTGAGTGAACCGCACCTTTCCGTCAGAATCCACAAGCCAGCTGAAATTGTGGTACTCTCTGACATTTCCAGCCGCCATGATCGCTGTTATCGGGTCGTCGATAAATGCGTTGAAGCCTGCCCTCTGACCGGCTGTGAGCGGTCTTTGGCTGCTCTTGGGCTTTGCAGCAGTTTTCGCCTTCTGAGTATCTGTAAGCTCCGAAGCCTTGTAGCCGTATATGGCAAGCTCGCTCACGCCGCTGTCGCAGTAATCCGAGCTGAAATGCAGATACCTCGTCGGCTCAGGCGAATCGAACGTAACGCTCCTCCACCAGTTGTAGCTGTCCATATTCACATTTGCTATTTCGTTCCACGAGAACGGCTCTCCGTCGGATACAGTCCATGTCGGAGTGCCGTTGGTATCGAGAAAGGCTATGCCGGTAATGACGTAATTTGCCCCGAAATCCACGTAAAACGAAGCCGCACCGTACTCAGTCTGCTGATTCGGAGTCCAGTTAGCCTTTGATGTCTCACTCAGCACAGAGCTGTCTACCTTTGGATTTTCCGCCGAAGCGGGCACCTTGTCCTGCTCATCGAAAAGATAGCTCACATCACGCAGGTATGTACCCGCACTGAGGTGTACGAAATTCTCATCGTACACAGTAAACTGTGACATATCCAGAAGCTCCGGAGTTTTGTCCGCAGCGTCAGCCGTGCTTATGCTCATTGACGGGAATGCAGCTCCGCCTGCAAGCACAGAAGCCGCAGTCAGTACAGCAGCTGTCCGGTTTATAAGCTTATAATAACGTCTCATATTATCAGTCCTTTTCAGTCGTACCGCTCATCTATGACACGGGCGGTCTTTTTCTCGCTTCTCGGCAGCACGCCTACCTCGACCACCTTGACTATAGGAGTAAAGCCTATCCTGCTCTTGACCCTCTCAGCAATGCGGCGTGAAAGGTCGTCGAAGTCATAGTCACCGGTAGTCTCAACGTAGATACGCATTGTGTCCTTTCCGTCAAGGTGTGATATGCGTATCTGATATTCGCTTGAGATCTCCTCAAAGCTGCCGAGTATCTCCTCTATCTGACTTGGGAATACGTTTACTCCCTTTATCTTCATCATGTCGTCAGTCCTGCCCATGATGATATCTATTCTCGGATAGCACCTGCCGCAGCTGCACTTCTCCGGGATAATGCGTGAAAGGTCATGCGTGCGGTATCTGATAAGCGGAGCACCCTCCTTGACAAGAGTAGTTATGACTATCTCACCTGTCTCGCCGTCCGGGACGTTCTCACCGGTCACAGGGTCGATTATTTCAAGGTAGAGATAATCGTCCCAGTAGTGCATACCTGTCTCATTCGGGCAGTTTATACCGATTCCCGGGCCATATATCTCCGTCAGCCCATAGATATCATAAAGCTCTATCCCAAGCCCCTCAGCTATCTTCTCACGCATTTTCTGGCTCCAGCGTTCTGAGCCGATAACGCCCTTTTTCAGCTTTATCCTGTCACGGATACCTCTTTTTTCTATCTCCTCCGCAAGCAGGAGTGCATAGCTTGATGTGGAGCATATGACTGTGCTTTCCATATCCTGCATCATTTTGAGCTGCTTTTCGGTATTTCCCGGCCCCATAGGTATTACCATAGCACCGAGCTTCTCCGCACCGTTCTGAAAGCCTATGCCAGCCGTCCACAGCCCGTAGCCGGGAGTTATCTGTATCCTGTCCTTATTGGTTATCCCGGCAGTCTCATAGCAGCGTGCGAACATTATCGCCCAATCGTCAACGTCCTTTGCGGTATACGGGATGATCACCGGCGTCCCGGTCGTCCCTGAGGACGAATGTATCCTCACTATCTCCTCCTCAGGTGCGGTCATAAGACCGAGAGGATAGGCGTCTCTCAGGTCGCTTTTTTCCGAAAAGGGAAGCTTTTTGAAATCCTCAGGCGAGTGTATCTCCGTTATCCCTGCCGCCTCAAGCTTTTTTCCGTAGAAGCTCCCTGCACTGACAAGAGCCTTTATCCGGTCATTTACCTGCTCGATCTGCTTTTCTGTTATCTGCATACTATCATTTCCTTTATCTAAGTTCTTTCAGAGTCTCCAGAAGCTGTATATCTTCCGGAGTGACCCGCATATTCGTAATTATCTCCCTGCCCTCAGAGGTGGTCAGCTTTATCTCCACAACGCTGCCCTCGTCAGCCGTTTTCACCGCTGCCCTCATGAACTCTATCACCTTCGGATGATTGCTCCTGAAGCTCTGTATCAGCGGTCTCAGCTTCAGAAGGTCTGCCGGGTTTATCATCGCTCTTCACCTCTTTTTTCTCCGGAGCGGTATACTCCGTTTTTTTCAGTCTCATCAGCACCAGCTGAGCACATATCCCGGTAAACGCACCCGCTATAGTACCGGAAATTATCAGATACGGGTAATACGCCAGCACAGCCGGAGTTCTCATCAGCAGCACAGCCATGCCTATCTGCCCGGTATTGTGCAGCACCGCACCGAGGATACTGCAAAGCCACAGGTACCTAATGGGTATGACACGCCTCAGCAGGAGCATTCCACCAAGGCACAGCATTGCCCCGGCAAGGCTGTATAGTATCACGGAGAAATTAGCACTGAATACCGAGCCGAGTATAACTCTCGTCAGTATTATCAGCAATACCTCCTTTCCGCTGTACCTGTAGACTGCGTATACTGTTATTATGTTCGCAAGTCCGAGCTTTACGCCGGGTATCGCCGAAAGATTCGGCAGTCTCAGCTCCACGATGAATATTATCAGTGCCGCTGCCGTCAGCAGGGCAAGCTCAGTAAGCCGTTTAGCCTTCATCCGCCGCCTCCGTATCTCCGTCATCAAAGCGTATCACGAGCTTATGCGGCAGGCAGACTATCGGCACGCTCTCCGACCGCAGCACACCGGTGTGGACGCAGGTCAGATCCGGGCAGTCAGCGTCCGATATACATATAGTCCCGTTATCTATAGTGACCTCGTTCCAGCTGCCGTCCTCCGCCGTTATCCTGAACGTCCTGTCCGGCTCATTTGCAAGGTCGAGGGAGTATATCACCCCATTTTCCCGGATTATGACCACCCTGCTGCTCTCTGCCGGTCTGTGCATGAGGATCACCGCAATGACTGCACTGACGAACAGCACCGCCGCAAATATCATACATATCCTTACAGCCGGAGTGATACCGCCGTCTTTTGCAGCATTTCTCTCCGTCTCACCCACGCTCTATCACCTCCGCAGGCATAGTCCCGGCACTTGTAAAGCCGTCCTCAAGCCCCTCGGTATAGAGTATCCTGCCGTCATCGGTAACGAGTATCATCTCGAAATCAAGCTCCGGGTCGTCAATGCTGCTTTTCCAGAATTCCGCAGCCCTGTCCTCTCCGGCAACGAACATTGCCGTGGACAGAGCGTCGCACATAAGTCCGCTTTTCCCGACGATAGTTGCCGAAACTACGCCGTTATCCGCCGGATATCCGTCTGCCGGGTCGATGATGTGCCAGTATGTGTTCCCGTCCCCGCCGACAAAATAGCGTTCGTAATTGCCGGAGGTTATCACTGCACAGTCCTCTATCTCAAGCACACACATATCCGAATCCGGGTAAAACGGGTCACGCACGGCGACCCGCCACGGTGAGCCGTCCGGCTTTGAGCCGAGTGCCTGAACGTTGCCGCCGAGACTGATTATCGCCGAATCCACGCCGTTTTCACGCATTGTTTCCATTACAGCATCGCTGGTATACCCCTTTGCGACAGAGCCTAAGTCCACCATGAAATCCTCCGGTATCGCAGCACTCACGCCGTCAGCGTCCACACGGGAATAGTCCACATTTTTCAGCAGCTCCGAAAGCTCGTCCCCGCCCGGAATGCGGTATTCCTGAGTTGTGAAGCCCCACGCACGCAGCACCGGATAGAGCGTGATATCGAGCATTCCGCCGGTCAGCTCGCCGTATCTGACCGCCGCAGAGAGCACCCTTGCTGTGTCCTCAGATACCTGAACTCTTTCCCCAGCCGAGCTGTTGAGCCTGTAGATATCGCTGTTTTCGTCAGTTACCGAAAGCTCCGCCTCAAGCTCAAGGATACGCTCCTGTGCAGCTGACAATGCACCCCCGGCATTTTCACCGTATGCCTTGAGGTTCATGTAGGTATCCATTGCAAAAACGTCCCTGCTCTCCGATTCCATGCTGTCAGTATGCGACACGCTCCCACTGTCTGCGGAGCAGCTGCACAGCAGACCCAAAGTCAGCAGCACAGCGGCGGTACTTCCCTTTTTCATATTTTATCCTTTCTCATGCAAATAACGGGACAGGTCAAATTCTACCCCGTCCCGTTAATTATAGCATATTATTCCTTATTTTGCAATAGTGAGCGAGTATTACTTTTTCGCACTGTTCACTGCGTCCTGCACCGCTGCAATGATACCCTCGGACGAGAGCGTTGCACCGGACGCAGCGTCTACCTGTCCGATACCGCCTGAGATATCCATTCCTGCGTACCTGCCGGGGATATTCTCCGCCAGGAAGTAATAATCCTCATCATCAACGCCCCAGTCGGTAACAGTAACATTCGTTATCACATCATTCTCGATCGTCACGCTCACAGTGATATATCCGTCCAGCTTGCCGTCATTTCCGGCAGGTGAATATCCTGAACCGGTGAATGTTCCGTTGTTGTAGATATACTGCGGCTCCGGCTCAGGCTCATTCTGCTGCGGCTCAGGCTCATTCTGCTGCTGCTCCGGCTCGTCCTGCGGAGTCTGCTGCTCCTCGCCGCTGCTTTCCTCCTCAGCCGGGGTAGTTTCGGTATCGTCCTCCTCGCCGCTGTTTTCCTCGTCAGCCTCGCTGCTTGTCGTTGTCTCAGCAGTCTCGTCAGTGCCGGTCGTATCTGTAAGTGCAGTGGTCGTCGTGCCTGTATCAGTCTCGTCACCTTCCTCTGCAAGCGTTGTCGCCGCAGTAGTCACAGCTTCAGAGGTCTTTTCCTCAGCAGCAGTCGTTACCGCCTGCTCTGTAGTCTGCTCATTCTGCACAACAGGCTCTGTACGCTTAGGAGCTTTACCATACGAAAGTCCTGCGGTCATACCTATCGCAAATATCGCCGCACCTGCACAGATGATATTGAGTATAGCCTTGCTCTCCGGCTTTTTCTTCTGTATGTACAGCTTCCTGAGCCGCATTACCGCATAGCCGATAAATACGCAGCTGTAGGCGATAATGCTTATCCAGCGTTCAGTATTGCCCTTCTGAGCCTGCGGAGCATAAAGCACAAGGATATGAATGAAGATAAGTGCGTAGAATACATAGGCACACCGCTGCACATTCTTCCATGTCTTTCCGTTCATTTTCCTGCGTACTGCCTTGAACGACATTACCGTGAGCGGTATCATTATGATTAGCAGCACAGCACATACAACACAGGTCATAATGAACTCAGCCGACGGAGCTGCTCCTCTGTCGCTGAAAGCAATGAGCCGCTTTATGTAGGTTATCCCGTAGGCCACGGCGTGCGAAAGGGTTATCACCGCTGCGAATATGGAAAGCTCACCTCTTACCGGCATG
This sequence comes from Ruminococcus sp., assembly GCA_017475555.1. Lineage (GTDB taxonomy): Bacteria > Bacillota > Clostridia > Oscillospirales > Ruminococcaceae > Ruminococcus. Next base: position 31,150 of record JAFVFL010000025.1, read on the forward strand.
AGCTTTTTTATCGCCCATGAGCCGTTGGGGAGAGCACCAGCCCATGCTACGATCGACCACAACGCTCCTGCGAACGCACCCTTTGAGAATATTCCTATGAGGTATTTTGAAACGAACTGGCTCTCGATAGTCAGTCTTTTGTCAGCCTGCATTTGTGAAACGATGATGACCGCAGCTGTTACCGCTGCACCGGCAGCGTAGAACAGAGCCGGGTACTTTTTCAGCTGCTTTCCCAGCCCGAGTGCGATACACAGCGATACCGCAAGTGCGATTATAAAAAGCATAAACAAACTCCTTCAACAACAGACCTCTGCGGTTAATGCCGCAGAGGTCCGTATACTTATCTGATGAATCTATCTGTTGTCTGTAGATCAGTCGTTCTTCCTTCTGAGAAGAGCTGCTGCACCTGCTGCAAGTGCAAGAACACTCAGCGGAGCTGCTGCTGAAGGAACACCGGTCTTAGGTGAATCTGTGCCGGTCTTTGCAGTTGTTGTAGTACCGCCCTTAGCAGTTGTAGTGGAAGCTGTTGTTGCAGCTGTAGTCTCCTCACCCTGAGGTGTAGTAGAGATCGGCTCCTCGCTGCCTATTGTGAACTCAAGAGCGTTCTCATAGCCTGTGGACTCTACCTTTACAGCATAAACGCCGCTGCCGTCGAATACAGGAGTACCCTGAGAAGCAGCCTCAAAGTCGATAGTGCCGTCAGCCTTGACAACTGTAGTGCCTCTCTTGCCGGTATTGTATGTTTTGCCGTTTACTGTAACAGCTGTGATGTTCTTTACAAAGTTTGCATTGTCAGCCTCAGCGAAGCCCTCAGCCGGAACGAGTGCATCAGTTCCGTTGAAAGCGGACGGGATATCAGCTGTAGAGAGCAGAAAGCTTGTTGAAAGGTCTGCATATACGCCCTCAGAGTCAGAGATCTTGAGAGTATAATTGCCGGGCTGTGCGTCTGTGTAGCTGATAGTGCCGTCAGCTGCTGTAAATCCGTCTGCAACAGAACCTGTCTGAGCATAATCCTCCGGGATACCTGTAGATGTATAGCTTACAGAGCCTGTACCGGACTTTCCGTCCTCAGCGTTGAGTGTGTACTCAAACATCTTCGGGAGGTATACATTCACGTTGTCAACGTTTCTGTAGCCGTCGAGTGTGATGAATGTAACGCCTGTAACTGTAGCACCGTTTGTCGGGTAGTAATCAGGGTTGTCGATATTGTTGCCGTGAACTGTTGTAACATAGCCTACAGACCATGCTATCTGTCCCTTCGGTCTCCAGAGGTTCTCCAGAGCCCTCATAGGATAGTAGTTTCCGTCAGCTGTCTTTACGATAACGCCGTAAACGTCAGCGTCCTGCGGATAATTCTCAACTGTGAGCTGATAGTCGCCGTAGCTTGTAGATGTATCAACAGTTACCTTTCCGCCTATATCCTTTGCCCCGTCAGTATCAACGAGCTTTGAGAATGAAGCCTTGCCGTCCTCTACAGTAACTGTCTTGTATGCAGCAGGAACCTCCTCAAGCTTCTGGAAATTGTAAGCATCTGCACCGAGAGCGTTGAGGTCAGCCTCGCTGATAGCTACCGGGTAGGTAACTCCGAGTATCTTACCGCCCTGTGAGCCGTCCTCATTCGGGAGATTGTACGTGCCGGCAGAAAGTCCGCCGGACTTCCATGTGCCGTCCTCCTGTACAGAGCCTGTCTCATTAGCTGACCACTTGTTAGCAGTTGCAGATGATACTGCGTCTACCTCGAAGGAAGTCTCGCTGCCCTCGAACTCAGCAGCGTAGAAATCAGCGTAGGGAATATCCATAAGTCCGTAAATTGTGTCGCTTCCCTCTGCGGCAGCACTAAAAGGTACAGCGGAAGCTGCAAGAGCCGAAGCAGCCACAGCACCGATGAGAGCCTTGATGTTCTTCATATTGATCTACTCCTTTGTGATAAATTTATTCTGCCCGATATACCGAGCAAAATCCACATTGATAATTTTATCACGACGAGCAGTCCAATGTCAATAGCCTGTACTAACAATTTATGACATTTGTGCTTACTAACATTTTAAAGTGTTGAGTTTTGTTAGATTATGCTAATCCATTCGGACAGCAAATTTTACTAATCAGACAGTCCCGCAAATTGCGTTAGCCCTATGCAACATCAGAGATAGACCTCGCTGTTCGTCCCGTAAAATATGTCATCTCTCCCCGACAGCCGCTTGCAGACCTGCTCTATAAGCTCCCAGTTATCGTTCACGGTGAACTCATAGCTGTGTCCCCAGATACAGAATACCGCCGGCTCATCGCTTTCATACGATATGAATTTATCCACAAGCTCCTCAAGTCCCCCGTACCTGTGATGACAGGTCGCACCGAACGCTGTAAGCCGCTCCGGAAACGCAAAGCTGTGCGTATCATTCACAGTCCTTCCGAACCTGAATCCGCAGTCCTCCACGATACGGAGCACCCTCTCATCGTATGCACCGTAGGGGTATGCCATACCTCTTATCCTGCACCCGAAAAGCTCCTCAAGTGCTGATTTGTCGTCCATAAGCTCATGCAGCACAGCCTCATCATCAAGCTCGGTCAGGTTTGCGTGAGTAACGCAGTGTGCAGCTATCTCATGCCCCCTGTAAAGCTCCGGCAGTCCCTCCGGCGGCATTCTTTTTATCACTGTCCCCTCATTCGTCCAGCAGCTCTCAGGAGTCATTATACCGCTGTTCAGATTGAAGGTACACCTCATTCCGTACTCATTGAATATCTCAACGAGCCTCCTGTCCATTTCCACTCCGTCGTCATAGCTGAACGTCAGAGCCTTGTTTTTACCATTCCACATAATATCACCATAAAAAAGGGGCAGCATAAGCCGCCCCCGGATAATTACTTAGCCTTGCCCTGATTTGCAACGCCTGCCATCTTTGCAGCAAGCTCATCTGCGTCACAGAGATACTCCTTCTTGATAACGTTGAAATCGTCGTCAAACTCGTAAACGAGCGGAGTTGCAGTCGGGATATTAACACCGATTATCTCCTCGTCGCTGAGGTTGTCGAAATACTTGACAAGAGCACGGAGCGAGTTGCCGTGAGCTGCGATAACAACTCTCTTGCCAGCCTTCATCTGCGGCTTGATCTCGTCGTTGAAGTAAGGAACTGCTCTTGCGATAGTGTCCTTGAGGCTCTCCTGAAGCGGAAGCTCAGCCGGATCAACGTCTCTGTACTTAGCGTCCTTCTTAGGATTTCTCTCGTCGTCCTCTGTCAGAGCCATAGGCGGGATATCGAAGCTTCTTCTCCAGATCTTTACCTGCTCCTCGCCGTACTTTGCAGCAGTCTCGCTCTTGTTGAGACCCTGAAGAGCACCGTAGTGACGCTCATTGAGCTTCCAGCTCTTTATTACCGGCAGCCACTCTCTGTCCATCTCAGCAAGCACGTTGTTGAGAGTGTGGATAGCTCTCTTGAGGTAAGAGGTGTAGCAGAGGTCGAAATCAAAGCCAGCGTCCTTGAGAGCCTTGCCAGCCTTCTTAGCCTCCTCAACGCCGTTCTCGCTAAGCTCAACGTCTGTCCAGCCGGTGAACTTATTCTCCTTGTTCCACTCACTCTCGCCGTGACGGATAAGTACAAGTTTCATGCTCATTGTAATTCTTTCCTTTCGTAAAATATTATTCAGCTTCTTTATAGAACACCACAACGCACAGCTCGCCGATAGCTCCGGGAGTCTCATACGAGTGGAGTATCCAGCCTTCAGCAGCATACTTGTCTATCATCTGCTGGAGCTGCTCGGTGAACTTTGCTCTTGTGGAAAATGTGCAGCCGAAGGAATCGACCTTGTAGATATATTTCATCATATCAGCCCTTTTTACTCCGTTTGCGGGAAGTAATTCTGTCATTCAAACCCAGAAAACGGCAAGTCCTGTGCTGTAGTTAAACAGACAGCCGCCCGACTGGTAATTGTACACCTCTGAGCCGTCAAGATCATCAGATAAGTGCCTGCAAAGCAGTTCATACACCCACCACGGCAGTCCGTCCGGTATCAGAAGACGCACATCATCCTCGCCGTAGAAATAGTCTGCCGGATCTTTTTCGGTGTTATGAATACGCTCCGCACCTGCCGCACTGACCCTTTCAGCATACTCATCAAGGTGTGCAGTATCCGTATGGAACCACACATACGCATACGGGCGATAGTCCTGTGCCGGCAAACAGCCGTATGTCCTCATCATGTAATCATCACAGTCATGCGGTACTGTCTCCGGAAGCATTACCCTGCATTTTTCGGGATAATCAAGCCCATACACGCCGTACTCATACACGATTTTCTTGACCGGGTACATAAGCCTTACGTCATTGAAAAATGCACATATGAACGGTGACACGTAGATGCCAAGCGTCAGCAATACTGCGGCGATCCTCGCAATTACGACCCTGCGGTATCTGAAGCCTGTCTCACGCCATTTCCTGTAAAGCCCTGCAAGTATCAGGTTGGATAAGAGCCACGGAATAAACAAGATCTGCGTTATCCCGAGCGTATACACCGGAATGATAAGGAACAGGAAAAACAGTATCCCGAGGAGCAGATTCACCCATTTCCACGGAAAAAGCCATCGCTTTTCCTGTTTCTCCCGCTCTGGCAGCTCAGTGCCGTTTTCAGCCATTCTCAGCCGTTTACAGCCGCCTGAACGATAGTATTGAAGTCAGCTGCCTTCAGTGAAGCACCGCCGATAAGTCCGCCGTCAATGTCGGGCTGTGCAAGAAGCTCTGCGGCATTTCCTGCATTCATAGAGCCGCCGTACTGGATAGTAACAGCGTCAGCTGTAGCCTGGTCATACTGCTTTGCAAGCTGTGCACGGATAAATGCACAAACCTCCTGAGCCTGTGCAGGGGTAGCAGTAAGACCTGTACCGATAGCCCATACCGGCTCATATGCGATAACGACGTTCTTTACGTCCTCAGCAGATACCTCCCAGAGGTCAAGCTTTATCTGACGTGCGATGACTTCCTCAGTGATGTTGCACTCACGCTCCCACTTCAGCTCACCTACGCACACTATCGGCTTCAGACCAGCCTTGAGAGCAGCAGCTGTCCTCTTGTTTACAGTCTCGTCGGTCTCGCCGAAATACTGTCTTCTCTCGCTGTGACCGATAACAACATACTCAACGCCAAGCTCTGTGAGCATTGAAGCGGAAATCTCGCCTGTGTAAGCACCGCTCTCAGCGAAGTGTACGTTCTCAGCACCGACCTTAACATTGCTGCCCTCTGTAGCATTTATAGCTGTCTCAAGATTTGTAAAGGGTACGCACGCTATTACCTCTACCTTGCCCTCTGCATTAGCAACGAGGGGCTTTATAGCCTCAAGAAGCTCCTTAGCCTCCGGGCGTGTCTTGTTCATCTTCCAGTTTCCGGCGATTATCGCCTTTCTGAGTGACTTGTTCATTGGTTTTCGCTCCTTTTTAGTTATTTAACACTGTATACCGGTGCAGTCCTCATCGGTATCGCTGCCGGCAGCAGAACAGCCGGTATTTTTGCTTATATTGCCATTATTGCAGCCTATAGTCATTCCCTTTTTTACGGGAGAGAGCAGGAATCCGCACACCAGACCGCCGAAAAAGCAGCATAGTGCAAGAAGAATGACGGATATATTATACTCTCTTATCTGGTCAAGTGTTCTCATTTCATTGTTCCTTTCTGCTCAGAAGCCCCTGTCCTGAGTGACGGCGAAGATATGCAAAGACAGCACTGAGCAGTATCCCGAAAGCCGTTCCAAGAAGAAACACAGTCAGCGGTCTGCCTTCAAGACCCGCAAGCAGCTGGCTCAGTATTTTTTCGCTCAGGATGAAGTCCACTAACTGTATACTTAAGTCCACGCACAATGCACCACACATACAGCCGACTACTGCCATTGCCGCACAAGTCCGCAGACTCCATACCGTGTGAACTCCGCCCCTGTCACGAATGGATATGAATATCTTAACGCCCGTAAATACAGCGAATCCGCCTAACAGGACTGTGAGTGCGGCAAGGAGGAGCAGCAGCAGGAAAAACATAATTGTCATATGCTCACCTCACCAGGCTCACATAACACGGCAGCAGAGGCGGACAGCACTATCCGCCCTTCCGCATTGCCGATCACTTCTCAGCGATAGCAGCTACACCCGGAAGAACCTTGCCCTCAAGGTACTCAAGCGAAGCACCGCCGCCTGTTGAGATATGGCTCATCTTGTCAGCAAAGCCGAGCTGGATAGCAGCAGTAGCAGAGTCGCCGCCGCCGATGATAGTTGTTGCGTCAGCCTCAGCAAGAGCCTCGCAAACAGCTACAGTACCCTTCTTGAGTGTAGGATTCTCAAACACGCCCATAGGACCATTCCATACAACAGTCTTGGCATTCTTTGCAGCCTCAGCAAAAATCTCAGCAGTCTTAGGACCGATGTCAAGACCCATCTTGTCGTCCGGTATCTTGTCAGCATCAACGAATTCAACCTCTATCTCAGCGTCGATAGGGTCAGGGAAAGCACCAGCTATAGCAGTATCTACAGGGAGAAGTATCTTCTTGCCGAGGCTCTCAGCCTTTGCAAGCATCTCACGGCAGTAGTCAAGCTTCTCCTCATCAACGAGTGACTTACCGATATTTCCGCCCTGTGCCTTTATGAATGTGTAAGCCATGCCGCCGCCGATTATGAGGGTATCACACTTTTCAAGCAGATTCGAGATAACGTTGAGCTTGTCAGCTACCTTAGCACCGCCGAGGATAGCAACGAAAGGTCTTTCCGGTACCTCAACAGCATTTCCGAGATACTGTATCTCCTTCTGCATGAGGTAGCCTACAGCAGTCTCCTTGACGAACTTGGTAACACCTGCTGTTGAAGCGTGAGCACGATGAGCAGAGCCGAAAGCATCCATTACGAATACCTCGCCGTCAACGAGGTCAGCAAGCTCCTTCGAGAACTCCTCTCCGTTCTTTGTCTCCTCAGCACCACGGAAACGTGTATTTTCAAGAACAACTATCTCTCCGTCGTTCATTGCAGCTACAGCAGCCTTTGCGTTGTCGCCGACAACTGTATCATCAGCAGCAAAAACAACCTTTGTATCAACCAGCTCAGCGAGTCTTGCAGCAGCCGGAGCGAGAGAGAACTTAGCCTCCGGGCCGTTCTTCGGCTTGCCGAGATGTGAGCAGAGAACTATCTTAGCTCCGCCCTCAACCAGCTTGTTGATGGTCGGGAGAGCTGCCTGGATACGATTGTCGTTTGTGATAGCTCCGTCCTTCATAGGAACGTTGAAATCAACTCTTACGAGTACCTTTCTGCCCTTGACGTTGATGTCGTCTACTGTTACCTTGTTTAATCCTGCCATTGTTATGACATCCTTTCGTTTACAGATTTCTTTGCCGGACTGACAAGCAGCCGCAGCACTTATATATATTTTACACTATCACGGAATATTTTTCAAGTGTTTTTTTGATATTTTTCTGAATGTTCATAATTTCGCATATTTTCGTGTACGCACAAAAGCTCCCTCCGCCGGAGCAGAGGGAGCATTGTATGTCTTATTCAGTCCTGAGAGCCTCAACGGGGTCTTTCTTTGCTGCGACACGTGACGGGATAAGTCCTGCAATGAGGGTGAGCACCATACTGATGACCACAAGTATCACCGCACCTGCCGCCGGAAGCCTTGCCTCAAGGGTATCAAGGCTTGTGACATGATGTATCACATAGTTTATCGGGAATGTAAGGAGTATCGAAACGCCGATGCCGATAAGTCCCGAAACAAGCCCGACAAGCAGTGTCTCGGCATTGAACACAGTGGATACGTTGTGCTTTGAAGCACCTATCGCACGGAGTATGCCTATCTCTCTTGTACGCTCAAGCACTGAGATATATGTGATTATGCCTATCATAATGGACGATACCACAAGGGATATGCCGACAAAAGCGATAAGCAGATAGGAGATACCGCTGATAATGCTCGTCACAGACGACATCAGCAGCTTGACGAAATCAGTGTAGTGGATAACGTCCTTTTCGTCTGCGGAATCGTTGTACGCCTTTATCGCATCAGATATCTCGTCCTTGTCCTCGAACGTTGAGCAGAAAAGATTTATCGCAGACGGATCGTCCATATCCGCCGAGCCGAGAAGCCTCAAATTGTCCTCATATGTCGATTCTGAGACCTCAAGCGGCGTAAATTCGTCATAGACCTTCAGGTAGAGCTCGTCTGTCATCTCTATCCCGCTGAGCATTTCCGAAAGCTGCCCTTCGTTTGCACCTGCAAGCTGTGTCTGAACTCCCTCAGCGTACTGCTGGGTCATCTGCTCTGTGATAGCCTGCTCAGCATAGCCCATAAGCTCCTCATCACTGAGCTGTGCGATATATGACTCGACCTGCGAGGCATCTATTTCAAGCTCCTGTGAGTACATATCGACTATCTGCGAAAGGAACTGCTCCCTGTCAAAATCCGCCATAGCCGCCTGCACCTGTGCTTCGAGCTGTGCCGGGTCGGGCTGCGTGATAAGGAACCTGTAAAGCTCCGCACGCTGTGCAACGTCTGCGTGTATCATATAGTCGTGTGCGGTATCTATCTTCTCCTCATCAGATGGTCCGGGGTAATCGTCCGTCAGGAATTTTGCACCGGTTATCACATCAACGCTCTCGTCAGCCATCTGCTCTTTGACGATATCGCTGTCGTTGGTCTTGTTTATCACGTACTCTGTCAGCTTGCTGGTGTATCCCACATAGCCGTTTATCATGGTGAATTTGGCATCCTCGTTAGGGCGGATAAAGCCGGTTATCTTTATCTCAGTGCCTATCTCCGGTGAGCTGTAGAGAAATTCCAGCCCCGCATCAGTGGCGGTAAGGTCAGTATACGTGCCGTCAGTGTTCTTCTGATACGACTCGCACGGAAGTATCAGCTTGTAGCTTTTCCCGGCGATCTCCTCATAGCTCCACTCAGTCTCTCCGTAGTCGTCGATCGTTTCTCCGGCGAGCACAGCCTTCAGATTATCCGCAAAGCCTGCCTGCTCCTTTATGCCGAGGGCGTGAACGATGATATCCGGTATCTCGTTGTTTTTGGTAAGCACGATAACAGCCTCGTCGTAATTCTCGCACCAGCTGCCGTAAACAAGATCATACTGGTTCTTGATGATCTCACTCACCGCACCTCCGTCCTCGTCCGGAAGAAGCTCCTCCCAGACATTCAGTCCGAATGCGGACATCTGGGCTGTTGACATGGAATTGTTCATCGCAGTGCTCGCAAAGCTTGTGTCTCTCACTCCGAGAGCACCTGTGTACATCTCCATGAAATCGGTCTTTACTATATCGCCTGACGGATCCTCCGTAAATATCGGCATTTTGACATCATAGGTGTACGAAATGGCATTGGTCTTGCTCTGTATCGTCTCATCGGAGTCGATAAACTCCTTGAATTTTTTCATATTATTTATCTGCTTTGCCGAGGAGTTGAGGCTGTTGAACATTTCGTAATCAGCGGTATTCGAGTACACCTTATCCGGATTTTCAGAACGGCTCTCGTCCACCTCCTGAGCCTGCATGAGCGTGGTCAGAAGGCTCGATGTATCGGTATTCTCACGATATATCTGCAGCGGGTACGACGACAGCGTTTCCTCCTGTATATCGTCGATATATCTGTTGATACCGGTCGAAAGAGCAAGGATAAGGGCGATACCGATTATTCCTATAGATCCTGCGAACGCTGTCAGCAGCGTGCGTCCCTTCTTGGTCATGAGGTTGTTCATCGAAAGCGATACCGCAGTACCGAACGACATCGAAACACGCTTCTTGTCAGCCGGCTTGCTCTCATCGGTCTTCTCCGGCTCATACGGGTCGCTGTCGTCGGTGAGCAGTCCGTCCTTGATACGCACTATCCTTGTGGCATACTGCTCAGCAAGCTCCGGGTTATGGGTGACCATGACAACGAGCTTATCCTGTGCTATCTCCTTCAGCAGCTCCATTACCTGTATGCTCGTTTCGCTGTCAAGAGCACCGGTCGGCTCGTCAGCAAGGAGGATATCCGGGTCGTTTATAAGGGCACGTGCTATAGCCACACGCTGCATCTGACCTCCTGACATCTGGTTCGGCTTTTTGTGGAGCTGGTCGCCGAGCCCGACCTTTTCAAGAGCCTCCTTTGCACGCTTGCGGCGTTCTGATCTTGAAACGCCGGATATGGTAAGTGCAAGCTCGACATTGGACAGCACTGTCTGGTGGGGGATAAGGTTGTAGCTCTGGAAAATGAATCCGATGGAGTGGTTTCTGTAGGCGTCCCAGTCCCTGTCACGGTACTGCTTGGTAGAAACTCCGTTGATGATAAGGTCGCCGGAGGTATAGTGGTCAAGACCGCCGATAATGTTCAGAAGAGTGGTCTTTCCGCAGCCGGAATGTCCGAGTATAGCCACGAACTCGCTCTCACGGAACGTAATGCTCACGCCGCCGAGAGCCTGAACAGCATTATCGCCCTCGCCGTAGACCTTTCTGATTTCTTTTAACTGTAGCATATATTCCCCCTGTAAATAAATTATTTATATATAAAGACTGCACAATTATGACGAAACATATTATAGCACAATGACGAATCACTGTCAAGAATTTCCACTCTATTTCACAATATTTTCACACAAAAAGCCCCCGGCTTTCGGGGGCTTTCATCATTATTTATAATTCTCACTCAAAATTTTTTGAAAACTCAGCGTGGAGCTTCTTCTCCAGCTCCTCAGCCTCCTCGTGAGTAGGCTTCTTAGCTGTGAGATATGTCTTTATCTTAGGCTCAGTGCCGGACGGACGAACTATCACCTTAGAGCCGCCGTCAAGGAAGAATGCAAGCACATTCGACTTCGGGAGCGTAAGTGCAGTCTCCTCGCCTGTAGCAGTATCACGGGAAATACTGAGCTTGTAGTCCTCAAATCTCACTACTTTCAGACCAGCTATCTCAGCCGGCGGAGCAGTACGCAGACCGTTCATTATCTCGTCCATCTTCTTCATACCGCTCTCGCCCTCAAAGGTGAAGCTGTAGAGAGTCTGGCAGAATACGCCGTACTTTCTGTACATATTCTCACGTGCCTGCATAAGGGTGATACCCTGTGTGCGGTAGTAGGCTGCCATTTCGCAGATGAGCATCGAAGCATTGACAGCGTCCTTATCTCTTACATACGAGCCTGAGAGGTAGCCGTAGCTCTCCTCATAGCCGAAGATATAGCGGTTCTCCTCGCCCTTTGCCTCAAGAAGCCCTATCTGCTCGCCGATGAACTTGAAGCCGGTGAGTACGTCGATCACCTCAACGCCGTAAGCCTTGGCGATAGAGTACACGATATCCGTGGTAACGATAGTCTTGACAGCAATCGGAGCTTCGGGCATAGTACCCTTTCTTATACGCTGCTCACATATATATTCGAGCAGCATAGCACCTACCTCGTTGCCGCTGAACAGTGCATAGCCGCCATTGCCGTCAGGAACGGCAATGCCCACACGGTCGCAGTCCGGGTCAGTAGCGAGCAGCAGGTCGGGCTTTACCTCGTCGCAGTAACGCAGACCTACCTCAAGAGCCTCACGTATCTCAGGGTTCGGATAAGGACAGGTCGTGAAGTTGCCGTCAGGGTTTTCCTGCTCCTTAACTACGGTCACATCAGTGATACCGATACGGCTGAGTATCTCACGAACCGGCTTGTTGCCTGCGCCGTTGAGGGGGGTATAAACGACCTTGAGTCCGCTCGAAGCACACAGCTCGGTATTGATACCCTCAGCGAGAACGTGCTGATAGAACGACTCTATAACGTCCTGACCGATATAGCTGATGTTGCCCTTTGCAAGCTCCTCCTCGAAATCAGCCGTCTTCACATCGCTGAATATATCAAGGGAATTGATCTTCTCAAGGATTATCTCCGCACCTCTGAGGGTTATCTGACAGCCGTCGTCGCCGTATACCTTATATCCGTTGTACTTAGCCGGGTTATGGCTCGCAGTCACCATTATACCGCCCTGACATTTCAGAGCACGTACAGCGAACGAAAGACACGGTGTCGGCATAAGCTCGGAATATATATGTACCTTTATCCCGTTTGCCGCAAGCACCTCAGCAGCCGCCTTTGAGAAAACGTCCGACTTTATGCGGCTGTCGAATGAGATCGCAACGCTCGGACTTGTGTACTCCTGGTTGAGATAATCAGCAAAGCCCTGTGTGGCACGCCTTACCGTATATATATTCATGCGGTTGGTACCTGCACCGAGGACACCTCTGAGTCCGCCCGTACCGAATTCAAGATCTCTGTAAAATCTGTCAGACACTGCATTTTCGTCATCTATAACAGCTTCAAGCTCAGTGATAAGGTCGGGGTCGTCAGCTGCATTCTTCAGCCAGCTGTTGTAGACCTCGCTGTACTCTCTGTTCTTATCCATCTCTCTCATGCTTATTCCTCCTAAAAAGATAGTCGCAGGATCCTGCCGGTCAGCCTGATGTTTTACAGATTCAGCAGGATCGTCTGTACAGCTGTACCCGGAGGCACAGTGCGTACAGATATATTTAATTATATCACATTTCCAATTGTTTGAAAAGCTTTTTTCAATATTTGAGAGAAATTTTTTTATTTTGACAATAAAAACCTGAAAAATGCTGTATTTTCGTTTGCGTTACTTCTTTTTTCTGTTGAAAGTGTATATGCCTATCCCGGCAGCACACACCGCTCCAAGTCCGATAACAGCCGCAGCAGCAGCGGAAAATCCGCCGTCACCGTCCGCAACGACCTTCACCTCGGTCGTCTCAGATGTATCATCATCAGTCTCCTCAGTGATATCCTCATCTACAGCCTCAGCTTCGTCAGCGGCTTCTGTCTCAGTCTCCGGCTCTGTCTCAGGCTCTGTAACGTCCTCAGCAGCCTCCTCTGTGCTGCTCAGTGCCAGCAATTCAGGCTTCTCCACTGCAAAATCGCTGAACGAGACCTCCTCAGCGTCCGCTGACAGGTCAGAGTCAGCAGTATATTCGCCGGTAACGGTTATCGTCACGCCGCTGCTGCCCTGTGAGAGAACATTTCCGCCAGCGTCGAGGATCGTGACGGACGCACCGTTTTCGTCCTCGATAGTACCGCCATTTGAACAATGCAGGTCAGTGCATACGCTGTCGGCGGTAACTATCCACGACGAGCCGTCGTATACATATACAGAGGAATATCCGTCACCGCCGCTCCCGGCGTCAGTCTCGTCGTCTGTGACCGCACCGTAAAGCGTGCTGTTTATCAGGCTGACCTGTAGGGTGCTTATGCTGTCGTATACTATATCGCCGCTGAGGGTCTGGTCTATCGCAGTAAATTTGCAGTCTGCACCATTCGCACCGGTGCTTCCCCAGCCTCTGCCGTTGGAATTTCCCGTCGCACGCAGGATAACACAGTCCTCCGCACTGCTTGTGATAGATACGTTCTTCACGGTTATCTCGCTCGATGTATTGGTGGTGTAGAAAATATCGCCGTTTCCGGTTATCGAGCCGCCGTCCATATAGAAAGTTGAGCTGCCTACCTCAGAATCGCCGGACATACTCTGGTACACTATCACAGCCCACACAAGGTTCTCATTCTGCTCGGTCTGCGGCATATTGCAGCTCAGGTCAGAATCAAAAAGATACAGCGTATTTTTGCCCTCGATGCACACTCCCTCTGAGCTGGTCGCATTCAGCTCAGCATTATTTACTGCGATATCAGCCGTGCAGTATATCGCCGGAGAGCCGGTGCCGTTCGAGGTATATGTTCCGCCGTCTGCAACCATTGTCCCGCCGCCCCGGTCACTGCGTATCGCAGCCGAGGATTCGCCGTTTGTCGTGATATCCATATCCCACGCATACACAGTACCGCCGCCTGCTGCATGGATACCGCCTGAGGTGCTTTTCTGGGTATTGATAACAGTATCCTGAACGTAAACAACTCCGTCAGAGTACGCAAATATACCTGCACCGCCCTTAGAATCCGTGTCGATAGTACCGCCGTCTATCACAGCCGTACCGGAGGTCGCAAGGACTGCCGCACCTACTCCGTAGAAGCTCGAATTATCGCCGCCTGATGAATCCTCGCTCGTCCTGGTTATCGCCGGGTCAGAAAGCTGTGCAGTACCGCCTGAAACGAGCACGGCATTCTCGTCAGTACCGGTCGAGGAATAGCTCTCGCCGGAGGTGGAGATATCCTCTGTATACTCAGTAACAGCGTTCCACTCGGTAACTGCCGACCCGCCGGGCATACCGCCGTGATCTCCTCCGGGTGCTCCGTCAGGAGGTGCACCGGGAGCCTCGCCGTCAGGCTTTTCTGGAGGAGTGCCTGTATCTCCGTCAGGTCTTTCAGGGGGAGCACCGCCGCCGGACATATCCGGTGGAGTGCCGGGTGTATCGGACTCAGCTGATTCTGCCGCATACACAGACATAAATGCCGCAGGAGCTGAATATACTACTGTAAAAGCCGCCGCAGCCATTGCCGCAAGCACCATATTCTTTATTTTTTTCATATTATCGCCCTCCTTGTTTTCTGACCATATGATACTCCCCTTTCCTTAAAACACTCTTAAATCTCCGCAGAACAAAAAAATCCCGGAGAAAGCTCTCCGGGAAGTGACCAGACCGATAAGCCGGGTTCTGTCGTGTACGGCAATTTATCTACGCTTATCGTCGCCGATAAGCTCAAGCTGTCATAGCCATGTATCTGCCGAGCAGACATTATGATACATGACTCCAATAGACATTGCATCGGATAGGGTTTACACAGCAGTACGGTCTCCCGCACTCTGGTGAGCTTTTACCTCGCCTTTCCACCTTTACACCCTCCATAGGAGAATGAAGTCTTATTTCTGTTGCACTTGCCCTAAGGTCGCCCTCGGCTGGTGTTACCAGCTACCCTGCTCTGTGATGCCCGGACTTTCCTCGTGTTCTTAAAACGACCACGTTGCCGTATAGTCTGCTCACAGGGATATTATACCATGATATTATTTTTCTGTCAAGCCTTTACTGCGAAATACCGCAGAGATCAATTTTCAAATTGATTTCCTCATTAGCCGGAAATCAGAGGTAAGAAGCAGGATGTTTGTATTTGCTCCAGCCTCTTACTCCTGATATTCTGACCTCCGGGAATCAGTTCTCTCTGAAAATTTATTCCCGTGGCAACGTGCTAAGATATTCAGTCTCAAGCCAGCCGAAAGTATTCGTGCTGCCGTCAGCACTGACACAGTGATACTTCATGGGAGCACTGCTGTCCGTATTTACAAAAGTGACCCTCACCCAGCCGGGACTTGTAAGAAGCCCCTCGGAGTATGATGACCAGCTCGTGGGATAATGCCTGCTGCCGGAGAACCATATCACCTGATCCGTATAAAACTCCTTTATCTCCTGCACCGGCTGTACCGGTGTCTCAGGTACCTCAGGAATAACGGGAGCGACCGGTGTCTCAGGGATATCCGGTTCAGCAGGAACCTCAGGTACTGCCGGTATCTCAGGGATATCCGGCTCGGCAGGTACTGTCTCAGCCGAAGGAGCTTTCCCGGCAATAAACAGCTTATCAAGCTCCAGCCAGCCATAAACGCCGGAATTTCCGCTGTAGTCCCTTCCATGTACAGGCTGTGCCGCATACGAAGCGTAGTTTATATTCGTGACCTCGATCTCAGCCCCGGCAATGACCGGCAGCCACGTACTGCCATAGTAGGAGCTGGTGTAGTGCCTGTCGCCCATATATATGAGCTTCTGACCTATGTAGATATCGGAAAGCTGAACAGGAACAAGAGCTGTGCTCTCCTCCGGAAGCTCCGGTATCGTGATCTGCTCTGACGGCTCCGGCTCTGTAGCTGCCGGCGGTTCAGTGATGACCGGAGATATGGGAGTTTCCGGTACTGCGGGAGCGGCAGGCTCCTCCGGCACCGTCACCTGCGGCTCGCTGCCGAGCTTTGAAAGGTATGCCGGGTCTATCCAACCGAAGATATTTCTGTCGTCGGATACCGCATGGTAGCAGTACCTTGCACCGCCGATATTGTAATAGTCCGTAATGATGACCTCAGCAGGTCTGCACGGTACTCCGCTGCCGGTATCTGCGGCGTAGAGGTGCTGAGTTGTGCCGGAGTAGTATGCTCTTTCATTGACCTTGAAGCTTGCGGAGGTGCCTGATGTACCAGCTGCCGGAGCTGCAGGCTCTGCCGGAGCACCGCCTGAAAGGGCGTTGAAATAGCTAAGGGAAAGAGCAGCTCTGTAATCCTTAACTCTGTCACCGATGTCAGCCGGGGACTCGAATTTCGTAAGGACGCAGTCAGTCGCATCCTTGAGGCTGTTTGTCCTCCTGAGGACGCTGTCTACATAGGAATACTGCTGAAGCTCCCAATAGAGGAATTCCAACTGAGCATTTGCGTTGCCGATACTCGTCTTGAAACCGTTCCTTATTCTCGAGCTAACGTATTCAAGAAGCCGCTGCTTCCTCGACCACGACGTCCATTGCGCTATACCATAGCCCCCACTGTCGCCGGCGAAGTTCGTATAAATGCCCTGATCGACCCACTCTGTATAAGTCAGGTCGTCGATACCCAACTGCCACTCCTTGGAGTCCTCCAAATTGGTGGAGCGCAGATTTGATTCGGCGGCGAGGTTTCCTATCAAACCAGCCGTACCTTGCGGCGTGTAGCCCTTTTCGATAAAGAAATCCCAGATGATCTTTGCGTCTATCGGGTCGGCGTCGTAGCCGTATTCCTGGAGCTGAGCGGTGTAGGTCTGCTCAACGATATTTGTGGGTCTGAGAGCCAACGCACCAGCGACTGAGCTCTGAGCGGATGACGAAACAGCAACAGCTGTTACAGCAGCCATAGCTGCCAAACGGGAAATTTTTGTCTTCTTCATGGCGGAAGACTCCTTTCATAAAAATAGTGATATAAAAAGGCTGCTGAAAGGGCACAGAGATATCCCGGCACAGCAATTCTCACATCACTGTGCTAAACGTGATATATCCAGCCTTCTCAGCAGCCGTTTTTTTCTTTAAGGCTTTCCTGCACTGAGAATACGCTTTTCGTTGAAGATCAAGCGCTACAGGATCGCCTTTTCAGGTATGGTTGTTGAAACTTCTCGTCAAAATGCCTAAATGTCACCCCACATTCATGTCGGGAATATAGAATCCTCAGAATTTTGGAAGAAATTTGTTCTGAGCTCTTGCATTTTGTTGTCTTACGTGTTAAAATGAAATTGGTCTTATGGCAGTATTGCCTGAGAATCGGAATCGAAAAAGGAAAAGCAAATACGAAGCAATTTTTTCGTACTTTAAGCTCATTTGTGGGATCATCTGTGTCCACAGCAAAATACTTCTAAAGCTGTGCAAGATAATTACAGACGACCTTTCCTATTTCTTCATCATTTTCATTCTTTAAGTATATTATAGCACCATAATTTGGGTATGTCAATTCTTTTTGTTAAAAACGGCGAATGCACTTATTTTCAACTCAGTTTTCAATGATTTATTAACAAATACATAATTTGTCACCTTACTTTATGAACAAATTGTGAACTAAAATTGAGAATAGTCAACCTTTTCTGCTCGATTATGTGACAAGTCCTCCGACTTTGAAGGCTTATAATACACCTTAGACCGATCATGCTTCTTTCTGTAACTGAATATGTTCCTGGTAGTTTCCGTTTTAGCAATTTTCGGGAGACGAACAAGAAATTTATTATTCATTATGGAAGGAGGGGTTGCTCATGGATAAAAGTGGCAACCAGACAATGCAAATTGCGTGTGATTATTATCTGTCTCTGGCGTCAGTGGCGAATATTACCAGAGAGGCGGTCATGCGGTTCAGCAGCGATCATGTCAAGGCACAGCTGACAAAGTATAAAAACGCATTCTATACGTCGGCAATGTGTGCTTGCGTTGATCCATGTACGCTTGAGATCACCGGACTTGATCCGGGCGACCGGAGCGTTCAGCAGATGCTGAGCTCATGTACAAGCACGAAAAAAGGAGGAGCATCCAAGAATCTCAAGAGCTCACTTCGTGAAGAGTACAGGAAGGATATGCTCATGCTGAGCATGGGGAAAAGCCCGGATTCCGACAGGTTTTTCGGCTGCTTCAGCCCCACCGAGTACTACCGAAGGCTGTTTGAGAGACTGTTCTGGAATGATCCTGCTGTTTCTGGTACGGAATGTCACCACGCTATCACATTTATGGCACACGAGGTGAAGGAGGTATTATCCAATGATATAGTTTTGAATTCGGAGGAGCTTTCATGGGTCCGCAACACCCTGATGTATTACTCCGTATATGACACCTTCTTCTTTCTCACCTGCGCTATCTATGTTGCCGTTGTCTATGCAGACAACAGGTTCTTGGTGGTAACAAGGGACGAGGGAAGTATCAAGAAAGAAATCTTAAAGCGGTCTGAAGCTATGAAAAACGATCCGCTGTTTAAAGGAAATATTATTCCCGCTGAGGATACCGGAGCTGAGCTCTCAGATAAGTATGAGGAGCACTTCGGCGAAGAGGAGGACATTATCCCGCCCAGCAGTCAGGAGGAGAATGAAGCTCTTCCCGGCATCACCTTCAATGATGATGACGATATTGCTGATGACGAGGATACGCCGCCCGGCGGAGAAGATGACAGCTATATATGACAGTTATGATTTCGATTTTATCATCAGCGCTGTCAACAACAAAAGTATTATCGGCGTACTGATATGATACTCAGCTTACATATGTATCCTGAATATTCAGGGGATAACTTGACAATAACGAGGGAGGTGCAGACCTCTCTCATCATGTGCGTTAGAAAGGAAACGCACAGGAGTACGTTCATTAACTAAGGAGCATGATCACCGGGGCTCGCAACCGCCGGGATACTGCTGTACACGAGCTGCACAGCTCCCGGCGTGAAGCGGCTTCGGACGGGTGAGTGCTTCTGAACGGCTCACTATTTTGGGAGGAAAATTTATGACATTTTCAACACTTTCGGATCTTTCAGATACTGATTCATCATCATATCAAGACGAACCACACCGAGATCGTGTTCACGATCGATCAGAAGATCTTATGGCAATTATCGAAGAACTGGAGCGGACACTGATCAGAAAAAGGCAGTCAGCAGACAGCTTTTACATACAGCTTTGCAGCTGTGTGGACTCCATCTATGTGCAGGAGAGGACCAGCGAAATGAAAGCTTTCGTGATAGCTCCGCATAGTCAGCGTACTGCGTTCAACGATTATTTTTCCCCCCTGAAGCTTTCCTGCAGGCTTCTGACATATAATGGAAATGACAGAATTGATCCGTGGGAGTATCACGGCACAGCCGTATCGCCCATAAGGAAATATGTTGATTCAGCAGCCGATGAAAGGTGGCTGGATCAGAAAAGTAAGATATCTGAGGAATATGATAACTTTGTGTATATGAATGCACTCCGGGGGATATTCAGATCCTCGTTCAGACTGTCGGTGACTGACAAAAAGGGCGGGATAACGTTTCCGCTGGAGGTATCCGCACAAGGCTGCACAGCATGGCTGACGGACAGAAGAAGCACTGACGCTGTACGACACACAGGTGCTAACGGCCGTCGTCTTAGTCTATGCTTTGCATCTGCAAATCAAGCAGAAATAGATTATTCAGGTATCGTTGACCTGATACGAAATGCACAGACTGCATATTGCAGCAAAAACAGGTATAATATCCGTGGTCTTGCCTACTGCACGATAAAGCGTGAATATTTTGATCGTGTTGTATCACGCCGGCTGACGACAGACCCGGAAAGTAACTTGATCTCAAGTAATGATAAGGCATTCAACAAGCTCGTGTTCTACAGGAGCAGCGAGATGATGATACGTGAGCAGATACGGAGCAGGTCTATAACCTCAAGGATACTCCGTATGATAAAAAAGCCTCACGGCAGCGATCAGAGTCTCAGACTTATAAAGAATCTGATGAACAAGCTGAACAGTCTCGGTGAGCTGATAATGGGAATGACCTTTACGGAGCAGAAAAAGCTGCTCCATATGCAAAGAGCGGACAGACTGCTTTATGATACGGAAAACAACAGTATCAACATAGCAGAGCTGAAAAAGATGAAGACTGACCTTGCTGCCCGGTACGATAATGAGCTGAGGAAAAGCTCGGAGGATATCGACCGAAGCTCAGTGGAGCTTGTTGGTATACTCAAAGAGATATCGGGAGGAGATCCGGATGAGCCGCTGCTTTGCTTAGAGCTTTCACAGGCGTGACCTGTAGGGCTTTATCAGATATCCGCAGCCTTCACCGGCTTCTGATGTCATTGCTTCCCCAAAAGGAGATATTGATAAGTTTTTAAAAATTAGTAAGCAAAATAATTATTTTCGCAAAAGACAGTATTCTGCGAAAATAACA
Organism: Ruminococcus sp.; assembly: GCA_017475555.1. Classification (GTDB taxonomy): domain Bacteria; phylum Bacillota; class Clostridia; order Oscillospirales; family Ruminococcaceae; genus Ruminococcus. The sequence continues at coordinate 51,458 of JAFVFL010000025.1, forward strand.
TGAAAGGAGGAAAACTGATATGATAACTATGAAAGATCATAAGCGCATCCTATATGAGTAAATGCAGCTTAACATATTTAAACAACAATACTGTGAAGAATACAGTGCATATAAAAAAGGCTTCAGAAAAAGCCTCAAAAAAACATGATACCGGGTCTCCCGAAAGGAAGACCCGGTATTTCTTTGTATATTCAGATATTCATAGCGTCCATAGCAGTGATGTATTCAAGTGTCGGAATGAATATCCCGTCGTGTACCCTGCCGTTGAACACTGCCTCGCCGCTGCGGAATGCCACTAACTGTCCCATAGGATAATCTCCCCAGCCGCTGCCGAGTGCCGTAGTGGAAAAGATATACCCCTCGGACGTATGCTTATACCTCATGGTATCCCGCATATTCTTGTGTACATAAAGCAGGTCGCCGTCATATATCATCAGATTCAGCTTGTTCCTCGGTGCAGCGTCAATGACAAGCTCCTCGACAAGTGCAAACCTCTGCTCATCACTCAGCGGCGTCGTTCCCTGCACCTCGTCCACTCTGTCCATAAGGTACAGGAACAATCGCTCAGAATCGGTATCTCCGAGCTGGCTGTTCATGTATTTTATCATATTCCTCGCAGAAAATATCGTTCCGTTGTGTATAAGCGTCCATTCCCTGCCTGTCTTGTCCCTCCCGGTATACGGGTGGCAGTTCTCCTGCTTTATCGAGCCGACCGTAGCAAACCGGATATGGGCAAGCAGCGTTGTCTGCGGCGATGTACCGTTTATAACGTCATTCAGTATCAGACTGTCCGATGCCTTGCACGATTCCTTTATGACCTCCCTTCTGCTGCCGTTTTCACGCATTATCCCCCAGCCATGAGGGTGCCTGCTGCTGTGTGAATAAAAGACACGCAGATATTCCCTTATGTCGGTCGGAACAGATGAAGTAAAACCAAAAAGCTCGCACATTGTAATGTCTCCTTATCAAAGATTTAAAAAAATGTCGGGATCATCGTAAATTATGGTAAATTTCTGTAAATATCATCAGTTATCCTCTCACACGGACGCTTGCCGGAAAGCTTTTCCCTTTCATATCCAATGATCTCAAGAGCGTCAGTGTGAGCGGAAAAATAGCGGCTCATAGCCGAAAGTATATCCTCAGCTGCTGTTTTCATATCCTTTCCGAAGACTGTCTGACCGCTGATGTCATAGAGTGCTGCCGCCTGATGTGAGCGTACTGCCTCAAGCTGCTCTTCCCCGGTAAGCCCGGTGTCATCAAGGCTTATCAGGTAAAGCATAAGAAGATGAGCGAAAGCAAGGTCGTTCCTGTCTATGCCGAGAGGGTGCAGCGGGTCAAGGTCAAACATTCTCAGCTCTATATGGTCAATGCCGTTTTCCGCAAGATTTTGCAGTGAATTGCTGCCCCTCGGCTTTAGTCTCACCGGAAGATAAAGCTCACTTGCAGAGAAGAGCATTCCCTTATCGACATACCTCTGGATCCCGGCAGTAAATGTACGGAGGTCAGTGCAGTCGAGCACCGGAACGAACTCGTTCCAATAGCCTCTTTCAGAATTTCTCATCGAGGAATATCTGCTCCTCACGATACCGCTCTCTCTGTCCCGGTCGAATGATATATCGTACAGCGGACTTGCCGCAGTCAGCAGGACTATCAGCCATGTATTGCGGATAAGAAGCCTGTACAGCTTCATGTAAAGCTCATCTGTGAACTCTCTCAGGGTCTTATCCGAGCCTGAATGCAGCTCCCCGATAAATTCTCTCCGGAACGAGAAATTGAAATGTATCCCGGAATAGAGCATGAGCCTTTTTCCATATCTTCGCTGCAAATTTTCCCGGTAATCCCGCTTTGAGGACTGCGACCCGTCAAACGCAGCGATAGGTATATCGTCCTCAGTCTCGATATGCGGGGGATTGCTGTAGAGCCATATCCTCTCGCCGTTCCTGCCAAGCACCTCTCTTGCCTCCTGGTCAAGCTCTGCAAGCGAATCAAGTGCCTCGTCTATGCTGCTGCATACCGGAGTTATCAGCTCTATCTGATTCTCGCAGAAATCCCGTGTGATACAGTCACTTTCAAACGGGTGCGGAGTCTGGGCGAGCCGTCCGGAGCGGTCTGTTCTGAGCGTTTCACGCTCGATACCGAAGCTGCCGGAGAAATAATACGGAGAATTTATCATAAAGTCACCTCTTGACGAATTTGGAAAAATACAATATACTACAGTATAATGCAATATATATGATGTAAAGGAGAACCATTATGCCGCTTGAAGCTGTTAAAAAGATCATCGGTCAGAAGCTTTGTGTCCATAGTATAGAGATATTCCGGAGCGGAAGCGTGATATTCAGCCGGAGCTTTCATGATGACAAGCGTTACCCGGTCTATTCCTGTGCAAAATCCTTCACCTCTGCTGCATTCTCTATAGCAGCCGGTGAGGGACTGATATCGCCCGATATCCCTCTGTCTGAGTTCATTGAGAGCCGCTATCGCTCCCTTAGGTCCGGGGATTTCCGGGAGCTCCCGGTGAGGCGTTTCCTCACCATGACAGCCGGGAACTATCCGTTCCGTCCTGAGGGCAGCGACTGGCTTGAGAATATCCTGACGCTCCCTGTGGATAATACCGACACAGGCTATCACTATTCAAATATCCCGGCATATCTTGTCGGCGTCGCTGTTGAGAACGCTGTCGGCGGCGACCTTATCGGCTACCTGACCTCCCGTCTGTTCGAGCCGCTCGGTATAAAAGACCCGGTGTACGCAAAATGTCCGCAGGGGCATTTCTACGGAGCTACCGGAATGGAGCTGACCGTCACAGAGCTTCGCCGTCTCGGACAGCTCTATATGCAGAACGGAGCATTTGCCGGAGAGCAGCTCATAGCTCCGGAGCGTATAAATGAATCTCTCACACCGTGGGTAAAGACCGGAGATAACGACAGCTACGGCTATTTCTTCCGTGTATCCGAAAACGGCTTCTCGATATGCGGAAAGTGGGGGCAGAGGTGTCTTGTTTACCCCGAAAAGCAGCTCATCATAACCTATCTGTCTGACCTGCCGGACAGACACAGTGAGATGCTTGCGATCGCACAGGAGCTTGCCGGACGGCTGTAAAAGGGCTATATCTGTGCATATTCTTCAATGAAATGCTCTATGCTCAGTCCGTTCTCCATACCCTCAGCCATTTTGCGTGCCGGGCTTTGCAGACCCTCCGCACGGGCATAAAGCGGCTCAAGCAAGCTCTCCTCGCCAAGTCCTCTCTCCTTCAGCCCGTCAGAGGCGATATCGAGGATCCTTATTAGCTGCCGGGATACTGCCTTTTTGTCGATAAACTGCGGCAGCTCCCTCTTTGACAGCATTTTTTGCAGCTCCGTGGCACTGTAGCCGTGGGAGTATATCACCGTATCGTTCTCCAGCAGCTCACCAAGCTCCTGGAGCCTGTTGTTCAGCCCGGCATGGAACGCCGCAACTGTCATGACATCACTTATCGGCTGACAGCAGGTGCTGCGGTACTCTATCGTCCCCCGGAAGGTCAGATCCTCGAACTTGAACGTCCTGAGGTATTGCAGGTCGTCCGGCTCAGGAGCAAACGTAATGGACTTATAACCGTCCTCTGTGTAGTATTCTCCCGTTATCTCGCTCCGTGAGAAATATTCTCCCACCGGAACGGGCGTGAAGTCGATGTATTTTCCGTCTCTCACAGTGCAGTATACCGACTGCGACCTTATGTACTCCACAAGCTCGTCAACGCTTCCGAGCCTATCCGCAAACATACCGATATTGTGCGGATTATATCCCTGCATACTCCTCTCCCAGAGCATATTCCTCACGCACAGCAGCTCCGGGAACTCCGGCAGTACAGAATTAGCGAAGATAAGCGGCTTGTACGGCTCAAGCAGCCCGAAGGTATTTATAACGTCGATCAGGCTGTCATAGTCCACATCAAGCTGCACCTGAGATGCACTCGTGAACGTTCCGAAATCCGGTCTGTCATGGAACTGCATCTCCACCTCGCCTGCGTGCTTCTTATAGGAATGGAGATAGTGCCACAGCATTCTGTAGCGCTCGTTCGGCACGGGCTTGCTCCTGTCAAGACCGCTGTACGGGTTTACGCCCATACCCGTGAGCATACAGTTTTTCCGGGACAATTCGCTGCTGAGAAAGCTGTAATACTTCTCAAACCTCGATTTTATCTCAAACAGGTCGCTCCCGACACCCATAGACAGCTCAAGATTTGAATATGAGCAGTCGAAGGAGAGGTTGTCACCGGTCGCCTTGTCGGACATGGAGTTGATATTCCCGTCTGAATCCTTTCCGGCAGGCTCGAAGCCGAAGCGGCTCATGAAGCTTTTCGAGACTTCTATCGAGGTATCGGGGTCTGCGGGCTTACGGCTCAGGTCAACGACCGGCATTTCTATCTCGATACCGATCGTGTGCTTTCTTGGACGCTTTGTCGGTTCGATGTACTTCCGGTAGATCGCCTCTGACAGCTTATCCTGTGTATTCCGCATGATTATTCCTCCCTTATCGTATGATAGATATATAGTCGGCATATTTATTCTTAGTAATTTGATAGGTTAAATATATAATACCACAATATTTCCCGTTTGTCAAGATATTATTCAAACTTTTTATGTTATCAGCAAAAGCGTACACAGCAGAGCATAAAAGAGGATAAAATTTAGACACAAGCTACATATTTTTTTCAAAAAGCACTTGACATTCATGCAATAATGTGATACAATACACTTAGGGTTTACTCCACGCCCCACAGGGGACGGACATCGTCTTATTAGGGTTTCTCCATTGGTGAGTGGTTTTCTCCACGCCCCACAGGGGACGGAGCTACGATGTTAATGACGAAAGATTTTTTAGAAGTATACCCCACAGGGGACGAAAAACCGGCGGAAGATCCGCCGGTTTTTTCTGTAGAACAACAAAAAATGCCCCATACAAGTATGTGAAATGCTCCCCATTTGTTAGACAATGTGGTATAATAGAAATATACCGAATCAAAGTCTAACGAAAGGGGGCATTTTTATGCCAAAAGGGAAACCAAATAAGCGATATACACCGGAGTTCAAAATCAAGGTCGTCGA
>JAFVFL010000026.1 GCA_017475555.1 Ruminococcus sp.
CGCAGTGCCTCGGGACAGAAACGGCGATTTTGAGCCTAAAATACTGCCTAAGAATCAGACAAGCATATCTCAGGACATGGAGAACAAGATCATCTCTATGTATGCAAAGGGTATGTCTACGTCCGATATTGAGGATCATATTCGTGATATTTACGGTCTGGAGATATCCGATACTACCGTCAGCCGTATCACCGACAAGGTTCTTCCGGCAGCAAAAGAATGGCAGCAGAGACCGCTTGAAAGCGTCTATGCGGTGGTATTTCTTGACGCTATCCACTATCATGTACGCAGCGAGGGGCAGATCATCAAGAAAGCTGTTTACATAGCTCTCGGCGTTGATCTGGACGGCAGGAAGGACGTTCTCGGTATGTGGGTAGGTGAAAACGAAAGTGCCAGGTTCTGGGCAGTCGTGCTGAACAGCCTGCGAAACAGAGGCGTTGATGACATTCTGATTGCCTGCACCGATAACCTTACAGGCTTTTCTCAGGCAATAGAGGCTGTATTCCCGAAAACCGATATCCAGAACTGTATCATTCACCAGCTCAGAAATTCCAGCAAATACGTCTCCTACAAAGATATCAAGGCTCTTATGGCTGACCTGAAGAAGGTCTATACCGCCGCTACGGAGGAAGCTGCTCTGGACGCTCTGGACGAATTTGCCGCAATCTGGGACAGCAAATATCCCAAGATTTCAAAGTCCTGGTACGATAACTGGGCAAATCTCAGCACTTACTTTAAGTTTCCGCAGGAGCTTCGGAAGCTGATTTACACTACCAACGCAATAGAGGGCTTCAATCGTCAGCTCAGAAAAGTTACCAAGACAAAGTCCGTATTTCCGACCGACGACAGTCTTTTCAAAATGCTGTATCTGGCTATGAAGGACATCACGAAAAAGTGGACTGGCCGCCGTCAGGACTGGAGCCAGATCTACGCTCAGCTTGTGATCTACTACGGCGACAGGATACCCGAATAAAATTTTCATCTTGACAATCGAATGATCATGTGCTAATATGCAGATAAGACCAACTGCTTTCATAATCGGTCTAATCATACACTTTTCTATTCCACTATTTTGAGTTTACACAGAATTTGGGATTGACTCGAAAAAGAAATAGAACTCCTTTATCCGGTTGGACTGCGATGTCAGAAATATGTTTATATCGATTTTTTTGAGTCTTGCATTTATTTCTTCAAGGAACATCTCAGTATCGACAGTCTGCTTGTTTTCGAGAGTGGAAATGGCAGCAAGGTCGCCGGTCATAACTCCGTCACTGAAAGTTTTGAGCGTAGCCTTTTCGAGTTTGTCAGCAAACGCACAGAGCTCGGGGAGACTGTCAAGCTCGCCTCTTTTGCGGAGTGCTCCCGTCCACGCATAAATAGTCGCAACAGGATTAGTGGAGGTCTTTTCGCCTTTGAGATATCTGTAATAATGACGCTGAACAGTACCGTGAGCAGCCTCATATTCATATATTCCATCAGGCGAAACGAGTACCGAAGTCATCATTGCAAGGCTGCCGTATGCAGTTGCAACCATATCGGACATAACATCGCCGTCATAGTTCTTGCAGGCCCATATATAGCCGCCGTTTGAACGGATAACTCTTGCAACAGCGTCATCAATGAGCGTATAAAAATACTCTATGCCAATAGCAGCGAATCTGTCCTTGTAGTCCTTCTCAAATACCTCTGCAAAAATATCCTTGAATCTATGATCGTACTTTTTGGATATGGTGTCCTTTGACGCAAACCATATATCCTGCCTTGTATCAAGTGCATAATTAAAACAGGAACGTGCAAAGCCCTCAATGGACTTATCCTTATTGTGGAGTCCCTGGATAATGCCTGCACTGTCCGAAAAATCATAGATAAGTTCAGTTGTCTCATTGCCGTTTTTATCGGTGACCTTCAGCTCTGCACGGCTGCCCTGCTCCACCTGCAATTCAGTATTCTTGTATACATCACCGTAAGCGTGACGGGCGATAGTTATAGGCTTCGTCCATGTCGGGATATAGGGCGTGATGCCGTCCGCAATGATAGGTGCACGGAATACCGTGACGTCAAGGATAGCTCTTATCGTTCCGTTAGGTGACTTCCACATCCCTTTGAGATCGTATTCGGTCATTCTCGCTGCATTGGGAGTTATAGTTGCACACTTTACAGCAACTCCGTACTTCTTTGTCGCCTCTGCCGACTCGACTGTTACCTTGTCACCAGTCTCGTTTCTGTGGACAAGTCCTAAATCATAGTATTCAGTTTTCAGGTCAATAAAGGGTAGCAGCAGTTTGTCCTTTATCATCTTCCATATTATGCGTGTCATTTCGTCGCCGTCCATTTCAACAAGCGGAGTAGCCATTCTTATTCTTTCCATTGTGATTACCTCTTTTCATCTGTTATCTATGTCAACGTACTGCTTCTCTTTTGATATGGATTTGTAAGCGGGACGCATTATTCGTTTTCCGCTGTTTATCTCCTCAAATCTGTGAGTGCACCAGCCTGCCATTCTTGAAACGGCGAATAATGGCGTGAAAAGCTCCTCGGGAATACCAAGCATTTTATATACAAATCCGCTGTACATATCAATATTTGCGCACATCGCCTTTCTACTATGCTTTATCTCATCGAATACAACAGGAGTGAGTCGTTCTATTGATCCAAGCAGATGAAACTCCTTTTCAAACTCCGTACCCTTAGCCATTTCTCCTGCATATTCCTTTAGTATCACTGTGCGTGGATCGGAAAGAGTATATACGGCATGACCCATACCATAAATAAGTCCGCTGCCGTCGCCGGCTTCCTTTCTGAGTATCTTCCGCAGATATTCCGCAAGCTCATCGTCGTTTGTCCAGTCCGAAACATTTGCCTTTATGTCATTCTGCATTTCGATAGCTTTATGATTGGCACCGCCGTGTCTCGGCCCTTTAAGTAAGCCGATAGCTGCGGCATAAGTGGAATACGGGTCCGTACCTGATGATGTAAGCACACGGCAGGTAAAGGTCGAGTTATTGCCGCCGCCGTGTTCGGCGTGCAGCATGAGCATAAGGTCAAGCAGCTTTGCCTCCTCAAGGGTAAACCTTCTGTCAGGACGCAGAGTTGAAAGAATATTCACGGCTGTTGACTGTCTGCTGATAAGAGGATGCATTATCATTGATCTGTCATCAAAGCACCTGCGTTTTGTCTCATATGCAGACACCATGATAACGGGCATCTTTGCAATACATCTGCTGTACCTCGTTTCCGTGCATAGCCCCCACTATTGCGAGAGCCTTTTTTCCGTGTCCGAAACGGTAGCCGATGATGTCGAGCTGTTCACGGTAGGGCGACTTCATCGAAAAGAGAATTTTCTTCTTCATTGCTCCTCACCTCCCGATGTCATCAGAATCCTTGCAAGCAGCGAGCCGCCGTAAACTACGGGATATTCACGCATTGTAAATATCATTCCGTCGCAGACAGCAAGCACCTTTTCGACCACCTTTGATGTAAGCGGATCGACTACATCACCAATATGGTCGCCTTTTTTTACAGTATCGCCAAAGCTGGCAACAGGCACGAATATCCCAGCCGCACCGGAGTTCACAAAGCCAAACTCGTGTCCCTCTGAAACAACAGGCTCACGGACGGGAGCAGCCTCGCCGTGCCACATTCCGATCTCCTTCATGAGATTCATAATACCGTCAAAAAGCTGCTGACAGTAATCTTTTGTGATACGCATACCCACGCCCATTTCCACAACAAGAGTTTTCGTCCCCCTTGTGTTCAGCGTTTGAGCGAGTGTGGATTCCAGAACCGTCGCAGATTCGTGTACCCACACAAAGTCCACGTCCATCATTTTTGCGTATGGAAGAAGTGTCGGTGCAGTGGGAACACTCATGCGTATCTGAGGTATCTCACGGAGGAAAATATTGCTCGAATGAACGTCAATGCAGACGTCCGAGCCGCTGAGATTGTCAATTATCGAAGAGCAGATGACCTCTATCATCGTGCCGTCCTTTGTGCCGGGAAAAACACGGTTCATGTCCAGATCGAACATAGGAATCCCGCAGGTAATGCTGTCTATTCCCATTGGATTCAGTGCAGGGTAAATGTCGAGGATACCGTCAAGCTGATCTATGTGCTCATCAACATATTTCCCCACCATATAGGTAAGATACTGCCCCTCCAGCTCGTCGCCGTGAGTGCCTGTAACAAGGCTCAGACGGGTCTTGTTTTTGCCGTTCTGTATCCGCCGCTTCCGGATATTCAGATTTTCATTGACTGCAAGTGCGGCACTTGCAATAGTTTCTATCATCGTAATTCCTCCTTTCATTATGACAATACCGATCGTACAAGCTGTAGCTGCTTTGTGTACTTTCCGAACATCACGCCCCTGTCAATGGCGCAGTCACGGAAGTCCCTCCCCTGTGAAATTACAAGATAATCGCCGTTCACGGGACAGTTATTTGCAGGGTCAATGCCCTCCCAGTGATCGCCCGTCCAGTACTCCACCCATGAATGAGTTTCACCGTCACAGAACGCAAGTCCTGCAATGTAACGTGCGGCGATACCGTCCATTCGCAGAAGCGAAATGAGTATGTGGGAGAAGTCCTGACAGACACCTGCTTTCAGTGCAAATGCCTGCACCGCAGTCGTCGAAGTATTAGTTACACCTTTTTTGTAATCAATGATATCTGACAATATATCGCTGAAAAATGCAGCTCTGTCGGGAATACTGCCGATATACTTGTCTTTCAGTTCAGCGTAAAAACTCTTCAGCCCATCATCGGGAGCGGTATACTCGGAATGGTAAAGGTAGCAGGGAATATAGTCAGTGCGGTGTTTTGCAGAGTCAACCTCGGCAGTTCCCTTTATCTCAAAATCGAGAAAACGGTGGTCGCCCTTGATATAGCCTGCCGTCACGTTATTGCCGAATGCGTCGGTGGTCTGCTGAGTTGAAACATAGGGTTCAATATTCAGACTGCATGAAAGGATATGCTGTACGGCAGTCTCCGGAGGGATTATACGCAGTGCAAAGCTGTGGTCGTGAACATAGTCATCGAAAGTCAGCTTGGTGGAAAAATAGAAGTTCATTCGTTTCATACTGCCGCCCCCATTGGTTCAAAAAGATTGTACCGCCCCGGAGTAAGAATCGCCCTTATGCCGCCGCAGTTAGCATTCTCCATAGTCTCTTTCAGCAGCTTTGCGTAGTTGCGGTTATCGACTATATCGTTTTCCTGAAACGCCTGCGGTGCGGCGATCCGGGTAAGCTCCCTTGCGATAAGCGGATACGAAGCACCCGACGGTATACGCAGATTGTCCTCCAATATGTACCACTCGCCGTCCTTTGCCTGAACAAGGTCAATTCCCGAAATATGGCTGTAAACCTTGTTTTTCGGAGTTATCCCCTCACACTGAGCAAGATATCCCTTTGAGATGTAAATAAAGTCCTCCGGTACTATACCGTCCCTGACTATCTTTTTTTCGTGGTAAATATCAAAAAGGAACTCATTCAGGGCGTTAACACGCTGAACAAGTCCCTTTTCAATGCTCTTGAAATCCTCCGCAGGTATGACCCTCGGTATCGGATCGAACGGGAAAAACTACTCGTTGAAAACACCGTTTTTATATATGCCGAACTTCACGCCGTAACGTCTTAAAAGCTCATTTATCTCGTCTGCGTTGCCAACTGCCTTTGTGAACTGCTCCTGCATAAGCTGTTTCATTTTGTATCACTCCTATCTTACTTATTTGCAAATAAAAAAACGGTGCTCGCTCCGAATCGGAGAAGCACCGTTGCTCATCTTATTTACAGCTTTATTGTATCACGATGATCTTGAAAAGTCAAGGGGTTTTCAAAAAATAATTTGAACAAGCTTACCGCCCCTCACGGTACAGCTTTTTCAGCTTTTTAACGGAAGCATTACCTCCGCCATTACCAATGAGCGTACCTCAGCAGGAGTTCTCACTGTTGAAACGGTAAAATGTGCTCCTGCGGTATATCATCGGGAACAGCAACTCCCGACTTGTCCTTGATGACCTGTAACGGTCTGCTTTGCAGCAGATCAGCGGACGATATACGGATCCTGCCCGTAGTATTCAATGATTCGCATGAACTGTTCACGCATATCCGCTGAGAAATGTCCGTTCATGAGCTGCTAAGCGAATTTATCGGCAAGTGCAAAATATCCGTCCTCAGTTCTCTGCTTTATTCGCATATCCCAGAAATCGTTATCAACGATATAATCGTCTGTCATATCCGCACCGCTCTCGTGAAGCATTTTCGCCTTATTGAAGAATCTGTCCCATGAATCCGTATACTGCTCGTCTGCCGAGTGCTGTTCGTTGCCGAGTGCCTGATAAAATCTGCTTGATCTTACGCCGTCAAGTATCGGGCGGAATCTGCCAGTCTCAGATTCATAAGCGTGCGGCAGGAACATTGTATCGGAATTCCTGTTCCACACCTTTTCGGGTCTTACATAGACGTTTCTCTTATCTGAGTAGACATCAAGGAAAAGCTGCGTTGTATACTGAGATACGGATTTTCACCTTCAAAGATATTTCGTATCGCCTGTCTATCATTTGCAGAAACATATTCTAAGGAAGTCATAAAGAAATGGCTGAAAATATTCTGCCGACGATTCTTCACCCAGCAATTCAAGAGATCGTGCCTACCCGACGGACCGAAGATCGGAACGGTTACTCTCTCTCCCCGCGGCGACTGGCAGACGCCAAGCGATGCCTCTGATAATATGCGGATGAAAGAATTAGATAACATTGATCAATAATGCAAACAAGTCGACAGCAAAAAAACCGCTTAGAAGCCTATTCTAAGCGGTTTCTTTGGAGCTTGTGACGGGACTCGAACCTGCGACCTGCGCATTACGAATGCGCTGCACTACCAACTGTGCTACACAAGCGTATTCAATTTTTATGTAAGACTGTCCGAGTAAGATCACTATGCGACCTGCACATAGAAACGCTGCCCTTCCGACAACCGACAAGCATATTATAGCACATCTGAATGTCGCTGTCAAGTGATTTCCTGAAAAAAATTACAGCTAAGTGGGTATAAGAGTCTGATCAGTATCTGACAGGAGGTGATTCAGAACTTATGTTTTGGTTAACATAAAAACATTTGTTCTTTCCTCTTGACAAAGCAGAATTTATGTTCTATAATTATACTTGCAAGGAATAAGAACTACAGTTCGATTTAACAACCGTTATAGGATCAAATCGAAGAGGAGGTCGAAAAATGAGAGAGATGATAGCCGGATACATCAGAAGCTGTGAGCTTGTGAACACACGGATACACGAGCTGACTGAGCAGAGAAATATCCTGAGAAAACAGGGAATGACGGGGAAAATTGCGGAGCTTGACCTTGAACGCCGCATAAGACTGCTGTATAAAGAGCAGAGTCAGATGAAGGAGATAATAGATCATCTGACCCGGTATATCAGGAGGATAGAACAGGTTGGCAGATCATAAGCGATACTATGATGAATTCACCGGCAGCCCTGATGAGGCGATCCGCAGGATAATGGAAACTGAGGACGATACCGGTGAGAAACTAAAAAGGATATTGTTAAAAGTTATGAAAAACGAACTGACACCGAGACAAAAAGAGATAATCGTGCTATACTATTTTAAGGGACTGAATACGATCGAGATCGGAAATCAGCTCGGCATAAGCCCGCAGGCTGTTTCAGCGGTCATGGCAAGAGCGAGGTCGAGAATGTTCAGGATACTGCAATACTACATTATGTGAGGTACACAATGGATACACCGATATATGATTTTCTGAGGAAATATGCAGCCGGAGCTCCGCTTCGATGCCATATGCCCGGTCATAAGGGGTACGCCCCCTTGCCGGAGCTGGGGGAGCTTTATCAGCTTGATATAACGGAGATAGCCGGTGCAGACAGTCTTTTTGAAGCCAACGGGATAATATGCCGCAGTGAGAGGAATATGTCCTCGCTCTATGATACTGCGGACACGCTGTATTCAGCCGGCGGCTCAACACTGTGTATCCAGGCTATGCTGACGGCTATGAAGCACGAGGAGCGGCGTATCATCGCAGTCCGCAACGTCCACCGTTCCTTTCTGAACGCTGCTGCACTGCTTGGGCTTGATGTAGAATGGCTCATGCCGGAATACAGCGGCGGCATACTTTCCGGTGCTATTGACCTTACAGCGGCTGAGCGTATGCTCAGGCAGGCGGGAAAGGCGTGTCTTTATGTCACATCACCGGATTATACCGGAAAAGTTGCCGATATTCCTGCACTTTCTGAGCTTGCTCACCGATATGGCGCTCCGCTCCTGGTCGATAATGCTCACGGAGCACATCTCAGGTTCACCGAAAAAAATACTCACCCGATAGCTCTCGGAGCTGATATGTGCTGCGATTCTGCACACAAAATGCTCCCTGCTCTGACCGGTGCGGCAATGCTGCACATCTCACACACCGCCGCACATTATGCCGGGAAAATGCGGCAGTATATGGGGCTTTTCGGGTCAACCAGCCCGTCCTATCTCATAATGGCTTCGCTTGACCTGTGCTGCCGGTACATAAGCGACAGCATAGAGGGCGATATCAGGCGTAATACAAAAAAGCTCCGGGAGCTCCGCAGCCATTTTTCCGGCAGGCTGCGTTTTGCGGAGGGGGATATTTTCCACATCTCTGTGCTTGCTGCGGAAAGCGGTTATTCCGGGTGCGAGCTTGCAGAGCTGCTGCGGATACGGGGCATAGAATGCGAGTACGCTGACGAGGAGCTGCTTATCCTGCTTATGTCGCCTATGAGCCGCAGCGAGGAGTATGAGCGGCTTACCGACGGGCTTGAAGCGGCGTTAAAAGCGGCTGTACGTGAGCCAGTACGGCTTCCGCCGGTCACTCCGGAGCTTCCTGAAAGGGCAATGAGCATTCGGGAGGCGGTATTTGCTCCGGCGGAGGAGATACCGTCAGATGAGGCTGAGGGACGGATATGCGGAGCTGTGAACGTTCCCTGTCCCCCGGCAGTACCTATAGCTGCAAGCGGCGAAATAATTGACCGCCGGTGTATAGATATCTTAAAAAGGTACGGGATACAGACGATAAATGTCGTAAAGAACAAGAACTTCTCCTAATAACTATCGAAAGCCTGTCCGGTCTATTTCTGACCTGACAGGCTTTCAGGGATTTCGTTAAAATGGTCGTCCTTTGCTGTTTCAGCACTGATACTGACACCGCTAAATACCCATGAGGATAACCAGGACAGCAGCGATCATAATGCCAATTATTATCAATACCTTTATCATACGCCGTCACCGCTGACGAGCATATCATAGGTCACGCCGTATTTTTCCGCAATATCCCTTGCATAGGACGAGCCCTCCGGTTTCGCAAGAGCCACCCTGAAGGAACGCCTGCCCTCCTCAGTCCTCATGATAAGCGAGGCAGCTCCTGCACCGGTGCTTTCATGGGTAAGCTCCTCGGCATCCTCTCCGAGCTTGTGCATATGGGTATTGTAGATCGTCCGCACACCCTTGCTAAGCAGTGCTTTCACGGAATCTTTCGCAATGTAGTAGCCCTCCTCAAATGAGGTGGTGGAGAAGGTCTCGTTCAGCAGCAGCAGGCTTTTGCTTGTGGACTGAATGAAAATATCCTTAAAGCGGACACACTCCTCTCCCAGCCGTCCCAGATCCATTGTCTTATCCTCATCTGCCGGAAAATGGGTGTAGATACAGTCACAGGGAACATAGCGAAAGCTCTCCGCCGGAACAAAAAGCCCTCCCTGTGCCAGAATGAAAAGCTGTCCTACAGCCTGTGTGATCGTGGTCTTTCCGCCACGGTTTGCACCGGTGAGGATATAAACGGTGCGCTTCTTGTCAAAGCACAGGTCATTGGTCACGATCTCGCTGACATTCTCCATGCTCATAGCGAGCTTCAGATTGTAGAAGTCCTTTGCCTCCATTGAAGTATCGCCCTCAGCAACCGGCTGTGCCTCGCAGAATACGCAGCCCTTTTCCATCAGACTGCCGATCAATTCCGCACATCTGATGTAGTATATAAACTCCGGTACCAGTCCGGAAATATTAATGATCGCAACATTTGCGTACCTGGTGAGCGTATCCCTCAGCTTCTTCACGAGGGAACTGAGCATTTTATTTACCATAGTATCCAGATAGAAAGTGGAGCTTGCAGTTGCACCGTCCGCCATAGCATTGACGATCGTAGACTTGGTTCTGGCATCGGCGGCGAATGAAGATTGTACCGCAAGCAAGCCTGCTTCATTCTTCATATGGTCAATAATGCCGCGCTTGTCCTCCCTGTCGATGAGCTGATAGTGCATATCACCGTCCCAGTCTGCGGTATCCCGTATCTTGTCCTTATTTGCGATAGCGTCTGCAAAATTGCTGACGATACCCGACTTTTTGAAAGGCTTTTTATTGACGGAAACAAGCCCCATGCTGATGGCTTCAAACCGCTCGTTGACGTTGATTCCGAGGGTGACGCTCTGCACATCAGATGCCTTCATTTTAAGCTGTGCGATATCCTTCTTCATATCGGCAAAGCAGGCGTCCTCGTAAAGCTCGGTGATGTAGTCCCTCAGTGAGATAAGTCCCCCGGACTTTATCCTCTCATCGGAAAGGCAGTCACGCATAGTCTCCACTGTCCTGATGTAGCTGTCCAGCTCGTCAAGGCGGTGAAAGAGATGCCACAGTCCCAGCTCCTCATCGGAGGTCTTGTGCATGGTAGAAAAATCCTGCATGAACTGTATCTTTCCGAACAGCTCTGTCATGGTGCTCCTCAGCTCGGGCAGCCGGAGTATATCCCCGAATATCTGCCGGCGGTATGCGGCAACATCTGGATCGTCTGTTATTTGCGAGAGCACGTTTGCTATCAGCCGGCGTTCCCTTGCGTCGGCTGAAATTTCCTGACAGAATGCTTCAATACCGAGATCGTGCATCACATTTTCCGGCAGCCTGCGGTATTCTATATCCGCCCCAGCGGGCTGCAGCAGGCTGAATACAGAGCCCTGATTCATAGCCGCACCTCTTTTCCGTCCATGTCCGGGCATACGCCGGGCAATTCCTTTGAACCGTTCATATCTGATATATACACGGCAGCAAGCCGTGTCTTTTTCACAATTTTATGTTTCAGCATATTTCTGTCCTCCAGCGTCATTTTATACACCTGCAAGACAATTATATCATATCAGGTCATTTATGTCCAGACCCTTTCTGCCCTCTCTATCCGGGTATTTTGCAGCTGACAAGGCAAATGGCAAGCTTCAAAGGTTTTGTCGTTTGCTGTATTTTTATATTTGGCACTTGTTTTTTCGCTCAGGATATGATAAAATAATATATAAATATTGCTCCACCAATTAAACTTTGCCAAAAAGGCGAAGGCAGAAAGGGAATTTATCAAGGAAGGGAAACGCAGGAATACTGTCGTATTTCAAGTTTTCCTGACGCAGAGAAATTTTCTTTATGCCGAGCATTGGTTGGCAAGGTTTAGTTGGGGGAGCAATAGTATGCGAAGGAGCATTCCGGCTGTCCGGACTGCGGCTGCGTATCAAGGAGGAGAGGTAATCATGTACGAATCAAATATCAGAACTGCCCTGTGGTGGGCATACGACATTCCGGGAAATATCGGCTGGATACTGTATTTTATCGGCTTCGGCAGATTCATTGCAGGAAACGGCTTTTCAGCACATTTACCGGCAGGGCTCCTGCTTGCAGTCCCGGTTTTGTTAATGCTCGCCGGTATCATCGAGCTGATCAGTGAGCGTATACATAAGCTTGACAGAACTCTGCCGGCGGTACGGTTCTGGAGGGGCTTCGGTGCACTTACGTTCGGCGGAGCATTGGGTGCAGTCCTGTCAGCTGCTGTGCTGCACAGCAATATCAGTACCGCAAACGCCGTTATGATGATCGCCGGCGGTGTGCTTTGCTTTGTATTTGCCGGACTTATCGCAGTCAGCTTCAAAAAGCAGAAATGAGGACAAAATGAACAAGATCAGATCAACTGCGGACAAAATGCGTCTGGTCATTCCGGCGATGCTGCTTTGCATGATCGGAGACTATTGTATCGGCATTGAACCGAAAAACGCTGAGCCGCTCGGAACGATAGCAAGCACCGGCTGGCTGACCATTGCAGATCTGCGTATCGCAGTGTCGGACTTCACCGGTGCGGTCGGCAGCATTCTGTATGCGATCGGTGCAGCGGCGTTCATTCGCTGGCTGTCGGATACGGTACAGCCGCAGACCCGTGCAGGCAGGATATGGCTTCGCCTGTATATCGCCGGACTTGGCGTCGGCTGCGTTTCGTTCCTGTATTTCCACATTGCCTGCGGCGGACTTATCCACCATTTCAAGGTGCTGTATGAGATCACAGGCGGCGATCTGACGCAGACGACAGACGCATGGCTGCGAATGTTCATGCCGGAGGCTGTGCCGTTTTTCCTGCTGTTCATCGTATTTGATGCGGTGACAAGTGCCGCATGGGCAGCACTTATCCTGCTCCGCATTCTGCCCGTCCGGAAATGGTGGATAATGGCTGCACCGCTCATCACAGCCGGGATCGGAGCTGTACTGGAGCTGATCCCGCTGCCGTTTTCGGGTATCGGCTCAGGCTTTGAGAGTCTCGGCTGGATGCTCATGTTCGTATGCGGGATATTTTATATAGAACAGGAGAGTACATAATGTGGAAGCATACATATCCCCGTTCATGGGGCAAGCTGTTTGAACGGTATATCGACGAATTTCTGCCGGACAAAAAGGAGGAGATATGCAGCAGAGCCGATACAGAATACGCAAAGCTCCTCGCACAGAAGCCGGATATCGGCAGAGGTGCAATGGCTGACACAATGGATATCTGGTTCTGTATCGTTGCATTTTACGAGGCGAGCGGTCATGTGATCGACGGCGAGGCTTTTCAGGTCATTCACGGCTGGCACATCGACAGACTTCGTTTTCTCGGCAGGTTCATTAATGCCAACAGGCACAAGCTCCCGTACAGGCTCATGTCGGGCGTTTATGAACGTTATGATAAGGAGCTGCGGGAACACCGTGCGAAGGGCGAATGGGTCGATGCGTGGGATATTGCCATTGATCCGGACAACCGGCAGGAGGGATACAGCTTTCATCTGATCGGCTGCCCGATCGCAAAGCACGCAAAGGCGAACGGCTACACGCATTTGCTGCCGTACCTCTGCAAAACGGATCACGTGCTTGCGGAAGTCCTTCACGCAAGGCTGATCCGAACGAAAACTGAGATCCTCGGCGGTGACTGCTGCGATTACTGGTACGTAGGCGATGAAAGTGCCGCAGCGAAGGAATTTGCCGATCTGGAAAAGATCTGAGTACCTGACGCTGCCTTTTTTCCGGCAGCTTACGCTGAAAAAAGTATTCATTTTGGAGTATCCGGAACAAAACGGAGTAGAAAACCTCAGGATTCTATGCTATAATTTTTTCAGGTCTGAAAACAGACCTGATTATTTTGTCAATAGGTTAGTTATATCTAACCGGATGGAGGTAACTATGAAAGGCAAGGATCTTATCAACATCGGTATTTTCTCAGCGATCTATTTCGTGATCGTGTTCATCGTGGCAATGCTTGGGTTTATCCCGATATTTCTGCCGCTTCTTGCTGTGCTCGTGCCTATCCTCGGCGGGATACCGTTCATGCTGTTTCTTACGAGAGTAAAAAAGTTCGGCATGATATGGATAATGAGCATCATCATGGGTCTGCTCATGCTGCTGACAGGAATGAGCTGGCCGCCGCTTGCAGTATCTGTTGTCAGCGGTCTTCTTGCGGAGCTCGTCTACAAAAGCGGCAATTACCAGAGTGCGTCAAGGGCTGTGATCACAAACGGCGTTTTCAGCCTGTGGATAGCCGCAAATTATCTTCCGCTCTTCTTCGCTGCCGAGAAATACTGGTCTACACGGCAGAACTTCGGACAGGACTATATTGACACTGTCACAAAGCTCATGCCGGTATGGATGTGCCCGGTGATGTCCATTGCGGCATTTGTGTGCGGAATTATCGGCGGACTTGTCGGCAAGGCTCTTATGAAAAAGCACTTTGAGAAAGCCGGTATCGCATGAGCCGGGAGCTTTTCGATATTCTTGATAACGCTGGCTTCGGCTCGAATGTACACGAGGTAGCTGCTGAGGGAGAATGCAGGGTGCTGCGTCTTGACGACAAGAGCGGTGAGGGCTTCATGACTATGTATCATGTGCTGGACGGCGTGTACCTGATGTACAATGATTTTCACCTCAGGAGCTGCGTTTCGGAATATCAGAATGCCGAGACTGTGCTGTGTATCGACCATTGCCGTGAGGGACGGATCGAGCATGAAAACTCCCTCGGCGGAAGATACTATATGGAAGCCGGGGATATACGGATCGACAGGCGTGTACACCATGAGGGAAGAGTCGAGCTGCCGCTTTCACACTATCACGGTATAACGATAGGGCTTATAAAGGACACGGCACAGGCTTCTCTGGAGCGTGCAATGCCATTTCTGCCTGTAGATACTCAGGCTCTCGCTGACAGGTTCTGTGCGGATAACAGTGAGTACCTGCTCAGGGGAAACGAGGCACTTGATACGCTTTTTTCGCAGCTCTACCATGCACCAAAGGGTATGCTGCTCGACTATTTCAGGGTAAAGATCGCTGAGCTGCTCATCATGCTGGCAGCTGTTGACCCGGCGGAGAATACGGAGCAGAGGCAGTATATCCCCGCAGGTCAGAGCGACAGAGTAAAGGAGATACACTCACTCATTACCGGTGATCTTGAAAAGACATACACAGTCGGGGAGCTGTCAGAGCTGTCAGGTATGCCGCCTGCAACTCTGCGGAAGGTATTCAGGGCTGTGTATGGAGTGCCGGTGTATCAGTATATCAAGGCGTACAAAATGAAGGCTGCGGCGGCAATGCTCATCTCGGAGAACAAGCTGCTCATCTCCGAGATAGCACAGCGTCTGGGCTACGATAATTCATCAAAGTTTTCTGCGGCATTCCGTGATGTTATGGGTGTTTCGCCGCAGAATTACAGAAACAGACAGGAGAAAATGTAATGGAAAAAGATAAAAACGGTTCATTCAGCTGGCTCCTCAGTCAGTCGGAGGAGCGTAAAGGAAAATTCATCGCAAGCGTTATACTTGCTGCCATCAGTATGCTCTGCGGTATCGTGCCGTATTACTTCATAGCGAGGATAGTAAAGGATCTTCTGAACGGCAATGCTGACAAAAGCGGATATATCATCAACTGCGTGATGATCCTTGTGCTGTGGCTCGGTCATGCACTGTTCCACGCACTGTCCACCGCAAATTCACACCTTGCAACGTTCCACACGCTTGCGGTGATACGTAAGAAGGCTCTTGACAAGCTTGCACGTATGCCGCTCGGTGACGTAATAAGTCAGCCCTCAGGCTCGCTCAAAAGCACGATAGTTGAGCGTATCGACAGCATCGAAACCACTCTTGCACATATACTTCCGGAGTTCACCACCGGCATCGGAGCACCTGTGGTCATTCTGATATACACATTCATTATCAGCTGGAAGCTCGGTCTTGCTGCTCTGATAACAGTTCCGCTCGGCATTGTATGCTATGCACTTATGATGTTCGGGTATGAGGAGAACTACGCAAGGACTGTAAGAGCGACAAAGGCTCTCAATGCTGTGACTACTGAGTACATAAACGGCATAGAGGTCATAAAGGTATTCGGCAAGGCACAGTCGAGCTACGAAAAATTTGCCGCAGCTGCAAAGGAATCCGCCGCAAGCTTTGTTGACTGGATGCGTTCGTGCAATGTGTATATGACCTTTGCTATGTGCATAATGCCCGCAACTATGCTGTCCGTCCTGCCTATAGGCGGTATCATGGCTATACACGGGACTATAAGCACTGCTGACTTCATAACGGTCATCATTCTCACGGTCGGACTTATCGAGCCTCTTATCGGAGTGATGTCGTATTCCGACGATATCGCACAGATGGACACGATAGTTACTGAGGTACGCAGTATCATTGACGCTCCGGAAATGCTCCGTCCGCAGGACAGCGGCAGCAGCGTGCAGAACGGAGATATAGTGCTTGAGGACGTTCATTTCAGCTACTCTGACAAGGAGATACTCCACGGAATTTCCATGACTGTCCCTAAGGGCGGGTTCATAGCACTTGTCGGCCCGTCCGGAAGCGGAAAATCGACCATAGCAAGACTTATCGCAAGCCTGTGGGACGTGGACAGCGGAAAAATTTCCCTGAACGGCACGGATATAAGGGACATACCGCTCGATGAATACAACGACAGGATAGCCTTTGTTTCACAGGATAATTACCTGTTTGACATGACCATAAGGGAGAATATCCGCCTCGGCAGACAGTCTGCAACAGATGCTGAGGTAGAGGAGGCAGCAAAGCAGTGCGGCTGTCACGATTTCATAATGGCACTCGAAAACGGCTACGAAACTAAGGTCGGTTCGTCCGGCGGACACCTTTCCGGCGGTGAAAGACAGCGTATATCCATCGCAAGAGCAATGCTCAAAAATGCGGACATAATCATACTTGATGAGGCTACTGCATATACAGACCCGGAGAATGAGGCTGTGATACAGCGGAGCGTTTCAAGGCTCGTTGCCGGAAAAACTCTGATAGTCATTGCACACCGGCTCTCCACAGTTAAAAATGCAGACTGCATTTATGTCATAAACGACGGCGTTGCAGCAGGAGCAGGAACACATGAGGAGCTGCTCAGGGGCTGCCCGCTCTACAGCTCGATGTGGGCTGCACATATCTCTGCAAAGGACGGTGAGGACAATGTTTAAGATACTCAGGAGATTCTTTGATTTCTGCGACGAAAGGGACAGGAAACGCTTCTATCTTTCTATCCTTTTCAGTCTGTTCCAGGCTGTGTTCGAGGCACTTAAAATACCGGCTATAGCCTGCATGACGAAGGCTCTTCTTGAGCAGAGCGTCACCGCAAAGACCTGCCTTGTCTGCCTCGGTATAATGCTCGTAAGCATAATCGGTGCAGGTGCATTCAAAAGCAAGGCGACAATGCTCCAGACTGAGGGCGGCTACAGCACCTGTGCTGAAAAGCGTATGACTATTGCGGAGCACCTGCGGTATCTGCCTATGGGCTACTACAACGAAAACAGCCTCGGACGCATAATGTCTGTGACGACAAATACCATGCAGAACCTTGAAAACGTTGCGACACGTGTTGTTATGCTCGTTTGCTCAGGACTGCTTGCGACCGCTGTCATCACTGTAATGCTCATCTTTTTTGACTGGCGTATCGGTCTGATACTCTGTGCGGGACTTGCGGTATTCTTTGCGATAAACAGCCGTATGATGAATGTAAGTGCCGGAATGGCAAAGCAGAAGCTCGAAAAGGACAGCACTCTCGTTGCAAAGGTGATAGAATATATCCAGGGCATATCCGAGGTCAGAGCATTCAGGCTGACCGGTGAGAGAAGCAGAGAGCTGAACAAGGCGATAGATGAGAATGAGCACGCCAATTCCGCTATGGAGCTCAGGCTCATACCTTTTATGACCATGCAGAGCTTCTGGCTCAAGGCTGTGGGGACTGTCATCGTGCTCGTCTCAGTCCTCCTGCACATAGGCGGCAGCATGGATCTGCTCACGGCTATCGTCATGATAATCAGCTCGTACCTGATCTATGCTCAGCTTGACAATGCGGGTAAATACTCCGCACTTCTGAGAACGGTGGACGTCAGCGTCCGTCAGGCTCAGGAGATACTTGACACACCTCAGATGGACATTTCCGGTGAGGAGATCACACCTCAGAGCTGCGATATTTCGGCACAGGATATAAGCTTTGCCTATGAGCAGAAAAAGATAATAGACGGCATTTCGCTGGATATCCCGGAGCATACGGCAACGGCGATAGTTGGCCCCTCCGGCGGAGGAAAGACTACGCTCACCTCCCTGCTGTCACGCTTCTGGGACGTGGACGAGGGCAGGGTAACTCTCGGCGGACGGGATGTGAGGGAGCACAGCATGGATTCGCTGATGAGAAATTACAGCTTCGTCTTCCAGCGTGTATACCTGTTTGCGGACACGATAGCGAACAATATCCGCTTCGGTCAGCCTGATGCACCTATGGAAAAGGTAATAGCTGCCGCAAAAAAGGCTTGCTGTCATGATTTCATAATGCAGTTGCCGGAGGGCTATGATACAGTGATAGGTGAGGGCGGTGCGAGCCTTTCAGGAGGTGAAAAGCAGCGTATCTCGATAGCAAGGGCTATAATGAAGGACTCCCCCATAATCGTTCTTGACGAGGCGACTGCAAATGTAGACCCCGAAAACGAGGCAGAGCTTATCAGGGCGATAGAGGAGCTTACCAGGGAAAAGACGATCATCATGATCGCACACCGGCTCAAAACTGTCCGGAATGCCGATCAGATACTTGTTGTAGATAAGGGAAAAATAGTGCAGAGAGGCACGCATGATTCACTCATGAAAGAGGACGGGATATACCGCAGCTTCGTGGACAGCAGACGGGAAGCCGCTTCGTGGAGGCTGTGATATGGCTGGCTTGTTTACAGCTGACGTTGAAAACCGGGGGCTCGTCCTTGACCCACGGACAAAGATAGCAGTCATGCTGACCCTTGTGGTGTTCGCTCTCGGCGGCACCGGCAGCGATACAGCAGCTGTCCGTGCGGGAACTGTCGCTGTCAGCATTCTTCCCATGCTGCTGCTCGCTGCTGCAAGGCAGCCCGGAAGGGCAGCGGTATTTACTGCGGTATATGCCGTGATGAAGGCTGCGGAGCTGCTTCTCGTACCGAAAACGACAGGTGCGGCTCTGAGCATTCTCGGAATGTGCTGTATGATCTTCGTCAGGCTGATGCCGGGGCTCGTAATGGGAGCGTATATGCTCTCGTCAACGACTGTCAGCGAATTTATCGCAGCTATGCACCGTATGCACGTACCTCAGCAGATAACGATACCTATGTCGGTCATGTTCAGGTTTTTCCCGACAGTGCTGGAGGAGTTCTCGGATATCAATACAGCCATGAAAATGCGTGATATACGGATAGGCGGCAGAAATGCGGAAAAAATCATAGAATACCGCCTCGTTCCGCTTATGGTCTGCTCTGTAAACATTGGCAGCGAGCTGTCAGCTGCGGCACTTACAAGAGGGCTCGGAACTAAGGTGCGGCGTACAAATATATGCAGTATCGGCTTTCATGTGCAGGATATCGCTGTTCTGACATTGACTGCCGGACTGTATTTTATGTGGATCCTCGGAATGATCGGAGTGATAAAATGAACGACTATGCAGCGGTTTTACAGAATGTTTCATTCCGGTACGGCAATTCGGAGGAGGGGGCACTGCATGAGCTTGATCTGAAAATAGCAAGGGGTGAATGCGTTCTGCTCTGCGGCAGATCCGGCTGCGGCAAGACCACTGTAACAAGACTGCTGAACGGTCTTATACCGCATTATTATGAGGGAGAATTGCAGGGCGATATCACCGTGTCCGGCAAAAGCATCAGGGATACAGCCATTGAAGACCTTGCCGGGATCGTCGGCAGCGTTTTCCAGAATCCGAGAAGCCAGTTTTTCTGTGTCGATACGACCGCCGAGATCGCATTCGGCTGCGAGAATATGGGATTGCCCGAAGCTGAGATACGGTCAAGGGTAGATAGTACCGTCAGGGACATGAAGATCGAAAAGCTGCTCGACAGAAGTATCTTCAAGCTCTCAGGCGGTGAAAAACAAAAGATCGCCTGTGCCGGTGTAGCAGCAATGCTGCCGGAGCTTATCGTACTCGATGAGCCTGCATCGAATCTCGACCTTGACGCAATAGAGCAGCTGCGTGAGATAATCGCATCATGGAAGGCACAGGGCAAAACGATCGTGATCGCAGAACACCGGCTGGGCTGGCTCAGCGGACTGTGCAGCAGAGTGATATACATGGAGAGCGGCAGGATAGGCGAGGACTTTCCGGGAGAGAGCTTCTTCTCCCTTGACCCGGTCAGGCTCAGCTCTATGGGGCTACGCCCGGTCGTTACAGACAAAAACTATCTTGATACGCAGCCGGGGCTTTTTCAGCTACAGCCATTCAGCTCAGGCGGGAATATCGTGCTTGAGAATTTCAGATACAGCTACGGGAGGAAAAATGCTCTGGATATTGAACATCTGGAGCTTCCGGAGGGTTCAGTGACCGCTGTTGTCGGACATAACGGTGCAGGCAAATCAACATTTACAAAATGCCTCTGCGGACTGCAAAGGAAATTCAGAGGCACAGCTGTGATCGGCGGAAAACGAATGAAGCCGAGGGATATGCAGCACTGCTCCTATATGGTCATGCAGGACGTGAATCATCAGCTGTTTGCAGAAACTGTGCTTGAGGAGGTAATGCTGGGGGCGGATAAAAATTCGGAGGATAAGGCACTGGAGCTTCAGAAAAAGCTTGACCTTCTTGAGTATAAAGACCGTCACCCGATGTCGCTCTCCGGCGGACAAAAGCAGCGTACTGCGATCGCCTCTGCACTGCTTGCCGGGAAACAGCTTCTTGTGTTTGACGAGCCGACAAGCGGTCTGGACCTTAAAAGCATGAGAGCAGCTGCCGGCCTGCTTTACTCGCTGCGGAGCGAATGCACAGTGCTGATAGTGACGCATGATATGGAGCTTATCGGACAATGCTGTACGCACGTACTTCATATTGAAAACGGCGGGATACATCAACAGGTCAGCCTGCCGGAAAAATGACATATAAGGGGATGCCCTCTCGTGAAGGGTGTCCCCCTTAGTTATCAGCGGTATCTGACAGCACGGCTGTTTCCGGCAGTCTCTCAGTCAGTATTTTCGTGTGAGGATAAGCTGCGATATTGACATTTCCCGTAAATCACCTTATAATTATATAAGCATATATTTCCGGAGGACCGAAAATGAATGAACAGTTCATCTATCAGGGTACTAAAAAGCTCCGCTGCGGCTACACGACCGGGTCGTGTGCAGCAGGTGCAGCAAAGGCTGCCGCTGAGATGCTCCTGACCGGGCGTACAGTCGATACTATAGACCTTGCAACTCCGTCAGGCGTGCAGCTGAGGCTGGATATCACTGACCCTGAGCTGCACCCGGACTATGCAGTGTGCAGCATAAAAAAGGACAGCGGCGACGACCCGGACGTGACCGGCGGAATGAAGATATACGCCTCTGTTTCGCTCATCAGCTGCGGCATTGAGATAATCGGCGGCGACGGCGTGGGAACTGTCACAAAAGCGGGACTGGATCAGCCTGTGGGAGAGGCTGCGATAAATTCAGTCCCAAGAAAAATGATAAAGGAAGCAGTAAGCGGTATCGCCGGGCTTTACGGATACAGCGGCGGCTTCCGAATAGTCATATCCGTTCCGGGCGGTGAGGAGATCGCAAAAAAGACCTTTAATCCCCGAATGGGCATAACAGGCGGTATATCAATCATAGGAACGACCGGTATCGTTGAGCCGATGAGCAGCTCAGCGATCGTCGGAACTATCAGGGCTGAGGCAGGTCTCAGGAGAGCTGCCGGATACAGACAGCTCATACTTACCGTCGGGAATTACAGCGGTCAGTTTGTAAAGCTTAATGCTCCCGGTATTTCGGAGCAATGCGTCACGTGCAGCAACTTCATAGGCGACGCTCTGGATATCGGCGTTTCGCTGGGCTTTGAGAGCATTCTGCTTATAGGTCACATCGGAAAGCTGGTAAAGCTCGGAGCCGGGATAATGAACACCCATTCCTCGGCTGCGGACGGAAGAATGGAGACTCTTATCGCCTGTGCAGCACTCGCAGGAGCTGATATCTCTGTACTGCGTCAGATCGCTGAATGTGTCACGACTGATGCCGCACTCGATGTACTTTTCAGCTGTGCGGCAGCAGAAAAAGCACTTGCAATTCTGACGGAACGGATAGAGCGTTATCTCTGTGCAAGAGTAAGGGGAGAGGCTGCGGTCGGTGCGGTCATTTTTTCCGATAAGCACAGCCTTATACTGAAAACGTGCATGGCTGACAGTATCCTCGGTATGTGCCGGGATACAGGAAGTACAAGCGGATAATGGAGGAATGATATGGTATATTTTGTGGGAGCAGGCTGCGGAGCACCAGACCTGATAACGCTGCGTGGGAAAAGGCTTTTGGAGCAGGCAGATGTGATCATTTACGCAGGCTCTCTTGTTAATCCTGAGCTGCTGGAATACGCCCGTCCCGGCTGCGAAATACACAACAGTGCAAAAATGACGCTCGACGAGGTGATCGGGGTGATAAGGGAGGCTGAGGCTGCCCGGAAAAATACGGTGCGGCTGCATACGGGCGATCCGAGTATTTTCGGAGCTGTGCGTGAGCAGATGGACAGGCTCAGTGAGCTTGAAATAGAGTATGAGATCTGTCCGGGTGTAAGCTCCTTCTGCGGTGCAGCCGCAGCACTGAAGGCTGAGTACACTCTCCCGGACGTATCTCAGACCGTTATCCTCACACGCATGGCTGGACGCACTCCTGTTCCGGCACAGGAGGATATCTCCCGCCTTGCGGCACATCATTCCACAATGGTCATCTTTCTCAGTGCGGGTATGCTCGATGAGCTGTCTGCAAAGCTGACAGAGGGCGGCTACAGCCCGGATACTCCTGCGGCTATAGTGTATAAGGCTACATGGAGCGACGAAAGGATATGCCGCTGTACAGTTGCATCTCTTGCGGAAACGGCAAGAAAAAACGGCATTTCCAAGACCGCTCTTATCACTGTCGGAGACTTCCTCGGCAATGAACACGGGCTTTCAAGGCTATATGACCCTGCATTTGAAACAGGATTCAGAAAGGCGGCAGACAAATGAAAGCGGCAGTCATTTCACTGACGGAAAAAGGACGGCTCATCTCCCGGAGGATAGCAAGCTCTGACGGTGGCTTCACCGTCTCCCGGTACTGCTTTTTCAGACACACCGACCCTCAGGCGGAGGCGTTTTCCGGGCTTTCCGGACTTACTGAGGAGCTTTTTCACAGCTGCGATGCACTTATCTTTGTTTGTGCGTGCGGGATAGCCGTAAGAATGATCGCCCCGCATATCCGCTCAAAGCAGACCGACCCGGCTGTGATAGTAATTGATGACTGCGGCAGCTTCGTTATACCGATACTCTCCGGGCATATCGGCGGTGCAAACGCCCTTGCAGAGAGGCTTGCGGATATCCTCGGAGCACAGGCTGTAGTAACGACTGCTACCGATACCGGAGGGAAATTCTCGCCGGACAGCCTTGCTGCTGCAAACGATCTGCTCATAACTGATCTTCAGGCAGCAAAGGAGATCGCTGCGGCAGTGCTGAACGGCGAGGCTGTCGGGATCATCAGCAGCTACAGCTGCAAGGGAATGCCGTCAGAGCTGATACCCGGTGAGGGCTTCCGGACGGGTATAGTTATAGGCAATGGCGGCGGCAGAAAGCCATTTCCTGTAACTCTTGAGCTTGTGCCGGAAAATATAGTTCTCGGTATCGGTTGCAGGCGTGGAACGGTATGTGAGACAATTGAGGCAGCTGTGCTAACGGCTCTTGAAAAAGCAGGCATACCTGCTGAGCGGATATGTGCTGTATCGACCATTGATATCAAAGCTGACGAGGAGGGGCTGACAAGCTTCTGCAAAAAACACAGCCTGCCGCTCTTTACATATTCTGCTCAGGAGCTGTCGCAGGTTCAGGGCACTTTCACCTCCTCCGGATTCGTCAGCAGCATTACCGGGGTCGATAATGTATGCGAGCGGAGTGCGGTAAAATGCAGCGGCGGAAAACTTATCCTCCGCAAAACAGCCGGAGACGGCGTTACTGTCGCAGCTGCCGAAAAGCCTGTGATAATTGATTTTGAAAGGAAAATACTGTAATGCTTTATGTTGTCGGATTCGGTGCAGGCAGAGGTGAGGGAATGACTGCCGCTGCACGTGAGGCTATCCTGAAAAGCGATCTTATAATCGGCTACACGACCTATACCGGGCTTGTCAGAGAGCTTTTTCCTGAGAAAAATTATATGTCTACAGGTATGCGTCAGGAGCAGGAGCGTGTCGAGCTTTCGCTCAGGGAGGCACAGGATAAGACTGTTTCGCTGGTTTGCAGCGGAGATCCTGAACTGTACGGCATGGCTGGGCTTGCACTTGAGCTGAGCGGCAAATATCCGGAGACGGATATCGAGATAGTCCCCGGAGTAACGGCTGCATTCAGCGGTGGAGCTGTCCTCGGCTCGCCTCTTACGCACGATCTTGCTGTGATAAGCCTTTCCGACCTGCTGACGCCTATGGAAAGGATACAAAAACGTCTGCGTTGTGCTGCGGAGGGGGACTTTGTTATCGTGCTGTACAATCCCTCCTCGAAAAAGCGTGCGGACTATCTGCAAAACGCCTGCGATATCCTTCTGCAATACAAGGCTCCTGAGACGGTCTGCGGCTATGTGCGTAACATCGGCAGAGAGGGTCAGGAAAGCCGTATACTCACTCTTTCAGAGCTGCGCGATACCCCTGTGGATATGTTCACGACGGTCTTTATCGGCAATTCTGAAACAAGGGTCATAGGCGGGAAAATGGTCACTCCCAGAGGCTACCGCTGTGTCTGAGCTGCTGATATTCGGAGGAACTACAGAGGGGCGTCAGCTTGCGGAGTTCTGCTCGGAGAATGACATACGCTGCGGGATATCCGTTGCAACAGAGTACGGGGCAGCCCTTCTGCCTGAAAACGTGACAGTGTATACGGGAAGAATGGATACAGAGCAGATGAAAAGGCTTATGACTGATAACGGCTATACCGCTGTGGTGGATGCGACCCACCCATACGCCGCTGAGGCTACTGATAATATCCGCCGTGCCTGTGAGGAAGCAGCGATACCGTATCACCGGCTGCTGCGGGAGTGCTCAGAGCTGTACGGCGAGGTCGTGAGCAGCATGGAGCAGCTTACAGAGCGGCTCAGTCAGGATGATGCTGTTATCCTCAGCACGCTCGGCAGCAAGTCCCTCGAAGCACTGAGAAGTGTCCGCAATTACCGGGAGCGTATATGGGTAAGGGTGCTCGGCACCGGAAATATCAGGGATTATTGCCGCAGTCTCGGATATGACGAAAAAAAGCTGATCTGCGAGAGAGGGCCATTCAGCACAGAGCAGAATATCGCCCATATCCGGCTGAGCGGAGCACAGCTCCTTGTGACTAAGGAGAGCGGTGCTGTAGGAGGATATCCGGAAAAGATAAGAGCTGCAAGAGAATGTGGGATACCAGTCATAACTCTTGCAAGACCGTCTGAAAAGGGTCACAGCCTCAGCGGTATAAAGGAGCTTTTACTACACTGTAAGGAGGCGGAGCAGCAATGAAGATATACATAACAGGCATAGGCACAGACGGCGTGAAAGCACTGACACACGAAGCGGAAAAAGCGGTCATGGAGGCTGATATCCTTATAGGTGCAGAGCGTATGCTCCGCCCGTTCCGGGGGCTTGGCAAGGAGATGATATGCACCTATAAGCCGGAGGAAACAGCCCGTATCATACATGACTGCAAGGGAGATACTGCGGCAGTTCTCATGTCGGGTGACTGCGGCTTTTTCAGCGGTGCAAAAAAGCTCCTGCCGCTTCTTGACGGTCACGATGTACGGGTAGTCAGCGGTATTTCGTCAATGTCATATTTTTGCAGCCTGCTGGGTATACCGTATGATGATATGAAGACCATTTCTCTGCACGGGAGAACGGCGAACATTGCTGTAAACGTCCGGCTGAATGAGCGGTGCTTTTTTCTTCTGGGCGGAGAAACAGATTCGGCTGCTCTCTGCCGGAGGCTGTGTGATAACGGACTTTCCGATGTCACAGTCCATATCGGCGAAGACCTCGGATACGACAGCGAGCGGATATATTCCGGGACTGCGGCGGAGCTTATCGGTCACAGGAGCGAAAAGCTCGCCGTGCTTATAACTGAAAATCCGTCGTTCATAGGACATATCCCCTCGGCTATCAATGACGGTGATTTCATAAGGAGCAGCATTCCTATGACAAAATCAGAGGTGCGCTGCAACGCTGTTGCCGGACTGAGCATTTGCCGTGATTCAGTATGCTGGGATATCGGCTGCGGGACTGGCTCTGTTTCGGTGGAAATGGCATTCCGCTGCCCCGGCGGAAGAGTGCTGGCATTCGACAGGAATGCAGAGGCGGTAAGGCTCACAGCTGAAAATGCACGCCGCTTCGGGTGTGATAACATAATCGCCGCAGAGGGCAGCTGTCCGGAGATACTGAGCGGAGCGGAAACTCCCGATAAGGTGTTTATCGGCGGTACATCGGGGAAAATGGCGGAGATATTCGAGTGTATCCACAGCAAGAACCCCGCTGCGGATATTGCCGTCACCGCTGTCTCACTTGAAACTCTGGAGCAGACCATTCAGGCATTCGGCGAATACGGTGCGGAATGTGAGACTGTGCAGATATCCGTCACAAGAACGGGAAGGATAGGTACTCATACCATGCTTCAGGCACAGAACCCGGTATTTCTGATAAGGGGGAGGCTGATATGAGCCGGTTCATGATAGCCGGGACAAAAAGCGGAAGCGGCAAGACCACAGTCACCTGTGCCGTACTATCAGCACTCAAAAAAAGAGGACTTGATGTTGCTTCATTCAAGTGCGGTCCGGACTATATCGACCCCATGTTCCACAGGCAGGTAATAGGAGTAAGGTCGCACAATCTGGACAGCTTTTTCTGCGATGATGATACGCTCAGATACATTCTCTGCGAAAACAGCCGTGGGTGCAGTGCAGCTGTGATAGAGGGGGTAATGGGCTTTTATGACGGCGGTGACGCTTCTGCACATTCAGTCTCAGCTATAACCGGAACTCCTGTGATACTCGTTATCGACTGCAAGGGAATGAGCGATTCTATCGGGGCTGTGATGAGCGGGTTCCTGAACTACCGCAAGCCGAACAACATCATCGGATTTATTTTCAACCGCCTGCCTGAGAAGCTTGTCCCCCTTGCAAAACGGCTGTGCAGCGAGCTGAACACGGGATATTTCGGCTTTCTTCCGCAGAATGATATCACCCTTGAGAGCCGTCATCTCGGACTTGTGACAGCTGACGAGGTCAGAGATATCAGCGATAAGGTTGCCATGCTCGGTGAGCTTGCCGAAAAGCATCTGTGTACCGACAGTATGCTGGCACTGGAAAATACCGGTATACCGGCGTTTGCCCCTCCCTGTACACCAACACTCAGCGGATCTCCTGTCATAGCGGCTGCAAGGGATAAAGCCTTCTGCTTTATGTACTCCGAAAGCATTGAGCTGCTTGAAAAAATGGGCTGTACAGTGAGGTTCTTCTCCCCTCTCACCGACAGCAGACTTCCCGACGCTGACGGTCTTTTGCTGTGCGGCGGATATCCGGAGCTGTATGCTGAGGAGCTTTCAAGGAATCGTTCTCTCCTTGACAGCATAAGGGAAAGGATACTCGGAGGAATGCCTGTCATTGCGGAATGCGGGGGATTTATGTACCTGCACGAAAGGCTGAAAGCTGCGGACGGCAGGGTGTTTCAGATGGCAGGAGTCATAAAGGGCGAGGTCTTCCCCACCAGCCGGCTGCAGCGTTTCGGCTACATAACGATGACCGCTGCGGAGGATAACCTGCTGTGCAAAAGGGGCGGCACGATAAAGGCACATGAGTTTCACTACTGGGACAGCACAAGCTGCGGAAGCGGATTTACCGCAGAAAAAAGGGACGGCAGGAGCTGGAGCTGCGTTCACGCTTCAAAAACGATGTACGCAGGCTTTCCGCATATTTATCTATGCTCTGATACAGGGATCGCTCAGAGCTTTGCGGAAGCGTGTATCGCCTACGGAGGAAAAAATGGACAGGATATCACAGATAAGACCAGCCGATAAGACGGCATATCATCATGCAAAGGACAACTGGGACAGCATAGCAAAGCCGCTGGGCAGCTTCGGGCTTTTGGAGGAAATGGTGCAGAAAATAGCCGCCGTTCAGGGTACTGCTGATGTTGATATCTCAGAGCGTGCTGCGGTGATAATGTGCGGCGATCACGGAGTCGTTGCCGAGGGCGTAACGCAGTGCGGCAGCGGGGTAACTGCTGAATGTGCGAGGGCGATAGCCGAGGGCAGGTCAAACGTGAATGCTGTCGCAAAAGCCTGCGGAGCTAAGGTCATAGCTGTAGATGTCGGTATAGCAGCCGATGTGGACTGTCCGGAGCTTATTGACTGCAAGTCCGCATACGGCACAGGCAATATCGCAGAGGGTGCAGCAATGACGCCTGAACAGACGGAAAGGGCTGTGAAATGCGGAATGGATATCGCCGGCAAGCTCCATTCACAGGGCATAAAGCTCATTGTTTCCGGCGAAATGGGTATCGGCAGCACTACGTCTGCAAGTGCTCTTGCCTCTGTGCTTCTCGGACTTCCTCCGCATGAGGTCACAGGAAGAGGTGCAGGGCTCTCTACAGACGGTCTGAAAAGAAAAATATCAGCGATCGAGCGTGCAATTAAGGTGAACCGCCCAGATGCAGACAAACCCCTTGAGCTGCTGCAAAAGCTGGGCGGACTTGAGATAGCCGGAATGACCGGGCTGTTTCTCGGAGGAGCATATTATCATGTTCCGGTGGTCATAGACGGAGTTATCTCGGCGGCAGCTGCTGCGGTCGCATTCAGGCTTGAGCCGCTGTGTGCTGAATATATGCTTGCGAGCCATTGCTCAAAGGAGCCGGCTGGCGAGGGGCTGCTCAGGCTTATGGGGCTTGACCCGGTGATAAATGCCGGACTTCGCCTTGGTGAGGGAACAGGCGGTCTGCTCCTTGTTTCCCTGCTCGACGGAGCGGTATCGCTTTACAGAAATGCTCACAGATTTGACGATACGTCCATAGAAAGGTATACGGAACTGAAATGATAACACTGATAACAGGCGGCTCGAAGTGCGGGAAATCACGCTATGCCGAGGATATCCTCACAGGCTTTGACGGACGGAGGATATATGTCGCAGCAATGCAGCCCTACGGCGAGGAGGCACATGAAGCTATCGCCCGGCACAGAAGACTGCGTGCCGGAAAGGGCTTTGAAACTATTGAAAGGTATACTGACATAGGTGAGCTTCAGCTGCCTCAGGGCTGTGCGGTTCTGCTTGAATGCGTCGGCAATCTCTGTGCGAACGAAATGTTCCGTGACGGGAAAATGTACCGCCCGGCTGATAAGATATCGGCGGAAATACAGCTTCTTGCAGCCCGTGCAGAGGAGCTTGTGATAGTTACGAATCAGGTGGGGAGCGACGGCATTTCCTATACTGAGGGGACTGCTGCATACATGGCTGAAATGGAGAAAATAAACCGGAGCATAGCCGTATCTGCCGACTGCGTGATAGAGTGCGTTTATGGTATACCGCTTGTGCTGAAGGGAGCTTTGCCATGCTCAGGTCGCTGATATCGGCATTTCTGATGTACTCAAGGATACCAATGCCGGGGGTGGAGTGGAGGGAGGAAAACCGGCGTTATGCTCTGGGCTTCTTTCCGCTTGTGGGAGCTGTCATTGGCGGGGGCTTTCTGCTGTGGAGGCTCGTCTGTGACATTCTTGATATCGGTCAGCTCCTGTTTGCTGCAATATCGGTCTTTATCCCGATCGCTGTGACCGGGGGTATCCACTTGGACGGCTTCTGTGATGTGACAGATGCACGGGCTTCGTATGCAGACCGGGAGAAGCGGCTCGAAATAATGTCCGACCCCCATATCGGAGCGTTTGCGGTGATACGTCTTTGCCTGTACCTCATTGTTCAGACCGCTCTGTTTTCGCAGATAGTCTCCATGAAAACGGCTGGTGTTATCTCCTGCGGATATATCCTTTCAAGAGGGCTGAGCGGCTTGTCTGCGATTATTTTCAGATCAGCCAAAAGCACCGGCACGCTCCATAGCTTTGTCGAGCCGTCACACAAAAGGGTAACTCTCGGACTTGCTGCTTTTTTCATTATTGCCTCATGTACGGCAATGATAATCTCTGACACCGTTCAGGGGATAGCCTGTATAGCTGCGGCGGCACTCGTTCTGGTATATTACAGGGTATCGTCATACAAAAGCTTCGGCGGTATCACCGGAGATCTGTGCGGCTGGTTCTTGCAGCTGTGTGAGATATGGATACTTGCAGCAGCGGTCTTTTCGGAAAGGATAATGGAGGTGCTGAAATGATACTGATAGTCGGAGGAGCTTTTCAGGGCAAGACAAATTACGCAGTCAGCCGGTTTTCGCTTTCTCATTCCGATGTGGCACGGGGTAGTGAATGCCGGCTCTCAGATGTACTGTCCGCCCGGTGCGTGGCGGATTACCACCAACTCGTGAGGCGGCTTTTATCCGAAGGCTCCGACCCGCTCATCTTCACTGAGCAGCTGTGTGCCGAAAACGAAGCGGCTGTTGTCATAATGGACGAGATAGGCTGCGGAGTGATACCGCTTGAAAAAAGTGAACGTATATGGCGTGAAGCCGTAGGACGCTGCGGCTGTATGCTCGCTGAAAGGGCGGATATCGTGATACGGATGATCTGCGGTATACCGACAGTGATAAAGGGTGAGCTGCCATGATGATATACCTTATACGGCACGGTCTTACTGCCGGAAATCTTGAAAAACGCTACATCGGCAGGACTGATGAGCCGCTGTGCCAAAAAGGGATAGAGGAGCTGTCACTGCTCACATATCCAAGGTGCGGGGTACTGGTATGCAGCCCGATGAAACGCTGCATACAGACAGCGGAGCTGCTGTTCCCCGGACAGGAGCTGCACATCTGCGAGGGACTGAGGGAGTGTGACTTTGGGAGCTTCGAGGGGAAAAATTACGCTGAGCTGAGCGGAGATCCCGACTATCAGCGGTGGATAGACAGTCAGGGAGAGATGAGATTTCCCGGCGGCGAGAGCCCCGACAGATTCCGGAAAAGATGTACCGAGGCATTTATCCGGACGGTTTCAGCTTATTCAGGGATAAGCTCCCTTGCATTTGTAGTTCACGGCGGAACGATAATGTCAATACTGGAAAAATTTGCCCTGCCGCACCGCAGCTACTATGACTGGCATACAGAAAACGGTCACGGCTGGCTGTGCAGGTATGACGGCGGAAAAATAACGATACCGGAGAAGCTATGAGATACATTTTACCCGCACTGCCGCTTATTATCGGCTTTATTCTCGACCTTATCATCGGCGACCCATACAATTTTCCCCACCCCGTAAGGGCGTTGGGACGGCTCATAGCTGCACTTGAAAAAGCAGTCCGCAGCAGGTCTGGTGATCTGCGTATGGGCGGAGCCGTGATCGTGCTCACCGTCCTTGCCGTTTCCGCCGTCATACCCTCAGCTGTGCTGCTGGTGTGCTATAAAATACACATTGCCCTCGGAATAGCCGCTGAGAGCATTATGTGCTGCTATATGCTGGCGGCAAGGTGTCTGCACGACGAGAGCATGAAGGTATGCAGAGCAGCCGTTGAAGGAGATACCGAAGCGGCAAGGAGGGCTGTTTCGATGATCGTGGGGCGTGACACGGCTGTGCTGGACGAAAGCGGCATTATCAGGGCAGCAGTGGAGACAGTTGCAGAAAACACCTCAGACGGCGTTACTGCACCGATATTTTACATGGCATTCGGAGGAGCTGTATTTGCGTCGCTTTATAAGGCGGCTAACACAATGGATTCGATGCTGGGCTACAAAAATGAAAGATACGCAGATATCGGAAGGACGGCTGCGAGGCTCGATGATGTGCTGAACTATATCCCGTCAAGACTGACCGCCCTGCTTATGGCAGCTGCTGCACCGATCGTCAGGCTTGACGGCAGGAATGCACTCCGTATCTGGCTGCGTGACCGCCGCAATCACGAAAGCCCGAATTCCGCACAGACCGAGGCTGCCTGTGCAGGAGCACTTCACATACGTCTTGCAGGCGATGCGTGGTACTTCAGGGAGCTGCACAAAAAGCCGTTCATAGGCGACGATGACAGACCCGTGGAGGCTGATGATATCCGCAGAGCGAACCGCCTTATGTACGCAGCCTCTGTGCTTATGCTGATATTATCGGCAGCTTTCAGAATATTTATCTTCGGGGTGATACTCTCATGATACAGGAGCATGGCGGCAATATATACAAATATGCTGATGTTATTGATTTTTCGGCAAATATCAACCCTCTCGGCACTCCGCACGGGGTCATAAGGGCTGTGGAAGCCTCGGCAGCTCAGATCGGCAGATACCCCGACCCGGACTGCACTGAGCTGACGAAAAAGCTTTCGCTGCACGAAAATATCCCTGCGGAAAATATCGTATGCGGAAACGGTGCAGCCGACCTGATATATCGTATCGCTCACGCCTACAGACCGAAAAACGCACTGATCTTCGCACCGACATTCGGCGAATACCGCAAGGCACTTACAGAGTGCGGCTGCACGGTAAGGGAGTACACTCTTCACGAGGAGCGGTATTTTATCCCGGAGAGCGATATCCTTGGAGATCTTACCGCCGATACGGACATTGCTTTTCTCTGCACGCCCAACAACCCCACAGGTCAGCTCATACCCCCGCAGCTGCTTTCTGATATTTCGGAAAGGTGCAGAAAAAACAATATCCTTCTTGTGTGCGACGAGTGCTTTCTCGGCTTCGCAGAAAACAGTGAACGCTATAGCCTGAGGCGGTGCTTCAACGGCAGAAGCATTATTTTAAAGGCGTTCACGAAGCTCTTTGCAGTGCCGGGTCTGCGTATCGGGTATGCCGTGTGCGGAAGTCCTGACGCTGCTGACAGCATAAGAAAAAGCGGACAGCACTGGAGCGTCTCGATCCCGGCACAGAACGCCGGGATAGCTGCACTTGACGAAGCAGACTTTGTAAATAAGACCGTTGGATATGTAAAAAAAGAGCGTGCATTTTTGCGTACAGAGCTTAGTGCACCGGGAATAAGGGTGTTCCCGTCGGCAGCGAATTATATCATGCTGAAGGCTATGCCCGGTCTTGATGACCTTTTGCTAAGTGAAAATATACTGATACGCAATTGCAGCAGCTACAGCGGACTCAGCGGCAGCTTTTACCGCATAGCCGTCCGCACACATGAAGAAAATATGATGCTGATATCCGCTCTCAGGAGGTGTATGAATGGCTGAGCCGATAATGCTGCAGGGTACTATGTCAAATGTTGGAAAGAGCTTTCTGACCGCCGCACTGTGCAGGATATTCCGGCAGGACGGGTATTCCTGTGCTCCGTTCAAATCGCAGAATATGGCTCTTAATTCCTATGTAACGGCTGACGGGCTTGAAATAGGACGGGCACAGGCTATGCAGGCTGAGGCGGCAGGCATTGAGCCGTCAGCACTGATGAACCCCGTCCTGCTGAAGCCCACTACAGATGTAGGCTCGCAGGTCATAGTGAACGGAAAGGTCCGGGGAAATATGCGTGCAGCCGAATATTTCAGGCATAAAAAGGAGCTTATCCCTGACATAATGCAGGCATACAGGACGCTTTCAGAGCAATACGATATCATAGTTATCGAGGGTGCAGGAAGTCCTGTGGAGCTGAATCTGAAGGCTGACGATATAGTCAACATGGGGCTTGCACAGCTTGTCCGCTCCCCGGTGCTGCTTGTTGGGGATATCGACCGGGGCGGAGTTTTTGCCCAGCTTCTCGGCACTCTTTCGCTGCTCGAAGCACATGAACAGGACATGGTAAAGGGGCTTGTCGTGAATCAGTTCCGTGGTGACAGCTCTCTTTTCCGGGACGGCATATCCATTCTTGAGGAGTGCAGCCGGAAGCCCGTTGCCGGAGTAGTTCCCTATATCTCCTGCAATATCGAGGACGAGGACAGTCTGTCCGGCAGACTTGAAAAAAAGTCAATCAGCGGCATTATCGACATTGCCGTTATCCGCCTGCCTAAGATATCCAATTTTACCGATCTTGACGTTTTTGAGCAGTATGACGGCGTTTCTGTACGTTATGTTTCAGCCAGCCGTGAGCTTGGAACGCCTGATATGATAGTGATACCCGGCACAAAAAGCACGATATCCGATATGAAATGGCTAAGAGTGAGCGGCGTGGAGGAGGAGATAAAAAAATGTGCCTTATCATACGGCATACCTGTATTCGGTATCTGCGGGGGATATCAGCTGATGGGCAGGTCGGTTTCTGACCCGGAAAGCAATGAATGCGGGGGAAGTATCTCAGGTATGGGGCTGCTTGACGGAGAAACGGTATTCGGAAGCGAAAAAAAGCAGACCCGTGTCAGCGGAAAATTCAATAAGCTGAGCGGATTTTTCTCCTGTCTGTCCGGTGCCGGCTTTCATGGCTATGAGATACACATGGGAAGCACTACAGACACGGGGACGGCTCTTACAGACTGCGGAGGAAGCGTTTCCGGAAATGCGGCTGGCTGCTACGTGCATGGTATCTTTGACAGCGAAGAGGTTTCCGGCAGGCTCGTAAAAAGGCTGTTTGAGGCAAAGGGGCTTGAATATACCGGGCATTTTTCCAGCCGCCGGGAATACCGTCAGAAGCAATTTGATATCATAGCTGATACAGTGCGGAGGAATATTGACATGGAGCTTATCTACAGGATCATCAGGGAGGGAATATGAACTTAGAATACGTACTGCCTTCGGATATTGAGAAACGAAGCTTTGAAATAATCGAATCCGAGCTTGGTGACAGGAGGCTGCCCGAAAAAATAAAGCCGGTCGTCATGCGTGCTATACACACGACGGCAGACCTTGATTATGCGGATAATCTCTATTTTTCGGAAAACGCCGTCGATACCGCACTTTCCCTGATCGAAAGGGGAGCGGTCATAGTCACAGATACAAATATGGCAAGGGCAGGGATAAACAAGTCTGCACTCGCTCGCCACGGCTGTGAGTGCGTGTGCTTCATGGCTGATGAGGACATAGCCCGGAATGCAGAGAAAAACGGAACAACAAGAGCAGCTGCGTCTGTGGACAAGGCAGCACAGCTTGACCGTCCGGTGATATATGCCGTAGGTAACGCACCTACTGCACTTATACGCATATGCGAGCATATAAAAAACGGCACCTTTATTCCCGGACTTGTGATAGGTGTGCCGGTGGGATTTGTGAATGTAGTGCAGTCAAAGGAAATGCTGATAGCCTCCGGTGTCCCGTGTATCGCAGCAAGGGGAAGAAAGGGCGGGAGCAATGTAGCTGCTGCTATATGCAACGCTCTGCTGTATATACTGGATAGTAAAAAATGAGCAGACAAAGTGAATCCGTGTTGTCGATAACGTATAAATTATGCAGAATACTTGCATTTTGCCTATGTTTCTGATATAATTAATCTGTTCATGAACAAATACAGCAAGCGGCAGGATCTTCTGGCGTTTGCGTATGTGCCGGCACTTTAAATAACTTATTAAAATCGAATAAATATAACAATCGGTGCCTCCGATGATGGCATAGCTATCATGCCGGAGGGTAAAAGGGAAGCAGGTGTGATGATTCTGAATCCTGCACGATCTCGTCACTGTGATTGGGGAGCGGTATGCGTTTGCGAGGCTTTTGCCAAGTGAAGCCACTGAGCGATCGGGAAGGCTGCATATCGTGTTGATCCATAAGTCAGGAAACCTGCCGTTTTGTTGGTACAGGATAGTGATATCCAGGTCACGAGGTATTGATCGTACTGTTTCAGGCTCTCCGTCCGGAAGGGTCTGTTTGCGATGCCCTCTGCCCGTGCAGAGGGCTTTTTCAGCGATTCATACCCTTTACAGAAAGGATTGAATTATTTTTATGAAGAAAATACTTGCACTTATCGTAAGCCTGTCAGTAGTGACAGCTGCATTCTCAGCGTGCGGAAGCTCTGAAAGCTCATCAGAGAGCGTTCAGAAGCCTGCTGCTGAGACTACAGAAGCACCGGAGGAAGCAGCAGAGGTCTCAGACGAGACTGACGCTGACAGCTCTGATGATGCTTCTGACGATACCTCCGCTGAGGACGCTGATGAAGGAGCAGCAGAGGAAGAGGAGGAAGAGGAGGACTACACCACCGGTGACGCTTCTCTCGATAATATCCGCAATCAGGACGATATCGGCGAAAAAGAGCTTCTTGTGCTCAGCTTCGGTACAAGCTTCAACGACAGCCGCCGCCTTACTATCGGTGCTGTCGAAAACGCCCTTGAGGAGGCATTTCCCGATTTCTCCGTCCGCAGAGGATTTACCGCAAATATCATCATTGACCACGTAAACCGCCGTGACGGATTTCTTATCGACGATGTTGACACTGCACTGCAAAGGGCTGTAGACAATGGTGTAAAGACCCTCGTTGTGCAGCCTACACACCTTATGCACGGCTTTGAGTACACTGATCTTGTCGCACAGGTCGGAGACTATGCGGACGCATTTGACAAGGTAGTGTTCGGTGAGCCGCTTCTTACAAGCGATGACGATTTCAGGAGAGTTGAACAGGCTATCGTTGACTGGACAGCTGAGTATGATGACGGAAAGACCGCTATCTGCTTCATGGGTCACGGTACTGAGGCTGATTCAAACGGTGTTTATCAGAAAATGCAGGATCTGCTGACTGAGGACGGATATGCCAATTACTTTGTGGGAACTGTTGAGGCAGAGCCCTCGGTATATGACGTTCTTGAGGCTGTGCAGGCTGGTGATTATGAAAGAGTTATACTCGAACCGCTCATGGTAGTTGCAGGAGATCACGCAAACAACGACATGGCTGGCGATGAGGAGGATTCATGGAAATCTGTATTTGAGGGTGCCGGATATGATGTTGAGTGCCTGCTGAGAGGACTCGGAGAGAACGAGGCTGTCAGACAGATATATGTTGAACACGCTCAGGCGGCTATAGATTCGATCGGATAAAAAACTATCGGGCAGCTTCGACTGCCCGATTTCAATATCAGAGGTATTTATGAAAAGAATAACATCAATTGCATTTGCTCTCGGACTGCTTCTGACCGGGTGCAGTGCAGAAAGCTCAGAGATAACAGAAAGCAGCACGGTACAGGAGACAGCAGATACCACGGATAATACAGAGGCTTCTGAAGCAGAGCCGGAAACAGAACACGCTACAGCTCCGCAGGAGGAGGTAGGCTACGAGGGAATGACGGCGGTCTATGCGGATTCGGTAGCTGACGGGGATTATATCATCAATGTTGATTCAAGCTCCACTATGTTTAAGATAGCAGAGTGTGTCCTCCACGTAAGCGGCTCAGAAATGACCGCAGACCTTATCATAAACAGTCAGTCCTACGACTATCTGTTCATGGGAACGGGCAGCAGTGCTGAAAATGCCGCTGCGTCTGAGCTTATCTCCTACACGGTGAACGATGAGGGACAGTCGGTGTTTACAGTCCCGGTAGAAGCACTTGACTGCGAGGTGCAGTGTGCTGCCCTGAGTGCAAAGAAGCAGGAATGGTACGACAGAACTCTTGTATTCCGTGCGGATTCCCTGCCGGTGACAGCATTCGGTGAGGGCTATATCACCACTGTGACCGACCTTGGACTTGCAGACGGCATATACTCCGTTGAGGTAACGCTTGAGGGCGGCTCAGGCAGGGCATATGTCTGGTCACCGGCAGAGCTTACAGTTCAGAACGGCGAAGCGTCCGCACATATCATATGGAGCAGCAGCAGCTACGATTACATGATCGTTGACGGTGAGAAGTATCTTCCTGAGACCGTCGGGGAGTATTCGGAATTTGATATACCCGTGTCAGGCTTTGACTATAAAATGCCGGTATCAGCTGATACAACAGCAATGAGCGTACCGTATGAGATAGAGTATACGCTTTACTTCGACTCCTCAACTATCAAGGCACAGGAATGAGAGCAGCGGCATTTCTTACAGCAGCACTTATGCTTTTCACGGCAGTGTCATGCGGCTCTGCTCCCGTCGTCAGCTCCGGTACCGGGACGGTAATGACAAAGACCGGCAGCATGGAGCTTGAATATGCCGATCAGTTCTCGGTTGACTACCTTGACTCAGGCTGCTCACTGATAACTATAGGAGAGGATCGCTTTCTGCTTGTGCCGGAGGGTCAGGCTGTGCCGGAGAACACTGAGAACGCTGCTGTTATCCGTCAGCCGGTGGAGAATATCTACCTTGCAGCCTCCTCGGCAATGGATCTTTTCAGCGGACTTGATGAGCTTGATAAGGTAAAAATGACCTCAACTGACTTAAAGAGCTGGACTCTTCCTGAGGTACAGACCGCACTTGAGACCGGCAGCATGGAGTACATAGGCAAATACAGTGCTCCGGACTACGAACGGCTTGTGGCGGAGGACTGCGGTATTGCCATAGAGTCAACGATGATATACCACAGTCCTCAGGTCAGGGAAAAGCTTGAGTCACTCGGGATACCCGTCATCGTTGAGCGTTCGAGCTATGAAGCTCACCCTCTCGGCAGAATGGAGTGGATAAAGCTCTACGGGCTGCTTCTTGGTGAGGCTGAGGCTGCACAGACCTTTTTTGACGAAAAAACAAGCGGATTCAGCAGGCTGGATATATCAGATATACCTGAGGACGAGCGTAAAACAGCCGCATTCTTCTACATAAGCTCCAACGGCTATGTGAATATCCGCAAGCCGGGGGACTATGTTTCGCAGATGATCGCACTTGCAGGCGGCCGCTACATCTTCACAGCGGACGAGCTTGATGTTGACGACAACGCTCTTTCCACGATGAATATACAGCTTGAAGCATTTTATGATATCGCAAGGGACGCTGATTTTCTGATCTATAACAGCACTATCGAGGGCGAGCTGGACAGCGTGGAGCAGCTTATTGAAAAGAGCGGTATCTTTGAGGATTTCAAGGCTGTCAGGGAGGGAAATGTATGGTGCACCGGACAGAATATGTTCCAGCAGACGACCGGTGCAGCAGATATGATAACAGACCTCAGCCTTATTTTTTCCGGTGAGGCAGAGGATACGGAGCAGCTTACCTTTCTGCACAGACTGAGCTGAACGGAGGTGAGAGCGTGTACAGAAAAAGAGCAGTCCGCTGGGTCACGGGGTTTATACTGCTGACCATTTTTTCAGCGGTCTTATTCGTCATGGATCTGACCAGCGGCAGCAGCAGCATGACCATAAACGAGCTTATCGGAGTGCTCGGAGAGGCGGGAGCAGACAGTCCTGCCGGCAGGATAGTCTTTGACATTCGTCTGCCGAGAGCTCTTGCTGCACTTATCCTCGGAGGGGCACTTTCAGTTTCCGGATTCCTGCTTCAGAGCTTCTTCGGCAATCCTATCGCAGGCCCATATGTGCTGGGCATATCCTCCGGTGCAAAGCTGACGGTCGCTCTTGCCATGATATTCTCACTGAAAAACGGTATCATCCTTCATTCCGGGGCACTCGTTGCCGCCTCCTTTGCAGGCTCACTTGCCTCTATGGGAGCAATACTTGCCCTTTCCGGCAGGATAAAGAACATGGCACAGCTTATAATCGGCGGAGTTATGATAGGCTATATCTGTTCTGCGGTCACAGAGCTTGCAGTAAATTTCGCAGATGATGCAAATATCGTAAATCTCCATAACTGGTCAATGGGCAGCTTTTCGGGTACTGACCGGGAGGACGTATGCGTCATGGCGGTGATAGTCCTTGCTGCATTCGTAGTGTCATTCATGCTCTCAAAGCCAATGGGAGCGTATCAGCTCGGCGAGGCTTATGCAGAAAACATGGGAGTTAATATAAAAGCGTTCCGCATCGCACTGATACTTCTGTCAAGCA
Source organism: Ruminococcus sp. (assembly GCA_017475555.1). Classification (GTDB taxonomy): domain Bacteria; phylum Bacillota; class Clostridia; order Oscillospirales; family Ruminococcaceae; genus Ruminococcus. The sequence goes on from JAFVFL010000026.1 coordinate 39,656, forward strand.
TTCTCTCAGCCTGCGTGACCGCCTTTGCGGGGCCTGTTTCCTTTGTGGGAGTTGCCGTGCCGCACCTTATGAAGAGCCTTTTCGCTACAGCAAAGCCCGTCATTATCATACCGGCTTCATTCATCGGCGGAGGTGCATTCTGCATGATGTGCGACCTGCTTGCAAGAATGCTCTTTGCTCCGCTTGAGCTGAGTGTAAGCACAATGACGGCGGTATTCGGTGCTCCGATAGTTATAATAATAATGCTGCACAGAGAGAACGAAAGGAGACGCACATGAGTAATACGGCGGTGATCTCGGCAGCCGGGCTCTGTGCAGGCTACGGGAAAAAAATAGTCGTTGACGGGCTTTCATTCAGCGTTGGAGCCGGCGAGATACTGACGCTCATAGGGCCTAATGGTGCAGGAAAATCCACGGTGATAAAAACAATCGCCGCACAGCTCCCGGCTGTTTCGGGAAATGTATATATCGGTCAGATGTCTCTCAGACAGATGAACGAGCGTGACGTTTCACGGCATCTGTCGCTGCTGCTCACAAGCAGGCTTTCCACGGACAAAATGACCTGTGAGGACGTAGTTTCTACCGGCAGGTACCCCTACACCGGAAGACTTGGTATCCTTTCGGAAAATGACAGAAGGATAGTTCAGGACGCTATGGAGCTTACGTCAGTTTTACATCTGAGGGAGCGTGATTTCCGTCATATAAGTGATGGTCAGCGGCAGTGCGTCATGCTGGCAAGAGCTATAGCACAGCAGCCGGGGATAATGCTTCTTGATGAGCCGACCTCGTTCCTTGATATAAGCAATAAGCTCAGGCTCCTGACCCTGCTCAGGAGGCTTGTCAGAGAAAAAAATATTGCGGTGATACAGTCGCTCCATGAGCTTGATCTGGCACAGAAATTCTCCGACAGACTGCTCTGCATACACGGCGGAAAAGCCGAAAGGCTCGGTACTCCGGAGGAAATATTCAGCGGCGGATATATCAGCCGGCTTTACGGGATAGATACCGGCAGCTACGATACGCTGTACGGAACGGCTGAGCCTGAAAGGATAAAGGGTGAGCCGGAGGTATTTGTCATCGGCGGCGGCGGAAGCGGCATTCCTGTTTACCGGAGCCTGCAAAGGCAGGGGATACCGTTTGCCGCAGGAGTTATTCACGAAAATGACATAGATCACCCAGCCGCAGAAAAGCTCGCCTCCGTGCTTATCACTGAGGCAGCGTTTGAACCGATAAGCAGCGATACGCTGGACAGGGCAAGAGCGGTGATGAGGAAATGCGGCAGAGTGATATGCTGTGCGGACACCTTCGGCACCATGAACATGGGGAATCTTACGCTTCGTCAGGAGGCAGAGGCAGAGGGAAAGCTTTAAGGCACAGAAAAAGCAGACTGTCAGCGGCAAACAGCAAGCACCAGAAGCTCTTGCCGTTTGCTGTATAACAAAAACAGGCAGATACTTCATAATGAAGTACCTGCCTGTTCTGTTTCGTAAATGCTTTGAATTACATATAATTCCTGTTTTCGAGTGCCTTGTACAGCGTCACCTCATCGGCGTATTCAAGTATGCCGCCGACAGGAAGCCCGAATGCGAGCCGTGATACCTTTACTCCGAGCGGTTTCAGCAGCCCAGCCGCATACATAGCAGTCGCATCGCCCTCGACAGTCGGATTCGTCGCCATTATGACCTCCTCAACTCCGCCCTCGTCCACACGCTCCAGCAGCTCCCTCATACGCAGCTTATCCGGAGTTATGCCGTCCATAGGCGAGAGAAGTCCGTGCAGCACATGGTATACCCCGCCGTACTCATGCGTCCTCTCGAACGCAGAGACATCCTTCGGGCTCTCCACCACGCAGATAAGGCTCCTGTCACGCTCCTCATCGTCACAGATAGGGCAAATATCCCTCTCCGTCAGATTCTGGCATATTTTGCAGCAGTGTACCCTTGTCTTTGCGTCCACAAGTGCCTGAGCAAAATCCTCGACAGCCTCCTTGTCCATAGACATGACATGATACGCCAGCCGCTGTGCCGATTTCATGCCGATACCGGGCAGCGAAGCAAATTTCTCCGCAAGTATCACCAGCGGAAGAGCATTATGATCCGCCATCAGGTCTTAAAACAGTCCGGGAAGCGAAACTCCGCCGGTTATCTTGCTCATCTCCGCCTCGGTAGTTGTGTCGATAGTGGTCACAGCCTCATTTACTGCACTGATGATAAGATCCTGGAGCATCTCGATATCCTCCGGGTCAACGACCTCAGGCTTGATAGTAAGAGACTTTATGTTCTTCTTTCCTGTCATTACCACCTCAACAGCTCCGCCGCCGGCAGAAGCTGTGAAATCTCTTGCCTCGATATCCTCCTGAAGAACGGTGATCTCGTCCTGCATCTTCTGAGCCTTCTTTATCATCTGGTTCATATTCTGAGCACCGCCGCCGGTCTTTGGTATTCTTGCTTTCATTGTGAACTCTCCTTTTGGTCAGTTTTCCTGACCATTATTATTATTTTCAACAGCAGTTTCTATCTTGCTGTTTATAGCTTTCTGAACGAGCTGCTCCGCCATGCCCCTCTGCTCGTCCTCTGAAGTGGTACACCGGGCGATTATCCGGTATTTGCTGCCGAGGACGTTGAATATCGCACGGCTGAGCGAGATCGCATTTTCCTTGTTGGATTTAAACAGTGTCATGAAGAACCGGTTCGGCGTGAAAATGAATATCACGTTCCGGAACGTTGACGCATGAGAGCCCTCAAGGCTCCCTGCCATTGCCGGATTTATCCGCCGGAACTCCTCCATTATCTGCTCCCATTTATCACACGGGGTCATATCCTCGTCACGGACGCTTTTTATATCGACCGCCGGGACATTCTCCGGAGGCGGAGTTGAAGCCGTGAGCACCTGTCTCTCCTGAGGCTGATATGTCCGGCTGTCCGGCGGATCAGCCGCCGCAAACGCCGCACGGCTTATCCTGCTCTCCAACTGTCTTATTTTATCATAAATTTCAGATTTGTCAATACCTGCACCGGAGGAAACGGTGATATTTTTTTCCTCCACGCCCTCCGGAATGCCGCTGCACAGCTTAATGAAGCTCATTTCAAGCTCCACTCTCCTGTTCATGACCCTTGCCATACGCTCACGGCACGCCTGCAATGTCTCCAGATACCGCATGATATCCGCAAGCTCCAGCCTGTCCGCAAGTGCCCTGAGCCGTTCGAGCTCGTCCGGCAGGCACACTATCAGTCCCTCCGCAGTATCGGGCGAGACCTTCAGAAGCATGACATTTCTCAGCTGAAGGATAAGCTCCTCACACAGCCTTGTGAGGTCCTTTGACATATCGTACAGCCGCCCCACTACCGCAAGTGCCGAGGCAGTGTCCTTATCAGCAAATGCCTCAAGTATCTCGTAGAGGTGGTCACGCCCTGCAATACCGGCAGCATTCGATACCGCCGCCGCATCTATATCCTCCGCACACACGGAGCACTGATCGAGCAGCGAAACTGCATCTCTCATTCCTCCGTCGGCAAGCTTTGCTATCATAGCCGCACCCTCCGGTGTCAGCCGCAGCTCCTCCTGAGAGGCGATATATTCAAGTCTTTTCGCAATATCCTGCTGTCTTATCCGGCGGAAATCATACCGCTGACAGCGTGAGGCGATAGTCGCCGGTACCTTGTGTATCTCCGTCGTGGCAAGTATGAATTTGACATACTCCGGCGGCTCCTCCATGATCTTCAGCAGAGCATTGAACGCACTCGCCGAGAGCATATGCACCTCGTCGATAATGTATATCTTGTATCTGCACCGCTCCGGGGTATACACCGCCGCATCACGGATATCACGTATATCGTTCACTCCGTTGTTTGAAGCAGCATCTATCTCGATTATATCGGTCAGCGAGCCGTCATCTGCCTCCCGGCAGATATCGCACTGAAGGCAGGGATTGCCGTCCTTCATATCCGGGCAGTTCACAGCCTTGGCAAGTATCCTTGCACAGGTAGTCTTACCCGTACCCCTTGAGCCTGTGAACAGATACGCATGAGCCGTTCTTCCGGACTTTATCTGATTTTTCAGGGTCTCAGTGATATGCTGCTGCGAAATGACATCGTCAAACGTCAGCGGTCTCCACTTCCTGTAAAGAGCCTTGTACAAAGCCGCACCCCCTATGCCGCTACTGATATCTGTAGCCTGTTACCTCTATAACAGCGTATACTGTCTCTCCGTCCCTCTCGCCGCCGTCTATCCGCATACTGCCGCCGTTTTCCAGAACAACGCCGCTCATATCCGTGGCAGATACAAAGTCAAACGACATTGTGACAGTCCCGTCATGAGTTACCTTGTCAATAGTTATATCTGCGGCATATTCCCCGCTGAGGACTGTGAGCACATCATTCTTCAGCACCTCACGGCTGCTCTGCGGGCCGCTGAAAATATCGCCATTTTCCGTCTGCACATACTCAGATATCCTTATCGTTGCCCACGAATGGGTATCAACATAACGCCGTATCTCATATATGCAATACACGACAGCCGCAGCCGCAAGGACTACAGCTATAACGAATATCAGAAAGAATTTTTTATCCTTAGTCATTTTTATCCCCGCCTTCTGTCCTTTTACTGTCAGTGGTCTTTCCCGAAAGGCTTGACGGCATCTCAGACGGAGCACCGAATCCGGCAAGTCTGTTCAGCTCCACTCTGTCGTTGAGAACGCTGTCCTTCATGTGGTTGAATACAGCGATGTACTTGCTTGCATCGGGTATACCGTTCACGAGAGCGAGCCGCTTCATCTCCTCAGCCCGGCTGATATCGTGCATCATAAGGCAGGCAAGCGAAGCCGCCACAGCCACAGATTTTACGTGTTCATGCCGCTTCATCGACTCCTCGTACCACTTCATAGCCGTCTCCGGGTCGTTGTTGCGGAGATAGATATTTCCTATCTCGTACCTTACGTAATTGGAAAACGGGTCGTCCTTGTCATCAAGAATGACCATGAGCATTTCCTTTGCATTTTCTATCTCACCCATTGCCCCGGTGACCTTTGCAGTCATATATCTTGCTGCCGGGTGGGTCAGTCCTCTTTTTGAAGAAAGCTCGAAATACCGCAGTGCATTGGGCAGATATCCGAGCAGGTAATAGCAGCGTCCGAGATAATACGCATTGACCGCCTTTTCCATATCGGTGGTCTTGTCAGATAGGTCGTTTTCGATGCTCAGAAAGCCTCTCAGAGCCGCATTGATACTGCCGGAGAAAAGCTCTTCGAGCGAATCGCAGAAAATGCGGCATTTCCTGGAAAAGCCGATAAATCTCTCCTCGATAAGGTCTGAGTCGTGATCGTGGAAATAATGCGGGGCTGTTCCAATGAATACGACCGCTGACCCGGCGAGTGCAGCAAGGAGCAGTGCAAGCACGGGCGTAAGGTATTCATCATGTCCGGCAAGAGCCATCACCACGCCCACAATGGACACAGCTATCACCGCCGCAGACGCTCCTGTCCTGACCGACTCGGCATACCTCTTTGAGATCCTCAGCAGCCATTTTCTCAGCCTTGCTCTTCTCCGGAGAGAATACAGTCTTTGCAGGTCAGCTCTGATCTCTTTTTCAGTTTTTCCGTTCTTCATATTCTTCATAATATATCAAAAAAATTCCGGAACATAGATGTGCAGGCTTGCTGCGGCACACAAAACGATCCGCTTAATGCTGCTCGGTCTCCCGCCTGACATGGTTCACGGGGTCTTGTTGCACAGGGCCCGCACATCTATATTCCGGAATCTGACTCCGGCTCCGGCTTTTCCGGAGCAGCTGCCCCAGCCGATAAATGACCGGCAGCGACCGATACGCCGAAGACGCACGCCCTCAACGCTCTCTATACATGATACCACATATCCGGACTTTTGTCAAGAGGAAATTTTCATTTACGAAAAAACCGCAGAACACCGGGAATATCCGGCATTCTGCGGCACAGCTCTCACGCTTTCTTCTTTCTTGACACAGCAAATGCAGCAGCGGCACAAACAGCGGCAGCTGCGGCATATATCCCGGCGTTGGAGCCTTTCTGCGTACTGCCTGTCAGCTCTGCGGAGCCATTGGAATAATTTACGCTCCCTACACCCTTTATATCGTAGTGCAGGTCATAGTCAGCAGCACCGATGACCACCTTTTCGGAGTAGTCCTTCGGGATATCATACGCATGACTTTTCAGAAAGTCAAGATACTCCCCGACCGTGTGTATATGGTTCTGCGGGAACACCTCGTCAAGCTCCTGCCATATATCGCCGTAATAATACGGGATAATGTACTCCTGACCGCCGGAAACAGCGTAAACAATATCAGTAGAACGGAACTGGTCATTGAGGAGCATTACCTCCTCTACATCACCAAGCCCGGAAAGAGTCTCTGCAACAGCATCAAGGTCGAACTGTATCCTGTAAACAGGGTCAGCGGTATCGTCCTCTGCAAAGACATATGAAGCATCCGAAACGCCGCCATTATACGAAACAGCACCAGCTTCATCCCGTATCAGATATGCAAGTCCATAGGTCTCAGTGCCGTGATCCGTATCTGTACCGGTAAACGGAACAGCATATCTTGTGCCGTCAAGTATCGAATCCCTTATGCTCCCATTATTCATAAAGGCATAGGAGCTGAACACCTTATACTCATACGCATTATCATAGCAGTAAACAGTATCGCTTGTGACAGCAAAGTCAGCCGGGCTGAGATACTCAGCAAGCTCGTCCTGAGCTTCCTTTGGCAGCCGCAGGCTGTCAGCTTCAGCAGCGGTCACAGACATGGCAGGGAATAGTGCCGCACATATACCGGCGGCGACAATACCAGATATAATTTTTCTCATAAAGCTCTCCTTTCCGGCTGTCTCGTACATACGAACAGCTTCTGATACGATATCCTATAATGAATCCTATAACGATTTTCAGGGCTCCTCCGGGTGACCCGGCGGCTGAAATTTCTTATCTTATTGTATCATAAAAAAATATATTTGTCAATATTTTTCGCTTTATAAAAAAAAAAAAAAAAAACAAATGCCGGCGGACAATTTCTTAAAAAAATGATTTCTCCACTTTTTTCTCACTTCTTATTGCATTTTTCTCTGAAATATGTTATGATATAAGGTAAGAGTATGCCGGGGACTGCGTCTGCGGCAAATTTAAAGCGTACAAATCAGTACGGGTAGGGAGAACAGTATGCCAAAAAGAGAAGACATCAACAAGATCATGATAATCGGCTCAGGCCCTATTATAATAGGTCAGGCGTGTGAGTTCGATTACTCCGGCACTCAGGCGTGTAAAGCCCTGAAAAAGCTCGGCTATGAGATAGTGCTGGTCAACTCAAATCCTGCTACTATCATGACAGACCCCGATGTAGCTGATATCACCTATATCGAGCCTCTGAACCTCGCAAGACTCACCCAGATAATCGAAAAGGAGCGTCCGGACGCACTGCTCCCGAATCTCGGCGGTCAGTCGGGTCTGAACCTCTGCTCGGAGCTTGACAGAGCCGGAGTGCTTAAAGAGTACGGCGTTCAGGTCATCGGCGTTCAGGTGGACGCTATCGAGCGCGGCGAGGACAGGATAGAGTTCAAGAACGCCATGAGTGCTCTTGGTATCGAAATGCCCCGCAGTCAGGTCGCTTACTCCGTTGATGAGGCTGTAAAGATCGCTGAGCAGCTCAGATATCCGGTCGTTCTCCGTCCTGCCTATACTATGGGCGGTGCAGGCGGCGGAATGGTCTACAACGTCGATGAGCTGAAGGTAGTATGCGAGAGAGGTCTTCAGGCTTCGCTCGTTCATCAGGTGCTCGTTGAGGAGTGTATCTTCGGCTGGGAGGAGCTTGAGCTTGAGGTAGTACGTGACGCTGAGAACAACAAGATAACCGTCTGCTTTATCGAGAATATCGACCCTATCGGCGTACACACCGGCGATTCGTTCTGCTCCGCTCCTATGCTCACCATTCCTGAGGACGTTCAGGCTACCCTCCAGGAAATGAGCTACCGCATTATCGAGTCAATCGAGGTGATAGGCGGCTGCAACTGCCAGTTTGCCCGTGACCCGGAGACTGGCAGGATAGTCGTTATCGAGATAAATCCGAGAACATCACGCTCGTCCGCACTCGCTTCAAAGGCTACAGGCTTCCCGATAGCACTCGTTTCGGCAATGCTCGCCTGCGGTCTTACGCTGAAGGATATCCCCTGCGGAAAGTACGGAACACTTGACAAGTATTATCCCGACGGCGATTATATCGTTATCAAGTTCGCACGCTGGGCTTTCGAGAAGTTCAAGGGTGCAGAGGACAAGCTCGGCACACAGATGAGAGCTGTCGGCGAGGTAATGAGTATCGGAAAGACCTACAAGGAGGCTTTCCAGAAGGCTATACGCAGCCTTGAGACCGGAAGATACGGGCTTGGCTTCGCAAAGGACTTCAACTCACTCACAAAGGAGCAGCTTCTCGACAAGCTCCGCTACCCGACAAGTGAGCGTCAGTTCGTGATATATGAGGCACTCCGCAAGGGTGCGACAATTGATGAGATATACGAGCTTACAAAGATAAAGCACTATTTCCTGAATGAGATGCTGGAGCTTGTTCAGGAGGAGGAAAAGCTCCTCGAAAACAAGGGTGCTGTCCCGGCTGAGGATGTTCTCCGTCAGGCTAAGCTCGACGGCTTCTCAGACCGCTACCTCAGCTCTCTCCTTGAGGTCACTGAGGAGGAGATACGCAATGCACGCATCGGCTTCGGTATCAAGGAGGCTTGGGAGGGCGTTCACGTAAGCGGCACTCAGAACGCTGCATACTACTACTCCACCTATCATCTTGACGAGGACAAGAGCACCGCAAGCGACAAGCCTAAGATAATGATACTCGGCGGAGGCCCTAACCGTATCGGTCAGGGTATCGAGTTTGACTACTGCTGCGTTCATGCCGCTCTTGCACTGAAAAAGCTCGGCTTTGAGTCGATAATCGTAAACTGCAACCCGGAGACTGTCTCCACCGACTATGATACCTCCGACAAGCTGTATTTCGAGCCGCTGACGCTGGAGGACGTTCTCTCTATCCATGAAAAGGAGAAGCCGCTCGGCGTTATCGCGCAGTTCGGCGGTCAGACTCCCCTTAATCTTGCAGGAGACCTCAAGAAGTACGGCGTGAATATCCTCGGCACAACTCCGGAGACGATCGACCTTGCAGAGGACAGAGATCATTTCCGTGCGATGATGGATAAGCTCGGCATACCGATGCCTGAGGCTGGAATGGCTGTAAATGCTGATGAGGCGATAGAGATAGCAAACCGTATCGGTTACCCGGTAATGGTTCGTCCGTCCTACGTACTCGGCGGCAGAGGAATGGAGATAGTCCACGACGACGAGATGATGAGGGTATATATGGACGCTGCCGTTGGTGTTACTCCCGACAGACCGATACTGATAGACAGATTCCTCAACCACGCAACAGAGTGCGAGGCTGACGCTATTTCCGACGGAGAGAACTGCTTCGTTCCGGCTGTCATGGAGCATATCGAGCTTGCGGGCGTACATTCGGGCGATTCTGCCTGCATTCTCCCGTCAAAGAACCTGACTGAGAAGCAGGTGGCGACTATCAAGGAGTATACGAAGAAGATAGCCGTTGAGATGAACGTATGCGGTCTGATGAATATGCAGTACGCTATCGAGGGCGACACTGTATACGTGCTTGAGGCTAATCCCCGTGCATCGAGGACTGTTCCGCTCGTTTCAAAGGTATGCGATATCAATATGGTGAAGATCGCTACGGAGATAATCACCTCCTCGCTCACCGGCAGACCCTCGCCTGTTCCGGAGCTTAAAGACAGAAAGATAGGTCACTACGGCGTCAAGGAGGCTGTGTTCCCGTTCAATATGTTCCAGGAGGTAGACCCTGTACTCGGGCCTGAGATGCGTTCGACCGGCGAGGTGCTCGGAATATCCCCGTCCTTCGGTGAGGCTTACTACAAGGCACAGGAGGCTACACAGACAAGACTTCCTCAGGAGGGAACAGTCCTGCTGAGCGTGTGCGACAGGGACAAGCCGGAGCTGCTTGAGATAGCAAGGGCATTCCACGAGCTTGGTTTCCACATTCTTGCAACAAGAAGATGCAGTGCGATGATACAGGAGGCAGGCATACCCTGTGAGAGGATATTCAAGATATATGAGGGTCGCCCGAACATTGCGGACGAGATAGCAAACGGCGAGATACAGCTTATCATCAACACTCCTGCCGGAAAGTCGAGCGTTCACGATGACAGCTATATCCGTAAGGCGGCGATAAAGCACAGAGTTCCCTACATCACTACGATGGCTGCGGCTAAGGCAAGTGCAGAGGGCATACGTGCTATCAAGGAGAACAAGCACTTCGGTGTGAAGTCGCTCCAGGCACATCACGCTGATATACAGTAATATGACAAAAAGCGGAATGATGCTTCACTGCATCATTCCGCTTTTACTATTTCGTCTTTTTGCCAATATATTCAGCTCTTGCTTCGTTAAGGCTGAGGCGGTTCGCTCCTCCGGCAAAATCCGGGTCTTTAAGCTGCACCGGGTCGTCCTCCCAGCCGCACACGCTGCATATATCATACTTTCCGGGCGGCTCATCAAGAGAATACTCTCCGCAGCACGGGCACCTGTATTTTCCGCCGGCTCCAAGCCCCGAAACGATCTCCTCCCACTGCTGCTCCGTGCAGGCACTGAATTCCGCAAGCACCTCGTCTATATCCCTGCCCGACCAGCTCAGCTCAAAGAGATACCGGCTCGCATAGTACCACCCCTCCTCCGGGCTGCACTCGTCTCCGTCAAATATATCCCCGGCGATCCGCAGAAATTCCTCCGCAGCAGCAGGATCCGCAGACATATCCCCGCTTCCGTCCTCAGCCGGTCTTATGCTGTCAAGAAACGCCGTATATCCCTCGCTCCTGTCGCTGAATCTCCTGTATTCTCCGTCAAGGAACACGTATAATGCCTGCAATATCTGAAATTTAGTCATATCATTCCCCCGTATCCTTTATGTTCAGGAATTTCTCATATTTATCGCATATCTCCTCCGGGTCGCCGAAGCCCATCTGCTTTCCCCTGTCGAGCCACAGCACCTTTGTAGCCATGCGGCGTATCTGTGCAATGGAATGCGAAACGAGCAGGGTCGTTGCACCGCCGTTGATTATCTCCAGCATTTTGTCCTCGCTCTTTTTCCGGAATGCCCCGTCGCCGACCGAAAGCACCTCATCGAGTATGAGGATATCCGGATTGACAAGGCAGGCGATAGAGAATGCAAGCCTTGACTTCATTCCCGATGAAAGGTGCGAGAATTTCCTGTCCTCGAACTCTTTAAGCTCCGCAAATCCGATTATGCTGTCATAGGTCTCATTCATGAATTCCCGTGTATATCCGAGCATTGCCCCACGCAGAAAGGTGTTCTCACGCACGGTAAGGTCGCCGTCAAAGCCCGTACCCAGCTCCAGCAGCGAGGCTACAGTCCCGTTTACCGCCATTGTACCGGCAGTAGGACGCATTATGCCCGATATCACCTTTAAAAGCGTGGATTTTCCTGCTCCGTTCGCACCGATTATACCGAGCAGATCGCCCTCCTCAATGGAAAAGCTTACGTGCTGCACCGCTGTGAATTCCTTAGCCGTATACGTTCCCTTTATCTTCTGTATCAGCACATCCTTCAGCCCAAGGTTGGAGAAGTCGCCGACGATATACGAAACTGAAACGTCATTCAGCTCTATCTTTTTCATATCCGGCTCCCCCTTACATATAATACATGAATTTGTAGTTATATTTCTTATATATCAGCATACCTATCCCTATCGCACCGAATGCGTACACAAAGCAGAGAAGATGTGTCTTGAATCCCGGTATATAGCCGTCAAGAACGATATGCCTGAAATATGTTATATACACATACAGCGGATTGAGATAGAACATCTGCTGTACTCTCTCAGAATACGTGTCGGTGTAGTAGAATATAGCGGAGACATACATCAGCATAAGCGTGAAGATATCATAGAGATACTGGATATCCTTGAAGATGACGAACAGTGCCGAAAGTATGAAGCCGCAGCCGATATTGAAGATGATGAGCATGATTATGGGATAAATGAGCATGAAAAACCGTGGGTGGAACGGCACATGGTCAGCCGCCGCAAAGATAAAGAAGATGATGAGCGTAAGCCCGAAATTTATCAGCGAGGCGACGTTCTTCGACAGAAGGAACATATACTTCGGCAGATTTATCTTCGTTATTATGCCTGCGTTGGACATGAGCGAGTTCATTCCGCCGTAGGTCGAGTCCTTGAAAAAGGCGTAGGTCAGGTTCCCGGCAAAGAGGTATATCGTATAGTGCGGCTTGTCCCTGCCGAAGAAATTCGTGAACACTATGCTCATTATGAGCAGCTGCATGAGCGGTGATATCAGGCTCCATACCATTCCGAGTGCAGTTCTCTTGTACTTTTTCTTGAAATCACGCTTGACAAGCTCCTCAAAGAGGAATTTATTCTGCTTTATCTGCGTGATCTGATGTTTAAGTGCTTCAAGCATTTGTCAAGTCCTTTCGTTTTGTCATGCTGTTATACTATATCCGCCCTGAGTGTGGCAGACGCACCGATGTCCCTGTCCTCAAGGACTACCCTGACGTTGAACACGCACCTCTCCGCAGAATCCGGGCTTTTCACCGGCAGCAGGAACGAGAGGTCATTTATATCTATCCCCATTCTCCCTACCGGAGTCAGCGGAGCACCTGCCTCATCACTGAACCAGAAGCTGACCATTATCTCCTTTGAGCCGACTACATTTATTATATCCTTGTCTATCGTGAACGGCAGCCGTGTCCAGTTGCCTGCCTTGCCCATGAAGTATGCCGGAGCACTTACTGCGATATTGTTCTCATTCCCGGCAATGACCGCAAAGGACGGAGTTTCCCTGTAAAGCAGCCAGTAGCCGCTGCAATATGCGTCATACACATCTCTCGCCTTCATCTGCTCCTCAAGATGTGCAGAGAAACGCATTATCTTCTCCTGATTCTCCTCCCTGACATTCTCATGGAAGTCCTCACGCAGTCCCTCAAAGACCTGTCCCTTTCTGTAGAGGAAGTCATAGTGGTTCTCAAAAAGAAACCTATCAGGCTTTACGAATACGTTCCAGTCGCTCTTAACGCCCGGCCAGCCCATTGTGACATACGGCGTGACACGGAACATATCCGGGTATGTCCCGACACCGTAGTTGAAATACATCGCCCATTCGCACACTCCGGTCGTTATTATATCCGGGTACTTCGCAGTCATTTCGTTGAAGATACGCTTATCTATCACCTGCATCTGGTGCGAGGCATACATCAGTGTCGGATAGCCGTGCTCACTGAGGAATTTCCGGCTCTTACGCTGACAGGTATCGAACGAGGTGGGGCGGTTGTACGTACCTCTCCACTCCGCAAGGTCATAGCAGTAGTAGGCGTTATATCTGCCGCCGGAGATGAAATCCTCCTGAGTTATCGTCCTCAGCGGACGGTAATCATCGTCGGTCATGATGAATACATCGTCAAACACCGGATTCTTCATTGCAAGACATCTGAGGAAGAAATTTCTTGTAGAATGATCCTCCGGGAGCTTTTCTCCGCCGAGTATCTCGCTGTCGGTCAGGAATTTCATCGTCAGCCTGCCCTTATACCGGCTTTTCAGCTCTTCAACGTTCTTGTCCGGCGTACAGAGGACTATCTCCGTGATGAACGGCATAAATTCTTCGATAAACGGCAGAGTTGCGAGCATATCATCATTTCTCGCCGTAAGGCAGACTATCTGCTTTATCCTCACGTCCTCCGGGACATTTTGCGGGTGCTCATCGACCTTTTCGAGTGCTCTGAGCATTTTCTCTGCCGATTCGTCCCATGTCAGCGGCTTGTAGCTTTTCAGCTTCTCCTTGCGTGCGGCATAAAGCTCCGGGTCGTCCATGAGCTGCCTTACGCACTTCACAAAGCTGTCCTTATCAGTAGGGTCGAAGTAGTCAGCATATTCCCCTGCCACCTCATGCAGCACCTCTATATCAGATGCTACGACCGGAGTTCCTCTCATAAACGCCTCTATCACCGGAAGTCCGAAGCCCTCGTTGAAGGTCGGGAATGCGACAGCGAAGGCGTGGCGGTAGAGGTAATCAACAGTCGCATCATCCGGTCTTTCCACAAAAAACAGGTTTTTCCCGTTCAGGGGGTGTTTATTTATACGCTCCTCAAGGGTCTCGACGTTCCAGCCCATTCTTCCGGCAAATATCGCCCTCATACCGGACTGTGCGAGCCCGGCTTCAAGTGCGTCGATAACGAGTGCATGGTTCTTTCTCGGCTCGATAGTACCGAGCATGAGCAGGTACCTTCCGCCGTCAGCTATCTCCTTTACCTCCGGGTCAGGCTCTGAGCTGCTGCCGCTGTCGAATGCAAAATCGCTGCTCAGCGGCACTACCTCGCACCGCTTTCTCTCAACGCCGAGCCTGTCGGTGAGGTCGTTAAGTGCCTTTACAGTTGCGTTGGAGTTTGTGATGATAAGGTCAGCGTACTTTATATTCGCACCGGTATACATCATGAAATTGGTGGTGGTATTTGCGTGGCAGAACTGCGGGTGAGTTATAGGTATAAGGTCATAAAGCTGGGTGACTATCTTTACCCCGTTCTGCTTCAGCAGCGGGAAAAGCCAGCTCCTCCCGAGCCGGGAGTTCCACACGCTGTCTATATCAAAGAACACCGCTCCTGAGGGGATATCCCGGTAATCTATACGCTTCTGGCTGATAACGGAGGTGCGTTTTATGCCGCTCTCCTCACCGCCCTCCGTGAAATACTGTATGAACTTCTCCGTATTCAGCTGCTGGAAGGCATTTTTCCGGAACGACCATGTCATAAGGGTATATTCATGCTCATCGCTGCCGGCTAGTCTTATCATTATCTCCCGGACGACACGCTGTATCCCCGAAACGAAATCGACAGTCATCAGGTTTGTAAGGTCGATATAAAATTTCATATACTTCCTCCTCAGCCGCCTATGCCCATTATCCGGCGTGCAGCCTTTTTAACAAATTCCGGCATTTTCCTGTACGTCCTCATCAGCTTCTCAGGCACGCTGACGCTCGAACCGCCCCTCAGACCGATAAGGCTGCCTCCATAGGGATTATTTCCGGAGTAGATGTTGTTTTTGAGCTTTATCTGCTTTGTGAAAAATTCCTCCGAGCCCTTTATGGCATTGATGACCCTCATCTGGAAATCCTCTTTCGGGAGCTTTTCATAGTCCGACCAGTCGCTTTTCGCCTTTTTATCGACCATTCTGCAAAGCATGATGTAGTATGCCTTTTCAAGGAAAAGACTGTTGTCCTCCTCCTTTGACAGCTCCAGTATATCGACGGTATCCGGGCTTGCCTCCGTCAGGTACATATAGCATTCCTTGCGTACCTCCATAGTGCTCCCAGCCTTGCCAGCGTTGGTGCTTACTATGTCGAATATTGCGGAATACAGGTCTTTATCGTTCATTTTATCACTCATGATCTAACCTTTCCCATGATAATTCATGTAATTATTCAGAGATATCAGTTATCTCCGCTGCCCTTATTCAGAAGCTCCCTGCGGAACTCCGACGGCGTTTTCCCGTATGCAGAGCGGAAGAGCCTGTTGAAATACGAGGCTGTGCTGCACCCGACCGTCATCGCTACATCATGTATGGAAAGCTCCGGGTCCTTCAGCAGCTCCTCAGCCTTTGCCATTCTGCTCGCTATGATGTCCTTTGATATGCTTGTACCGAACGTCTCCGAGTACAGGTGCTGAAGCCTTGAACGGCTCAGTGAAGCCTCAGCCGCCATATCATCAACATTCCAGTCCCTTGACGGCCAGCGGTAGATACAGTCCCTCAGCCATGTCAGCTTTTCGATGTACAGTGACTGCTGCTCGCCCTCCGGCTCCATTGCCTCAGCTGCATACTCTCCGAGTTTGTATATCAGCAGCCGGAAGTACAGGTCAACGCTCTCCTGCCGGTACTGGTTCGAGGAGTAATGCTCATGGCACATGGCTGCGATGATATCAGACGCAAGGGACAGGCTCTGCACGGACACAGGTCTGTTCAGCGGTATACCGAGCTTCTCCATAAGCTGCTGCTCGTCCTTATCCGGGCCGAAATGGATCCAGTCGTCGATGTACTCCGTCCCGTCCGCCCGGTAATACTGCGGAGTTCCGGGGGTATATATCACGAATGTATTCGCCGGATACTGCACATCTCTGCCGTCGGTGCGGAACACTGCCTTCGTCTTTGTAGCAAGCAGCAGCCAGTCTCCCGTACCCTCTGGGCGGTCAATGTAAAAGCTCTTCTCGTGCCGGTGGTTGAAGCCGGTCTCGTCCATTCTCATATCATATCAGCTCCTTTTATTGATCTGAAATATCTTCTATTCAGATTTTACCATAGAATTATTGTGCTGTCAACTTTTTCCAGGCAATAGACGGGAAAAAAGTCCGGATATTCTGATAAATGATTTTAATAATTATTTTATACTTGACAAATCCATTTTGTTGTGATATAATACGATATGCAGGATAAGTACACTTTAAAGCGTTACAGCGTAAAGCGTGAAATCATAAATACTGCTGATGACCGTAATTGAGACATTACTGACACACTGTTGACATACTATCAGCATAAATCGTGATAAAATAAGAAAGGAAATATAAAATGAAAGAGCTATCAAATCTTATGGATTACAGACCAGGTATCAAGGCTGTCGATGCTACCCTCAGAGACGGCGGTCTTGTAAATGACTTCTTCTTCACTGACGAGTTTATCAAGAACCTCTACAACGCAAATCTCCGTGCGGGCGTTGACTACATGGAATTCGGCTATAAGGGCGATAAGGAGATGTTCGACCCGGAGAAATTCGGTGCGTGCAAGTTCTGCGATGACGATTTTATCCGCTCGATAGTCGGAGAGAACAATACAGACCTCAAGATCGCAGTAATGGCTGACGTCGGACGCTGCAACTACAAGGAGGATATACACGACAGGAGCGAATCTCCGGTAGACCTTATCAGGGTCGCTACATATCTGCACCAGATACCTACAGCTGTGGATATGATAGAGGACGCAAAGAGAAAGGGCTATGAGGTCAGCTGCAATATAATGGCTGTATCGAATGCCCAGGAGTCCGATGTAAAGGTGGCACTCGATATCCTCGGAAAGACACCTGTGGACGTTATATACATTGTTGACAGCTTCGGCTCGCTTTATCCGGAGCAGATAGCACGTATCGCAAGCATATACACGGAATACGCCGACAAGTACAACAAGAAGGTCGGTATGCACGCCCACAACAACCAGCAGCTCGCATTTGCGAACACTATCGAGGCTGTCGGTGACGGCGTTGACTGGCTCGACGCTACCTACGGCGGAATGGGCAGAGGTGCTGGAAACTGTGCTATGGAGCTGCTCCTCGGCTTCCTGAAGAACCCTAAGTACAACGTTTACCCGGTGATACAGTTCATTGAGAAGCACATAACAGCACTCCGTGAGCAGGGTGTTGTATGGGGATATGATCTACAGTATCTCCTTACCGGACTTTTCAATCAGCACCCGAGGACTGCGATACAGTTCACAAACGAGAAAAGAAAGGATTACTCCGAATTCTATAAGGAGATAATCGCACAGGACTGATGATCTCAGAGATCTCCGCACCGTTGGGGGATACTTTTATAAACGTTTATACATGATACCGGGGGAAACCTTTCTGAAGAAAGGTTCTCCCCCGTACCCCTTTCCAAAGACTTTTAATTAAAATCCCCAGATAGGGCACGCACACACCTTCAAACCAGAATTGACCGGTGTGCCCTATCTGGGGATTTTAGCTGAAAGTTTTAGGAAAGGAGTTTGAGGGACAACCCTTTTTCAAAAGGGTTTCCCTCAATATTACGTGTAAGCTTCTATAAAAGTATTCCCCCGACGGTACGGAGATGATCTTACTGATCGCTGAACCTTGCGAGGAACTGTCTTACTCTCTCCGAGGCAGAGTCGCCGAAAAGCTGCTGCGGTGTTCCCATTTCGACTATATATCCGCCCTCCATGAACACCACCTTATCGGCTACGTCACGGGCAAACGCCATTTCGTGCGTCACTATCACCATAGTCATGCCCTCTGCCGCAAGCTCCCTGATGACCTTGAGTATCTCTCCGGTCAGCTCCGGGTCAAGTGCCGACGTAGGCTCGTCAAAGAACAGTATATCCGGGTCAAGTGCAAGTGCCCTCGCAATGGACACTCTCTGCTGCTGTCCGCCCGAAAGCTCACACGGATAGGACTTAGCCTTTGCCTCAAGTCCCATTTTTTTCAGCAGCTCCATCGCCCTTGCCTGTGCGTCCGCCTTGCTCTTTTTCAGCACGCACACCGGAGCCTCTGTGACATTCCGCAGCACTGTCATGTGCGGGAACAGGTTGAAATTCTGGAAAACAAGCCCGGTCTTGAGCCGTATCTCACGCAAAGTCCTGCTGTCTGCATAGACTGCCCTGCCCTTTTCGCCGCTTTTCACCATATTCACTCCGCAGACGTCTATCTCTCCGCCGCCAGCCCTTTCAAGCTGGTTTATGCACCTCAGGAGCGTGGATTTTCCGCTTCCGGACGGCCCTATGACCGCAACGACCTCGCCCTTTTCAACGCTGAAGCTGATATCATTGAGCACCTTCAGCTCACCGAAGCTCTTTGAAAGCCCCTTTACCTCAAGCATTGCCATATTTCCGCCCCCTTATTTGTAATAATCCAGCTTTTTCTCGATATACCCGAAAATAAGCGTGAGAACAGCTGCTGCCGCAAAATAGAAAATACCGGCTAAAAACAGCGGGACGAGGGAGCTGTAGAAGCTCATCTGCTTCTTGGCTATGTACATTATCTCCATGTATCCTACTGCATACGCAAGAGAGGTATCCTTGACGAGAATGATTATCTCGTTCGAGCTTGCCGGAATGACACGCTTGAACACCTGCGGCAGTATTATCCGGAAAAAGGTCTGCATCCGGCTGAAGCCGAGCGCCCCGGCTGCTTCATACTGTCCCTTTGGGATGGATTCTATGCCGCCCCGGAATATCTCCGCAAAATACGCCGCATAGTTGAGCACGAACGCCGCAAGCACCATGCGGAACATATAGCTGTCGCTCTGTATATCGACCCCTGTGAGCACTGACGAGAGCCATTTCGGGCAGCCGCTGCTCATTCTGAGTATCGGGACTGAGTAATACACAACGATTATCTGCAAAAGCAGCGGAGTTCCCCTCATAATGAGTATATAGAGATTCGTGAGCCACGATACCGGCTTGAACCGGCACATTTTCAGCAAGGCTGCGACCATTCCGAGCGGTATGGAGTAAAGCAGCGTAAAGCCGAAAAGCTTCATCGTCGGCGGTATAAATTCAAGCATCAGCTTTGCAAGGGTCTGTATCTGTTCACTTGACATAATTTTCTTCCTTAATCTGATTTTTTGCTTTCTATCATCTGATCGAGCGTGACAGGCGTGAAATCCCATATGTCAGCCCCGGCGTTGAACGCCATACGGTTTGGGAGCATTATCCTCTGTGCGTCATTATCCATATTGTGGATATGCCCGAAAACATGGTAATATCCCCGGTAGGAGCCGTACCATTCAAGTATCGGGTAGTGGAAAAGCACGACCTTCCTGCCCTCATCATCTATGATGAGATAATTGTCAATGCTCTCGAAAAATCGGGTAAAATCCGGGTCATCAAGCCTATCCTCATCGTGATTGCCGACTATCAGGTGCTTTTTGCCGGAAAGCCGGGAAAGTATCTTATCCGGCGGCGTCTTCGACCTGTACATGACATCGCCGAGGACATAGATATCGTCCTCCTCCCCGACAACGCTGTTCCAGCGGCTTATCAGGGCTTCATTCATCTCCTCTGCCGAGCTGAACGGTCTGCTGCAAAGGGTGATTATTCTTTCGTGCCCGAAATGCGGGTCTGCTGTGTAAAAGATCATATCCTCACTCCCTGGTATAGTATCTTCTAAAATTATACCATTACAAACAGATTTAGTCAAGAAAAATATATTCCCGTGTTTTTCCGTAAAAGCTGTTGCAATTCAGGGAAATTTGTTATATAATGATAATATGGATATTTTTATGGGAGGAATAGTAAATGCACAGTTCAGCAAGGGTCGGTTTTGACAACGAAAAATACCTCAGTATGCAGTCGGAGCATATCCGCCAGAGAATAGCCCAGTTCGGCGGAAAGCTCTATCTTGAGTTCGGCGGAAAGCTCTTCGACGATTACCACGCCTCAAGAGTGCTGCCGGGCTTCAAGCCGGACAGCAAGCTCCAGATGCTCCTCCAGCTGAAGGACGAGGCTGAGATAGTTATTGCTATCAAGGCGGGGGATATCGAGAAAAACAAGATACGGGGCGACCTCGGGATAACCTACGATGTCGATGTTATACGCCTTTTCGGAGTGTTCACCCGTATAGGTCTGTACGTCAGCAGCGTTGTCCTCACTCAGTACGACGGACAGCCGAGTGCAGATGCCTTCCAGAAGCGGCTCGAAGCCCTCGGCGTAAGGGTGTACCACCACTACAGCATAAAGGGCTATCCCTCAGACCTGAAATACATAATAAGCGATGACGGCTACGGCAGGAACGACTATATCGAGACCACACGGCGTCTTGTCGTTGTTACCGCACCTGGCCCCGGCAGCGGAAAAATGGCGACCTGCCTCTCTCAGCTCTACCACGAGCACAAAAGAGGCGTCAACGCCGGGTACGCAAAGTTCGAGACCTTCCCGATATGGAACCTGCCGCTCAAGCACCCGGTAAATATCGCATATGAGGCAGCTACCTCCGACCTGAACGACGTGAATATGATAGACCCGTTCCACCTTGAGGCATACGGCAAAACGACCGTCAACTATAACCGTGACGTTGAGATATTCCCGGTGCTCAATGCGATGTTCGAGCTTATCCTCGGCAGCTCGCCGTACAAGTCGCCGACGGATATGGGCGTGAATATGGCTGGAAACTGCATTATTGACGATGAGATAGTAAGCGATGCCGCACGGCAGGAGATAATCCGCAGATACTATACCGGTATGTGCGAGAACCGTAAGGGACAGGTGCCGGAGGACGAGGTGCTCAAGCTGGAGCTGCTGATGAAGCAGGCAAACGTTACAGCGGACGACAGGAGCGTTATCGCCGCAGCACTTGCAAAGGAGGAGGCTACCGGAGCACCTGCCGCAGCAATGGAGCTTCCGGACGGAACTATCCTCACGGGCAAGACCTCAAAGCTTCTCGGAGCGGTATCGGCTCTGCTGCTCAACGCACTGAAGCACCTTGCGGGGCTTGACGATGAGCTTCTTCTCATGTCGCCGCACGTTATCGAGCCGATAATGAGCCTTAAAACAAAGCATTTCGGCAGCAACAATCCCCGTATGCACAGCGACGAGACACTGATAGCACTGTCTATCTGTGCAAACACCGATGAAAATGCACGCCGTGCTATGGAGCAGATAGAAAGTCTCCGGGGCTGTGAGGTGCATTCGACGGTGATACTTTCCCAGGTGGACGAGCGTACCTTCAAGCGGCTTGGGATAAACCTCACCTGTGAGCCTAAGTATGAGACACAGTGAGCACAGGCTGATATAAGATAAACCCCGGAAAGCCATACTGAAATGCTCCCCATTTGTTAGACAATGTGGTATAATAGAAATATACCGAATCAAAGTCTAACGAAAGGGTGCATTTTTATGCCAAAAGGAAAACCGAGAAAAAGTTATACACCGGAGTTCAAGATCAAGGTCGTCGAA
>JAFVFL010000005.1 GCA_017475555.1 Ruminococcus sp.
ACAGTAAAGCTTTACGGAGCTGAAAGTTTTAGGAAAGGGGTACGGGGTGACTCCCCGCGGGGCGGGGAGATGTCGAACGTAGTGAGACAGAGGGGACCGCCTCAGTAAGAGGGAACCCTTTTTCAAAAGGGTTTGCCCCGGAGGTTTCCCCCTTTGACTTAGCGTAGGGATAAACAACATAGAAGAAGAATATCGACCGGCGGTATCTGACGCAGAAGAACCCACGCATTCATTCTATGACAAAAACGCAAAACCGAGTGTTCCGACCGCCCGCCATATCCACAAAAAAGGCGAACCGCAGTAAACGGTTCGCCTTATCATTTTATTCTGTGCAGTCTATTAATACTATTAATACTATTAATACATACCGCCCATTCCGCCTGCGGGCATTGCCGGCGGCTCAGGCTCCTTTATGTCAGCAACAAGGCTCTCAGTAGTGAGTACCATTGCTGCAACAGAAGCTGCGTTCTGAAGTGCGGAGCGTGTTACCTTTGTCGGGTCAACGATACCAGCCGGTATCATATCAACATACTCCTCGTTGAATGCGTCGAAGCCGTATCCGGTCTTTCCGGAATTAACTATCTTGTCAACGATAACGCTGCCCTCAAGTCCTGCGTTCTCAGCGATCTGACGAACCGGAGCCTCAAGAGCCCTGCGGATTATCTGAGCACCTGTCTTCTCGTCACCCTCAAGTGAAGAGATAACGTCGTCAACTGCCGGTATAGCGTTGATGAATGCAGTACCGCCGCCTGCAACGATACCCTCCTCAACAGCTGCCTTTGTAGCTGCAAGAGCGTCCTCGATGCGGAGCTTCTTCTCCTTCATCTCTATCTCAGTCGCAGCACCTACCTTGATAACTGCAACACCGCCTGCGAGCTTTGCAAGCCTCTCCTGGAGCTTCTCTCTGTCAAAATCAGATGTTGTAGTCTCGATAGCAGCACGTATCTGAGCAACTCTTGACTTTATATTCTCTGAAGCACCTGCACCGTCAACAATGATAGTGTTCTCCTTCTGAATAACTATCTGCTTAGCCTGACCGAGCTGGTCGATAGTAGTCTCACTCAGCTCAAGACCAAGCTCAGAGGTGATCACCTCGCCGCCAGTGAGAACAGCTATATCACGGAGCATCTCCTTGCGTCTGTCGCCAAAGCCCGGAGCCTTTACAGCAGCTACCTTGAATGTGCCTCTGAGGTTGTTGAGTATGATAGTTGTAAGAGCCTCGCCCTCAACGTCCTCAGCGATGATAACGAGCTTTCTGCCCATCTTAACTATCTGCTCAAGGAGCGGAAGTATCTCCTGGATAGAGGATATCTTCTTGTCGGTGATAAGCACGAATGCGTCGTCGTATACAGCCTCCATCTTATCGGTATCAGTTACCATATAAGGCGAGATATAGCCTCTGTCGAACTGCATACCCTCAACTACCTCGCTGTAGGTCTCAGCAGTCTTGCTCTCCTCGATAGTGATAACGCCGTCAGCAGTTACCTTCTCCATAGCCTCAGCGATAAGCTTTCCAACAGCCTCGTCAGCAGATGAAACTGTGCCGACTCTTGCGATATCCTCACTGCCCTCAACAGCCTTTGAGTTGTCGGTTATAGCCTTTACAGCAGCGTCAACAGCCTTGGCGATACCCTTCTTGAGCACCATAGGATTAGCACCGGCAGCAATATTTCTCATACCCTCATGAACGATAGTCTGAGCGAGGAGAGTAGCGGTAGTTGTTCCGTCACCGGCTGCGTCATTGGTCTTTGTAGCGACCTCCTTGACGAGCTGAGCACCCATATTCTCGAAAGCGTCCTCAAGCTCGATATCCTTAGCGATAGTAACGCCGTCATTTGTTATAAGGGGAGCACCGAACTTCTTGTCGAGAACGACATTTCTGCCCTTCGGGCCCATAGTTATCCTTACTGTATCGGCAAGCTTGTCGATACCTGCCTGGAGCGACTTTCTTGCGTCCTCTCCGTACTTTATATCCTTTGCCATATTCAAATTACTCCTTTCAGAATCACTTCAGAATCAATTCAGAATCAATTTACCTGAGGATCACTCAACGACAGCGAGTATATCCTCCATCTTAACGATGATGTACTCCTCACCCTCAAGCTTCACATTAGTGCCTGAATACTTTGAGATGAGTATTTTATCTCCGGGCTTTACCTCCATTTTAACGTCAGCAGTACCCGGGCCGACCTCGATGACCTCAGCGACCTCCGGCTTCTCCTTAGCAGAGCCTGAGAGGATTATACCGCTCTTTGTAGTCTCCTCAGCCTCAGTCATTTTAACTACTACTCTGTCCTGTAAGGGTTTGATAGTCATGCTATTACCTCCTGCAAATTATATGACCGGCTTCAAGACACCGGTTTAGCACTCTCTTTCTCTGAGTGCTAATTATATTTTACCACCTTTTGTAAATAAATCAAGTGGTATCAGTAACTTTTCGCAAACTTTGTACATATGCACAAATCTATATAATACCGTGTTAATATAAATATACCCATTACACAGCACCGGACATCATCACAAGAAACTCCATGAACACGGTCGCACCGAACATTGCAGCGTATGAGGCGGCAAAAAATATAACGCATATCAGCAGCATATTCAGCGGTCTTGCACCTCCGGCAGCCTCGGCTATCTCAGGCGGTATCACCGGCTTTCCGGTAGCCTTGCGGAGCTTTTTGAGCGACCTTATGGAAAAGCCCATGTAGATGAAGTTCGCAAACGAGGAGAATACTATCCGCTGGACGAATTGCAGGAGCGTCCCCGCATCCGAAAGCCGGCTGATGAAGCCGGAATACTGGCTCAGCACAGAGGTCAGCTCCGGAGAAAACAGCGATATCCCGCCGCTTACGCTCTCCGAGAGGAGTATCTCTACCATTGACGGCAGACCAATGAGTATCATCACCGCCGCCGAGAGGACTGCCCAGCCCCACATTCTGCGGTTTGCGAAGAACACCGGCGGAAACAGGAAGCACAGCAGATTCAGCGACAGCCTGGTGCCGAGGGCTTTCATTCGCCGGAATACCGGGATATAGTAGAGGGTGTTGGTGCTTACGAAGTGTGTGACCTCTCCGAGGGTCACGCCGCCCATATCCTCTTCCGGATCGGCAGCACCGGCTGCGGAAAAGATATCCGGTATCTCTCCGGCATCGTACCTGTCCTCCGGGTCAGTGCCGGGCTTTTTCAGGACAGTACCGCAGTATTCGCAGGTAGTCCGGCTTGTGACGTTCGGAAAGCCGCAGGAGGGGCAGTTGATAATGCCAACGGGAGCGTCGGGCTTCCGGGGAGCCTCCTCAGTCCGGGTATCGGACGGCTTGTTCTCCCTCTCCCACTGGAAGCCGATAATATGAAATTCAAATTTCGAGCATTTCCCGTACTCAGCGTAGCAGGCTCTGTGGTGGGGAGAGCCGCACTCCGGGCATACGACAACGTCGTCCTCCTCGGTGAATACCTTGTAGCAGTAAACGCATTTTTCGCCGATATAATTCATAAAGCACCTCCTGTACGAACTTATTTCACGGGGACTGCAAAGCAATATCCCCGAATACGGCGTTTATCGCTCCTGCAAGCTCTGCCGGAGACAGATATATCTGCGTGCCTATCCTGCCGCCGCTGATATAGAACCGCTCAAGCGACTTAGCTGAGCTGTGAATGACCGTCGGGAGCTGCTTCTTCATGCCTATCGGGGTGCAGCCGCCACGGACGTAGCCGGTTATTCTATTTATATCCTTTACGTGTATCAGTGCCACTGACTTCTCCCCCGCACATTTCGCAGCCTTTTTCAGGTCAAGCTCCATTGCGACCGGCAGCAGGAAGCAGTAATATCCGCCGGACTTTCCCTGAGCGACGAGGGTCTTGAACGTCAGCTCATGCGGCTGACCGAGCTTATCGGCAACGTCAGTGCCGTCGATGAACTCATCACACTGATAGACTTGTATATCATAGCTTATCTTATTCCTGTCCAGAAACCGTATCGCATTCGTTTTAAGCTCCTTGCCCACTTTCCTTCCCTCCATTGCTGCAAACAGGCTCTGTACTCTATTATACACCATGCGGAATGATTTGTCAAAATATTCTGACGGCTATTGACAAAAACTATTGCCGGGATTATAATTAATATGAGATATTGTATACACATAATATCTTCTGAAGGGGAAATATCTGCCCGTCCCGATATGGAAAATAATATAATAATATAACGGCATTTCCTGAAACAGCTTTCAGAGATGCCCTTGGATCAGGGAGGAAACATGGACATTATCATTGTCGGCGGAGGAAAGGTCGGCAGCTCTCTTGCTGAGGTGCTGTGCGAGGAGCACAGCGTAACGCTGATCGACAAGAATGAAACGCTGATAAAAACACTCACAAACGACTACGATATCAAGGGTATCGTCGGTAATTGCCTGCAAACCAGTGTGCTTGAGGACGCAAACGTCGCAAAGGCGAATATCTTCATCGCTGTGACAAGCTCCGATGAGGTCAATATCCTCTCCTGCCTTATCGCAAAGAAGATGAAGGCAAGACACTGTATCGCAAGAGTGCGTGACCCTGAGTTCGACGACCAGCTCGTTTTCATGCGTGAGGAGCTCGGCATAAGCATGATGGTCAACCCGGACTACAGTGCTGCGAATGAGATAGCCAAGGTGCTGCGTTACCCGGAGGCTATAAATATCGAGTCGTTCGCTATGGGACATGTAGACCTTGCGGAGATACGCATAACAAAGGGCAGCATTCTCGAAAATCTCGCCCTGACACAGCTCTCACGCCGCCTGAGACTTGATATACTCATCTGTGCGGTGCAGAGGGGCAATGACCTTATTATTCCCAACGGCAGCTTCATTCTCAAGGCAGGCGACAAGATACACATTACCGCCTCGCACAGCAATATGGTGAAGCTGTTCAAGAGCGTGAGTGCGGCGTACCGTGAAAAGAGGGTCAAGTCCGCTGTGCTCATCGGAGGAGGAAGAGTTGCGTATCACCTTGCCCAGCAGCTTGTGGAAATGGGCGTGAAGGTGAAGATAATCGAGATAGACAGGGACAGGTGTCTTGAGCTTACAGACCGTCTGAACAAGGTCAACGTCATCAACGCAGACGGTACTGACCACGATATACTGCGTGAGGAGCGGGTGTACGACGCTGATGCGGTCGTATCGCTCACGGGTATCGACGAGGAGAATATCCTGCTCTCGCTGCTTGCCAAGAAGAACGGCGTTGAAAAGGTAGTCACCAAGGTCAACAGAATGACATTTTTGCAGCTTACGGATACCCTTGCGCTTGACAGCATAATCTCCCCGAAGTCAATTACCGTCAGCCAGATATTGCAGTACGTCCGGGCTAAGCAGAACTCGAACGGAAACAGTATCACGACGCTCTACCGCCTTGTGAACGACAGGCTTGAGGCGATAGAATTTGTTGTAAGGGAGCAGAGGGAATATGTCGATGTTCCGCTGAAAAAGCTCAAGCTACGCAGCGGGATACTGATAGCGAGCATAGTCCGTGGAAGTGAGCTCATAATCCCAAAGGGCGATGACTGCCTGAAGGTCAACGACAGCGTCGTTGTCGTGACGACCCACAAGGGAATGGGCGACCTCAAAGAGCTTTTTTCAAAGTAAGGAGAGAGCAGGGCTGAAATGAACTACAGAATGGTCTTTTACATCATGGGGCAGATACTCAAGGTGCTGGCATTCTTCATGCTGCTGCCGATAGTGGTGGGTCTTATCTACCACGAGCCCCATGTATTCACCTCGTTCGGAGTCCCGTTCATAATAACCTTCCTTGTCGGAGTGCTGCTGACGTTCCGCAAGCCCAAAAATAACTCCGTATTCTCTATGGAGGGCTTCGTCAGCGTCGCTGCGTCGTGGATAGTCATGTCTGCGATAGGTGCTCTGCCATTCGTTATATCCCACGAGATACCGCACTATATCGACGCGCTTTTCGAGACGGTCTCAGGCTTTACGACGACCGGCTCTACGATACTTGTTGATATCGAGAAAATGTCGAGGGCGTGCCTTTTCTGGAGGGCGTTCACTCACTGGCTCGGCGGAATGGGAGTGCTTATGTTCGTGCTTGCGATAATGTCGAGCAATGACTCCCGCACCATGCACATGATGAGGGCGGAGTGTGCAGGCCCGGACGTAGGGCGGCTCGTTTCCAAATCGAGCTTTTCGGCAAGGATACTCTACGGAATATATATCGGTCTTACGGCACTGGAGGTAATATTCCTGCTTTTCGGGGGAATGCCGGTATTTGACGCTCTCACCAACGCATTTTCCTCAGCAGGTACGGGCGGCTTTGCGATATGGGGCGACAGCATAGCGCATTACAACAGCGTGTACATAGAAATGGTCATAGCCGTGTTCATAATCCTTTTCGGCGTGAACTTCAATCTGTACTATTATCTCATAATCCGGAAATTCTCGCTTGTGTACAAAAACGAGGAGCTGAGGGTATATCTCGGCGTGATAATTGCCGCAACAGCTGCAATAACGATGAATATAGCTTCCCAGTACCGGAATGTCGCAGAGGCACTCCGCAGGGCGTTCTTCATGGTCGCCTCCACTATAACGTCAACGGGCTTTGCAACGGCGGATACCGACCAGTGGCCGAGATTCTCACAGACGCTTCTTGTGCTGCTGATGTTCATAGGAGCGTGTGCAGGCTCGACCGGCGGCGGAATGAAGGTCGCAAGGATACTGATAATAATAAAGACCGGCATCAAGGAGCTGAAATACATTGTGAGCCCCCGTGCTGTGGCGACTGTAAAAATGGACGGAAAGCCGGTCGAAAAGGCGGTAGTGCGCGGTGCGGGAAATTATCTGATAATCTTTATCATGCTGATGTGCTTCTCGCTGCTTCTGCTGTCCTTCGACAAGTATTCGATAGAGGAGAATCTCTCGGCGGTCATAACCTGCATGAACAATATCGGCTTCGGACTTGGCAGGTTCGGCACGGCTGGAAATTTCAGCGGTCTGAGTCCGTTCTCGAAGATAGTGCTGTGCTTTGATATGCTTCTCGGACGGCTGGAGATATATCCGCTGATAATGCTGTTCTCGTTCAGGAGGACGGGGTGATATACTATAATACAGTTAATATAAAGGCATAAAATAAAGGCATAAAATTGAAAAGGAGCATGACCATGAAAAGATTGCTTGGATTATTGCTCGCCGGAGCTATGTGCTTGATGTGCGTCCTCCCGGCGAAGACCTCGGCAGCTGAGATACCTCTGCCGGAGCTTGTTGAAACAAAGGAAGCTACATCAGGCTCGTGCGGAGCGAACCTCACGTTCAATTTCTCCGGCGGTACACTTACCGTCAGCGGCACGGGGCCTATGACGGAGTGGGATATCTACACCTTCGTCCCGTGGAACAGCATTGTTGACAGCATTAGATCGGTCGTCATTGAGGAGGGCGTTACAAGCATAGGCTCATGTGCGTTCTCACAGTGCTCAATGCTTACATCGGTCAGCATTTCCTCGACTGTAACGATGATAAGTGCCTACGCATTCAGCGGCTGTCCTCTGCTCAGGGGTATCGTTATCCCGGCAAATGTTGAAAAGATAGGAAGATACGCCTTCTACAACTGCGAAAAGCTCAGTGCGGTGACTATCTACAACCCCGACTGCAACATAATGGGTGCGGAGGAGACGTTCTGCAATGGCAAGGACACCGACCGCTACAGCTACAGCGGTACTATCCGGGGATATTCCGGCTCGACCGCACAGACATATGCTGAGCTGTGCGGAAGGACGTTCTCAGCCCTGAGCGGTCAGCCGACTGTTGTGACAACGGCTACTGTTCCGGCAACGACAACCACCACCACAACAACTACCACGACTACGACCACAACTACCACGACGACTACAACTGCCACGACTACCACCGAGGAAACTACGACCACGACCTTAGCGGCATATGAGTACAGCGTTATCGCTGTTGATGTGGAGCAGAACACAGTTCCGGGGGTCAGCTACTATGTGCTGCCGGATAATGCAAATGACCCTGACATGAGCGGCTATATCCAGTATACCCGGTGGGAGAAAACGGTATATACCCTCCACACGGTCTACGGCAGAGTTATCGTTGCGGAGCCGCCTGAGGGCTATGAGCTTGCGGACGATAACACAAATATCATCTTCACCCCGACATCGCCGGACGTAGTTATCAGAGTGCGGAAAATAATGGAGACAACTACCGAAGAGACTACGACAACCACAGAGGATACCACTACCACTACGACTACGACCACAACAACTACAGCTGAGACTACAACTACCACGAGTGCCGGCACTCCATACGAGCCTGAGGTACATATCAATATAGTCGATCTGCCCTACAAGACCCAGTATTACGTCGGCGAGGAGCTTGACCTGACGGGCGGAACTGTTGCCTACGGAGGTACTGACCCGTATTTAGGAGCATACGACTCCCCTGCTGTACCAATGACCGACCCGGAATTTACCATGTACACCGACTTCAACAGCTCTCTTGCCGGTGTGTATACTGTTATTATCAGCTACACTGCGTCCGGAATAACAGCCACAGATAATTTCTATGTGATCGTGAATGATCGGCCGGAGACGAGCACTACAGAGACTACGACTACTACAGAGACTACGGCTACCACAACGACAACTACTACAGATACTACGGCTACCACAACGACAACCACTACAGAGACTACGACCACCGCTGCAACAACGACCGCAGCTCCTACAACTTCAAGCTCCACCACGACTACCTCACAGAGCGTTTCAGTGGCTCAGCCCGCAGCGTCTCAGCTCAGGACAGGCAGCAGCTTCAAGGTGGTGCTCGCACCGTCGAATTATACTGTATACTGGGGAAATACCAGCGACAGCAGCGTTGCACAGATATCCAATGACGGCACAGTTACCATTAACGGAGCAGGCACAGTTACCCTCACCTTCGGAGTACATAACGGAAGCTGGGGCGATACGAGTGTGCAGACCCTTACATTCACTGTACCGGAGAGCCAGACCGACAGCTACAGGCTCGGTGATGTGAACGACAGCGGACTCATTGACGCATCTGATGCAACTGATATACTCATTGAGTATGCGGCGGTATCGACCGGCGGCAGCGGCAATTTCACCGACAGGCAGAAAAAAGCGGGCGACGTTGACGGCGACGGACTTGTAAACGCCTCTGACGCCTCGAAAATACTTGAATATTACGCCTATGTATCGACTGCACAGGATCCGGTAAGCATGGAAAAGTATGTCGGCAGGGAGTGAAAACGTACATTCTGCCCAATATACCGTGCCCTTTTCGGTTGACAAAGTGTGAAATGCACCAAATATCGGCAAAACTAAGGCTTGTCAGGAAAAATTCTCTTGACAAGCCCGCTTTTTTGGTATATAATTATGAAGTATGCCGACAATAGGCGTATAGAATTTTGCAAAGGAGGAAAAATATGCCTACATTAAACCAGCTCGTCCGTAAGGGAAGAAAGGATCTTGAGACAAAGTCTACAGCTCCTGCTCTCCAGAAGGGCTACAACGCAAAGAAGAAGGTACAGATCAACCAGAGCTGCCCTCAGAAGAGAGGCGTCTGCACAGCTGTAAGAACCGCTACACCTAAGAAGCCGAACTCAGCTATGAGAAAGATCGCAAGAGTTAAGCTCACCAATGGCTATGAGGTAACATCTTATATCCCCGGTATCGGTCACAACCTTCAGGAGCACAGCGTTGTTCTCATAAGAGGCGGACGTGTCAAGGATCTCCCTGGTGTGCGTTACCACATCATCAGAGGTACTCTTGATGCACAGGGCGTTGCCAACAGAAATCAGGCTCGTTCCAAGTACGGTGCAAAGAGACCTAAGCAGAAGTAAGATTCTTCACCAGCAGGGCGGCTTCGCTGGATAATATCAGCCGCAGAATTTAACAGCAGGATAATTTATCAATAACTCAGACAACTGCCGCCGCTATAATGCGGAGTTTATATAGATATGCTATATTCCTCTGCATTGGCTGCACATACCTGACGGCGAAGCGTAGCTTTGCCATTGGCCTGACGGCGAAGCATGGCTTTGCCACCGGGCAAAGCAGTAACCGGTCAGGTACGAGTACCTGTGAATTCATGAATCTGTATGAAGGAGGGAAGCGAACAATGCCAAGAAGAGGTAATATCGCAAAGCGTGACGTATTACAGGACCCTGTATACAACTCAAAGCTCGTTACACGCCTGATAAACAATATCATGCTGGACGGCAAGAAGGGCGTTGCGCAGAAAATCGTTTATGGTGCTTTCGACATCGTTGCCGAGAAGACAGGCAAGGATGCTCTTGAGGTATTTGAGCAGGCTATGGAGAATATCATGCCTGAGCTTGAGGTAAAGGCTCGCCGTCTCGGCGGTGCTACTTACCAGGTACCTATGGAGGTAAGACCCGAAAGACGCCAGACTCTCGGTCTCCGCTGGATAACAAAGTATTCAAGGGAGAGAAACGAGAGAACTATGAAGGAAAGACTTGCAGGTGAGATCCTCGATGCTCTTAACGGCACCGGCGGTGCCTGCAAAAAGCGTGACGATACACACAAGATGGCAGAGGCAAACAAGGCGTTTGCTCACTACCGCTGGTGATCGCCGCACTGAAAATCCTAAAATATTTTCACTTGCAGACACTTGCGGAAGGAGGATATCATGGCAAGAGATTGTTCACTTGAAAACACCAGAAATATCGGCATTATGGCTCACATAGATGCCGGAAAGACTACCACCACTGAGCGTATACTCTTCTACACCGGTGTAAACCACAAGATCGGTGAGACCCATGAGGGAAGCGCTACTATGGACTGGATGGCTCAGGAGCAGGAGCGTGGTATCACTATCACTTCTGCTGCTACTACCTGCTACTGGCAGGACCACAGACTCAACATCATCGACACTCCCGGCCACGTTGACTTCACTGTTGAGGTCGAGCGTTCACTGAGAGTTCTCGACGGCTCTGTTACAGTTCTCTGTGCAAAGGGCGGTGTTGAGCCGCAGTCTGAGACCGTTTGGCGTCAGGCTGATAACTATAAAGTACCCCGTATGGCTTACGTAAACAAGATGGATATCATGGGTGCTGACTTCTATCGTGTCGTTGACATGATGAAGGACAGACTCAAGTGCAATGCCGTTCCGATCCAGCTTCCTATCGGTGCTGAGGACGAGTTCAAGGGCATTATCGACCTTGTTGAGATGAAGGCATACATCTACACCAACGACCTCGGTACTGATATTCTCGTTGAGGATATCCCTGAGGACATGAAGGACAAGGCTCAGCAGTACCACGATGATATGGTAGAGCACGTTGCAGAGCAGGACGAGGAGCTTATGATGAAGTACCTCGACGGCGAGGAGCTTACTCAGGAGGAGATAAAGGCTTGCATCAGAAAGTCCACTATCGCCAATGAGATGGTGCCCGTTACCTGCGGCACATCATACAAGAACAAGGGAGTTCAGAAGCTCCTTGACGCTATAATCGACTATATGCCGTCACCGCTCGACGTACCGGCAATCAAGGGCGTGAACCCTGACACCGACGAGGAGGAGGACAGACCCTCTTCTGATGAGGAGCCGTTCTCAGCTCTCGCATTCAAGATCGCTACTGACCCGTTCGTTGGTAAGCTTGCGTTCTTCCGTGTTTATTCCGGTGTCATCAACCAGGGCGACACAGTCCTCAATGCTACAAAGGACAGCCGTGAGCGCTTCGGACGTATCGTTCAGATGCACGCTAACCACAGAAAGGATCTGACAACAGTTTATTCCGGTGATATCGCCGCAGCTGTTGGTCTGAAGAACACCACAACAGGTGATACTCTCTGTGATGAAAAGCACCCGATAATCCTTGAGTCTATGGAGTTCCCGGAGCCTGTTATCCAGCTCGCTATCGAGCCTAAGACAAAGGCTGGTCAGGAGAAAATGGGTATCGCACTCGGCAAGCTCGCTGAGGAGGATCCTACCTTCAAGACATGGACAGATGAGGAGACAGGACAGACTATCATCGCTGGTATGGGTGAGCTCCACCTCGATATCATCGTTGACAGACTTCTCCGTGAGTTCAAGGTAGAGGCAAACGTTGGTGCTCCTCAGGTCGCTTATAAGGAGACTATCAAGGGCACTGCTGATGTTGACTACAAGTACAAGAAGCAGTCCGGTGGTTCAGGTCAGTACGGTCACGTTAAGATCCGTATCGAGCCTAACGAGTCCGGTAAGGGCTATGAGTTCAAGAACGCTGTTGTCGGCGGTTCTATCCCGAAGGAGTATATCCCTGCGGTAGACGCTGGTATACAGGGTGCTATGAAGTCTGGTATACTTGCAGGCTATGAGGTAGTTGACGTAAAGGTAGAGCTTTACGATGGATCGTATCACGAGGTCGATTCGTCTGAAATGGCATTCAAGATCGCTGGTTCTATCGCATTCAAGGAGGCTGTCAAGAAGGCAGACCCCGTGCTCATGGAGCCTGTGATGAAGGTCGCAGTTATCGTTCCGGACGACTACACCGGTACAGTTATCGGCGATCTCAGCTCACGCAGAGGACAGATACAGGGTCAGGAGGCAAGGACCGGCACAGTTCAGGTCGATGCTCTTGTTCCGCTTTCTGAGATGTTCGGCTACACAAGTGACCTTCGTTCCAACACACAGGGTCGTGGTCAGTATACAATGGAGCCTCACAGCTACCAGGAGGTACCGAAGAGCATTGCAGAGAAGATCATGTCTTCAAGAGCAAAGTAAACCCGTTCCGGACGGGATATAGTCAGAGGCAGAAATGCCGCAATACTGACTGGTTTCAGACCGCAGATAAATTTGCAGGCTGCTTTATATGCAGTTTTAACAGATATTATTTGCAAAATTTATCAGAAATTCTGTTGACAAACCCTCAGAATTGTGATAAAATTAATATATCATATGATCAGGCTGCTCCCTGAGGCCCGCCCCGGAGAGCATACGGTTCAAAAAGGAGGAAATTTCCAATGGCAAAGGCTAAATTTGAAAGAACAAAACCCCATGTAAACATTGGTACTATCGGCCACGTTGACCACGGTAAGACTACACTTACAGCTGCTATCACAAAGACTCTCGCTATGAAGGGTCAGGCTAAGTACGAGGCTTACGACATGATCGATAAGGCTCCTGAGGAGAGAGAGCGTGGAATCACGATCAATACCGCTCACGTTGAGTATGAGACTGACAAGCGTCACTATGCACACGTTGACTGCCCTGGCCACGCTGACTATGTTAAGAACATGATCACTGGTGCAGCTCAGATGGACGGTGCTATCCTCGTTGTTGCTGCTTCTGACGGCCCTATGGCTCAGACAAGAGAGCACATCCTTCTCGCTCGTCAGGTTGGCGTTCCGGCGATCGTTGTATTCATGAACAAGGCTGACCAGGTTGACGATGAGGAGCTTCTTGAGCTCGTTGAGATGGATATCCGTGACCTGCTTTCAAGCTATGACTTCCCTGGCGATGATACACCTATCATCAAGGGCTCTGCACTCCAGGCTCTTGAGGCTCCGGACGATCTCAGCGACCCTGCATACGCTCCTATCATTGAGCTTATGAATGCTGTTGATGAGTATATCCCCAGCCCTGAGAGAGACGACGCTAAGCCGTTCCTTATGCCTATCGAGGATACAATGACTATCTCTGGCCGTGGTACTGTTGTTACCGGAAGAGTAGAGCGTGGAAGACTCAATGTAAACGAGCCTGTTGAGATCGTTGGACTTTCTGACGAGAAGCTCAACACAGTTGTTACAGGTCTTGAGATGTTCAGAAAGACTCTTGACTTCTGTGAGGCTGGTGATAACGTTGGAGCACTTCTCCGTGGTATCACAAGAGATCAGGTTGAGCGCGGACAGGTTCTCTGCAAGCCCGGCTCGATCCACCCGCACACAAAGTTCTCCGGTCAGGTTTACGTTCTTAAGAAGGAGGAGGGCGGCAGACATACTCCGTTCTTCAACAACTACAGACCGCAGTTCTATTTCAGAACAACTGACGTTACAGGCGTTGTAACTCTCCCTGCTGACAAGGAGATGTGTATGCCTGGTGATAACGTTGCTATGGACGTTGAGCTTATCACTCCTATCGCTATCGAGGAGGGACTCCGCTTCGCTATCCGTGAGGGCGGCAGAACAGTTGGCTCAGGCGTTGTTACAAAGATCAACGAGTAATTATCCGAGCGATAATCCTACCAAATAAAGAAGGCTCCGGTGCAAGAGAATGTACCGGAGCTTTTTTTCAAAAATACTTGAAATAGCCGGGTGGCTGTGATATAATAGACATGATATCATTTACGGAGGTAACAAAATGAATAAGATAAAGATAATAATTGCTGCATTGTCAGCAGCTGTCCTGCTCTGCGGCTGTTCATCGACCGGCAGAGTAAGAAGCTCCACTTCTTCCGACAGCAGCGTTTCTGAGGCGGAGCAGCCTGTCTCACCGACAAGTGAGCCGTCGTTCAAGAACGATTTCAATGACACATCAAAATTCCTTGACGAATCCGACGCTGTTTCTGAGGGCGTTTCCTCACAGCCGGCAGCTGCGGAGTATGATGTATCGGAAGCCGGAGAAGAGCCGGTGAGCGAGGTCGATGTGAAAAGCTCCCCGGACGGCGAGATCTTTGAGTACGATAGTCAGGGGCGGCTGCGGTACTACAGGAACTCTGACGAGATCTACAACACCCTGCCCGCACCTACCTCAGATCAGCCGAATGTGGCTATGGGCTGGTATGCGAGGGACGTTATCGGCAGCTTCATGAACGTCTACACGAATGGTATGAGTATCGAGGGCTACGCCGAGAATACGTTCATTGTCCGTCAGAACGGCACTGAGGTCACGGGTATAATGCAGCTGACTGACGAGGGCGATATCCGCTGGTTCAGTATCAATTATGACGTTCCCTCCAGCGTTATCCCGGAGGGCAGCTTCGACAGCGATATCGACGCATACCTCGCAGAGCTTGACGACGTTGCATCGGTCGGCGATAAGGGCGTCCGCTATATGCAGACAAACGGCAGAGTTTACGCACTATATACGGTGACTGTCACCTCCTCCGACGGAAATAATAAGGTCATCAATACCGCATTCTCGAAATCAGCAGTGTAATTTCTGCTTTCGGAGATCCAGACGTATTATCGGGGGAACCTTTCTGAAGAAAGGTTTCCCCCGTACCCCTTCCAAAGACTTTTAATTAAAATCCCCAGATAGGGCACGCAAAGTAACACTGGTCTGAATGTGTTGAAGTGCCCTATCTGGGGATTTTAGCTGAAAGTTTTAGGAAAGGAGTTTGAGGGATAACCCTTTTTCAAAAGGGTTTCCCTCAATAATATGTGTGAATTATCCGCAAAGGAGTTATTTACTTACCCGGATTATCTCCTCGGCGGTTTCCATGGGGGTGGTGGGGTTGGAGACGACGGCTGTAGCGTGGGCGAGGTAGATATTTCTGCGTGAATCAAAGCGTTCAAGCAGCTCTTCCTTTGAAGAAGCGGCGGCAATGGGACGGTTCGTATCGCCGCAGATACGCTCATAGCACGTTTCAAAATCCGCATCTATGAATACTATCGCACCGCCTGAGCTGCGTATCGCTTCGGCGGTATCGGGGTTCAGGAGAGCACCGCCGCCGCACGCAGCGACTGCCTGTCTGCCGCAAAGTGACCTGACTATCTCCGCCTCAGCCCTGCGGAAGTACGGCTCGCCCTTTTGTGCGAATATTTCCGGTATGCTCATGCCCTCTGAGGCAACTATCATTTCGTCCGTGTCATAGAATCCGCAGCCGAGCTTTTTTGCTGCGAGCTTTCCTGATGTGGTTTTTCCGCAGCCCATAAAGCCGCATAAAAATATAGTCATTCTGCTTCCTCCCGGCATTACTTCCTGTTCATTTCTGCAACTGCCTGCTCAACGCTCCGGATTATCCCGGAAACGTCCTCCGGCGAAAATTCTCCGCCGTACCATATCTCGTGAGCCTTGACAGCCTGATATACGAGCATTGCCGCACCGCCGACAGCCGTCTTTCCAAGCTCTCTTGCACGGCGTATCAGCTGAGTTTCGGTCGGGTTGTAGATAACGTCAAAGAACGTCCTGCTGCTCTGTATTATCTCATCATTGACGGGGCAGGCGTCCGTTTTCGGATACATTCCCACCGGCGTGGCATTTATGCACAGGTCATAGCTGCCGGACATCTCCCTCACTCCGATTATCCGTACCGACGCACCCGGCTTCATCGCTATTATCTCCGCCATGAGAAGCTGTGCTCTCCGGGTATCCTCCGGGATTATGGCGATAGTCAGCTCCGCACCGGCAAGTGCAGCCTCAATAGCGATCATTCTGCCTACGCCGCCGCAGCCGACAAGAAGCACCTTTCCGGAAAGCGGAAGAAGCTCTGCCGAACGGAGAAATCCGTCGCAGTCGGTGTTGTAGCCGGTAAAGCTGCCGCCGCTGTTCTTCACGCAGTTGACCGAGCTGTACCGCTTCGCACTGTCCGCCATAGCCGTCATGAACGGGATAACGTCCACCTTATGCGGGATAGTCACGTTGAAGCCGTCAAGCTCCCGGAGTATGCCGTTCATTTCCCTTTCCATATCCTTCGGCTTTATCTCGATAAGGCTGTATTCCGCCGTGATGCCGCTGAGTGCGAAAAGCCTTTCATGTATCAGCGGTGACATCGAGTGACCGAGCGGATAACCGATAAGTCCGTACTTATTCATATACATTCCTGCTTTCTACGCCTGCAAGGTTTTCCACGTTCCATGCCTCAACGTCCGGAAGTGTCTTTTTGACAAGTCCTGTGAGTGTCTTACCCGGCCCGAACTCGATAAAGCGTGTGAAGCCTGCCTCACGCATAGCACGAAGCTCGTCAGTGAAGCGTACAGGCGATACGATATGCTGTGCAAGATACTCCGGAAGATCGCTGAAATCGGTCTTCTCCGCACCGGTAACATTGGAGAAGAATCTGCTGCCGTATTCCTTCAGGGTCTTGTATGCTTCTTCATAGTGTTCACCGGCGAGGATCTCCTTCGCAGACTCGTAAAACTTGTCCGCAGCGGACTGCATGAGCTTTGAATGGAATGCACCTGCAACATTGAGCGGTACGACACGCCCTTTAAGCTCTGCAAAGATGGGAGTTACCTCAGCTATGCCCTCAGGAGTACCGGCGATTACAGTCTGCTGGGGGGAATTGTAGTTGACAGCGGCAACGTACTCCTTTGCACCGGAGCATATCTCCTCCACCTTTGCCGGGTCAAGCTTCAGGACAGCCGCCATTGCACCCTTATTCTCCCTCGCAGCCTCGTGCATAGCCTCAGCACGTGCCTTGATGAGACGGAACATCACGATGAGGTCGATACAGTTGGTGAAGCTCAGTGCAGCGTACTCACCGAGAGAATGTCCTGCAACGCCCTGAAAGAACCACCACTTGCTCTTGTCGGAGTTGTACTTTCTCATAACTGCTCCTGCACAGACGATCGAGGTCAGGAGTATCGCAGGCTGAGCGTTTATAGTGAGGGCAAGCTCCTCCGGAGTGCTCTCAAAGCACAGCTTCTTCATATCCCTGTCCAGTACCTGAGAAGCGACATCATATGGCTCACTAAGCTCCGGGAATGCCTCAAGGATATCCTTGCCCATGCCGGGATACTGCGAGCCCTGACCGGAAAAAAGTGCTACTGTCATTGTATTTTCCTCCTTCAAAATAATCGGAATAATTGTGCGGTATAACAGTTATAAACTCCAAAATTTGGGCAGTATGACGAGTTTTTGATTCTCGTTCGCCAAACAGTCAAAATATTATTGCAAAAATGCCCGAAATGATTTATAATAGATATTGTATACACCGCATGATTCAAGTATAACATATATTACGGCGATTTACAACATTTTTTTTGCATTATTTTTCTGGGAGGACGGAAAATGGGGATAAAAATTCTTGGCACCGGAAGCTTCGTACCGCAGCAGAGGCTCACAAACGATGACTTCCGGAGATTTGTCGATACAAATGACGAGTGGATACGCACAAGGACGGGCATATCAGAGCGGAGAATGGCTGGCTGGGAACCGGTGTGGTACATGGGTGCAAAAGCCGCCGGGCAGGCGATAGAGCGTGCAGGCATATCCCCTGAGGATATAGGGCTTGTCATCACGACGACCGCTACTCCGGATTTCCTGACACCGAGCATTGCGTGCGTTATCCAGAATGAGGTCGGTGCTGTCAACGCTGCTGCCTTTGATATGAATGCAGCCTGCTCAGGCTTCGTGTACGCCCTTGATACCGCAAGGCGTTTCCTGGAGACTGACGATTCGCTGAAATACGTGCTCGTGACGGCTTCTGAGGCTCTTTCGAGGTTCACCAATTTCAACGACAGAA
This sequence comes from Ruminococcus sp., assembly GCA_017475555.1. Taxonomy (GTDB): domain Bacteria; phylum Bacillota; class Clostridia; order Oscillospirales; family Ruminococcaceae; genus Ruminococcus. Next base: position 18,355 of record JAFVFL010000005.1, read on the forward strand.
CGACCTGTATCCTCTTCGGCGACGGAGCTGCGGCGGCTGTCATAGAGCGTTCAGATAAGCTTTTCAGTTCCCATATCGCTGCTGACGGCAGCGGTGCGGGATATCTGTGTGCAAGGAATTTAAGACCTGCACCGGAGATAGCACAGGAGCCTGAGATAGAGGACAGCTTCCCGGACGCAGGCGACAGAAAGCTCTATCAGGACGGCAAGGAGGTATACAAATTCGCCACGAAGGCACTCCCCCTTGCGTTTGAGCTTGCTGCACAGAAATGCGGCATAACAAAGGAGGATATCGACTGGTTCATACCGCATCAGGCGAATGTGAGGATAATCGAGACTGCTGCAAAGAAGCTCGGTGCTCCTATGGATAAGTTCATCGTCACCCTTGACCACTACGGCAATACCTCCTCTGCCTCGATACCGCTCGCACTGAACGAGGCGATAAATGACGGAAGAGTGCAGAGAGGACAGAAGCTCGCTCTCATAGGCTTCGGTGCAGGACTGACCTACGGCGGAGCGATACTCGAATACTGATAAAAGCCCGGATAAGGAGAATTATATGAAAACACGCATAACTGAGCTGCTTGGCTGTGAATATCCGATAATACAGGGCGGAATGGCATGGGTCGCAGAGCATACCCTTGCCGCTGCCGTTACAAATGCCGGAGGTGTGGGACTTATCGCCGGCGGAAATGCACCGGTAGACTATCTCCGTGACCAGATAAGACAGTGCCGTGAGGCTGTCGGGGATAAGCCGTTCGGTGTGAACATAATGCTCATGAGCCCGAATGCCGCAGACCTTGCACAGCTCGTGATCGACGAGGGTGTAAGGGTGGTAACGACCGGTGCAGGCAATCCGGGGACTTATCTTCCGGCGTGGAAGGATGCCGGGATAAGAGTGATACCGGTAGTCCCGTCTGTTGCACTTGCAAAGAGAATGGAAAGAGCCGGGGCTGATGCAGTTGTCGCTGAGGGAACTGAATCAGGCGGACATATCGGCGAAAATACGACCATGTGCCTTGTTCCGCAGGTCGTGGACGCTGTGGAGATACCGGTCATCGCAGCCGGAGGTATCGCTGACGGCAGAGGCATGGCGGCAAGCTTCATGCTCGGTGCAGAGGGAGTGCAGATAGGCACAAGGTTCCTGGCTTCTGAGGAGGCACAGATACACCCGGTATTCAAGGAGCTTGTCATTAAGGCTAAGGACACCGACAGCATAGTTACAGGAAGATACACCGGACACCCGTGCAGGAACGTAAAGACGAAATTTGCAAAGAAGCTTGCGGCAGGAGAGCGTGACGGCAGTCTGTCTCCGGAGGAATTTGAGAACCTCACAGTCGGAGCACTCCGCAGAGCTGTGGTAGAGGGCGACCTTGAATCCGGCTCATTCCTGTGCGGCGCTATCGCTGGTATGGTCAGCGAGATAAAGCCGTGTGCGGAGATAGTAAAGGAAATAAATGACGGGGCAGAAAGGCTGCTCAGTACTGATCGGTATTAAGTGAATTTACGGAGGAAGAAATATGCCAACAGCAATAATAACAGGTGCTTCGCAGGGAATAGGTGCGTGTATCGCAAAGAGACTTGCAAAGGACGGATATGATATAGCGGTGAACCACTATCCGAGCGACGGCGACAGGGCTAATGCGGAGGCTGTCGCAGAGGAGTGCCGTGCCTTCGGGGTAAGGGCTGAGCTTTATGCGGCAGATGTTTCAAAATATGCTGACTGCGAGGCAATGGTCAAGGCGGTAAAGGCGGACTTCGGCTCGGTCGACGCTCTCGTCAACAACGCCGGTATAACAAGAGATACGCTCCTTGCACGCATGAAGGAGGAGGACTATGACGCCGTTATCGCTGTAAATCAGAAGAGCGTTTACAATATGCTCAGGCTCGTGACAGCTGTAATGATGAAGCAGAGACACGGCAGGATAGTCAACGTCTCCTCAGTAGCCGGTCTTTACGGAAATCCCGGTCAGGTGAACTATTCCGCTTCAAAGGCTGCGATAATAGGCATGACAAAGAGCGTCGCAAAGGAGTTCGGCTCACGCAATATCACCTGCAACGCCGTAGCTCCCGGACTTATCCGCACTCCGATGACAGATGTGCTCTCAGATGAGCTGAAAGCGAAGATGATAGAGGCGGTCGCCCTCAGACGCTATGGCGAGCCGGAGGAGATCGCCTCCGTGGTATCGTTCCTGCTGTCAGAGGACGCAAGCTATGTGACCGGTCAGGTTATAGAGATATCCGGCGGACTGTCCATGTAAGCGGCAGCATCGCTGAGAAAGGAATATAGATATGAGCAGAAGAGTAGTGATAACAGGCATGGGAGCCGTGACTCCCCTGGGTGTCGGAGCAGATAAGCTGTGGGAGGGCGTTAAGGCGAACCGGCTCGGCTTTTCGTATATCGACAGCTTCGACAGCGAGCGTACCGGCATAAAGATAGCAGGTGTAGTGCGTGACCTTGACGAGACTGAATATTACGGCGTTGAGGGCTGCTTCGACAAGAAGGAAGCAAAGCGTATGGACGGCTTCACTAAGTTCGCTGTGATCGCAGCACATGAGGCACTTACTGACGCAGGCAGCGATTTCTCGGATATCGACCCGTACAGGGCAGGTGTCATCGTCGGCAGCGGTATCGGCGGCATAGACCTTACACTGAACGAGCACAGCAAGTATCTTGAAAAGGGGCCGGGCAGGATATCCGCATTCTATGTGCCTATGATGATAAGCAATATGGCTGCCGGGACTATATCCATGAAGACCGGCTTCAGAGGTGCTAATTTCGATATAACAACTGCCTGTGCGACAGGTACTCATTCCATAGGTGAGGCGTTCCGGAAGATAAAGGACGGATATCTCGATGTGTGCATTGCAGGCGGTACGGAATCGACCCGTGAGGAATTTACCTATGCGGCTTTCGCAAATATGAAGGCACTCACAAAGTCCGGCGACCTGGAACGCTGCTCAGTGCCCTTCGACAAGGAGAGAAGCGGCTTCGTTCTGAGCGAGGGCAGCGGTATACTTATCCTTGAGGAGTATGAGCACGCAAAGGCAAGAGGTGCGAAAATATACGCAGAGGTAGCCGGATATGGCGCTACCTGTGACGGCTACCACATGACCTCGCCCATGCCGACCGGAGAGGCTGCCGGAATGGGCATGACCCTCGCTATGCAGGAGGCAGGGCTCTCGCCGTCAGATATCGACTACATCAACGCTCACGGCACCTCCACAGGTCTTAACGATAAGTACGAGACTGCTGCGATAAAGAATGCGTTCGGTGAGGAAGCATACAGAGTGAAGATAAATTCCACAAAGTCCATGATAGGTCATCTTCTCGGTGCAGCCGGTGCGGTAGAGGCTATCGTTACGGCAAAGTCCGTTCAGGAGGGACTTATCCATGCAACAGTCGGATATAAGGTACCCGATGAGGAGTGTGACCTTGATTACTGCGTAAACGGCAATGTTGAGCAGGAGGTCAGAGCCGCCCTTTCCAATTCTCTCGGCTTCGGCGGTCACAACGCTACTCTCTGCTTCAGGAAAGCTACAGACTGAGGAGGCTGCGATATGAGTGATATCTTTGGGATAACTGACATTGAGACTATCGAAAGGCTTGCGGATATAGTAAATTCCAGGGAGCTTTCGGAGATAACTATAGCTGACGGAGATAAAACTATAACGGTAAAGGGCAGGAAGTGCCCTCCCCCGCCGCCTCCGCAGCCCTTTTTCGGGGCAGCACCGCCGGTAAATATGCCGCTCCCGGTACAGCCCTCTGCTGAGCCTGCACCTGTTTCAGCTCCGGAGGAATCCGGCGGAAATATCGTTAAATCGCCGATCGTCGGCACGTTCTATCAGTCCCCCGCACCCGACAAGCCGCCGTTCGTAAAGGTCGGCGATAAGGTGAAGAAGGGCGACGTTATCATGATAATCGAGTCTATGAAGCTCATGAACGAGATACAGTCCGAGTACGACGGCGTTGTTGACAGGATACTCGTCACCGACGGGCAGGCTGTTGAGTTCGATGAGCCGATAATGATAATAAAGTAATAAACAGGCAATGAGGTAATATCCCCGGTGACAGGGGTATCTGCCGGATAGCCGCTACAGGAGTATTCCGATGAGTATTTACGGCGGAAGGCTCAGTATAAATGCTTCAGAGCTGCCCGGCTCTGCACGGAGGAACAGAAATGGCTGAAAATAATGAGATACTTATGGATAAAGAAAAGATAATGCAGATAATCCCCCACCGTGACCCGTTCCTGCTTATCGACGAGATAGTTGATATGGAGGTAGGCGTTAAGGTACACGCAAGGAAGTATATAAAGGAGGACGATTTCTGGTTCAGGGGACACTTCCCCGGCTACCCGGTAACTCCGGGTGTCCTCATGGTCGAGATGCTCGCTCAGGCTGGGGCGGTATGTATGCTCTCAAAGCCGGAATTTGAGGGGAAGATAGGACTTTTCGGCGGTATTGACAAGGCAAAGTTCCGCCGTCAGGTCGTTCCGGGCGACGTCCTTGACCTTGAGGTCGAGATAATACGCCAGAGAGGGCCTGTGGGCACCGGAAAGGCTGTAGCCTCAGTCGGAGGCGAAAAAGCTGTTTCGTGCGAGATAACCTTCGTCATTACTGACGGCGAAAAATGATCCGTTCAAGGAGATATACTATAAATGTTCAGAAAAGTATTGATAGCTAACAGAGGGGAGATAGCTGTGCGCATCATAAGAGCCTGCCGTGAGCTTGGCGTCAGATGTGCGGCTGTCTACTCGACTGCGGACAGAAATTCTCTCCACGCCCAGATAGCTGACGAGGCTGTGTGTATCGGCCCTCCCTCAACTAAGGACAGCTACCTGAATATAAATGCGGTCATACAGGCTGCCCTGAATGTAGGAGCAGATGCGATCCACCCCGGCTTCGGCTTTCTTTCGGAAAATGCGGAGTTCGCACGGCTTTGCGAAAAAAACGGGATAACCTTCATCGGGCCATCATATAAATCCATAGAGATGCTCGGCTGCAAGGCTGCGGCAAAGGAGACTATGGCTGCGGCGGGAGTGCCTGTGATACCCGGCTCAAAGGGTGTAGTCTCGTCTGTCAAGGAGGCTGCGGAATTTGCGGACAGGGCAGGCTATCCGGTGCTGGTGAAGGCTTCGGCTGGCGGCGGCGGCAGAGGTATACGCCGGGTCGATTCTCCTAAGGAGCTTGAGGCTCAGATGACGGCGGCAAGGCTTGAGGCAAAGAGCTTTTTCGGCGACGACAGTGTATATATAGAGAAGTTTCTGATAAATCCACACCATGTTGAGATACAGATACTTGCCGACAAGCATGGGAATACCATATACCTCGGCGAGAGAGACTGCTCCATGCAGCGGCGTAACCAGAAAGTCCTTGAGGAGTGCCCAAGCCCGGTCGTTGACTGTGAGCTGAGAGCCCGTATGGGCAAGGCGGCAGTGACAGCGGCAAGGGAGTGCGGCTACTACAACGCAGGCACTATCGAATTTCTCGTTGACGAGAACCGGGATTTTTACTTCATGGAGATGAATACCCGCATACAGGTCGAGCACCCTATAACCGAGGAGGTCACAGGTATCGACATTGTGAAGGCTCAGATAGAGATAGCTGCCGGTCAACCGCTCCGCATTACCCAGGACGATGTACACCTGAGAGGTCATGCGATAGAGTGCCGTATCAATGCGGAAAATCCTGAGCTGGGATTCCGCCCGTCCCCCGGCACCATAACTGCACTTTACGTCCCCGGCGGCCCCGGAATACGTATCGACGGAGCGGTATATCAGGGGTATACCATAACCCCGTACTACGATTCGATGATAAGCAAGCTGATAGCACACGGCTCTGACCGTGACGATGCGATACGCAAGATGAGGTGGGCTCTTTCCGAGTTTATCGTCGAGGGCGTTGATACGAATATAGACTTCCAGCTTGAGATAATAAAAAGACCGGAGTTCATCAGCGGCAGCTACGACATTGGCTTCCTGAACCGGTATATGGAAAAGAGAAAAAGCTAAGGCGGTGAGATAATGGGCGACAGCAAAACGCTCGACAATTTCTTTGACGTTGTAAAGCGGCGCTTCAACGGAAACAAGACCGAGGAGGACGACCGGGAGACTGTCAAGTGTCCGAGGTGTACCTCTGTTATCCTGCTCGAAAGGTACGAGGAGCTGCACAGGGTTTGCCCGAACTGCAACTACCACGGCAGACTATCGTGCCCGGAGCGTATCGAGATAACCGTTGATAAGGACAGCTTTAAGGAGCTTGACAGCACTATGATAAGCTGCGACCCTATCGAATTCCCGGAATACCCGGAAAAGCAGCAGGAGCTGAGGGAAAAGACCGGGCTGAAGGACGCTGTAGTTACCGGAACGGCACTGATAAAGGGCATTCCGGCGGTCATCGGCATTATGGATTCAAGGTACATGATGGGCAGCATGGGCAGCGTTGTGGGCGAGAAGATAACAAGGGCATTTGAGTATGCCACGGAGAACGGACTGCCGGTGATACTGTTCACAGCGTCAGGCGGTGCGAGAATGCAGGAGGGCATTGTCTCCCTCATGCAGATGGCAAAGACCTCCGGTGCGGTAAAGCTGCACAGCGACGCAGGAGGGCTGTATATCGCAGTCATGACCGACCCGACGACCGGCGGTGTTACGGCAAGCTTCGCCTCGCTCGGAGATATTATCATCGCAGAGCCGAAGGTGCTTATCGGCTTTGCAGGCAGAAGGGTCATCGAGAGCACGATACGCCAGAGGCTCCCGGAGGATTTCCAGCTTGCGGAATTCATGCAGGAGCATGGCTTTGTGGACATGATAGTTGACAGAAAGAAGATGCGCAATACTCTTGCACATCTTCTGGAGCTGCACGGATACAGCGTGAAGGAGGGATAGTATGGACGAGAGGAAAACTGCATGGGAGCGGCTGACCCTTGTCCACACTAAGGGCAGACCGACTATCCGGGACTATATACCGCTGATATTCGACGGATTCACGGAAATGCACGGCGACAGGCTCTACGGCGACGACAGTGCTATAACAGGCGGTATCGCAAAGCTGAACGGTACTCCGGTGACGGTGATCGCACAGGTCAAGGGAAGAGATATAAACGAGAACAAGGCGTGCAACTTTGCAATGCCGCTGCCGGAGGGCTACAGAAAGGCTCTGAGGCTTGCACGGCAGGCTGAGAAATTCCACCGGCCTGTTATATGCTTCATAGATACGCCCGGTGCGTATGCCGGGATAGAGGCTGAGGAAAGAGGTCAGGGCGAGGCGATAGCTAAGAATATCGCTGAATTTATGACGCTCCGCACGCCGATAATATCCATAGTCCTCGGTGAGGGCGGCAGCGGAGGTGCGCTTGCACTCGGAGTATGCGACGAGCTTGCCATGCTCGAAAACGCAGAATACTCCGTAGTATCGCCGCGCGGCTTTGCGAGCATTCTCTGGAAGGACGCCTCCCGTGAGGAGGAAGCGTGCAACATAATGAAGATAACGGCGGAGGATATGGTGCGTCTTGGGGTCGCTGAAGCCATAATCAAGGAGCCGCTCGGAGGGGCACATAACGATTTAGACAAAATCTCAGAAAATATTAAAGAATATTTGTCAGAAAAAATACCCGAAAAATGCAAAAAAGATATTGACGAATTGCTAAAAGCAAGGTATACTAAATTTAGAAAAATCGGAGAGTTCACAGAATGACCCGGTTTGGATTATTTTAAAGGAGGATAAACCATGATTTTTGAGAAGCTTAAGGATATCGTGGCAGAGCAGCTCGGTGTTGAGCCTGATGAGGTAACAGCAGAGGCTAATATCCAGGAGGATCTCGGTGCAGATTCACTTGATATCGTTGACCTTATCACAACTATCGAGGACGAGTTCGACCTCTCTATCCCTGATGAGGCAGTAGAGGAGATCAAGACAGTCGGTGATATCGTAAACTACATCGAGAAGAACACTGAGGAGGATCAGTGATCGTCTGAGTAAAAAAAGAGCCGGATCGTGTGATTTGCTTCACCGATCCGGTTTTTTTATTGCTTTTTGTTGTCAGCACTGTCCTCAAAGAGCGTATTACTGGTGTATTCTGCCGCCTGTGCCCTGTCGCCGTAGCAGTCTACCTCCATTTCCTCACGCCCCAGCAGATACTTTATCGACCAGAACATCAGTGCAAACCCGAACGCATTCGTGATGATACTGAAATATACCCTCACTCCGAGGATATTTCCGAGCATTCCGCCGAGGATCACTCCTATGCAGACGATAACGAACAGCTCAAAGCGTCCCCTGTCCGGGTCAAGCTGCAAAAATGACAGGCACACCGCCGCTGACACTATCGAATGAACGATCGCAAGTGCCAGAGAATACGGAGCGTAGAAGCTTATGCGGTAGGAGTTCAGCTCCAGCACCATCATCACCGCTTCAAGCACTACATATGCCGTAAGCCCGACCTTGAACAGCGTTCTCATTCTCACAGATGTCGATATCAGCCACGCCGCATACAGGAAAAGCCCGAAGCCGAGAAACTCAGTAAAATACGCCGCCGCCTCAAGTATACGGCTGTGGACGGACTCGTGAACATATGTTTTGTAGAACACAAAGCATATCATGCCGAAAAGCACGAACAGCAGATTTCCGGCGAGTCCGAAGCTCAGCCCCTTGCTGAAGCGTTCATGCCTGCTCTCCATACCTCAGCCCTGCTCCTTCAGGAAATTCAGAGCACGCTGACCGATGTCACGGCGGTAATGTGCTCCCTCAAAGCTGATCTGCCCTACGCCCTTGTACGCAGCCGAAAGTGCAGCCTCAAGGCTCTCTCCCCTTGCCGTAACTCCGATAACTCTGCCGCCGTTGGTGAGGAAGCTGCCGTCATCAGCAAGCTTAGTGCCGGCATGGTACACAAAGCAGCCCTCAGTCTGACCCTTTTCGTCAAGACCGTTCATCTTTATGCCCTTTGGATAGCTTTCCGGATATCCGCCGCTCGCCATTACAACGCACGCACAGCTGCCCTCATGCCAGCCTATCTTCACATCGCTCAGTGTATGGCTGCACACCGCATCGAATATCTCATAGAGGTCGCCGTCCAGCATCGGCAGCACTACCTGAGTCTCCGGGTCACCGAAGCGGCAGTTGTACTCTATCACCTTAGGTCCCTGAGGAGTAAGCATAAGCCCGAAATACAGACAGCCCTCGAATGTCCTGCCCTCTGCGTTCATGGCGTGCATAGTCGGGAGGAATATCCTCTCCATGCACTCCTTTGCGATATCCTCCGTATAGCACGGATTCGGCGAAACTGTGCCCATTCCGCCGGTATTCAGTCCCTTGTCGCCGTCAAGTGCCCTCTTGTGATCCATTGAGGATATCATCGGAACTATCGTCCTTCCGTCAGTGAACGACAGCACGGACACCTCCGGGCCTGTGAGAAATTCCTCGATAACTATGCGGGAGCTGCTCTTTCCGAATTTCAGCTCATCTATCATCTCGTGTACTGCCTTCACAGCCTCGTACTCATTCTGAGCGATGATAACGCCCTTGCCGAGTGCAAGTCCGTCAGCCTTGATGACTGCCGGGTAGCTGTTCTTCTCCTTCAGGAATCTCACCGCACTCTCAGAGTCAGTGAACACCTCATAAAACGCCGTAGGTATGCCGTATTTCTTCATAAGCTCCTTGGAAAACACCTTTGAGCCTTCGATTATCGCAGCATTTGCCTTAGGGCCGAACACCTTGAACCCCTTATCTGTAAGTGCGTCCGCCATGCCCATTACAAGCGGGTCGTCAGGTGCTACGACCACCATATCAGGCATCAGTTTCTCTGCAAGTGCCACAACTCCGTCAATATCCGTCGCAGCTACGTCAAAGCACTCCGCATATCTGGAAATACCGCCGTTTCCGGGGGTACAGTAAAGCTTTCCTACCTGCGGGCTCTCCGCAAGCTTCATGATTATGGCGTGTTCTCTTCCGCCGCCGCCAATGACTAAAACATTTTTCATCGGGGAAATCTCCTTTGTTTAAATGTGTAAGCTTATTCCTTTGTTTCCGGTATATCCGGCATCTCATCGTCCGCCTCAGCATTATCCGCTGTTTCCGGCAGCTCCTCAGCCGTCTCCGGTACGCCGTGTCCTGCAATGTACATCTCGACCGCTGCCGCACAGCATATCAGCATTATAGCAATGAACGCAAGATGACCGATTATCGTCATAGCGTTGTTTGTGAGAAGTATCTTCTCTATCGTTGCTGCACCCTCCCCGGCAGCCGAGCGTATCGCCCTGCCGTAGAGGTAGTTGTCGGCTGCGATGCGGAGGATATTGAAGAACTCCGAAAGAAACACCGCCGCCGCCGCCTTGAACGCTCCCGCCTTGCCGGAAACTGCGTTGAACACGCTCAGGAAGGTTATCGGAAGGACTGCCCCGGCTCTCATCATAAGCAGCGAGCGTGACAGTGACGGGAGCGGAGCGGACTTCACCTCGTCAGTTGCACCGAGGAGCCGCACGATAAGCTCCGGATTTGATACTGCATAGATGTCAAGAACGATAAGCACACCGGTAATGAGTGCCGCTGTCATCATCAGTATGCGTATCGAAAGTGGTTTTTTCATTCAGCTTTATCCCCTTATCAGTGGTGGAAAAGGCGTATGCCTGTAAATGCCATAGCTATACCGTACTTGTTGCAGGTATCTATAACGTTGTCGTCACGGATAGAGCCGCCCGGCTCAGCAATGTACTTAACGCCGGACTTCTTCGCACGCTCGATGTTGTCGCCGAACGGGAAGAATGCGTCAGAGCCGAGGCACACATCAGTATTCCTTGCCAGCCATGCCTTCTTCTCCTCAGCGGTGAACACCTCCGGCTTTACCTTGAATATCCTCTGCCACTCGCCCTCACGGAGAACGTCCTCATACTCGTCGCCGATATATACATCAATAGCGTTGTCCCTGTCAGCACGGCGGATATCGTCTTTGAACTGTAAGCCCATTACCTGCGGAGACTGTCTCAGCCACCAGTTATCAGCCTTCTGTCCGGCAAGGCGGGTGCAGTGTATCCTCGACTGCTGACCTGCACCGATACCGATAGCCTGTCCGTCCTTGACATAGCAAACGGAGTTGGACTGGGTATATTTGAGAGTTATGAGGGATATGAGGAGGTCGTCAAGCTTATCCTCCGGGATATCCTTATTCTCAGTAACTACATTCGCAAGCAGCTCACGGTTTATGTCAAGCTCGTTCCTGCCCTGCTCGAAGGATACGCCGTAGACCTGCTTTGTCTCGACAGGTGCCGGCTTGTAGCTCTCGTCTATTTTGAGTATGCAGTATGTACCCTTCCTCTTTGATCTGAGTATCTCAAGTGCCTCAGGCTCATAGCCGGGAGCGATTATTCCGTCGGATACCTCACGCTGTATCATTTTTGCGGTGCATACGTCAACGGTGTCGGAGAGTGCGATAAAATCGCCGTAGGACGACATTCTGTCCGCACCTCTTGCCCTTGCGTAAGCCGAAGCAAGGGGAGTAAGCTCGCCGAGGTCGTCCACCCAGTATATCCTTCTGAGCGTGTCAGAGAGCGGTCTGCCGATAGCTGCACCTGCCGGGGAAACGTGCTTGAACGAGGTCGCCGCACATACTCCCGTAGCCGCTTTAAGCTCCTTTACGAGCTGCCAGCCGTTGAGAGCGTCAAGAAGATTGATATAGCCCGGTCTGCCGCAGAGAACCTCTATCGGAAGCTCGCTGCCGTCAGCCATGTAGACCCTTGACGGCTTCTGATTCGGGTTGCAGCCGTATTTCAGTTCCATTTCGTTTGCCATTGTTTTTCCTCCTTATTATCCTGCTGATATTTCCTCATACTGATAATCCGCCATGTAATACCATGACAGGTCATTCAGTATATCGTCCTGTCTGCTGTATTTCTCACTTCTCAGTCTTGTGGGGGTGTCGTATGAATATTCATAATAATCCACCTCGCCGAATTCCGAGATATGCTTTGTCTGCCGGAGAAGTCCCTCCGCAAATCCGCCGCTGAGGTAGGTGTATTCCTCATCATAGCTTGTGTAGTATCTTTCGCCGTCATGAGTGCCGCCGTAATACTCCACGTGCTTATTTGAAAGCTGACCGCTGCCGTTGTATTCCTGTACCGTTTCGCACATCAGCTTATCCTCAATGTATTCCCTGATGACCAGCGGGTCGCCGTCCTCGCTGTACTCTATATCCCACGTACTCCCGACAAGATCCGGCATTATGTATTTTTCGGTATTCACCTCTGACCTCACGCACTGCCCATGCTCATCATATACCTGAGTGCAGTACCGGTAAGGCTCCTCGCCTGAGCCGGGAGATACAAGATCAAACACAGCACTCCGCAAAGCTCCGTCCTCATACTCATAATTTATGACATAAGCCGTACCGGTCGTAAGATAATACGCCGTGACAACATTGCCGTCCTCATCATAGTCGTATACCTGTGTAAAGGTAACAGCCCCCGAATCGTGAATTGCACCTATCCTCCGGTCATACCTGTCAAGAAGTGCATATTCATGCGATGTGTCATAGCTCCACTGACTGCCGCTTTTCGCAGTCTTTGTCATTATGCACACCGGCTCGATATCCGGGATATCTATCCCGATCTCACGGTAATATCCCGCAGTCTCTTCCGCCTTCTGAAGTATAGCTTCATGCTGCTTTTCCCTTGCAGCCTCCGCCGGAGATATTGTTTCCTCCTGAGTATCCGGCTCTGTTTCAGCTTCTGTCTCCGGCTCAGTCTCATTTACAGCACTGCTCTCCTGCACGGAGCTGCTCTCCGGGACTGCCGCACAGCTGCAAAGGACAAGCCCCGCAAGCAATGCTGCCGCTCTAAAGCTCCTCATACTCATACACCTCGTACCACGTAAGAGCCTCATTGTTGTAATATTCCTGCCGTGTCATTCTGTTTTCCGTGTCGAACTCACGCAGCTCAGCCTGTGAGAACTGCACCTCTCCGCTGCTGTCAAGATAGCTTATCTCCAGCCGGATATTGTTCCCGTTGTCGTCGTAGGTATAAAGCCTCTCGACAACGCTTTCACCCGGCTCGTCGCTGTCCTCCGGCGTATCCGGACGGGATATCTTAGTCTCCTCTGAAATACGTCCGTCGCTGTCATACCTGAGCTGCTCCTCGCTGACCGGTCTGCCGGAGACTGTGCTCAGCTCGGTCTTTACCGAAACATTGCCGCTGCTGTCGTACTGATATCTGTACCACGCAAGCAGGGCGGAGCTGTCGCTCGTTTCGGCTCTGAGGACATTGCCGTGGGAATCGTAGGTGTACCGCTTGACTATGCTGCCGCCTCTGCTCTCAGAGGTATAGCTTTCGGCTGAAACATTGCCGCTGCTGTCGTATTCGTACTCCATAACGCCCTCCGGGTCGGAGTCGTGTCTGGAACGGAGTGTGCCGTCGCTGTTATACTCATAGCTGTGAGTGACACGGCTGGTCTGCCCGGTCTGATAGTCACAGCTCTCATATGAAAGCACCTCGCCCCGGCTGTTGCAGACGCTTACAGCCCGTGCCATAGGCTCTCCCTCCGGGGGGCTGTTCTCCGCAACGATGTAGCGCATGACCGTCACGCTGTACGCCGGCTCGTTCCCGTCATCAGCTGTGCTGCTTTCAGAGCGCTGCACTATCTGATACGGCTGTCCGCAGCTGCACAAAAGCAGCACCGGCAGCATTGCCGCCGCTATTATTCTTCTGTTCTTCATTCTAAAACCCCTTAGTCTAAGAAGTTCTCATTATCATCTATCTGTATTCGTAAGTATATTCTGTATACTCTGTTATTTCGTTGTCTGCACGATACTCTTCATAGGCAATATCGCCTCTGTCGTTATATTCCTTTATCTCCTCTGTTACATATCCGGAAGCCCCGTCATCATCATCGACTGTATTCTTGTGATATACGATATTTCCGTTTTCATCAAACCTGTACAGCCCATGAGACTTCTGACTGCCGTAGACATTATCAGAACGCCCCTCGGACATAACTCCGTTCTCATCATAGAAAATATGAACAGTTTCTGTCTCATATCCTGTAAAGGTGTCGATAACGCTCCATTCCGTCATTTTTCCGTCACTGTCGTACTTGTACAGATTTTTTTCTTTTACTATTGGTTCGCTTCTGTTTTTTTCCTCAGAATAGCACTCCAGCAAATCGCCATATTCATTATAGAGATAGGTTTCCTTTGACTCTAACTCATCCCCTGAATAATATGTAGTCTCAATGGTGTTGCCTCGTTCATCGTAAGTTATAATAATGTGGCTGTCGCTGGCAATACATATATCTGCTGTCATTCCGTCATCGGAATATTCAATGGTGTTGCTGCCTTTCCGAGATTCATTATGGACATGATCCTGAATATCATAGCTTATAACATTGCCAAATGAATCGCATTCCTCAACCGCTTCATATAATATTTCTCCACTGCCATCACAGCGTTTCATAGTTCGTGTGTATGCCACATCTGACGATGCCGCTTCGCCGGTATTTTCCTCTGATGAACATGAAGCAGAAAGGCTGCACATAACACACATTATCATAGCTGCATGAAAAAACGTCTGTAGCCTTTTCATTTATTCTTATTAACTATCCTTGTCTCAACGCTGCCGTCCTCAAGGCTGACATAGCGGACGAAAAGCGATACCTTGTTGTCCTCGTTGAGACTGCTCCATATCCTGTCGGTGAACTCATCTATATTTCCGGATATCCCGATAAGCTCCGGCTCGCCCTCAAAGCTCGGGAGCGGGTTTCCGTCGCCCATGTAGGTGTGTATGAATCTGCCCTCACCGGCTATAGGGTTGCTGTAGCTGTAGGTGTATCTCTGGCACGATTCCGGGTTGCCGCCGGCACTTTTCAGTATGGACATAGCGTAGTTGAAGCCGCCGTTCTCAAAGTGAAGGATACCGGAGATACGGGGCGTATAATTCGGTGCATCGTCCTCAAACTCCCTTGTGCGGAGAGCCTGCTCGAAGGTATACTGCTTGTCCATAAGCTCGTAGATAGTATCGGTCTGGTCGCCGTTTGTTACAATGAGCTTGCTGCCGAGGACTCTCACCGGGGCGTAGATTATAAGGTGGGGGTCGGTGAGCTTTGACGGGTCGAACGCCTGGGTGCGTATGCCGTCGCCGTCCTCAACGAACACACGGTTCCGGCTGTTCTCGCTGCGTCCCATGATGAAATATGCTGCAACTGCGTATTTTCCGCACTCACACCTGCCTATGATTATACCTCTTCCGGGGTAGTCGTTGGAGCTTAAAAGCTCGGTTATATCCATTTTTTTCATATAATTCTCTCCGTTCATTTAAGGATAAAAGTATATATACAGTCCGCAGCGACTATCACAGCGACAGTCAGTGCGATATAGTTGAGCGTCCGTCTGCCGGGCTTTGAGAGAAGCCATTCATAGAACGGCTGGACGATGTACATGAATATCGTTCCGCCAAGCCCGAACCTCAGCGACGTGGACAGTGCTATCCTGGCTTCGTAGTTATATTTGTACCGGGCGTAGGTCTGCCACGGCCACGCACCGGTCGCCGCTTCGAGGATATAGCTCGCCGCAAGCTCTATCAGCGTCGCCGCCGCCATGCACCCGGCGAAAATTATGACTGGTTTGACGATATTCAGCAAGGGAGGCTCCTTTTTCTTCATCAGCCTGCCGAAAAGCAGCAGGAAGGTCAGTGCCCCCACGCCGTATACCGGGCAGTACGGCCCGAACAGAACACCTCTGTTGCTGAAGCCCCAGCGGTAGATGAACGTTTCGAGCACCACCTCATAGCACCAGCCAAGCACGGCGTACATCATGAAGTACAGGAAAAGCTTCTGAATGGTCTGCTTTTTCCTTATCTCTGCGATGACCCCCATAGGCTTACTCCTTTACGTAGGCTTTTCCGCCGGAGATCTCAATTTTATCCTCACAGAAAAGCGATACCGCCTTAGGGAGCAGCTTCCACTCCACATTTTCCATTATCCGCCGCTGGAGCGTTTCCGGCGTATCCTCACGCCTTACATCGACAGTCCCCTGCAATATGATCGCTCCTGCGTCAGCCTTTTCGTTTACGAAATGTATCGTAGCGCCGGATACCTTTACTCCGTATTCAAGCACAGCCTCGTGGACTTTTAGTCCGTAGAAGCCCTCGCCGCAGAATGACGGGATAAGTGCCGGGTGTACATTTATTATCTTATAGGCATACGCCTTTGTCACGCACTCGTCGAGTATCGTCATGAACCCGGCAAGCACCACAAGGTCTGCCTTTTCCTCATTCAGAGCCTCAAGCACCGCTTTGCTGTAGCTCACGCTGTCCGGGTACTCCCTGCGTGGTATCACCCTTGACGGGATGCCGTTGTCCGCAGCTCTTTGCAGGGCGTATGCAGACGGATTTGAGGAGATGACGCAGGTTATCCTGCCGCCCTTTATCTCCCCGGCTCTCTCAGCGTCTATAAGAGCCTGTAGATTCGTTCCGCCGCCTGATACCAGTACGACAATCTTTTTCATTATTCTCCCCCTCAATTGAATACTTTCATCGTCAGCAAAAACAGAGCTATCGCCGCAATACCGCTGTATATCAGATATTTGTAATACCCTGCGGTAAGCTCGCTCTCACGGCTTGCGAAGTAGAAGAACATCGGGTCAGAGGGGGTGTAGAGTATCATTTCCTCACTTCCGGTCTCGTAGTCCGCTTTTTTTGAGGCATGGGAGTACACGGAGGTGACCTCTCTGCCCTCCTCAGTCTCATAGCGTACTATCGGATACCAGAGCCTTCCGTTCTCGGAGGTATGATAGCCGGTTATCGTGCCTATTGCAGCCTCGCTGCCCCGGATACGCCGCCTTACAGTGTATATATGCCAGAAAAACAGCACAGCCATAAGCCCGTAGACTATGAGTATCCCGAAATGGAGCACGCCCTTCCGGAACGTCACTCCTATCACGACCCATGAGATGACTGCCCATGCGTAGTCGATCTTATCAACCTTCATTATGTAGTCCTTCCGCATTATTCGGGGAACTGGACATGACCCTGTATTATCTCCGTATCATCATACGACAAAGGGATATCATGGTCGATTATCACCTGACCGTAGATATCCGTGATACGGAACGTGAATGGTCCCTTTCCCATATCCATTGATTCAAAGTAGTTGTAGCTCCGTCTCGGCAGCTCGACATAGTTTCCGCTGCTGTCGAGGTATTCGAGCCGGGTTATCGGGTATCTGTGGTTCCTGACCTGCACTCCGCACCAATACTGTGTCGTTCCCTCCTTGTACTTATAGCACACGGGGGCATTTTCGGCGGAATCGAGCGGGATTATCCTCCAGCTCACCGGTACTCTGCCCTTTTCCGGAGGGGCTATGAGCGGAAATGCGTCAACATACAGGTCAAGGTCGCCCTTTTTGCCCTCCGGCAGCAGGTCAGTGACGAGCATATTTATCGTCCCGAGCTCACCGGTGACCTCGATATACGCACCTGCAAGCTGTGCATCGTTATAATCCGCAAGGTTCATTGCGACTATCCAGTAATCAGCCGATACCGGGTCGAGCATGGCACAGCCGCCGACATATCCGCCGCCGTAGAACGTCCCGTCTCCGGTATGGACAGTGCCCTTCGGCTCTAAAATGCAGCTCTCGTCGATTGTGTATTCGCTGTCGTATTTCCCGGTATTTTTACCGGAAACGGGCTTGCCGAGGGTAAAATCGGCTATATCGCAGAGCAGCTCAGAGCCTGTCCTGCGGGCGTACACCACATCAAATCCGTCAACTCTGCCGCTGCGGTCGATATCCTTTATATCGCCTCCGGCAGAGACAGCAGGGAATGCAGCTGCACAGAGGAGCACAGCTGCCGCAGATATAAACAAAGCCGCCCTTTTCATACCTGTCCCGCCTTTCACGTCATCAGCTGATGATAACTCCCTCGTCCGACTCAACGACCTCGCCGAGGATATATGCTTCCTCTCCGGCAGCCTTCAGCACCTCAACAGCCTTGTCAGCCTCGGTCTTGTCAACTGAAACTACCATGCCGACGCCCATGTTGAATGTATTGAACATATCCCTCTCCGGGATGCTTCCTGCTCTTGCGATTATATTGAACACCGGCAGCACCTGCACTGCGTTCCGCTCTATCCTGGCGGAAAGTCCCTCCGGGAGCGAGCGCGGTATATTCTCATAGAAGCCGCCGCCCGTTATGTGCGATACCGCCTTGACATTGACATTTTCGATCAGGCTGAGTATCGCCTTTACGTATATCCTTGTCGGACGGAGCAGGCACTCTCCGAGAGTGCAGCCGAGGTCGTCGAAGTGCATATTCAGGTTCTGCTGATTTATGTCGAAAACGCTCCTTACGAGCGAGAAGCCGTTCGAGTGGACGCCGCTCGACTTTATCGCAATAAGAACGTCCCCGGCCTTCTGAGTTTCCGGCTTTAATATCCTGTCCTTGTCAACGACACCGACCGAGAAGCCTGCGAGGTCGTACTCATCTATAGGCATAAGCCCCGGATGCTCCGCAGTCTCACCGCCGATGAGCGAGCAGCCCGCCTGTACGCAGCCCTCTGCAACTCCGGCGACTATCTGCTCTATCTTTTCGGGATAATTCTTTCCGCACGCAATGTAATCAAGGAAGAACAGCGGCTTTGCACCGCAGCAGATTATATCGTTCACGCACATTGCAACGCAGTCTATCCCGACTGTATCGTGCTTGTCGAGAACGAACGCTATCTTTATCTTCGTGCCTACGCCGTCAGTGCCTGAAACGAGGACGGGCTTTGAAATGCCGGTCGTATCAAGCTCGAACAGACCTCCGAAGCCGCCTATGCCGGAGAGAGCACCTGCGGTCATTGTCCGGGCGATATGGCTCTTCATCAGCTCAACTGCCCTGTATCCGGCGGTAACATCAACGCCAGCCTGCTTGTAGCTTTCGGAAAAACTGTTGTTATTCATAAAATATCCTCCATAAAAACTCTGGAAAAGTTATTCTCTGCCGCTCCAGCAGTACGTACACAGATGACACTCATCTATGCCGACCGCCTTCATCTTGCCCGGAAGCGTCTGGAACTCAAGCGATGTGAGCCTGAGCCTGCGGCATATCTCTTCACGCATACGCTTTCCTCTCTCTGTTGACGGGTCGCTGTATTCGGAGATGTACTCCACGCCCTTTTCGCCCTCAAATTCGTCGATTATCTGCCTTGCGATAAGCTCCAGCTCGGAGTGGCTGCGTGAGAAGTTGAGGTACTTGCAGCCGTACATTATCGGCGGACAGGCTGAACGCATATGGACTTCCTTAGCTCCGTTTGCATACAGGAACTCGACAGTCTCCCTCATCTGCGTACCTCTTACGATACTGTCATCAACGAACAGCAGCCGCTTGCCCTCGATAAGCTCATGCACCGGTATCAGCTTCATCTTTGCGACCTGATTCCTCATGGACTGGTTGGTGGGCATGAAGCTTCTCGGCCATGTCGGGGTGTACTTTATGAACGGCCGTGCAAACGGTATCCCGCTCTTGTTGGCATAGCCGATAGCGTGGGGAGTGCCGGAATCTGGAACTCCGCACACGTAGTCAACGTCCGGAAGGCAGCCGTTTTTGATGTCGTTCTCTGCCATTATCTCGCCGTTTCTTGTACGCATCACCTCGACATTTACGCCCTCGTACACCGCATTCGGGTAGCCGTAATACGTCCACAGGAACGTGCATATCTTCATTTTTGACGGGTCGCCCTTTGCAAGCACCTCGCAGCCGTCTGCTGTAATGCTCACAATCTCCCCGGCTTCAAGCTCCTTGTATGTCTCGTAGCCGAGCTTCTGGAATGCAAAGGACTCCGTTGAAAGGCAGAAGCCGTCCCAGCGTTTACCTATTATAATGGGCAGCCTGCCGTACTCGTCCCTTGCGGCGATTATATCGTGGTCTGTAAGTATGATGAGCGACATAGTGCCCTGTATCTTGCTCTGTGCGTAGCGTATCCCCTCGACGAACGAGGACTTCTGCGCTATGAGAGCCGCAATGAGGTCGCCGGAGTTTATACTTCCGCTGCTCATTGCCTCAAAATTGGCACAGCCGCTTTCAAGCAGCTCCTCAACAAGCTCGTCCGCATTGCGGATTATGCCGACCGAGCATACCGCATACAGACCAAGCCGTGAGCGTACCATTATAGGCTGAGGGTCGGTATCGCTTATGCAGCCGATACACAGCTTGCCCCTCATATTGATGATATCGGACTCGAATTTTGTCCTGAACGGAGAATTTTCAATGCTGTGGATATTCCTCTGGAATCCCCTGTCAACATCATACGAAGTCATACCTCCCCGGCGTGTTCCAAGATGGGAGTGATAATCCGTGCCGAAGAATACATCGGTCACGCATTCATTTTTTGACGCCGCACCGAAAAAACCGCCCATGCAATTATTCTCCCATAAGACGCTTCATTATCTCCTGATAAGCCTCCTCGACGCCGCCCATATCTCTGCGGAAGCGGTCCTTGTCGAGCTTCTCGTGAGTGGTGGAATCCCAGAAGCGGCAGGTATCAGGTGATATCTCGTCAGCGAGGATTATAGTACCGTCGGAGGTCTTTCCGAACTCTATCTTGAAGTCGATAAGGTCGATGTTGAGCTTCTTGAAGAAGCCGAGCATGAACTCATTCACCTTGAATGCGTACTTAGCGATAGTATCGAGCTCCTCCTTAGTCGCAAGACCGAGAGCGAGAGCGTAGTAGTCATTGATGAACGGGTCGCCGAGGTCGTCGTTCTTGTAGCTGTATTCAAGGATAGGTGTCAGGAGCTTTGTGCCCTCCTCAACGCCCATACGCTTTGAGAAGCTGCCCGCTGCAACGTTGCGGATAATTACCTCAAGGGGAACGATCGAGACCTTCTTCACTATAGTCTCACGGTCGCTTATCTCCTCGACAAGATGAGTCGGAACGCCCTGCTCCTCCAGCATTTTGAACATGAAATTGGTCATGCGGTTGTTGATAACGCCCTTGCCGGTGATAGTTCCCTTCTTCTCGCCGTTGAACGCTGTTGCATCGTCCTTGTAGTCAACGATGACCAGCTCAGGATCGTTTGTCGCATAGACCTTCTTTGCCTTGCCCTCATAGAGCTGTTCAAGCTTTTCAATGTTTGCCATTTTGATATTCCTCCTTGAGAATGATTAAATATGCAATCCCGTATTTTTAATGCCGGGAATTGTGGGCTTATTTTGCTTTGCGTCAGAGTGAAGCTATCTGCTCCTGTAAAGCCTTGTCCTTTTCACGGACTGCCTCCGCCATTTTTGTTTTCTCCTCAGCAAGCCTTGCCGCAAGAGCCTCGTCAGATACCGCAAGTATCTGTATTGCGAGCAGAGCCGCATTCTTTGCTCCGTCGATACCTACAGTCGCCACAGGTACTCCCGGCGGCATCATTACCGTTGCGAGCAGAGCGTCCACGCCCTCAAGAGCCTTTGACTTCATGGGAATGCCTATCACCGGGAGAGTGGTGTTCGCCGCAATAACTCCCGCAAGGTGAGCCGCCATACCTGCTGCACAGATGAGCACGCCGAAGCCGCTGTCCCTTGCCGCCGCCGCAAACTCCATAGCCTCAGCCGGTGTGCGGTGGGCACTCATAACACGGCATTCAAACTCAACGCCGTACTTTTTCAGCTCCGTCAGAGCCGACTTTACTACCGGGAAGTCGCTGTCGCTTCCCATTATAACTGCAACCTTTTTTGACATATGTATTCTCCTTAGTCTATAGCGTTATTATCCGGTATATCGGGGATATCCGGGGTATCATCAGCCTCAGCCGCCCGCACGGGCACGCTGTCCGGGTAGTCCGGGTCAGTCTCAAGAAAGCTCCCTGCCGCCGCACTGAGGTCGCTTACCGACCAGCCTGCGAACTTTATGACTGCGGTATAGCAGTCACGCAGGGTCTTTGTCACTCCGTCAGTCTCGTCGGAGTAGGTAAGCTCAGTATCCGCCGTCACAGATACCGCAAAGCCCGGCGTACCGTCGTCAGTTTTTGAGGAATACAGGTATATCTCCTTTATCCCCTTGAGCTTCTTTTCGAGTATCTTGTGATCGTCCGGGAAAAGTGTCTGGAATCCGCCCCGGCTGCCGGTCGTAAGCTCCGAGAGAAGATCGTCGTTGCCCGTAAAGGCGTATTCAAGATACACCGAGGTATCTGCCGCTATCTCCTCAAGCATTGACGGCGTGAGCTTCTGCAAAAGCACTCTGCTCGACACATCGAGGGTGTAGCTGCGGGTCATGGCAGTTCCGGAAACTCTCGCATTTTTCATCGTCATTCCGCCCTCATCGCCGAATACATAGGTGAATTTTCCGCCTGCGTCGATAAGGGTAAGCTCGTCTCCGCTGAATTCCGCACCGCTCCACGACTGACGGAATACCGGGACAAAATCCCTGCTGTAGATGACGTACTGTCCGTCTGCGTCAGCCTCTGCGATATAGAACACCGTCTCTCCGGCGGTATGCTTCGTTATGCTGCTGTATATGAACGGTACGGTCATGCTGCCGTCAAAATCCACGCAGCCGGTGAGTATCCTTCCGCCTATCCGCCTTGAGGCTATGCACGTTTCATTGCCGGTGAAGGTAAGCTCCAGCCATTCCGGAGCGATTATGACCCTGTTGCCGGAGTCGATAACGCCGCACATACCGCTGCTGTCCTCAAAGACCTTGTTGCCGTCAGCGTCGGAGCTGAGCCGGCGGACGATATCGGTCTGGGAGCCGCCGCCGGATATATTGTCCGGCACAGAGAGGTAGAACCTCACGACAGCTGCCGCAAGGGCGACCAGAACGATGACAAGCACCGGTATTATAAGCTTTGAACGTCTGCTCATGCCGGGAGGTCACTCACTCTCTTTTCCGGCGGCTGACTTACGCTCACGATACTCGACCTCAGTCTCGCTTGCTATGTAGATAGGTCTTTTCTTTGTCTCCATGTAGGTCTTTGCGAGGTACTGACCGAGTATGCCGGTGCAGCACATATCCATTCCGCCGACAAGGAGTATCAGCCCGGTGAGTGCAAGTGCAGCCGGGTTATCGCCGTAGCTTGCCGCACTGACTATCGCACAGATGAAGAAGATCAGTGAAACGAAGCAGCACAGCAGTCCGAGGAGTATCGCTATCGCAAGCGGAGCTGTTGAGAACGCCATGATACCCTCAAGAGAATACCTGAACAGTCCCCAGAACGACCATGAGGTAGTACCGGCTGCACGCTCGATATTCTCATACGGCATATACTTCACCTTAAAGCCGACCCAGCTGAAAATGCCCTTTGAGAAGCGGTTATACTCGCTCATTTCAAGTATCGAATCGACCATCTGTCTTGTCATGAAGCGGAAATCCTGTGCTCCGTCAACTATCTCGGTCTGCGATATCTTGTTCATTATCTTGTAGAACTTCATTGCGAACCACGAACGCACCTTTGACTCGCCCTCACGGCTTATGCGGCGTGTTGTGGCACAGTCGTACTCGCCGCTGCGTACATAGCTGTACATCTCCGGGAGAAAAGCCGGCGGGTGCTGGAGATCGGCGTCCATAACGACGACGAAATCGCCCTTTGCGTTCTTCAGTCCGGCGTACATACCGGATTCCTTGCCGAAGTTGCGTGAAAAGGATATGAACCTCACACGCTCGTCCCTGTCAGCAAGCTCGTGGAGCTTTTCGAGGGTCTTGTCCTTTGAGCCGTCGTTGATGAAAAGGTACTCGAAAGTAAGCTCCGGATAGGTCTCAGCCATGCCGTTCGTGACCTTGATTATCTCGTCGTAGAAAAGCGGGAGTGACTCCTCCTCGTTGTAGCATGGAACGACTATAGAAAGCAGCTTCATAAAAATGATATCCTCCTTACTGCGTAAGCTTGTCCGTGATCTGTGCAGTGTATTTCCGTTCTGCCGGGGCTTTATCCGGAAATACATCTTAATTATACTACAAATCCGCAGATACTTCAAGAGATATTAAGAAAAAAATTCTTCTGCCGGTGAATTTTCTTTTGTTGACATTGCGTCAGACCGGGAAAGAGGTGCGTCCCGGCACACAGCCGGAAAATGTTACATTTTTTACAAAAAGGTTAATATTTTATGTTCTTTATTGACAGCCCGGCTGCCGTGTGCTATAATATACTCAGGAAAAAACGTCACACAAGCTACCCGCTCAGAAAGGAGGAGCACTATGAAAATACGCAATATAATGATAGCCCTTGCCTGCACGCTCGCCCTGAGCAGCTGCGGTGCTGCGGCAGACGATACCATATCGGCGGTTGTTTCAGATACTGCGTCGGATACTGTATCAGATACTCCTGCTGAGACTACTGAGGCAGCGGAGGCTGCTCCGGAGGAGACAGAAGCGGCTGAACAGGCATTGCTCTACGACATTGAGGAGTTTGAAAGTTACGACTCAATGATAGCACGGTTTATAGAGCTGAATCCCGACGGATATGTTTATAGTATTCCGGAGGATTCTGATTTAAAAACAGGTCTTGCGTGGCTTTCCATCTCAAACTACACGATCAGCATAGAGCGTCCGGACGGAATAACTGCCGGGGTCGAAATAGATTACGCCTCATCATATCCGTCGATAGAGGACTATTACAAGGTTTTTGCCAGCGATCTGGTTACGGGTGACGACCAGCTCGGCGAGCCGGCGGAGAGATATATGTTTGAGCACTACGGCAACGGCAGCCTGATAATGTACGGCGTGACCGGCGAGGAAAATATCTCGTTCGCACTCGGCTCTCCTGACGCTAAGGACTCCCCGGAGGGCGAGGCTCTGCTTATCGAGCTTTATGAGCAGCTCGGACTGTGAGAGCCTGTCCCCACAGGCTGCATTGGCATTTCTCCGCTTATGATGACCGGTTCTGAAATATTTTCCTTCTCCCCCTTGCATTGCCGCCGGATATGTGGTATAATAAGGAAAAATGCCGCCGGGCGGCAGAAGGAGATATATTTATGATGAGAAAAAATCGGCTTTCACGGCTTATCGTTTCAGCAGGCAGTGCAGTATCGGCGATCGCAGCTGCGTCCGCTGCGGCACTTTCTTCCTTTGCTGAGGAGTCCGCAGATGCAGCGGAGCAGACAACACAGGGCAGCTCGCTCATGACGCTTGTCCTGCCGCTGGTGTTCATGTTCATTATCCTCTACTTCATGGCGATACGTCCCCAGAAGAAGCAGGAGCAGCAGCTCAAGGATCTCCAGAACAGTACAGAGATAGGTGATGAGATAGTCACAAGGGGCGGTATCGTCGGCATAGTTGTCCGCAAGGGCGAGGATAATGTCGTTATCGAGACAGGCGGCGAGAAGAACAAGCTCCGCATAAAGACATGGGCGATAGACGACAACGTTACCGCAAGAGAGCGTGCAGCAGCAGCGTCCGGAAAGAAGCCGGCTGACACAGGTGTTGCCGCAGCAGGACTTGCTGACGAGGGCGAGAAGAAGTCCAAAAAGAAGAAGAAGGACGGCGAGGACGCTGAATAAGAGCCTGTCCGGTCTTGTGCATTTTGTAAAGCATAAAAACGCACACCTCCGCATATCATTGGATGACCAGTGTATGCGGAGGTGTTTTTTTGCGGCACTATTTTTCAAGGGGCAGCAGGTCTGCCGGGAGTATCGTATGGGAGAGCGTGCCGCTTAGCACCGCTGCTTCCGCTTTGATAGGGATATCAGGCACGCTTGCCGTTTCTGCAATTTTTTCGGCAGTCTCGTTCTTCATCATGAAAAGCACTGTCCTGAGCGGCTTTTTCGGCGTACTTTCGCTTATGTCCGGCAGCTTCTCAGGAGCCTGCGTATGCGGCAGGTACAGGCGGCACGGCGGTCTGTATACCGGTATACGCTGTGCTGCTGCAATGTATATCCTCCTTGCGGCGGCAGCTCTTTCAGTCTCAGGTACGCTCCCGGAGATGAAAAAGCTCCTCCTGCTTGCCGTTTCGGGCTGTGCAGGAGGAGTTTCCGGTGTAAATTCAAAAAAGGTATTCTGATACTGACCCGTTATCAGTAATCTCCGGAGGTGTCCGGCATGAGCATGAACGTTATCTCATAGTCCTCCTGCGTGCCGTCCTCGTTCAGATGTGTACACACAAAGGTCACCTTGTCCCCCGGTCCATACGACCCCGTAACGGTGTCATTCAGCTCATCATAGGTCGAGGTGGTCACCCCGTCTACCGATATGATAAAATCGCCGAGCTTCAGCTCAGTATTGCTTATGTCGCATTCATCGCTTATCTGTGTGACATACAGCCCCTCGAAGCCCTCCGGCAGAGAGAATCCCAGCTCGCTCTCAATGATGTCCCTTTTGAGCGGAACTCCGGATTCGATAAACGCCACTCCGACCCGGAATCTTCCCGGAACATAGCCGTTTTCGATAAGCTGCTCGATTATCGGGCGGGCTTCGTTTATGGTTATCGCAAAGCCAAGTCCCTCATAGCTTGAGCTGACGTACTTTGACGAGGTTATGCCGACGACCTGACCGTACATATTGACAAGAGCACCACCGGAATTTCCTGGGCTTATCGCCGCATTCGTCTGTATGCAGTCCATCTGGAAGCCGGTCGAATCGCTGCGTATCTTCCTGTGTACGGCTGAAACTATCCCGTCCGTCACAGTACCCGAAAGCCCGGCAGGATTTCCCACCGCAACGACCTGCTCGCCCACCATGACCTCATCGGAATCGCCGAGTACAGCCGGTTCAAGCTGCCCCGGACTTATCTTTATCACAGCGATATCGGTCTTTGAATCACGTCCTATGACCCTCGCCGGAAATATATCCCCGTCAAGGGTATGTACCGAGTGATAGCCGGAGGATTGCAGGACATGGGCATTCGTGACGATATATCCGTCATCGGAAATGACTACTCCGGAGCCTGTTCCGACAAGCTCAGTCCTGTTCCGGTCAGTGTAGGTGTATATCTCAACTATCGAGGACTGCACCACTGCTGCAACGCCCTCGGTGGAATATCTTCCGTTCTCGTCCTTTTCAGCTGCAAGCTCATTCGCACCCTCCGGCTTTGACTGCTGATAGAGGACTACCTGTCCGCCGGAGCTTCTGAGGCTGCCGCTGCCGGCGATAATATCCGATACTATGCCGTATACCGACAAAGCAGCCGCAGCGATGCAGGCTATGATGAACGCCGCAGCGATCCGTCTCTCACGGCGAAGCCGGAGCTTTCTTTCCTTTTTTTCTGCCGCCTCAGCCTCAGCCTCAGCCGCAGCCCGGTCGTACCTGTCAAAGCCTATCGGCTCGTACATGAACGAATCATATCTTCCTGCCGCCGGTGCTCTCCGGAGCGGAGGAACTGCCGCAGCGGGCTTATTTTCCGGTTCTGCCTTATTTTCCGGGACAGGCTGCTCCGGAGCAGCTGAGCTCTCCGGCGGAGCGTCCTCCCCGGCAGCTCTGTCACTGTCCTCAGGTGCATTCTCCGGTATAACGCCTCTCTCCGGCTCCTCCGGAGCCTCTGACGGGACTGCTCCCGCCGCAAGCATACTGAAAAGCTCGTCCCTGTGTTCTTCTTTTCTATCCATTCATGCTCCTATCAGCAAACTACTGCTTCTTTATCCGTTCCTTCCTGCTCGTCGGGTCGTAGGGTATCTGTATCTGAAATTCCGTATACTCCCCTACAACGCTCTTTACAACGATATGACCGTGGTGCAGGTGAACTATCTTCCTTGATATCGAAAGTCCCAGTCCCAGACCGGTCGTGTCCTTGCCCCGGGACGAATCAGTTTTGTAGAATCTGTCAAAGACCTGCTGTATCTCGGTGTTTTTCAGTCCCTCGCCGGTGTTCCTTATGCCTATCATCCGCACATCACCGCTCTCCTCGAAGCTGAACGAGAGCGTTCCGCCCTTGTTGACGAATTTCACGGCATTTTCCACGAGGTTGTAGATGACCTGCTGTATCAGGTCAGGGTCAACGATCGCCCTTATCGGGTCGCTGTCAAGTCCTGCAACGTCAAGCTCCTTGCTCTCTATCTTCTTCTCGAACATCAGCACTGTCTGTATCACAAGGTCGGTCAGGTTGGTGCTCCTGAAATTCGGAGTAAGCGTTCCGGATTCAAACCTTGTCATATTGAGCATAGAGCTTATGAGTATCCTCAGACGCTGTATCTCCTTCGATACGAGTATCAGGTATTCGCTCTGCCGTGATTTTGGGATAGTTCCGTCGAGTATGCCGTCAACGAAGCCGCCTATCGTGGTTATCGGCGTCCTCAGCTCATGCGATACATTGGCGATGAAGGTCTTGCTCGTCTCCTCGCTCGTTTCAACGTCCTCCGCAACGCTGTTGACATATGCGGCGATAGTCCCGAAGCTGCCGGGGTGGTCAGTGCTTAGCTTCTCGGAGAAATCTCCCTTTGAATACTTCTCGCACACCCGCAGGAACTCCCGCTCGGTCTGCATACTCCGGCGTATCCTCATGTAGAGGAGAGCGACCGCAAGTCCGGCTCCGATGATAGCCACGGCGATATATATGAGATATATCCTGAAGATATAGGTATTTATCTGGTCGGGGCTGTCGTAGAAAAGTGCATAATACGACAGTGCGGTATCGTCATCAGCTGTGGGATCCTTCATGTAAAAGTGAGTGCCGTATATGAGCTTCGGGCCGTTCGAGGAGTAGCTTTCCGAGCTTATTTCGAGCTGGTCAGCCTTTTCGAGCTTTATCCTCTGCGTCAGCGGAAGCTCTGAATCCGTACTGTGACCGGCGGACAGCACATTTTTCCCGTCGCCGTCATACAGGCTCACGGAGATATCGTACTTGCTCATGAACTGTCTTTTCAGGCTCTGGGCGTATTCTGTGAAGCTGCCGGTGTCGGTGTACTCGTCCTTTATGCAGCCGATGAACAGGTCGCCGTCAGCCTTGAGAGACAGCAGTGCAGACTGCTTATACTCGGCAGACACAGCTGATATTATGAACACACCGGCAATTATCAGCGTAGATATCAGCACGACGACAGCGTATCCCATGAGCTTTTTGTACGAGCTTATCTGTGCGGAGGCTCTTTTTATATCCATAGCTCACGCTCCGATCCTCCGGGCACAAGCATTCCGGAGGACATCATTCCTCCTCTTCCACCTTGAACTGATAGCCCACGCCCCAGACGGTCTTGAGCGTCCACTTGTCGGAGACGCCCTCCAGCTTCTCACGCAGCCGCTTGATATGCACATCTATGGTACGTGAATCGCCGTAATACTCAAAGCCCCACACCTCGTCAAGAAGCTGATCTCTTGTGTAGACCCTGTTCGGATTTGAGGCGAGGTAGAACAGCAGCTCCAGCTCCTTGGGGGGAGTATCGACGGACTTGCCGTTCACCTTCAGCTCATAGCGCGTCATATTGACCGAGAGCTTGTCGTAGTGAACTTCCTTTATCTCCGGCTCGACGTTTATGCTGCCGACTCTCCGCTTTACAGCGTTGATACGGGCAATTACCTCCTTGGCGTCGAACGGCTTGACGATATAATCGTCCGCGCCCAGCTCCAGACCGATGACCTTGTCGATAGTCTCGCCCTTGGCGGTTATCATGATTATCGGAACGTTGGACTTCTTCTTTATCTCACGGCACACCTGCAAGCCGTCCATACCCGGCAGCATGATGTCAAGAAGCACCATATCTGGCTTGAGTGCGTTGAATTTAACGACAGCCTCCTCTCCGTCGTGTGAGAGGATAACGCTGTAGCCGTCCTTTTCGAGGTACAGTCTCAGCAGGTCGCATATATTTTTATCATCATCAACAATGAGGACTTTCAGACTTTTCTCTGTTGGCATTCTGCATACTTCCTTTCTCTGGCTTCAAAAAGCAATGATATACAATTATTATACCGCAAAGCACGGGGATTGTCAAGAGCATGGAGCTGCAAGGCACGGTCTCTTTGTGAAAAAAAGCGGGCTTCCGTTCCGGGAAGCCCCTGATTCATCTGTTCCTTTTGTCGTAGCCCGTCTTCTGCTTCCAGTCCTCACCGATGAAGCGGCTGCATACGTCCTCGAACCACTTTATCTCGTGCTCACACTCCGCACGCCTTTTCTTGTACTCGTTCTTGTTCTTCGCAAAGTCGAGTGCGTCCTTGAGAAATTCGTCCTTCCACGCCGTTATCTCCTCAGCCGATTTCCCCTCACGCCTTGCAAGCTCCTTCACATCTGCTCCCCTGAGAAGCTCTATCGCCACCTCGTCTTTGTGGTTTGGGTCGGGCTGCTGAGGGGGAGAGCCTTTGCCGAAGATCATCACTGCTACACACGTTACGATAAATCCCGCCACAAATAATACGATATAGTCCAGCTCTGTCACCGCACTCACACCCCCAATTTCAGCTCATAGAGCTTATCCGCCGTACACCCTTGCCGCTATGTCCACTGACTGCTTTGCGTCCTTTCCGTAAAAATCAGCATTTATCTGCTCTGCATACGAAGCCGTCAGGACTGCTCCCCCGACCACCGTCTTGCACTCCGGGTACTGCTCATTGAGCAGCTTTATCGTCTCAGCCATCGAGCCGAGAGTGGTGGTCATAAGTGCCGAAAGTCCCACGAGCTTCACCTTATGCTCTATCGCCGTATCGACGATGAGCTGCGGGTCTACGTCCTTTCCGAGGTCTATCACCGTAAAGCCGTAGCTCTCCATGAGCACCTTTACGATATTCTTGCCGATATCGTGGATATCGCCCTTGACCGTTGCAAGGACTATCTTCCCCTTTGATATGCTCTCTCCGCCGCTCTGCTCCGCAAGCCGTGTCTTTATGACCTCGAAGCACGCCTGTGCAGCTCCGGCTGTGAGGATAAGCTGCGGCAGGAATATCTTCCCCTTTTCAAACTTATCTCCGGCTGAATCAAGTGCCGGGATAAGGTATTCGTTTATTATCGCCATCGGGTCAGTCTCCTTCACAAGCTCCCCGACCGCACGCACCGCATCGGCTTTGAGCCCGTTCTCAACGGCGTATCTCAGGTCGGTGTTCCCCTTAGGCTGAGCCGGTGCAGGTGCAGCTGTGCCGCCCTCCTGCGTGTAGACCGAGATAAATTCCGCAGAATCCCGGTCATATCCGGCAAGGAGCCTGTACGCCCGGACTGCACCGATTATCGAATCTATATTCGGGTTGATTATCGGCAGGTCAAGTCCGCTGTGCAGAGCCATTGTCAGGAATGTCCTCGTTATCGTCTCCCTGTTCGGCAGACCGAAGGATATATTCGACACTCCGAGGACTGTGTGCAGCCCAAGCTCGTTTTTCACCCGGTTAAGGGCGTTCAGTGTTTCCATTACGCCGTCCTGCTCGGCTGAGGCTGTCAGCGTAAGGCAGTCGATGAAAACGTCTTCCTTTGGTATGCCGTACTCCATCGCCCTGTTGAGGATACGCTGTGCTATGGCGAATCTGCCCTCCGCAGTCTTTGGAATGCCGCCCTTGTCGAGGGTCAGCCCGACTACAGCCGCACCGTATTTTTTGACAAGCGGAAGTATCGCCTCAAGCGACTCCTCCTCGCCGTTGACGGAATTGACTATCGGCTTGCCGTTATACACCCTCAGCCCTGCCTCAAGCACCTCCGGGATAGTCGAGTCGAGCTGGAGCGGTGCATCGCATATCCCCTGTATCGCCTTGACCGCAGTCACCATCATTGCCTTTTCGTCTATGCCCGGCAGTCCGACGTTCACATCAAGTATCTCCGCACCTGCGTGGAGCTGCTCGACCGCCTGACCTAAGATATAATCTATGTCATGTGCAAGGAGAGCCTCCTTGAAGCGTTTCTTTCCGGTCGGGTTGATACGCTCACCGATAACTCTCGGCTGGTCGATCACAACGCTGTTCACCGCAGAGCACACAACGCTCCGGCGCACCACCTCCGGGGTGATATGCTCCATGCCTGAAAGTGCCGATATCACCGCACTTATATGAGCCGGTGTAGTTCCGCAGCAGCCGCCGAAGATACGAACTCCGTTTTCTGCAAGACGCACCGCGCTTGCCGCAAAGTCCTCCGGGTCTACGCTGTATTCGTTCGTCACCGGGTCAGGAAGTCCTGCATTCGGCTTTGCAATGACCGGGAGTACCGTAAGTCCGCACAGCTTTTTCAGCACCGGGAAAAGCTCGTCCGGGCCGAGTGAGCAGTTTACTCCGAGTGCGTCAACGCCCAGTCCCTCAAGCAGCGGCACCATGCACTCCGGCGAAACTCCGGTAAAGGTACGCATATTCTCCTCAAAGGTCATCGTCACCAGCACCGGCTTATCGGCATTTTCCTTTGCCGCAAGCACCGCCGCCTTGACCTCGTACAGATCGGTCATCGTCTCGATAACGATAACATCTGCCTCAGCACCTGCGGCGACTATCTCGCTGAACGTGTCATAAGCCTGCTCAAATGTGAGCGTGCCGGACGGCTCAAGCAGCTGTCCTATAGGCCCTAAGTCGAGTGCCACGAGCGACCTCCCCGCAGCAGCCCTCCTTGCGTTTGCAACTCCGGCTGAGACTATCTCCCCGACTGTATATCCGCTGCCGTCGAGCTTATACCGGTTCGCCCCGAAGGTATTGGCGTATATGATGTCCGCACCGGCTTCGGAATACTGCCGGTGAACGTTCATTATCGCCTCAGGGTCGGTAATATTCATCAGCTCCGGGGCGTGCTCCGTGCTGATCCCTGCCGCCTGGAGCATAGTTCCCATTCCTCCGTCAAGGAGGATGAACTCCCTGCTGTCAAGAAGCTCTGCAAACGAAGCGGCTTTTTCCGTATTTCCGTACATTTTCTCATCTCCAAAGTTATTCAAAGCTTTTGAACGTTCCGAGTATCCTGAAATCCTCTAAATTCTCCGCAAGGTCGCTCATAAGGGCACTGACGTTCGCATCATCGAGCCTGCCGCTGAAATCAAGATAGAACCACACATCGAAGCTGCCGTCCTTTATCGGGCGGTTCTCTATCCTCATAAGGTTCATTCCGCTGACGAAGAACTTGGTCAGCAGCCTGTAAAGGCTTCCCTCTGTATGCGGTATTTTCAGCATTACGGACACTACGTCCGCCTCCGGGTCAGCCTGTAGCTCCCTTGAAATACAAATAAAGCGCGTGCGGTTCACCGTTGCGTCAGCGATATCCCTTGCAAGCACCGTCAGTCCGAGCCGCTCTGCACATTCCACTGAGCATATCGCCGCAAGCCTGTCCTCAGGCTTGCTCTCTGCGACCATTGCCGCCGCTACTGCCGTATTGGTATGCTCGGCTGTTTTAAGCCTGTTCGCAGTAAGAAATTCATAGCACTGAGCTATCGCCTGCGGGTGGGAATACACCAGTCTCACGCCGTTTTCCCCGGCAAGCTCAGTCCCCGGAAGCACCGCAAGGCAGTGATTTATCTCGACCGATACCTCACGGACTGTATACACGCTGTACTTCGCCATGAGGTCGTATGTGCCGTTTACAGAGCCGGCGGTGGAGTTGTTCACCGGCAGCACGCCGTAGTCAAGCTCACCGCTCTGCACCGCCCTGAAAACGTCCTCAAAGGTGGGATAGAATACAAGCTCCCTCTCGCCGAACATCATTCTTGCCGCCGTTTCCGAGTTAGCTCCGGGCATTCCCTGACAGCCGATACGCCTTGCCCCGTCAAGATCCGGGACTGTGAAGCTGTGCGGCATTACGCTCCTTTGCAAACTGCGGTTCTGCAATATCTTGCTTATGTCCATAATATTCGTAAAAAGTGCGGCTGTTCCGTTTTCAAGCTCGCTGTCGCCGGTGAGCCGCCTTATCCTGTCTATGACCTGCTGCTCTCTGCCGCCCTGAAATACCGGCATATCGTGCTGTCTCTTATATTCCGCAACGTCCCTGCACAGCTCCATGCGCTTCATGAAAAGCCTCAGGAGCTGCTCATCTATGTCATCAATACCGTTTCTAAGTTCCTGTAGATCCATTTCTTTCCCTGACCTCCGGTTCAATTCATTACTTCCATGCTTTACATTATAGCAGATTATTTTGTAAAAATCAATAAAAATGGTGAAAATATATTGCAAAACCCTCCCGGAGTGTGATATAATATAAGGGAGTATAATGAATAGGTATGTGCATTTGAGGGGAACGGGAGAAATTGCGGCAAAATGAACGGAAATACCACGGCGGCAGCCGGAAAGACTAAAAAGAACATAAGAATACTCGGTATAGACCCCGGATACGCCATTGTCGGCTTCGGTGTCCTCGATTACGACGGAGTACGCTTCACACCTGCGGCGTATGGTGCTATCACAACTGAAGCCGGTATGCCGTTTGACAAGAGGCTGCTTGCGATACACCGGGACATGGAGCAGATACTCGGCAAGTATTCCCCGGACTGTGCGGCTATCGAGCGGCTGTACTTCACGAACAACCAGAAAACTGCGATAGATGTGGCACAGGCAAGAGGAGTGATAGTACAGTCTATCGCTGCACGCTCGCTCCCGATAGCGGAGTATACCCCATTGCAGGTCAAGGTCTCCGTCACCGGCTACGGAAAGGCTGAAAAGCAGCAGATAATGGAAATGACCCGGCAGCTGCTCGGTCTTGCGGCTATACCCCGCCCGGACGATGCTGCGGACGCCCTTGCCATAGCCATATGCCACGGACATACCATAAGATTTGAAAGCTTCTGATGAAAGGAATTTACATATGATATACAGTCTCAGAGGGACTCTGATACACCATGAGCCGAATCTCGCCGTCATCGAATGCGGCGGTGTTGGCTATGCGTGCAGGACA
Source organism: Ruminococcus sp. (assembly GCA_017475555.1). GTDB lineage: Bacteria > Bacillota > Clostridia > Oscillospirales > Ruminococcaceae > Ruminococcus. The sequence continues at coordinate 52,980 of JAFVFL010000005.1, forward strand.
TCGTATAATACGGTCGTCAGCCTCGGCGATACAGGAAAAGAGGTCAGGGTCTACACGCAGATGATAGTGCGTGAGGACTCCGTGGAGCTTTTCGGCTTTGCGACCTTGCAGGAGCTGAATTGCTTCCGGCTGCTTATTTCTGTAAAGAGCATAGGCCCTAAGGCGGCAACGGCGATACTCTCCGACATGACCCCGGAGCAGTTTGCGTTCTATACGGCGTCCGGCGACAGCAAGGCGTTCTCACGGGTAAAGGGCATAGGTGCAAAGACTGCACAGAGGATAGTGCTTGAGCTTAAAGACAAGGTAGGTGCGGGAAATGCCGTGCCGGTGTCCGGAGCAGCTATTTCGTCCGGGGCAGCTGCCGTTGTCCCGTCGGATTCGCTTTCGGAGGCTCTTGAGGCTCTTATGGTGCTCGGCTACAGCCAGAGCGAGGCTGCGGCAATGCTCTCCGGGCTTGACCCGGCACTCCCCACTCAGGAGCTTATCAAGGAAGCCCTGAAGCCTAAAAAATGATATACACCGGAAGGACGCAGAACAGTGCCCTTTCCTCATGATATAGCGGATCAGTCAGAATTACGAAAGGAAGTCACAGTCATGAACAGAAATGCAAAAAATATGAACCTTGATGAGCTGCTGAAGGCGGCTATAAAGGATCCGTCGATGAGGTCGCCGTTTTTGCAGACCCTCATCAAAAGCGACGTTTACGTCATATGCAAAAACCCCGTGAAGCAGGAGAGGAGCCGTGAGGAGGGCGGTATACAGCTGGAGCTTATCACTATCCAGAACCCCCAGGGGGATATGTTTATCCCGTTCTTCACAAGCTACAGGGCTCTCCAGCAGTTCGCCAAGAGATATGTTGAGTCGTACAAGATAAACTGCCTGCGTCTTTTCGACCTTATCCAGTCGGTTTCCGCAGTTCTCAACCCCAATTCCTACGGCAAGGAGTTCTCCTCGCAGGAGATAAAGAGCATTCTCATGATAGCAAGAAATCTCAAGATAAAGGCTATCTCCTATAACGAGGCGGATACGATAAAGTACCGTGAGTGCGAGCACTCTATGGCTCATATAACCCGTGCAGCTTCAAAGTTCCTCGCAAAGCAGCCCAACGTTGACAAGGCGTACATAGTGGAGATGATAAAGGGCTGTGAAAGACCTCAGCCGCTTATCGTTATCGACATGATAGGCAGCACAAGAAAGCTCTTCGTGCCGCTGTCGAAGTACCTCTCAAAGTCCGTCAAGGCTAACGAGCAGCTGTCGTTCATCAGCTATGAGCAGGATATGGGCAAAAAGGCTGCCGAGGCAACTGAGCCGTTCTACGTGAGAAAGAAGAGATATTTCGAGAAATAACCGGCACAAAAGGAGCTGAGAGAATGATAGAGACCGAGGATATGGAGTTCGAGGTCGCACCACGGATAATCACCCCGGAGAATATTACAGACGACGGAGATATCGAGATGACCCTCCGTCCGCAGACGCTGCACGAATATATCGGTCAGGACAAGGTCAAGGAGAATCTTGCGGTGTATATCGCTGCGGCAAAGAAACGCAGCGAGCCGCTCGACCATGTGCTGCTCTATGGCCCTCCCGGACTTGGAAAGACCACGCTCTCGGCGATAATAGCCCATGAGCTTGGCGTCAATCTGAGAGTAACTACAGGCCCGGCGATAGAGAAGCCCGGCGACCTCGTTTCGCTTCTCACGAGCCTTTCCGACAATGATGTGCTGTTCATCGACGAGATACACCGCCTCTCCCGTGCCGTTGAGGAGATACTCTACCCGGCACTTGAGGACAGAGTGATAGATATAATCATCGGAAAGGGACCTGCTGCACGCTCGATACGCATGGATCTGAAGCCGTTTACGCTTATCGGTGCGACTACCCGTGCAGGTCAGCTGTCCGCTCCGCTGCGTGACCGCTTCGGCGTTATACAGCGGCTGGAGCTTTATACCACTGAGCAGCTGACGGATATCGTCCGCAGAAGTGCCATGATACTCGGTATTCCCTGTGAGACTGACGGTGCGGCTGAGATCGCAGGGCGTGCGAGGGGTACACCCCGTATCGCAAACAGGCTCTTAAAGCGTGTCAGGGACTTTGCCGACGTTATGGGCAACGGACAGATAACCCGGCAGATCGCCAATATCGCCCTCAGCCGGCTTGAGATAGACCCTCTGGGGCTGGATTCGCTCGACCGGCGTATGCTCGATATGATAATAAAGGGCTACGGCGGAGGGCCTGTCGGACTTGAAACGCTTGCCTCGGCTATCGGCGAGGAGGCTGTGACGATAGAGGACGTATGCGAGCCGTTCCTTATGCAGCTCGGATTCCTCGGCAGAACTCCGAGGGGAAGATGTGCGACCCGGCTGGCATATGAGCATTTAGGCTATGCCATGCCGGAAAATGCGGCGGGGGCTATGAGCGGACAGATGTCGCTTTTCGGCGATAATGCTGACAGTGCCGGCAATGCGGAGTGAGTGCAGTGGGTATCATATTCGGGCTTAGAAAACGCAGCTATATCCGCAATTCCGAGACGATAAGGCAGGCGGCTCTGCCGGACAGGGAAATGCACAGCGATAATATCAACAGCGGGATCTCCGGAATGATAAACGGTCAGGCTCTCGGCGTTGTCTCACGGCTGCGGTACGGGCTTTGCCCCATGAGCTTCAACGGCTGCGAGGTCATTTCGGTCTACAATGCGATGCAGTACCTCGGAAAGCCGTGCAATATTGCCGATATCGCCCTGTATATGGAGCGTTTCCGGGTGCTGATAGGCTTTTTCGGGTGCAATGTGTACCGCATTGGAAAAGCACTCACTCATTTCGGTGCGGAATGGAAAAGGATACGCAGAAAAGTCCCCGGCGACACGGCGGCGTTCATCATCTCCTTCTGGACGGGGAGACGGCTGCTGTCGTCAGTGCATACGGTGTTCTGCATAAGAAAGCCGCATGGCATACTTGTCTACAACCGCTACAACAGCTGCGGTACTGTACAGCTCTGCCGGAGCATGGAGGAGCTTGCAGGAAAATATCCGCTGATAGCTGCGTATGCAGTTACCGGGGTCAAACAAATCAATTCAGATCAGGAGTAATACTAATGAGCAGATTATTCGGTAAGGACGGGATAAGAGGTGCAGCGGTAACGGAGCTGAGCTGCGAGCTGTGCCTTGATATAGGCAGGGCTGCGGCAGCTGTGCTCGCCGGCAGGAACGACGAGAGAACAAAGATACTTGTAGGCAAGGATACAAGAAGCTCTGCGGACGCTCTTGAAGCCGCCGTATGCGCCGGTCTCTGCTCTGCCGGTGCTGACGCTGAGATACTGGGTATCGTCCCCGCTCCGGCTCTTGCATATCTGATAAAGGAACGGGGTGCAAGGGGCGGTATCATGATATCTGCGTCAAACCGCTCTGCCGACTACAACGGGATAAAGATATACTCCTCCTCCGGCTGCCGGCTCGATGCAGAGGAGGAGGACGAGATAGAGCGTCTCATTCTTGACGACCCCGACGAGCTAAGACCCATAAGGGGCGGAAAGTACGGGAAGACCATAAGATATATGCACGCTCTGGAGGACTATATAGACCATGTCCGCTCGGTATCAGTCAGCGGCGATTTCAGCGGCATTCGTGTAGCTGTGGACTGTGCCAACGGCTCAGCCTCGTATACCGCCGGACAGATATTCTCCGCCCTCGGAGCTGAGGTGATAATCACCGGCAACAAGCCCGACGGGACTAATATCAACCGGGGCTGCGGAAGCGTGTACATAGACCATGTCATCGAGGTCGTGAAGAAATATAACTGCACCTGCGGACTGTCCTTTGACGGCGGCGGCGAACGCTGCCTTGCGGTCGATGAGAACGGCAGGCTCGTTGACGGAGATGAGATAATCGCCCTGTGTACCGACTATTTCCACACGGGCGGACTGCTGCGGCATAACACCCTCGCCGTCACGGCTTCAAACAATCTCGGACTTTCAAGATTCGCCCGGAAAAAGGGGATAAATATTGTCAGCTGCGGCATGGACGAGAGACAGCTTATCCATACCCTCACCGAAAACGGCTATACCATAGGCGGCGACCCTGCCGGGCATATCATATTCCCGGACGATGCTCCGTCTGCTGACGGTCAGCTCACCGGGGTAAGGCTGCTTGAGGTGCTTGCACAGTCCGACAAGAGCCTGAGTCAGATGACCGGGATAATGACGAAGCTGCCGCAGGTGATGATAAACGTGCCTATCAGCTACAGATACCGGGAGGTATGGAAAAACGACAGGCGGATAACCATGCTCATCGAGGACGCTGAGGAGGAGCTTGGCATAGAGGGGCGGATACTCGTCCGGGAGGACGGCTGGTCGCCTAAGATACGCATACTCGTTGAGGGCAGCGACTTTCCGCAGATAAACAGGATAGCCACCGAGGTGGCTGATATGATAAAGGAACGCTGCCCGAACAGAAATACGGAATAAGTCAGGAGAGAAACAAATTGAGGACTGCTTCAAACTGGAAGGAATACTCTGTAATAGATACATCAGACGGCGAAAAGCTCGAAAAATGGGGAGATATCACGCTGGTTCGACCCGATCCGCAGATAATATGGAAAACCGGGCGGCACTCGACGCTCTGGGAGAATGCAGACGGGCACTACCACAGGTCGAATCAGGGCGGAGGAAAATGGGAGTTCCGCCGGAAAATACCGGAGAGCTGGCGGATAAGCTTCGGTGCTCTCACCTTCAACATACGCCCGACCGGGTTCAAGCACACCGGTCTTTTCCCGGAGCAGGCTGTGAACTGGGAATTTATGTCGGACAGGATACGCAGTTCAGGGCGTGAGATAAGCGTCCTGAACCTCTTTGCTTACACCGGCGGCGCAACTCTTGCGTGTGCGGAGGCTGGTGCGAGCGTGTGCCATGTAGACGCCTCAAAGGGAATGGTGCAGTGGGCAAGGGAAAATGCCGCAGCTTCTGGGCTTTCGGATAAGCCGATACGCTGGATAGTGGACGACTGCGAGAAATTCATTGCCCGTGAGATACGCCGTGGACGCAGATATGATGCGGTCGTCATGGACCCTCCGAGCTACGGCAGAGGGCCGGGCGGTGAGGTCTGGAAGCTTGAAAACTGCGTGTATGACCTTGTAAAGCTCTGCTCAGGGGTACTCTCAGACAACCCGCTGTTCTTCCTTCTCAACAGCTACACCGCCGGGCTTTCGCCCTCCGTCATGGGGTATATCCTCGGCAGCGTGCTGACCCCGGGATTCGGCGGCAGCGTGAGCTTCAGCGAGATAGGTCTGCCGGTGCAGTCCACCGGAATGACACTGCCGTGCGGCTCAACTGCGATATGGGAGGCAGGAAGATGAGAAAATATTTAGCCGTTCTGATATGCTGTGTTCTTGCGGCAGCAATGGCTGCGTGCGGAAAGGAGCCTGCTGAGGAGACTACCGTGCAAAGCTCTGAGGCTGCGGCGGATATCTCGGAGGACGATGATACCGGGTTCGGGCTTCCGGAATTTGACCCGCACGCCGGTATCAACATGACCGCTGTGCCGCTTGACAGCTATGAGATACCCGATGACTGGGAGAGATACTCAGACGGGACTGTATCGTTCATGGCTCCGGCAGGGCTTGAAAAAAAGGATAATTCCCTGAGCGGAACGCCGGTATTCCAGTCAGAGGACAAGGTAATAATGCTGTGGTTCTTCGAGCCGCACGACTGGTCTGTTCCGGACGATGATGAGGATACGGCGGCAGACCCTGAGGAAATGACTACAGAGGAGGAAATTGCGGCGTTCAGGGAGCTTGGCATAGAGCATGAAGGCTCACGGCTGTCACTGTACAAGGGACTGCTGTCATTCACGGAAAAGGACAGGACTGAGGAGAATGCAGAGGCGTTCGAGCGGCTTGCAAGGCTCAAGGCTGAGTGCATTGGAATGGCGTTTCCGGGAGTTAGATATCTGAGCGAGGGCGGCAGAGACATCTTCGTGCATTATTACGAGGGTGTGTTCTATGACCCGGCTTCTGAGGAGGACGAGCATAAAGCAGTGTGGGTGAGTGCGTTCAGGGACGAGAATACCGAGCAAAGCGTAATGATACGCTCCGGCTCTCAGGAAATGACCGAAATGATCGCTTCAACGGCGAGGTTTGAGGATAAATAGCTATGGAGAATATAATCGAGATAAAGGATCTGCATTTCAGCTACAATAATGCAGAGGACGGCTCAGGGGAAAAGCCGCAGGAGGTGCTCAGGGGGATAGACCTTACTATAGGCGAGGGAGAATTTGTTGCAGTCCTCGGTCATAACGGCTCAGGAAAGTCAACGCTCGCAAAGCATATCAATGCCATTCTCCTTCCGACGCAGGGGAGCGTCACCGTAGGAGGGATAGACACCACGGACGAGGAGCGTATCTTCGAGCTGAGACAGTGTGCAGGCATGGTGTTCCAGAATCCGGATAACCAGATAGTTTCCTCTATCGTTGAGGAGGACGTAGCGTTCGGACTGGAAAATATGGGTGTGCCGTATGAGGAAATGCGGAAAAGAGTAGATGATTCGCTCAGGGCTGTGGGTATGTATGACTACAGGCTCCACTCGCCGAGCCAGCTCTCAGGCGGTCAGAAGCAGAGAGTTGCCATTGCCGGGATAATCGCTATGCAGCCCAGGTGCATAATCCTCGACGAGCCGACTGCCATGCTCGACCCTCAGGGCCGGCGTGAGGTAATGGCGACGATAAAGCAGATGAACCGGGAAAAGGGCATAACTATCGTCCTTATCACGCATTATATGGACGAGGCTGCTCAGTGTGAAAGAGTTGTCGTCATGGACAAGGGGCTGGTAGTCATGGACGATACTCCGAGAGCTGTGTTCGCCCGGGTGGACAGGGTAAAGGAGATAGGTCTTGACGTTCCTCAGGCTACGGAGCTGTGCTGGGAGCTTCGCCGTGCAGGGGTCGATATCCCCGGCGATATCATCACCGAGGAGGAGTGTGCGGAGGCTTTGGAGAAAATATTCGGCTGAGTTCAGGGGTAGGACAGTAAGCCGGGTAAAATAATAAAGGAGAAAAATGATGTAGGGGGTAATAATTATGACAGAGCTGATCAAAATGGCTTGTGCAGACTGCGGCGGCTCGCTTTCAGAGTCAGACGGAGGACGGTTCGTGTGCGATTACTGCGGAAGAGAGTATCTCTCTCCCGAAATGCTCACAAAGGATAAGAAGTACATCAGTGAAGCAGTGAAAGACATTGAATACTGTATGGCACACAATGATCTGCATACGGCTCTTGACGCTCTCTGGAAGCTGCACGGGAGGTATCCGAGAAATGCACAGGTCAGGGAGCTGTGGGAAAGGTACTATGACAGGGTCGGGAAGACCGCTGTGATAAACAGTATAAAGTCTATCGTCTACAGCGAGGAATGGGACAGGGAGGAAATATCCCCGGATTTCGTCCTCGAAGCCTTCAACTACTATGACAAATCGAAGGAGCTTGGCTATATGAGCGAGGAGCTGAAGGACAAGCTGTGCCTGCTGTATGACGGCATAGCCTTCGACAATTCCTGCTATATCCGGGATGATGAGGAATTTCTCAGCAGGAAGAAAATGAGCCGGTATGCCTATATCGTGGAGCTTCTTATGACGGAATCGGAGATAGCCTATCTGAAAAAGGGCGGAAAAGGCGATAAGGACAAGAAAAAGCAGTTACAGTCAGAAAGGGAGAAAACAGATTCTGAAATAAGAAAATACGGTGCTGTTATTTTAGCGGATGCTGCGTTTGCTGTTTACTTTTTAAGTAATTTCGAGGCGTTCAGCACCGCCGCAAGGGTGATAATGTTTACAATTATCATCACAGCACTGATATGCTCGGTGATCCCGCTCTCAGGGCTGCCGTTAAATGATGATGACTATGAAGAAAAGGCTCAGAGCCTCGATGAGCTTATAAATGAAAACGAAGACAAAATTAAAAAGCTCAGGGACAGCATAAAGGCTCTGAGTGAAAAAGCCAACGCCGAATATCCGGAGATATTCAGCGTTGAAGAATAGAAAAAAGGAGAACCAGAATTGCCAATACTTGAAACAAAGGGGCTTACATACACCTACAGTCCCGGAACTCCGTTTGAAAAAACCGCCGTTGACCACGTTGACCTGAGTATCAGCGAGGGCGAGCTTATCGGCGTCATGGGTCACACCGGCTCAGGCAAATCCACGCTGATACAGCACTTCAACGGACTCCTCAGACCCACCTCCGGACAGATACTCCTTGAGGGAAAGGATATCTGGGAGGACAAAACTAAAATACGTGACGTAAGATTCAAGGTCGGACTGGTGTTCCAGTACCCGGAATATCAGATATTCGAGGAGACTGTATACAAGGATATAGCCTTCGGGCCGAAGAATATGGGACTTGACGAGAACGAGATAAAGCGGCGTGTGCTTGAGACTGCAAGCGATATCGGTCTGCGTGAGGAGCTGCTTGAACGCTCACCGTTCGAGCTTTCCGGCGGTCAGAAAAGGCGTGTCGCTATAGCCGGGGTAATGGCTATGGAGCCTAAGGTGCTTATACTCGACGAGCCGACTGCCGGGCTTGACCCTGCCGGACGTGACAAGATACTCAGCCACATAAAGGCATATCATGAGCGGACTAAAAACACCATTCTCATCGTCTCGCACAGCATGGAGGATATCGCAGGCTTTGCGGACAGGATACTTGTAATGAACCACGCAAGGCTGTTCTGCTGTGACGAGGTGAAAAGGGTATTCGGCAGGGCTGAGGAGCTGACTGAGATAGGGCTTGACGTTCCGCAGATAACCAAGGTGTTCATGCGGCTGCGGCAGAAGGGCATCGACTTCGGTAAAGAGGTGTACACAGTCGGCTACGCAAAGGAGCTCCTGCTACGGGAGCTTCGTGAAAGGGGGCGGCTGTAATGCTAAGGGATATAACGATAGGACAGTTCTTCCCCGGCGACAGTATCATCCACCGCCTCGACCCCCGCTTCAAGATAATCATTACTATTATATATATAGTAATGCTGTTCATCGGAAGATCCTTCTGGTGTCTCTTAGTCGGGGCAGTCTTCACCGTCATGGCGATACTGCTTTCAAAAATACCATTTAAAATGTTCCTCAAAAGCGTAAAGCCGCTGCTGCCGTTCCTGCTGATAACGGCACTTCTCAACCTCTTTCTCGTTGACAGCGGAGAGACGCTTTTCCAGTGGAGATTTCTCAAGATAACCGAGGGCGGACTGAATATCAGCGTGTTTATGATGGTGCGTATCGTTATGCTTATCATGGGCAGTTCCCTGCTCACCTACACCACCTCGCCGATAACGCTCACGGACGCCATAGAGAGACTTCTCTCGCCGCTGAAAAAGCTGAGATTCCCGGTGCATGAGCTTGCGATGATGATGTCTATTGCACTCAGGTTCATACCCACACTTATCGAGGAGACGGACAAGATAATGTCCGCACAGAAGGCAAGAGGTGCAGAGATAGATACCGGCAGCTTCATGAACCGTGCAAGGAACATGATAGCGATACTGATACCGCTGTTCATATCCTCCTTCCGGCGTGCGGATGAGCTTGCGACAGCTATGGAGTGCCGCTGCTACAACGGCGGTGAGGGCAGGACAAGGCTCAGACAGATGCACTCCGCTGCGAGAGACTATATCGCACTTGCCGTTACGCTGCTGTTTCTTGCGGCGGCTATAGTGATAAGCATACTGACAAAATAACGGAGACCTGACATGAAAGATAATAAATTATATCCAAAGCTCCGGAGCAGCCGGCTGTGCAGGCTGCTGTATGACAGGGGCGTTCTCTACTTCCTGCTGTCATTTATGATACCGGCGGCAATAATGCTGCTTGCGTTCAGAAAGCAGAATATCCACCCGTTCGGCAACAGTCAGATACTCGTCGTTGACCTGTGGCACCAGTATTATCCGTTTTTCCGGGTAGTGCGGGAGAAGCTGCTGACCGGCGGCTCGTTCCTGTATTCGTGGCAGAACGGCATGGGCACGAATTTTTTGTCGCTCATATCCTACTATGCAGCAAGTCCGCTCAACTGGATATCGGTATTCTTTGACGAGGAGCACGTAAGGGACGCACTTACCTATATCCTCATTGCGAAAATAGGCTTTGCCGGGGCATTTTTCAGCTGCTTCCTCAGATATACCTACGGGCGGAGGGATCTGTCGATAGTGCCGTTTTCGTCAATGTTCGCACTGTGCAGCTATATGCTCGGCTATTACTGGAACGTCATGTGGTTCGACACGATAGCTCTGTTTCCGCTCGTTATGCTCGGTATCGTGGCACTGTGCCGTGAGGGGAAGTGGAAGCTCTATACGCTGAGCCTTGCACTTTCGCTCATATCCAACTACTACATCGCATATTTCACCTGCATTTTCACGATATTCATGTTTGCGGCTTCTATTATAATAGAGGGAAAGCACGTAAGGGACTATTTTTCAAGGCTGTGGCTGATACTCCGCTCGTCCGTGCTGGCGATAGGTCTCGGCGGCTTCATGCTGCTCCCGGCTTACTACGGCCTGCAGCTGACCTACAGCGTCAACAATACCTTTCCGCAGCATACGGAGTGGTACGAAAAATGGACGGATATCTTCGCAAATCTGCTCTCCTACAGCGAGCCTGCAATGAAGGAGGGACTGCCGAACTTCGCCTGCGGTATGCTTGCAGTGATACTTTTCGGCGTGTTCCTGTTCTCAGGCGGCATAAGGATAAGGGAAAAGATATCCATGACCCTCATGCTCGCACTCATTGCCGTGAGCTGCAACATGAACAAGCTCAACTACATCTGGCACGGGTTCCATGTCACCAATCAGATACCATACAGATTCGCCTTTATATTCTGCTTTGTGCTGACTGCGGCAGCTTACAGGGCATATGACGTTATTACCGCAAGAGGATTGAAGCTGTATCAGCTGTTCCTCCTGCTCCTCGCACCGATAGCGGTATTTTATCTCAATTACCGGAAAGCCGGGGACGATTTCACATTTGACGGAGCGTTCAGAAGCTCTGCCGTGCTATGCGGTGCGTATATATTCATATTCATCGCCCTGAAGCTGTTCCCGTTCGGGAAAAAGAGAGTCCGCCTTGCCCTGATGAATCTTTTCGTTTCCGGCATCGTTGTTACTGAGCTTTTCAGCAACGCCTGCATAGGTACAAGGACTGTCGGTACATCGGATTATGTGTCCTACCCGGCAAGTCAGGAGCAGGTGCAGGCTATGCTGGGCTATATCCGTGAGAGCGACGATTCGCCGTTCTACCGCATTGAGATGACCGGGACATACACCCTCAACGACAGTGCCCTCTACGGCTATTACGGAGTATCACAGTTCTCGTCCTCCGCAAATGTTTCCGTTACAAAATACTTCCGCAGGCTCGGACTTTATTCCTCCGAAGCCGGCAACCGCTACTACTACCGGACTTCAGGGCCACTGGTCAACGGGCTCCTCGGTATAAAATATCTCATATCAAAGTACGGCTCTGTCGGCCATGCGGAGTATCACCTTGAGCACCTCGGCTCTGACGGCAGCCTCAACGCATACAAAAACCGGTATCCGCTGTCACTTGGGTTCATGATGAACAGTGAGATACTTGAACTGGAGGACAGGGACGGCTACAATCCGTTTGAATATCAGAACGACCTTGTGCGGCTCGCTGCCGGTGTTGACGGGGATATCTTCACTCCTCAGCCTGTGAAAATGGCTTCGTATGACAACGTTGAGGTGCAGAAGGACGGCTACGGCGACTACAGCTTCACCGTCACGGACAAGGACAAGAGTGCAGGTGCTGAGTATGAGTACGCCGGAGTTGACGGCAGCTTCCTCTACGGCTACCTGACAAACGGCGGCATGACCTCGGCAGTGGTAAAGCAGAACGGCGATACTATCGACAACAACGTATCGGTCAAGGATTACCCGATAGTCTTCCCTATGGGCGACGTGCAGGGCGGCGGCTCGGCATCTGTAGAGCTCAAGACCGACGACGACGTGACAGGCGGCTCCTTCCGGCTGATGGTCTACGCAATGGACGTCGCAGGCTTTGAAAGGGCTTACGACAGATTCGCCGGAGAGCAGCTCGGTATCACAAGCTTTTCGGATACGGAGATACGTGGAAATATAAGCGTAAAGCAGGACGGAGTGCTGTATCTTGCAATGCCGTATGAAAAGGGCTGGAGGGTATACTGCGACGGCGAGGCAGCTGAGACTGTGCCGGTAATGAATGCTATGCTCGGTGCGAAAATTCCTGCCGGAGAGCATGAGATAGTGATAAGGTACACTCCGGACGGCTTCTCACTCGGTCTTCTGGCAAGCGGGTCTATGCTTATGCTGTTCATACTGCTCTCGCTGATCGAGAAAAGACGGAAAAAGCTCGCACCGGAGATACCGGAAACGGCTGCGGACAGCGATATACCTGAAAAGGAGGGAGAGAATGGGACGGCAGACGGAGCAGAGGAACCTCAAGGTCATGACGGCGTACCGGGGGACGAATTACCACGGCTTCCAGAGGCAGGCGAATGCGGTGACGGTGCAGGAGGTACTGGAGAGCAAGGTGTCGAAGGTACTGAATGAAAGGGTCGGGATAACCGGCTGCTCACGGACTGACACCGGGGTACACGCAAATCAGTTCTGCTTCAACGTAAAGACCTACAGCGACATACGCTGTCTCGGCTTTGTGAGGGGCGTGAACGGCGAGCTGCCGGACGATATCTCGATACTCTCCTGTGAGGACGCTCCGCCGGACTTCCACGCAAGGTTCAGCTGTATCGGCAAGGAGTATATCTACAGGATACATTGCAGCGAATCGAAGGATCCGTTTTCTGCTGACCTTGCCCTGCACTACCGCAGAAAGCCCGACCTTGACCGCATGAGGGAGGCTGCTGAGTACCTGAAGGGTACTCACGACTTCGCTGCCTTTTGTGCCGACTGTACAAATGTTTCAACAACCGTAAGGACTATTTATTCCCTTGACATAGAAAATAGTGGAACTTCTGTGATAATGCTTGTAAAAGGGAATGGTTTTCTGTATAATATGATTAGGATAATCGCAGGCACTCTGCTCGATGTGAGCGAGGGGCGGATAGATCCGCAGGATATGCCGGATATCCTTGATTCAGGAGACAGGCTCAGAGCCGGCAGGACTGCTATGGCTCACGGGCTTTATCTGAACCGGGTGTTCTACTCGGAGAGTGAGCTTTTCGGGTGAGCATAAAATAAAGATGACGGATATAGAATTATACATATCTGGAATGAAAATCAAAAGATGCGAAAATAAAAGATGCGAAAATAAAGGAGACGGATATGCCGGAAAACACAAACACACCCCCGGCAGATATCTATAAAAGAAGACGGCGGATATTTCTGGGGATAGTCCTGCTGCTGTTCACTGCGGCACTCGGCAGCGTGCTCTATATGACACGGGATTCGTGGCTTTCAAAGCTCCGGGGCGTCGGGAAGCCCTATCAGGTCATCGAGAACAGCGGAAGGCTCGCAGAGGGGAATTTCCCCATTGCGGTAGGCGGCGGCTCAGGCTGGCAGCTCGGTCACACCGGCAGGGAGCTTGCCGTGCTGAGCGATACCTTCGTATATTTCTACGACAACGCAGGTGCCCTGCTCAGAAGCCGTCAGCATGAGTACGCAAGCCCGGTCATGCGTACTGCCGGAGGGAGAGTCCTTATCTATGAGAGCGGCGGCAGCCGGTACAGCGTTGAGGACAGCCGTGACATCATCTACGACGGCAGCATTGCAGATGACGATGAACCGGGAAAAACGATACTTTTTGCACGAATGAGCGATGAGGGGTATACGGCGATAGTCACCACCTCTGAGAGCTTTGAGTGCGAGCTGAAGGTGCTGAGCAGAACGGGCAGCACTATCTACGACAGGAAATGCGTCGGGCGTGTGAGCGGCGTGGGCTTCCGGGACGGTAGCAGCGGCTGCGTGCTGAGCTATCTGAGTGCTGAGAAGGGTGCGTTCGTCACTTCAGTTCAGGCGATATCGTTCAGCGAAAACAAGGAGATGTGGACTTCTCCGGGGCTTGATTCGCTCGGTCTTGAGGTGTACGGCTTTGAGGGCGGTGCGTTCGTTCTCGGAAAGGAAACGTGCGGATATATCGACAGCGTAGGCGGCATAAGCTCGTATTACAGATACGAGGGCGAGCTTGCAGGCGGCGATTCGGAAAACGGCAGCTCGGCGGTCATCGTCAACAACGAGGACAGGAGAAAATACTCCGCTGTCCTGTTTGAAAAGGCGGGAGAGCCGGTCATCATCAGCTACGACGAGCCGCTTGTCGATGTAAAGGTCAGCGGAGGGCTGGCATATGTGCTCAGCAAGAGCAGTATAACGGCGTACAGCTTTGACGGGACGGTCAGGGCAGTCGCCCCGGCTGCGGATTCCTACACCGGTATGATACGCAGCGGAAAGTATATATTCCTCAAGGGCTTCACAGAGGTGCAGAGGATAGATTTCGACAGCTGACGGCTGAAGGCTGTATTATAATGCAAAGGAGGCAGGTGCAGGGAGCAGGGCTCCTGTGTACCGAAGATCATGGGTTCACAATTCTGGTGGATATACGACGCTGCGGCTGCGGCTGTAGTGCTTGTGTGTATATTTGTAATGGGTAAAAAGGGTACGCTCAGGTCGATGATAGCTCTCGTGTGTGCGGGAGTGGCTCTCGCAGCAGCATACGGAGCAAGCGGGGCAATATCAAATTTCATATACGACAACAATATCAGGAGCAGCACGATCAAGAAGATAGAAAAAAACCTGGAAAAGGATACCTTCAATGAAAAGCTCGCTGAATACATAGAATCTCTCGGCTACGGAGTGGACGTAAAGGCTACAAAGCTCGGCGAGACTTTCTTCAAGGACGGCGATATCGACGACCTGATATATAAGTATGTCAACAATATCAACGGCAAGAAGGCTGCTGATGAGGCTGAGTTCAAGGAGCAGCTCCATGAGGGCTATGCAAAGGTGATAAAGGATATCGCTTCAAAGGAGCTTGCGTCGTATGCAGCATCTGATGCGGCAAGAATGGTGCTTGAGGACAGCAGCAGCATAAAGGAGTTCGGTCAGCTCGCTCAGGATGAGCTTGACAGAAAGCCGGCTGCGGAGCTTTTTGCGGACGAATTTACTGCCCCGGCATACCGTAAGGTGATACGCTATGTCAGCTTCATAGCACTGTTCGTCATCATCGCAGTCCTCGCATTCCTGCTTATCCGTGCCTTCACCGGCAGCGACGGCTATGTGGGTGCAGTCTCGCATATCATGGGCGGTATCTTCGGTATCGTCTTCGCCGCAGCGATCATCTTCGTGATAGCTGTCATGATAAGGCTGTATGTGCTTATGGGAAGCAATGAAATGATGATATTCAACAAGGATACCATAGACAGCACCTATGTATTCAAGTATTTCTACGATCTCGTGCTGAAAATGTGACGACAAGAATTTTGCTCGATAAATGATAGGGGGATATGCCTGATGATACTGTGCAGCAGCTGCAACAAAAGACCGGCGGTGGTTTTCATAACCTCTGTACACGGAAACGAAAAAAAGAACGAGGGACTCTGCCTTGCCTGTGCAAGAAAGAGAAATATCCCTCAGGTGTCGGAATATATGGAAAAGCTCGGAATAACCGACGAGGAGATCGACCAGCTCTCAAACCAGATGATGGAAATGCTCGACGGCGAAGCGTTCGAGATGGGCGGCTCCGGTCTCATGCCTGAGATATTCAATATGCTCGGCCTCAACAAGGACGGCGGTCAGGGCAAGGACAACGACAGCAAGAGCGATGATGACGGTCAGGATAAGCCTGCACCGCCTCCCAAGAGAAACAACCCGTTCTTCAATGCGTTCGGCAGCCCGAAGAACCAGAATAACAGCGACAGTGACAAAAAACGCTCCTCCGGCAAAAAAACCGATAACCAGAAGCTGAAATTCCTCAGCAATTACTGCACCAATCTCTCGCAGAAGGCTGAGGATAACGAGCTTGACAGGATAATCGGAAGAGACAAGGAGATAGCGAGAGTTATCCAGATACTTTCACGCCGCACAAAGAACAACCCGTGCCTTATCGGTGAGCCGGGCGTAGGAAAGACGGCTATAGCTGAGGGTATCGCCCAGCGTATCGCTGAGGGAGATGTTCCGCTGAATCTTGCCGGAAAAAAGCTCTATCTGCTCGACCTTACCGCTCTCGTTGCGGGTACTCAGTTCAGGGGACAGTTCGAGAGCCGTGTCAAGGGACTTGTTGACGAGGTGAAGAAGGAGGGGAACATCATCCTCTTCATTGATGAGGTGCATTCGCTCGTCGGTGCAGGCGATTCTGAGGGCAGCATGAACGCTGCGAATATCCTGAAGCCTGCTCTTTCAAGAGGCGAGGTACAGGTCATCGGTGCGACAACGTTCGGCGAGTACAGAAAGTACATCGAAAAGGACTCCGCACTTGAAAGACGCTTCCAGCCGGTAACTGTAGATGAGCCTAACATCGAGGACACGGTAAGCGTGCTCACCGGCATAAAGAAGTATTACGAGGATTTCCACAGAGTCCATATTTCCGACTACCTCGCAAGGGTATGTGCCGTTCTCTCTGAGAGATACATCACCGACAGATTCCTGCCGGATAAGGCTATAGACCTGCTCGACGAAAGCTGTGCAAGAGCTGCGATACGCTCCCCTGAGATAGCTATGTATGCCAATATCCAGAAGCAGATAGAGGTGCTTGAGGGCATGGAGGATAAGATAACCAACGACCCCGACCCGGATTATGCGGCACTTGCGGAGGTAAAGGGCAATCTTATCCACACCCGTGACAAGGCGGCTGAGCTTAAAGAAAAGGCGGAGAACGTACAGGTGACGGAGGAGGATATAACCAAGGTCATCGAGCTGTGGACGGGTATCCCGGCAAGCAAGATAGCAGAGACGGAGTTTCTGAAGATAGCGCGGCTTGAGGAGTCGCTGAAGAAGCGTGTGCTCGGTCAGGACGAGGCTGTTGAGGTGCTGACAAGGGCGATAAAGCGTACAAGGGTACACCTTAACAAACGCCGCAGACCGGCTTCGTTCATATTCGTGGGGCCTACCGGTGTGGGAAAGACGGAGCTTGTCAAGGCACTCGCCGATGAGCTTTTCGATTCAACTGAGCCGCTTATCAGGCTCGATATGACCGAGTTCATGGAGAAGCACTCCGTTGCGAGAATGGTCGGCTCGCCTCCCGGCTATGTCGGCTATGACGAGGCTGGTCAGCTTACCGAAAAGGTTCGCCGCAGACCATACTCCGTGATACTCTTTGACGAGATAGAAAAGGCTCACCCGGACGTTATGAATATCCTCATGCAGATACTTGATGAGGGCAAGATAGATGACGCACACGGCAGGACTGTAAATTTTGAGAACACTATAATCTGCATGACCTCGAATGCCGGCTCGACCGACAAGAGTGTCGGCGTAGGCTTCAACCGCTCGGATAATGAGATCTCAAAGGATAAGGCAATGAAAGGACTGAAGGATTTCCTCAGACCGGAGTTCATCAGCCGTATCGACGAGATAGTGGTATTCCGCCAGCTCGATAAATCGAACTTTGCGAGCATTGCAGCTCTCATGCTCGACGAGATGAAGGAGCCGCTCGCTGAGAAGAATATAGCCCTTAGCTATACTCAGCAGGCTCTGGAGCTTATCGCAGAGAAGAGCTACGGAAAGCCCTACGGAGCAAGGGATATCCGCCGTGTTATCCGGCAGGAGGTCGAGGACAAGATAGCAGAGATAATCATAAACAGCGAATCAGAGACTGAGCGTATAGAGGTGTCCGTCCGTGACGGAGAGCTTTATGCGGAGGGTATAAAGAAGAAGGAGACGTGAAAGGCGTGAGCACAGCAATGAAGAAAGCAGCGGCTCTGGCGGCGGCGGCGGTACTGTCCGCAGCTGTACTGCCGGGCTGCTCGTCAAATAACAAGAGCAGTATGTCAGCCTCAACTGACAGCAGCTCAAGTCAGGTACAGCCGGATCTGATCGACCCGAATACCGATCCCACAGCAGGCAGGCTGGACGGGGTCGAGGCTGCGGCAGACGGCCCTAAGCTGACTGTGAGCAATACTACCGCAAAGGCAGGAGAGACGGCAAGCGTCACGATATCTGTAAAGGACGCTGACCTGAAGTGGAACGCCTGCGGACTGCATATCACCTATCCGAATGTGCTGCAAATAGAGATGTTCGACGAGGAAGCAAGATATCCGAGGAACAAAAAGGGCGACGCAGTGGACTATGCGACCGGCACGGTGGCAATGGTCTGGAAGGACAATCTCCCGGAGGAGCTTGTGAAAAACGAGCTGCTCTCGGTATTCTTCACGGCGATCTTTGACGGAAACAACGGACTTGACGGCGATATCGTGACGTATTTCTTCGATATCCCGGAGGATGCAGAGAGCGGTACAGTGTACCCGATAGATTTCTACTTCCTTGAGACGGATATGTTCACCAACGCTGAGGACGATGTTTCGTTTGAGAAATACGCCTTCACCAACTGGGTCGGAGGGAGCATTACAGTCGAGTGACGGATATATCAGCGGGCTGGCACGGGTCAGCCCGCTTTTTTCAGCGGTTTTGCAGCGGCGGCGGAATTTCTGCCTCACATACCTCTGTAAGCTCTATTCACTTCATATGTATTTAGCACGATTTAACAGTAAGTTTTCTACAAAAACATCAATAACAATTTGTTGTTTTTACCGAAAAATTTAAAAATGGTATAATTTCGCAGGATTATTTTTAAGAAAGTGTTGATTTTTTTTGTCGTATAAGTTATAATAGAATTAAAGAATTATGTCACGGTGTGTCAGGAATGCTTCTGTGCTGCTCTGCTGCCGTGACGACCGTGATGATGACAGAACTATTCCGGCATTCCGCTGCCGAAAAGCGGAGGTGCAGCAGCCCCGGCTCTGCGGCTTGTCCAAGCCGCTTTCCAGTAAGCCGCATGACTGCTGCGAAAGGAGTTCGCTATGGATGTTACTCTTATAACGAGCAGCAGAAATGATATCGTTCATGGTGCGACTAACCCCAAAAGCACCGGCTGCGGCATAAAGCTCCAGAAGTCCGAGAATGCTACTGTGTACCGCAGAGGCAGACTTATGAAGGAGATCGGCGAGATCACCTGCGAAAAGTGCAAGGAGCGTATCGCCAAGGAAATGATCAAGGCTGATCAGAGAGAAATGAAGATACTCCTCAAGGAGGAGAAGCAGAGAGCTAAGAGAGGTATCGAGGACGAGGGTATAGTTCCGCTCGGAAATACCACTGCCAAGATAACCGGTGCTCAGGAGGTGCCGAAGAAGGAGGAGCCTTCAAAGCCTACATATCAGGCACCTGCCTCTGTGATAGACGACGACCTCGCTCAGTTCGCTATCGAAAAGCCCGATAGCGATCCGTTCGGCTACAACGAGCCTGAGCCTGAGCCGGAGACAGCAGCAGAGCCTGAGCCGGAGCCTGTACAGGAGACGCCTGCACCGGCAGCTCAGGAGGACGATTTCCTCGCTCAGTTCGCTGTACAGAAGCCGCAGGACGACTTCCTCGCTCAGTTCGCTATACCCGCTCCCGGAAGTGAGCCTGAGCCTGAGCCTGAGCCGGCACCTGCACCCGTGCAGCCTGCTGTAAGCTCCGGAGATGATATACTCAATATGTTCTCTATCGGCGGCAGCGTTCCCGGTGCTGCCCAGCAGCAGACCGCTTACAATGAAAACGAGATAATCGACGTTCCGGCTGAGAGCATTCAGGAGGCTGAGGACGAGACTCCGCTCAGACCGGTCGATGAAGAGCCTGAGCTTGCAGGAAATTCCGAGTGGGATAAGCTCGCCAACCAGCTCTTCGGCTTTGGAAATGCAGAGTCTGAGCCGGCAGCTGAGGAGCCGCAGGCAGAGCCTGAGCAGCCTGAGCCGCTTGAAATGGACGATCTTGCCATACCCGCACAGACCGCAGCTCCGGTGCTTGATGATATAACACCGCCTGTACTTGACGATATCGCTCCGGCAGCTGAAAGACCGGCAGCAGGTGCTGTAAAGCCGCCCGTACTTGATGATATCGTTCCGGCAGCTGAAAAGCCGGCAGCAGGTGCTGTAAAGCCGCCTGTGCTTGACGATATCGTACCGCCGGAGATAGAGGATATCTCTGTGCCTGCAAGACCTGTTATCGAGGATATTTCTGTGCCTGAGCTTGATGATATAGCTCCTGCGTATGAGCCTGTACAGGAAGCTCCGGAGCCTGAGTATGCAGAGGAGCCGGAATATGAGGAGCCTGAGGATACTGAGGAATATACTGAGGAGTATGAAGACGAGCCTGAGTACGCTGAGGAGCCGCAGGAAGAGCCTGCATTTACAGCTCCTGAGCCTGTAAGACCGGCAGCCGTTCAGCAGCCAGTTCAGCAGACGGCTCAGCCTGCACAGCCCGTTCAGCCTGTGCAGCAGACACCTCAGCCAGTCCAGCAGCCTGTACAGCAGACTGCCGCTGCACAGAAGGCTGCCCAGACAGCCGCAGCAGAAGCCGCAGCTCTTGCAGCAGCACAGCAGCTCGCAGCTCCGCAGCAGCCGGTTCAGCCGGTATATGCCCAGCCCGCAGCTGTGCCGTATACAGCCCCTGTTGCACCTGTTGCTCCGGCAGCTATGCCCCAGCCGCAGAGCCCTGTCGTTACAGTTCCGCAGTTTACCGGATATGATGCAAATAATCAGCCTGTATATTCCTACGTTCAGATGCAGCTCACCGGCTACGACCCGAACGGTCAGCCGATATACGTTCCGCTTGCAGGTCAGCCTGTGCCTATGCCTGCCGCAGCTCCGGCTGCTCCGGCGTTCTCGCCTATGCAGAGCACAATAGGTGCTGCAACTATGGGCTCAGGACAGAATGCGTCGCTTATCGACCGCATACTCAACGAGCCTACAGACCCGCATAACCTCACTGTCGGTCAGAAGATAGCTGCCGCAAATGCCAATGTTCAGGATAAGCAGCACGTTTCCAAGATCGCTACCAACGACCACGCCCGCTCCACATCTCAGGCGTTCATCAACGCTATATCCGACGCCAAGAGCTACGCCAACGAGAGCCTTACTGATACACAGGGACTCAAGCAGAGAACTAAGGTCATCGGCTCAGTCGAGGACGTTCTCTCTGCTCTCGGCGACAACAGCATGAAGCAGAAGAAGGCTGCCGAGGCAAAGCAGGCAACTCCGACATTCAGCGAGTTCAAGGGCCCGTCAAAGCAGGTATCCACAGCATCCTCTGCTGCTCCGAAGCCTCCGAGAGAGAAGGTCGATGACCGTCCGCTCACCAAGAAGGAGCTGAAGGAGAAGAAGAAGCAGGAGAAGATAGACGCAAAATTCAAGAAAGACATGGCTAAGAGAGGATTCTAAAAGCCTGAAATGAGGTCAATAATGGCAAAAAGCGATATAATAGCCGAGCTTCGTGGCAGGCTCGGAAATGACCCGGAGGAGAACGACAGGATACTCCGTGAGGAGGGCGAAAAATTCGCAAGGGAGGGCAACACCGAGGGCTTTGAGGCTGTCGGGGAGCTGCTTGTTGAGAATATGCCTGAAGCACGCCGTCAGGAAATAGAACGGCTCACTCATCTGGACGGACTTCGTCTTGATGAATACCATGACAATATAGTAAAGCTCATCAACGAGCATAAATATGTGGATTCAAAGCCGCTCGCCGAGAAGCTTTACAAGAAGATAACCATTGATTATGCTGAGACTGACACGGCAAAGTTCGTCTCTCTGCGTAACCCCTTTGAGGACAATCTCTGTCAGCTGCTGTTCAGGCAGGAGAAAACGCTCAACCGTGCTCCGTTCGACCTTGCTGCATTCCTGACGACCTATGCCTATATCCTTATCGAGACAGGCGGAACTGTCGAGGCTATACCGGTGCTGGAAAAGGCTATGGAGTATAACCCCGTGGACGTAGGGCCTATGTTCGAGCTTACGGAGATATACAAGCTGCTGAAGAACCAGAAGAAAGTCATGGAGATGACAAGAAAGGCTCTGAGGGTGGCTTCGTCACCCGTGGCAATAGCACGCTGCTATGCGAATGTCGGGTATACTCTTACCGACACCAGGGACTATGAGGACGCTGCGGCGTTCTATACAGCGAGCGTGATGTTTGCCCCGAATCCTGCGATACCGTTTGAAATGCAGCACCTTGCAGACCTCAAGGGCAGTCCGATAATCCGCCCGACGCATGAGCAGATGAAGGCGGTAATGGACAAGTATGATATAGAGTTCGGCCCCGATCAGGACGTAATAAAGGTCGCTGCACAGCTTTCGGAGTATTATTTGCAGCGTAAGGACAAGATAAACGCTCTCAGGGCAATGAAGCTGACGTACAACCTGACGAGGGACGAGAAGCTGAAAGCACTTATCCTCTCCCTTGACCCGGAGGCACTTGTCGCTGTACCCAGGCCGGACGGAAACGGCAGACCGAATATCACGCAGACTATAAATAATTCTGCTGAGGATTGATGATATTCTCAAGAGATCAGGCCCCCGTGCTTCACGGGGGCTTTTTTATACACTTTATCAGAGGCAGCCGGATACAGCGGGAATGCCCTGAAAGCTCTGAGAAACTGTATAGAGCATTATTCTGATATATCCATTTTGTATAACCGGCTATTACTTTTACCGGTCACATTGTCGGTTTTGTCTGATTTTCAGCACGGAAATCAATTTTCAAAATAACAAGCAGCAAAAGTCACATTTTCATTACAAAGTGAACAAATAGCTGGACAAAAAACACAATTCATGCGATAATAAAGTCATGAATAATGGAATCACTGAGTATTTTGAAGATGTTG
>JAFVFL010000027.1 GCA_017475555.1 Ruminococcus sp.
AAAGAAGTTCATTAGTTACATTCAACACTGGATGAACAATTACCCAAGGAAAAAGTTTAACTGGCTTTCTCCTTTTGATGTGTCACTTTCACTAAACCTCTCACCTAATCTTTGGTGACATTTTATATTGCAATTTTCACTATTATCAAGAAGTAAGCCCTTGTTGACAGAAAAAACAGAATATGCTAAAATTCAGAGTGGAGGTGAGAAAATGTCTGAAATAATTCTTACAAACCTTAGCAAGCTCCCTGAACGAAAGTGCAGCGAATTATCATACAGCTCGGATATCGGCGATATCACGGGCGTTTACACCAATGACGCTCCGGTAAAGTACCTGATATCGCTGATAGACAAGCTCGGCAGCAGCGTCGGTGCAGTCCTCGCTGTAAGGACTGACATGGCGATATCTGCATACAGCTCGCTGTGTGATACGCTTGAACGCTACGGTGCCGGGAAAGGGATAGATATACCTGTACCGAAGGAGATACCGACCAGCGAGGACAGCTTTGCGGATACCATCAGCCATATTATTTCCCTCGTTCACGACGGGGACAGGATATGGATAGATACTACCGGAGGCTTCCGCAATTCAAGCTACCTGCTCATGGCGGTAATGCGTATCCTTGAATACTCCCACGTCCGGCTCGAAAAGGCGGTATATTCAAATTATGAGAGCCGTACTATCGAGGACGTGACCGGCACATACAGGCTTTTCGACCTCATCAACGGCGTTGACGGATTTACCTCCTACGGCAACTCTGACGGACTTATAAGCTTCTTCGGACAAAGGGCTGACCCGGCTGTAAAGGCTACCCTTTCTGCGATGAATGATTTTTCGGACGCTGTAGCCCTGTGCAGGACATCAGACCTTGACAATATCCTCGCCCGGCTGAACGGCAGTCTCGCCCAGCTCTCAGCAATAAATCCGGGAAGCGGCGGAGAAATGCTGTTCAAGAGCCTTTCCGGAGCGATACGGGACAAGTTCGCTATCGGCGGCAAGGGCAGCATTGACATGACGGACGTGATGCTCTGGTGCGTGGAAAACAAAATGATACAGCAGGCGGTCACTATCTACACCGAAAAGACCGGGGAATATCTCTGCGGCAGGGCGTATACCGCTGCACCGGAGGAGATAAGCCGTATCGAAAGCATAAAGCATGACCACGACCCGCTGTATTATTCTCTTTTCTACGTGGGACTTATGGCTATGGAGGACACCTTTATCGGCAAATTCCTGAAGAAAATTCTCTCCGGCAGCGAAAAGGAGCTTACGGCTCTGCTCGATTCAAAGAATTTCAACGGTCTGAAAAAACGTGCCGGAAATATTATACCCGACAATGCTGCGGACAGGGCTGCACTGGAGAAGCTGTTCATACTCAGACGCACATACTACGACGACCACGGCGAAAGGCTCGATCCCGACGCTATATCGGATAATCTTGCTGTATACAAGGAAGCGGAGGCGTTCAGATTCATCACTGCAAAGAACTTCCACGGCTTTCTGAAGCAGCTGTCAAATACAAAGCAGTGCTCACGCTTCTGTAAGCTCCTGCTCGGTCAGCAGCGTTATGACGACGGAAAAATGAACACTATCGAAAACCTGCAAAGAGCCTATGAGGGACAGGACAGCTACAAGATACTGATACCGCTCGATGAGATGCAGCTGATAATGAGGGACTACCACTACGTAAAGAACTGGCTCAGAAATACCATGAACCATGCCTCAGGCGGCGACCATACCGAGGAGGAGAAGCAGTATTTCTCAAGGTACGGCTATGATACAAGCCCCCAGCCGTCGCTGAGCTACGTTACGGAAATAATTACAAAGGCGGTACTTCGCCTGAAAGGAGTTTAGGAAAATGAAAAAATTCATAATGACCAGCCCGTATCAGGGCAGGCTCTCTAAGGGAATATACCATGCAGCAGACAACGAGCTGCTCAGATACGACAAGGAGACTGCATTTCCTATAATACCGGTGATAAATGCGTATGCCGGGGCTGGCGAGGAGATAGAGATAATAATGAACCTTGCCGACTATGAGAACGCACATACGAATCTTGCTCTGTTCGAGGAGGAGCTGTGGGAGCTTTCGGCTGAGAAGGGCTTCACCTACAAGAAGATAGAGCCTGTGCTCCTTCCCTACAACAACCTTATCGACACGCATATCGACCTTTTCGGAGCACTCACTGACCGCATATCCGACGGCGATACACTTTTCTGCTGCATCACCTACGGCTCAAAGCCCGTTCCGATAGTCGAGTCAATGGCACTTAACTACGCACTTATGGCAAAGAAGAACGTCAGCGTGGAGTGCGTTGTCTACGGAGCTATGGACCACGAGGCAAAGACCATGAGCATATATGACATAACCTCTCTCATCTACATCAGCGAGACTATACGGGCTATGGCGGAGAACAACGTTGCAGACCCGGCAAAGAAGCTGAGAGAGCTGCTTGGGTGAGGTAGCGGTATGGACGAAAGGATCATAGACATTGTCCCCGGCAGCAAGGAATACATAAACAAAATTGCCGGGGAATATTTCTGTGCAGCGTCAGAGAGCGGCAGCAGCGGCCGTGCAAAGGCTCTGCTCAACAGACTTGCATACGAGATGATATACAACCGCCAGAACGGATTCTGTAGAGAGGCAACGACCTTAGCATGGCGGCAGCTCTCAAAGTACAGCTGGTATGAGAGCGGAAATGAGCCTGCGGAGCTGCTGAATATCTGCTTTATGGATACTGTGAAAAGCTACAGCTATGAGCGTTCGGACAATTTTGCACAGTGGTTCCTTGATAATATCAGCTTCGCCGCCGGGAAGATGTTCGAGAGCTATTTCCACAAGACGAACAAGGCGGAGCGTGAGGCTGACAAGGAGAGCGGTGAGGAAGGTGCTTCACGCCGGGCTGACCTTGTGAGAGTTCCGATCTCTGACGGAAACCGTGACAGCGGTGACAACACAAGAGGCTACGATATGAGCAGGCTCGAAGCCGGAACGGACGTAAGCCGTGAGACTGAGAGCAGTGCAGAGGCGGCAGCGTACCTGGTAAGGCTGTGTGCAGGTATAACAAAGCTGTTCAGGAGCGGAAAATTCGCTTCGAGATACAGGTATTTCCGCTGCTTTACCACTGATCTTGTGGTCAATGTATGCCGCAGCGAAAAGCTGCACAGGCAGATAGAGATGAACGAGAACGAGCTGATGAGCGTAATGGACTGCGGATTCCTCGATTTTGTCTATACTAAGCCGTGCAGGACGCTGAATGAGATAGATCTGACGCCCCTGAAGACCGGCAGAGCTGCGGGGATATCCGACTCTGATGAGGAGCTGCCGGTGCCGTTTGAGCTGAAGGTTTTCTCGGCATATCTCAAAGTCAGCGAGAGCAGCGTTTCACAGATAAGAGAGAAATATAAGCTTCTGGAACGAAGCTGCCTTGATACGTAAGAAAAGAGGAGATATCTGAGTGATATCTCCTCTTTTTTATGTTGTTCTGTTCACTGCCAGAGCAGCTGCCTTATCACTTTCTCGGAAGCTCAGACTGCTCTATCTCGCCTGCCTCAACACGGAGGATAACGATAGCGTCTGAACCTGTGATTCCGGTATCTCCGTCGCAGTCAGCATTTATCTCTCCTCTGTCAGAGAGCGGATACTTTGTGCTGTTTGCAAGGTTCTGGAGAACTGCTACTGCGTCCGCCATATTTACCTTGCCGTCACAGTTCGCATCGCCTAAGTAGATACCTGTCGGATTTTTTACAGTAGTAGTTGTTGTCGATGTTGTTGTCGATGTCTCTGCCTCTGTGGTCGTCTCAGGAGCCTTGGTGGTGACTGTTGTTGAGGTTGCTGTTACGGGATCGTTGTAGATGAGCTTGATGCTGCTGATAGTCGAGTTATTGTCAGACCACCAGATATGGAATGTAACGGTGTCGTTCTGAGCCGAAATATCCTTCACGCTCTCAGTTACTGTGTATGTTCCGGCACTGTTGCCGCTGAAGGTGTAATTGCCGAACTGCTGGTAATTTCCGGAACTGTCGGTATAATCAATAGCACCGTTGCCGTTTCCGCCTGATGTATACTCGATAACCGCCTCTATCTCGGCTGCACCATTGAGCTTTATAGCTACCTCTGTCTGTCCCTTTGCTATGGAAACCTCCTCAACTCTCTTCTCAGTCGGAACTGTTGTGGTAGTTGTTGTAACCACAGTAGTTGTTGTGGTGGTCGTAGTGGGTATCAACGGGTCAGCTGTGGTCGTTACCTTAGGCTCTGTGTTGTTGTCATATGCGATACTTCTTGAAACGCCGTTCACGGTGCTGTCAATGGAGCCTGTCTTGTATACTGCATAAAGACCGGCTGCTGCACCAACGAGTGAAGCGTTGTAGTCGATACCTACCTCAGATGATGTGATATCGTTGAGTGCATCGGTGTAGTTGAAGGCGGAATTGGAGAAGCCGCCCTCAAGAGCACCGGTAAGAGTATAGCCCTTGCCGCCGAAGGTAGTTCCGGCTGCGTTGTACTCACCCCAGCCTCTGAGTCCGGAGGCTGCCTCGTGGTGAGGATACTTTGCCGAAATATCGCTGAAGCCGACAACGAGGCATACGTTCTTGGGGTTCTCGCCGAGTATCATGCCCATCTGGCTCTTTGCCCATGAAGCATAGCTGCCCTTGCCGTTCTTTGAAGCGACAAGTCCCATGAGCTGAAGTGCTGTGTTGTAGCGTGCTGCACCCCAGCCGTCAGCTACCCAGTAGGTATTGGGGCTGGAGGTATTGCTGTTGAGGTACTTGGTCGCTATGCTCCAATCACCGTTTATCTCGCCGTTGAGGATAGAAGCACCCATCCAGACATTGTTCCAGCAGAATACCCAGTTTCCGTCGTGCTGATGATTCTTGAGGAAGGTGTTGTATGTAGGATCATTTGTTGCAAGGTAGAGCCAGCCGGCTGCCCATGACTGATCGTCCTCATAGCTCTCAGATGTATAGAACGGAGTAACGCCGTCCGTAGCACACTTGTTGTACTTTGTGGAAAACTCGAAGAGAGCCTTTGCGTAGGTAAGATCCTCCTCGTTTCCGAAGTTTATGTAGTTCTGTGCAAGAGCTGCTGCGTACTCAGCCGCAACGTCGCTCGCACCGCTTGAAGTCTCGTACTTGGTTCTTGATGACTGGTCCTGCTCCTCAGGCGGTCCCCAGTAGCTGTTGTGGTCAGCATCTCCGTTGCCTATCTGATAAACGAGGTTGGTAACAGTTCCGCCGCTGAGGGTCGTGCTGTCCTTGAAATACTGAGCAAACCTGTCAGTGATGAGCTTTAAGTGTCCTGTCTGACCGAGCTCATCGAAAACGTCCTTGTACTCATAGTAGCTCCAGCCGAGGGTAGCAGCTGAATAGCCTGCGGTGATACCGAACTTTACGTGGTCGCCGCAGTCGTGATAGCCGCCGGTAACAGCGTCACCTGTGTGGCAGTTGCCTCTCCATGAGAAGCCGCTCGATGATTCAACGTCAGTTCCGCACATATTAGCGTCATACATATAGAGAGAGTACTGTAGGAGCTTTGCGTAATTGTCGCTGTCAGGTGCAGCTGAAACGTTTACAGCCGAGGGGATAGCTGCCGGGACTACAGAAACAGCCGCAACGATACTGCTGATGACTGCTGCTCTGAGCTTTTTTAATGTCTTATGCATAATATCACACTTCTTTCATATTATTTGCCGTGGGTCTTAGCCAATGAATGTAAGTCTGAATGCCTATAATATGCTTACACAATTATTATACAAGATTTGAACAAAAAATTAATTACAAATCGGTTACACAAATATTACAAATTCGTTTTTCTGTGGTGATTTAAGTATATTTCTACGTTTTGCCCTATTAGCCGCCTGTTTCATTGTATATTATAACGGAAAGAAAAGCTCTGTTTATGAACGCATCATAAACAGAGTATAAATAAAAACTATCAAAAATTTACAGTAAGTATATTTTACTAAACATATTATCCCTCAGCCGGAAAGTAATAGTCAAGAAGCAGAAGAACTACCCTCGAATAGCTCTCTATCCCGTCCTCCACTCCGTTCATCTTCATGCTCGTGTCAGACGCCGCACTCGAAACAGTGCTGACTGTCTCAGTCGATATTATCTCCTTGCTCTCGTTATCCTCCCAGTAATTCTCAGGCATGAACCTGAACCAGTCGTTCCTGACCTGCTGCGATATGCCTGCGGAAAGCTCATACGCCTCTGTTATGGCATTTCCGTAGATCTGATTATGTACGTATTCAAGTGCCTCAAGATATCCGCCGTACTGCATTTGCTCCGAACGGCTGCCGGTCGTCGCAAGAAAGGATATGAAATTCGCCTCGTCCTCCTGCATGAAGCCCTTTAAATGGGCGTATTCGTGGCATATCGTCTCCGGCAGGTTCTCACGCACCATATCGTCGTTGTAGGTCGATTCCATAGAGAACGGGAAGTACATACCCTGCAAATTCGACTGGCTCATGAAGTATGAGAACATTATCGGCTTCGCAGTCGGATAGTACCCCGAAAGCTGCGGATATTCCTCCGAAAGTGCCGTCATCGCAAGCTTTGCCTCCCGGTCGGCGTCGATAGTCAGCGTGAATACATCATTTTCGTCCCTCGGCACCTGTGCGGAAAGCCTGTTGCACTCGCCGATCAGTATCGAGTAAAGCTCAACGAGCTGCTCTCTGCTGTGCTCCGCCGGGGTAAAGTATTTTTCAGAGAATCTTGTGCAGCCATAGAGCGTAAAGCAGTTCAGAGCCTCGGTGGTGCAGACAAAGGCAAGTGCCCACAGCGATATCGCAAGGGATATCTCTATCACCCTGCGGCGTGAGCCTTTCATCACGACAAGCAGTATTATCATCAGCGGTATGCCGATGACAACAAGCAATATCCCGGCGATTATCAGTATCTCTCCGAGTGAGAACGGCAGCAGTCCGCTCAGTATCATGTACGGTGTGGATATCTCCGGGAATATGTGCTCCTGATACCAGTCGGCGAACCCGGCATTCAGCCGTCCTGCCGCTGTAAGTGCCGCCGAAAGCAGCACAAGCACGACCGGTATAATGAATTTTTTCTTCATAAACGCTCCTCCGCAGTCCTGTGATGATATTGTAATGATTATACCACAGACCGGGGAAATTTTCAACTGTTAAAATCTTCAGGCTCTCACAGCTGCCAGCTGTCACAAAGTCTGTTTATCTCCTCAGAAAGCTGCCGCATATCGGCATTCGTCCGCCCGGAGGAGTCACGGATAAGCTGTGAAAGTCTGTCCGAGGCTGCGACAAGTCCGGCGTAGACAGCATTGAGATTCGCCGTATTGTCGGACTTTTTCAGCGGTACAGGCTTTGCGTCAACGGTTATCTCGTCCGCAAGGATATCGAACTCCGCACCGCTGTAGGGTGCATAGACCTCAGCACCAAGATCATCACGCAGCCGCTGTGCAAAAGCCTCCGCAGACGAAGCCTCGCCGTGATTGACGAAAAACCGCTTCACTCCGCTGACCGCCCTCGCCCATTCCAGAAGTCCGTTCACGTCCGCATGACCGCTTATGCCCGGAAGCTGCTTTATCTCCGCTGCGACACGGATAGTCTCCCCGAAGAGCTTCACCTTTTTCGCCCCGTCAACGAGACTTCTGCCAAGGGTGTTGTTCGCCTGATAGCCTACAAAGAGAATAGTATTCTGCTTCTCCCAGAGATGGTGCTTGAGGTGGTGCTTTATACGCCCGGCTTCGCACATTCCGCTTGCGGAGATTATGACCTTCGGCGAATTATCGTTATTTATAGCGATAGAATCATTGCTCGTGACAGTGCGGACAAGCCCCTCAAAGGCGATAGGATTTATCCCCCTCCGGACGAACGACAGCGCCTCCTCGTCGTAGCAGCTCTCACGGTTGCTGATGAAGATATCAGTCGCCTCATTTGCAAGCGGACTGTCAACGTACACCTTGAAGCCGTCGTGGTTTTTCAGCAGTCCGTCCTCCTTTATCTGACGGATAAAGTACAGCATCTCCTGCGTCCTGCCGACCGCAAAGGACGGGATTATAACACTGCCGCCACGGTCAAAGGTCGTCTGGAGCACCTGCGTCAGCGAGGTAACATAGTCTGTCGGACGGTCGTGGGTGCGTGTGCCGTAGGTGGACTCTATCACAACGTAATCGGCTGCTTCAACGTACTGCGGGTCACGGATAAGCGGCTGCTCAGTATTGCCGATATCGCCGGAAAAGGCTATAGTCCGGGATTCTCCGTTCTCAGTAAGGGTGAGGACTATGCTCGACGAGCCGAGAAGATGCCCTGCGTCACGGAAGTATGCACTTACCCCCTCAGCCGGGGAAAAGCTCTCATCATACCGGTGCGGAACGAAAAGTGCCGCCGCACCGAGGGCGTCGTCCATAGTGTAGAGCGGCTCATAGGGAGGGTCGCCCCGGCGTTCAGCCTTTCTGCTCCGCCATTCCGCTTCAAATTCCTGTATGTGGGCACTGTCACGGAGCATGACGCTGCAAAGGTTGGCAGTGGCGTGGGTGGAGTGTATCTCACCGCAGAATCCGCCGGCATACAGCAGCGGAAGAAGTCCGGAGTGGTCGATATGTGCGTGGGTCAGCAGTACAAAGTCTATCTCTCCCGGTGATACCGGTATCCTTACGTTCTCGTACATATCCTCGCCCTGCTCCATGCCGAAATCAACGAGGAACCTCTTTCCGCACGCCTCGATATATGTGCAGCTCCCGGTGACCTCGTGTGTCGCACCGATAAAGGTCATTTTCATGGTCATCGCTCCTTTTCTGTTATGTTATGCTTCTGTTGTGTCTATTATAGCACATTTTCGTTTTATTGTCTATATATTTTGTGTAAATTTTACTAAGTGTCTGCTCAGTATCCTCCGGCAGCCATCTTATCGGCGTCTTCCTGCCGCTTTCACCTCCGGAAGTTACCGCCGTGCAACACCGGCTGAAATTTTTTGTAATGACATATTGACATATTTCTGTGAAGATAGTATAATTGATATGTATGGAAACTCAATTATCATCTCAAAAAACATTTTATGGAGGTATTTTATAATGAGCAGAGTTTACAATTTCAGTGCCGGCCCGGCTGTACTTCCTGAGGAGGTACTTCAGGAGGCTGCTGACGAGATGCTTGACTACAAGGGCAGCGGTATGTCCGTTATGGAGATGTCCCACCGCTCCAAGGTCTATGACAACATCATCAAGGAGGCTGAGCAGGATCTTCGTGACCTCATGAATATCCCGGATAACTATAAGGTGCTTTTCCTTCAGGGCGGTGCTTCCCAGCAGTTCGCAGCTGTTCCGATGAACCTCATGAAGAATAAGAAGGCTGCTTACATAATCACCGGTCAGTGGGCCAAGAAGGCTTACCAGGAGGCTCAGATCTACGGCGAGGCTGTTGCTGTCGCTTCATCTGCTGACAAGACCTTCTCCTATATCCCGGACGTTTCTGACCTCGATATCCCTGAGGACGCAGATTATGTATACATCTGCGAGAACAATACCATATATGGTACAAAGTTCTGGCAGCTCCCCGACACTAAGGGCAAGGATCTCGTTGCTGACGTAAGCTCATGCTTCCTCTCAGAGCCTGTTGACGTTACCAAGTACGGCGTTATCTATGGCGGTGTTCAGAAGAATATCGGCCCTGCCGGCGTTGTTATCGCTATAATCCGTGAGGATCTTATCCGTGATGACGTTCTCCCCGGCACTCCTACCATGCTCAAGTGGAAGACACAGGCTGACGCTGACTCACTTTACAACACTCCTCCGTGCTACGGTATATACATCTGCGGAAAGGTGTTCAAGTGGATAAAGAAGATGGGCGGTCTTGAGGCTATGAAGGCTCATAACGAGAAGAAGGCTGCTATTCTCTACGATTTCCTCGACCAGAGCAAGCTCTTCAAGGGCACTGTTGAGAAGAAGGACAGAAGCCTTATGAACGTTCCCTTCGTTACAGGCAATGACGAGCTTGACAAGAAGTTCGTTGCTGAGGCTAAGGCTGCCGGCTTTGAGAACCTCAAGGGTCACAGAACTGTCGGCGGTATGCGTGCTTCTATCTACAACGCTATGCCTATCGAGGGCGTTGAGAAGCTCGTTGAGTTCATGAAGAAGTTCGAGGAAGAGAACGCTTAATCTATAGCAGAAAGAGGTAATACCTATGTACAATATACAGACACTTAACAAGATATCTTCTGTCGGAACAGATATTTTCGACAAGTCAAGATACGCTGTTTCCGACGCTCCGGAGAATCCTGAGGCTATAATGGTACGCTCCGCAAAGATGCACGATATGACCTTCGGCGACAAGCTCCTTGCTATCGCACGTGCCGGTGCAGGCGTGAACAATATCCCTGTTGACCGCTGTGCTCAGGAGGGTATCGTGGTATTCAATACCCCCGGTGCCAACTCAAACGCTGTAAAGGAGCTTGCTATCGCTGCTCTGCTCCTTTCCTCAAGAAAGATAACCGAGGCTGCTGCATGGGCTGCTTCACTCAAGGGCACTGAAGACGCTCCTAAGACTGTAGAGTCCGGAAAGAGCAAGTTCGCAGGCCCTGAGATCGCAGGGAAGACCCTCGGCATTATCGGTCTTGGCGCTATCGGCGGAAAGATAGCTAACGCTGCTGAGGCTCTTGGCATGAAGGTCATCGGCTATGACCCGTTCCTCTCTGTTGGTGCAGCTCTTCACCTTGAGCCGTCCGTAAGAGTCGTTGCAGATATCAACGATATCTACAAGGAGAGCGATTATATCACTATCCACGTTCCTTACACCAAGGACAACAAGAACACTATCGACACTGAGCAGATAGCTATGATGAAGGACGGCGTTCGTCTCATCAATCTCGCAAGAGGCGAGCTTATCAACAGTGAGGCTGTTGTCAAGGCTATAGCTGACGGCAAGGTTGCTAAGTATGTTACTGACTTTGCTGATGATGTTGTACTCGGTGCTGAGAATGTTATCGTTCTTCCGCACCTCGGTGCTTCAACTCCTGAGAGTGAGGACAACTGTGCAGTTATGGCAGCTGAGGAGCTTATCGACTACCTTGAGAACGGAAATATCCGCAACAGCGTGAATATGCCGAATCTCTCAATGAACGCAGTCGGCACTAAGGTATGCGTTATCCACAAGAATATCCCGACAACTATCGCTTCTATCACAACTGAGGTAGGAAACGCAGGTATCAATATCGAGAATATGGCTAATGCAAGCAAGGGCGACTTTGCTTATACAGTCCTTGATATCACAGGCGATGTTCCGGCTTCTGTTGAGGGCAAGATCAATTCAGTTGACGGCGTTATCCGTGTAAGAGTTATCACTAAGTAATTATAATTATGCTGAATGCCCTTTCTCTCAGAAATGAGGGAAAGGGCGTTTTTTACTTTGCAGCAGAATATATTTGTTCTGCTGTCCGCCTTGACAACACCGCTCAAAGCTGTTATAATATGATTATCAATCATCGAAAGAGGGAAATATAATGGCAAAGGATAAAAAGCTGGTAACGGCTATAACCTCAATGGACGAGGACTTCGCACAGTGGTATACCGATATCTGCAAAAAGGCAGAGCTTGTTGAGTACACAAGCGTCAAGGGCTGTATGGTCATCCGTCCCTACGGCTTTGCAATATGGGAGAATATCCAGCGTATTCTCGACGGAATGTTCAAGGCTACGGGTCACGAGAACGTATGTATGCCGATGTTCATTCCTGAGAGCCTGCTCCAGAATGAGAAGGATCACGTTGAGGGCTTCGATCATGAGGTCGCATGGGTAACTCACGGCGGAAATGAAAAGCTTGAGGAGAGACTCTGCGTAAGGCCTACCTCCGAAACTCTTTTCTGCGAGCATTACGCCAATATCGTACACTCCTACCGTGACCTGCCTAAGCTCTACAATCAGTGGGTCAGCGTTGTGCGCTGGGAGAAGACCACCCGTCCGTTCCTGCGTTCAAGAGAGTTCCTCTGGCAGGAGGGTCACACTATCCACGCTACTGCTGAGGAGGCTGTAGAGGAGACTGAGCGTATGCTCAATGTCTATGCCGATTTTTGCAGGGAGGCTCTTGCAATGCCTGTACTAAAGGGCAAAAAGACCGAGAGCGACAAGTTTGCCGGTGCTGTTTCTACATACGCTATAGAGGCTCTTATGCACGACGGAAAGGCTCTCCAGGCTGGCACCTCTCACTATTTCGGCGACGGCTTCGCTAAGGCGTTCGATATACAGTATACCGACAAGGACAATCAGAGAGTGTACCCCCACCAGACAAGCTGGGGAGTTACGACCCGTCTTATCGGTGCTCTGATAATGACACACGGCGACAACAGCGGACTTGTTATCCCTCCGGCGGTTGCACCGGTGCAGGCTGTGATAATCCCGATAGCACAGCACAAGGAGGGCGTTCTTGACAAGGCTGCTGAGCTGAGAGATAGGCTTGCGGCGGCTGGTGTACGTGTAAAGCTTGACGACAGCGACAATTCACCGGGCTGGAAGTTCTCAGAGTACGAGATGAAGGGAGTTCCGGTGAGGATCGAGATAGGGCCTAAGGATATAGAGGCTGGTCAGTGTGTGATCGTTACACGCCACGACGGCAGCAAGAATGCAGTCACGCTCGATTCACTCGAAACAGCTGTGAATGAAGCACTTGTAAGGGTACATGATGAGATGTATGAAAAGGCTCTTGCAAATCAGGAGAACAGGACATACGACTGCACGACTATCGACGAGATAAAGCAGACCCTCAGCGACAAGGGCGACGGCTTCATCATGGCTATGTGGTGCGGCGACGAGGCGTGCGAGGACTCAGTAAAGGAGCAGACCGGCGTAGGCTCACGCTGTAT
This sequence comes from Ruminococcus sp., assembly GCA_017475555.1. Taxonomy (GTDB): domain Bacteria; phylum Bacillota; class Clostridia; order Oscillospirales; family Ruminococcaceae; genus Ruminococcus. The sequence goes on from JAFVFL010000027.1 coordinate 12,826, forward strand.
CCCGTTCGGACAGAGGCAGATATCTGATAAGTGCGTTTGCTGCGAAAAGCCGGCAAAGCATATGGTGTGCTGGGGCAACGCTTATTGATGTATCTGTTGTGATTTGTGCTGAATATGCCGCCTGTTTGTCGGTGCTGTTTATGCTTAAAATGAAAAAATGCTGAAAAAAGCTCCGGAAATTTGCAAATCATGAGCTTATATGGTATTATCAAACCAATTTCACACTGAGTACCACCGAGTCACACTGAGTCACACAAAAAAATCCGATTCCATGGGGCTTTTTAATGGTAGAAAGCTCAAAAACAGCGAAACAGCGCTGTTCTGAAAATTCAAGCA
>JAFVFL010000028.1 GCA_017475555.1 Ruminococcus sp.
GCCTTTTCTGCAAACAGCAGCATAGCAGACAGTCGATATTTGAAGTAGCCGATCATCAGATTCACATTCGCTCTGTATTGATACTTGCAGTCAGCTTTGCTCAATAACAATTTTCTATTTACAGTGGCAGACATTGCAGCAATACAGTTTAATATGAACATCATGGCATGGTATTCCTGCAAAACAGCGACAGATGACCGCCCTGCAAATTTCTCGATCAACAGCTTGTTTTTTAAAGTATCATAGGCTGTTTCTATACCCCAGCGTAGAAAATAAAGATCAAGGAAATCATTAGTTCTGAATTCTTCTTCAGAAAGATTTGTTATCAGCGTTTCGACTTCACCTGACTTTAGGATCACCCGGACAACACGGACTGAGTATGTATTCATCGTACGTGAAACAATGGTGCTGCGCACACCAGAAAATCGGGGAGTTGTTTTGCAGCCGTTCCGAGAGTTTGAAGCGATGATGAGTGGTATGCACTTCTTCTGGTTCAAGCAGATATTTCTGAACGTGCTGCTTTTCGTCCCGCTTGGATTCCTACTGCCGATGATTCATACTCGATTCAGGAATCCCATACTAACTGTGGCAACCGGCTGCGTTTTCTCCTGCTTCATAGAGATAACCCAATACATCACCGGCAGAGGTCTTACCGAAGTTGATGACGTGATAACGAACACAATCGGTGCTGCGGTCGGCGTGGCAATGTATCATATTGTGTCCAAAATCTACCAAGTCTACCAGTATAACAGAGAAAGAACACTATAGAAACCTCACACCTTGATAGATGTGAATTTGTCAACCTCGTAGATTATTGTGAACACACCCTTAACTCTGCCCACACTCCCTTGCTAAATTACTCCTTTTATGGTGTAATGGAAGCAATAGTAGTCAGGAGATGTGGTCAAGATGCATTGTGAAGTTTTATCAAAGATTGTGCTGACAATCATGTTCATAGCGGTCGTCATTGCCGAAGTCTATCTATCTCACCAAAACGGAAAAGATTCTGGTGCAGCAAGTAAATCTCTATCAACCCGTCTTCATCTCAGTGAAGCCGTGATCCGAACAGGTGTGCATATAATATCTTTCGCAGTAATGATGTTTCTTATGCTTCTGGTGTGTAAGGTGTATCAAGTAAGGATGATGACAGCGGTGGTAATTGCTCTGTGGGCGATAATGGATGAAGTGACGAAACCGATGCTGAAGAACGAACGGCATTGCAGTGTAAAGGATATTGGATTCATGTTTATTACAAGTTTATTGACAAAGGTCTTACCAACAAACACAATATCCTCGCTTGACGGCGGGGGCAGGTTTGAAAAGTATTAGAGTGTCGATAAGCTATTCTTACATTGTTTAACAAAAAGGGAGCATTTCATTTCCACAGTTCTTGTATTACAACTAATTATATTAGATTTATTGGAAAAGCAATCGTATAATCGGCAGTTCGGAGAATTAAGCTGCGGAACGGCGATTTGTATAAGAGACTGTTCACGAACAGAGTTGTATTCAAGATCTACGTTTACAGAATTTGGAGAGTATTATGCCCCATTTCAAGCGAATGTTTTTGCATATCCCGCTTTTGACAATAATGGAGAGCTTATCGAAATATCTATAAGACATTGACACTCCATGAATTGAAACTAAAGGAGCGGGAGAGCTGTTCTGATGATGAACTTAGTTTAATCCTATCCGCCGTGTCCTGCGTCGAGGATAATAACGGGGGTATCATCAAGTCCGCTGGTAAGAGCGGCTGGGACGGCGTCGTTATCTGCATTTTTGCTCAGTCCTGCGGCAGCACCGACGGCTGCCATTACGCAGCCGAATACCACAAGACCGCTTATGATACGTTTTTTTGCGTTATTCATATATCTCACCTCTTGAAATAATATGCGGACAGGGCAGGGAGTATGCAGCCGGGAAATATTCTCCGTTCCGGGGATTCCGGGAGATTCTTAAAAAAACCCTTGACAAAACCCGGTCAATGCTGTATAATAAATGGACACAGGACGATATACCGGCAATAACCGGATATGTCAATTTCTTCCTGCTACGGAGGTGCGGTAAGAGCATGGACAGTGCCGAAAACGGCAGCAGCCCCAGTAGATCGCCATTTACAGTCCATAGAAATATCCGTATATCAGGGCATGGTCTCCGCAGAGTGCGGCGGACTGTGCCTTTTCGTGATTGCACGGGCTTCGGAGGGCTATCATCATGACAGGACAAATAATGATCCAGCTTGTACTGCTTTTTTTAACGGCAGTTTTGTCACTCACACAGGCAGCAGTGCTCGCAATGAGCGGCTCACGGCTCGAAAGGCTCGAAAATGACAGCAGAAAGAGTGCAAGGCGGCTCAGGAGACTTGCCGCAGAGCCTGCAAGGCTGCTCTCCTCGATGAGGGCGGCTATAGTCAGTCTCGGTCTGCTCAGTGCTGCACTCGCTTCATATCACTTTACAGACCGGCTTGCACCGGTATTACGTCTTACAGGGCTCCCGGAAAGGGTAGCTGTGTACGTATCAGCGGTCATCATCACCCTCGTCCTCATGCTTCTATACATAATCACTGCGGAGCTTGTTCCGAAGAGTATAGCCGCAAGGGATCCGGAAAAAACGGCTCTCCGGCTTTCCGGCACAGCTGCGGCAGCGGCAGTCCTCTTCGCTCCTGCGGCATGGCTCGCAAGGGTGCTGTCCGGCGGGATACTGCGGCTTCTGGGTATCGACCCGGCTGCGGCGGACGATACCGTGACCGAGGAGGAGATAATCATGATGTCCGATGCAGGTGCGGAGAACGGCACCATTGACGAGGACGAGAGCAGGATAATCAAGAACGTTTTCGCCTTTGACGATATGACCGCCGGGCAGATATGCACCCACAGGACGGACGTTTCCGTGCTCTGGAGCGGTGAGGATATCGCAGTGTGGGAGGAGACTATCCACCGCACGAGACATTCAGCGTTTCCGGTGTGCAGCGAGAGAGTTGACAACGTTATAGGAGTTCTTGATGCGAAGGACTACTTCCGGCTTGATGACAAGAGCCTTGAAAATATCATGAAGGAGGCTGTGAGAGAGCCGTATTTCGTACATGAGAACATGAAGGCTGACAGGCTTTTTGCACAGATGAAGAAAAAGGGTGCAGACCATTTTGCTGTCGTTGTTGATGAATACGGCGGAATGTGCGGCATAGTCACGGTCACTGATCTCGTTGAGGAGCTTGTCGGGGAATTTGATGATGATGAGCTTGAAGAGACAGAGCCGGAGTTTGAGAGCATTTCGGAGGGAGTGTGGCTCATTCCCGGTATAACCTCGCTTGATGAGGTGACGGAGCAGCTTGATATAAGGCTGCCGGATGAAAAGAGCGGATTTGACACGTTCGGGGGATATGTCATTGCGGAGCTTGGTGAGATACCAAAGGACGGCACACAGACTGTCCTTGAGGCGGACGGTATGAGCATAGAGATACTTGATATACACAGCCACAGGATAGGGCTATGCCGGGTAACGCTGACTGCACAGACCGCTCCTGAGGGCGGAGAGGAGGAAGCAGTTGCAGAAAAGCATTGAAAAGCCGTTCGTGCTTGCTGTCGCAGGGCCTACAGCGTCCGGCAAGACATGGCTCGGCGTGGAGCTTGCGAAAAAATACGGCGGAGAGGTGGTTTCTGCCGATTCCATGCAGATATACAAGGGCATGGACATAGCCTCCGCAAAGCCTACTGAGGAGGAAATGCAGGGCATACCGCATCATCTTATAGATATACTTGACCGGGGAGTGAGCTTTTCGGCGGCGGATTACGTAAGGCTTGCGAAGGAGGCGATAGAGGATATCCTTTCAAGGGGGAGACTTCCCATAATCGTCGGCGGTACGGGGCTTTACATCGACTCGCTGCTGAGGAACGTGCATTTTTCGCCGGTCGGGAGCGACCCTGAGTACCGGAGCAGGCTCTATGAGCGGATAAGGACTGAGGGGAACGGTGCGGTGTACCGGGAGCTTGAGCAGCTTGACCCGGCGGCTGCTGAGAAGATACATATGAACAATATAGTCCGCCTTGTCCGGGCGATGGAGGTCATACACGTGAGCGGCAGACCGTTCAGCGAGCTGAAGGCAGAGAGCCTGCGTGAAGCCTCGCCCTACGATTCGCTGATAATAGGGCTGAACGCCGCCGACCGCAGCCTGCTGTATGACAGGATAGACCAGCGTGTTGACGAAATGGTGCAGAGGGGGCTTGTTGAGGAAGCCAGGCAGCTGTGGAAGTCCGGCGAGCTTGACAGGTACGGCACTGTCAGCTGCGGCGAGGTGAGGACGTCTGCAAACGCTATCGGCTGCAAGGAGCTTGTCCCGTACTTTGAGGGCACAGCTTCACTCGGTGACTGCATAGCGTCGATAAAGCAGGAGACACGGCATTACGCCAAGCGTCAGCTGACATGGTTTAAGCGGAATGAATATATCCGCTGGGTCATTATCGGAGATTTTAGTAAAAAGAATGAAATTTTAGAAAAATCTGTAAATGCTATAGAAATCTACAAAAATATGTGATATAATGTATTGTGTATATTTGTACGCTGTTGTTTTGCGGCGATATATACGGTTGTATATATAGATATACATATTTTGTTTTATTTTTAATTTTTTCAGAACGGAGAATGTGTATGAACAAGTCGATCAATCTACAGGACGTTTTCCTTAACCAGTGCAGAAAGGAAAGGATACTCGTCACCATAATCCTTACCAACGGATTCCAGTTCAAGGGCGTGGTAAAGGGCTTCGACAGCTACGTTGCGATATTTGACTGCGACGGAAAGCAGCAGCTCGTCTACAAGCACGCTATCTCTACTATAATACCTGCACGCTCAGTTTCTATCCTCGACGCTGCTGACAAGGCAGAATAAGGAGAGAGAAATATGGGGGTGCGTTCCGGTTCGCCCTCTGCGAAAAAGCAGCCTGACCGGAAAAGCCGCTCAAAAAAGCGGTTTGATATAGATTCGGCTGCAAAGCTGATAAGAAACCTCGTTATACTGCTGTTCGCTGTCGTTTTCCTCAGCGTGCTCTATAACCGCAGGAACAAGGAGTACGAAACGACTACCGCCCTCATGTCGGAGGCGGTCGCTTCAAAGGAGTTCAAGGGCGTGTTCATAAGGGACGAGGAGGTCATACCCTTTTCCGGGGACGGTGTCCTCAGCTACAGCGTCCCGGACGGCGGAAAGCTCGGCAGCGGCTCTGTCATCGCAAGGGTGTTCCCCGATGATACCCAGCCGGCAATAGATGAGGAGGTGCAGCGGCTCGAAAGACAGCTCGCTGTGCTGAAAAAGATACAGAACCCCGGTACGCTCCAGTCTGCTCAGCCGGCAAGCCTCTCCGAGGGCATAGGTGCGGGCTTCCGCAGCCTGCTCTATGACCGGGATATGAAGAACTATACCGCTGTTGACGAGGAGATGGACAGCCTCCTTGTGCAGATGAGCACATACCAGGTGATAACCGACGAGACCGACGGCTTTGAGCAGGAGCTTGCCGATATTCAGAATAAGCTTGCCGAGCTTGACAGTATGTCCGTAAAGCCGACGGATATCCTCATCGCCGACAGGTCGGCTTACTTCGTTAGCAGCTGCGACGGCTATGAGACAAGGCTCACTCCGGATTCCGTTTCAGAGCTTACTGCGGCGGATATCGACAGCATCGGCGACGACGGTGCTCCCGGCTCAGAGGATATAGTCTCCGCCGGAAAGCTGATAGACGGCTACAGCTGGCAGCTTGCCGGAGTTATCGACAATTCCCGGCATACATACGCTATCGGCGAGAGCATAGGGCTTCGTTTCCAGTCCTCTGCCGATATCTACAGTGCGGTGATAACCGATATCCGTGACGAGGGCGACCCGTCAAGGAGCGTATTCATCATGCAGAGCAGCGAGTTCAACTCAGCACTTGTACAGCACCGGGCAGAGACTACAGAGCTTATCAAGGACGATTTCAAGGGGCTCAGGGTACCGAGGGACGCTATACGCTTCCGCCCCGGCGAGATAGAGGAAAAAGACCCCGATACCGGAGAGGTGACAAAGAGGGAGTCCAATCTCAAGGGCGTATATGTCGTAAAGGGCGATAAGATAGAATTCAAGCAGATAGACGTTATCTATGAGGGCAGCGACTATGTGCTCTCAAGAGTGCGGGAGGACGACAGCGAGTACCTTGCACTCTATGACGATATACTCATGGAAGGTGTTGATACTGATTGATACCGGACGGCTACAGCTACAGCCAGATAAAGGAAAATCTCCGCATAATATGCGAAAACGTTTCCGAAAGCTATGACAAGTACAGAAATGACGATACGAAAATTGACATAATGGCGGTCACGAAGACTGTTCCGGCTGAGGTGGTCAACTGGGTGTTTGACTTCGGTCTTGACCTTCTCGGAGAGAACAGGGTGCAGGAGTACCAGTCAAAAAAGGACGATTACAGAAAGCTCTCCGGCTTCGGCACGCCGCCGAGGATACACTTCATCGGACATTTGCAGACGAACAAGGTGAAGTACATCATAAATGATATGGATATGATACAGTCCGTTGACAGCCTGCGGCTCGGTCAGGAGATAGACCGCCTCGCCCGTGCGAATGATAAGGTCATGGACATACTCTGCGAGGTGAATATCGGCGGTGAGGATTCAAAGAACGGCGTCTCCCCCGGCAGCCTCCCGGAGCTTCTTGAGCAGCTCTCTGAGCTGGAAAATATCCGTATCCGGGGGCTTATGACGATACCTCCCCCGTCTGACAGCGATATATACCTCGGCAGGATGGGCGAGCTTTTCGCCGGGTATAAGGAGCTTTACAGCATGGACACGCTGTCTATGGGAATGACACATGATTATGCGGCAGCAGTTCGCTGCGGCTCAACACTTATAAGGATAGGCACGGGACTTTTCGGAGCACGTGACTACAGCAGATGATTATACCGCAGCACTGCGGAGATTGGAGAGATCGAGCATGAAAATTTTCGACAATATCAAGGAATTCTTTTTTGCAGCTGAGGACGAGGAGAATGATATCCCTGAGTCTCCTGCAAGAAGTGAGCGTATCGTAAGAGAGGAGCGTGCGGCTTACACTGAGGCAGCGGCAGCAGCGGCTGCTGCAAATGCTGCACCGGCAGCAGCTCCGGAATATAACGACCGTCCTGTAAACGGCGAGAAAAGAGGTAATAAGGTAGTGAATATCCAGACAACAGCACAGCTCCAGGTAGTCCTCGTAAAGCCCTCTGCATTTACAGACGCAAAGCAGATAGCTGACCACCTTATAGCTAAGAAGACAGTAGTCCTCAATCTTGAAACAGCTTCTCCTGAGAACAAGAGAAGGATAATCGACTTCCTTGTGGGCGTTGCATACGCTAACGGCGGAAGCCTCAAGCCGGTGGCTAACCTCACCTACATCATCACCCCTTACAACGTTGACTTCATCGGTGAGGATCTTGTAGGCGAGCTGGAGAACAACGGCGTATTCATCTGAGCGGGAAATGCCGGAGGACAGGCTTTTTGCCGCAAGGCTGAGCGATATGGCAGAGCGGAGCGGAAGGACAGGCTCGTGTGTTTATTCGCACTTTTTCGACGAGGGTCAGTGTGCCGCTGCTGAGCGGCAGCTGCCGCATGAGCTTCCGCCCGGAATACTGTACAGGCTCTGGGGAGGATTCCCGGAGGCAAGGAGAAAAATGCTTGCGGTGTACCCGGATTATCTTGAGGAGAGCGTGCAGGAGGAGTACCCGATGACCTGTCTGACCTTTACATACCGTAAGGAGGACAGCCTCACGCACAGGGACTTTCTCGGCTCGTTCATGGGGGCACAGCTCAAGCGCGAAACTATCGGCGATATCGTTGCGGGAGAGGGAAGAGCTCAGGCTCTTGTCACAGATACCGCCGCTTCTCTCCTGCTCTCGTCGGTCACAAAGATCGGAAGAACAGGAGTAAAGATCACTGACACGCAGCCATTCGATATGGAGGTAAGGCAGGAGTTCAGGCTCATTTCCGGAACAGTCGCATCCGTGCGGCTCGATTCCCTGACGGCACTTGCGGCGAATATAAGCCGTGAAAAGGCGGCAGGGCTTATCCGTTCCGAAAAAGTCGAGGTGAACCACCTCCCGGCAGCTTCTGTTTCTATGGAGCTGAATGAGGGGGATATATTGTCAATAAGAGGCTTCGGGAGATTTATATTCTCCGGCAGCGGCAGTGAGACCCGCAGGGGCAGGATCCATGTAGAGCTAAAGAAATATATTTAGAGAGGTGCAATTATGATCACATCAAACGACGTCAGGAACAAGAAGTTTGAAAAGGCTGCCTTCGGCTATAAGCAGGAGGAGATGGACGAGTTCCTCGCACAGCTCGAAACAGAGCTTGATGAGATGGAGCAGGAGCGAAACGACGCAAATAACAAGATATCTGTCCTTGCTGAGAAGGTAAGGGAGTATATGCGTGATGAGGACGCACTCAAGGACGCACTCCTTATGGCTCAGAAGCAGGGCCATCAGGTCATAGATGAGGCTAACGAGAAGGCTGAGAAGATACTCGACGAGGCAAGGATAAAGGCTGCCGCACTTGAGGACGAGGCTGTTCGTCAGCACGCTGAGGCTATGAAGAAGAATGCTGACGAGATAGCTGCTGAGAAGCAGAAACTTGCGGACATAAAGGCAGAGGTAGCCGCATTCAAGAGAGAGCTTCTTGATATGTACAGCGACCACCTCAGGCTTATCGCAACGATCCCGGAGCTTCCGGCTGACGAGCCGGAGGATACCGCAGAGGAGGCTGCACCGGCTGAGACTGCTGCTGAGGCTGCTGCTGATACTGCGGCTGAGATCATAGCTGAGGCTGCTGCTGAGAATGACGGTGAGACAAATGAGGGCGGACGCACGGCTGCTGACTTCCTTGCGGCTGCGAATGCTTCCATAAACGAGGAGGCGGCTGAAAATGCTGTCAACACCCTCACAGAGACTCCGGCTGATGCAGTCGCTGCATTTGCCGCAGAGGAGTCGGTCGATTAATTAGAACTATATTGCCTGCTGCCGCCGGACAGCAGGCTGAGTTTGTTACTCTGAAAGGATTTGAAAAGTGACGTTTCTCATAATACTCGCCCTCCTGCTCATAGGGGCAGACCAGGCGGTGAAATACTGGGCTTCGGTGTCGCTGAAGCCGGTCGGGACTATGGATTTCATCAGGCTCGGCGACTTTAAGATACTCGACCTGACCTACCTTGAAAATACCGGGGCAATATTCGGCAGCATGAAGGGTCAGCGGTGGTTCCTTATCGGCTTCACCTCACTCGTCATACTCGCCGGTATAGCTGCACTGATACTGCTCAGAAAACGCTCCAAGCTGCTCAGCTTTTCGATAACGCTCTTCATCGCAGGCGGTATCGGCAACCTGATAGACCGGGTACGCTTCGGCTACGTTGTGGATATGTTCGAGATAAAGCTGTTCAGGTTCGCTGTTTTCAACGTTGCGGATATATGCGTTACCGCTGCGTTCGTGCTGATAATTATTTACGGGCTTTTTATCGACCCTAAGATAGAAAAGGCGAAAAAGGCTGCGGAGGCAGAGCTGCATGAGTGAGACTGTGACGCTTACCGTGCCGGAGGAGGCTGCCGGGGAGAGAGCGGACAAGTATATTTCGGACAATATTGCTCAGCTCACACGCTCCGCTGTGCAGAACCTGATAGCAGCAGGTGCAGTGCTTTCCGGCGGAAAGCCTGTCACAAAGAGCAGCCGCCTCAGAGGCGGAGAAATGCTTGAGATAGAGATACCCGACCCGCAGCCGATGGACGCTGTGCCGGAGGATATACCGCTTGATATAGTGTATGAGGACGAAAGCCTGCTCGTTGTCAACAAGCCTAAGGGCATGGTCGTTCACCCGGCTCACGGCAGCTACAGCGGCACGCTTGTGAACGCTCTGCTGCACCACTGCGGAGACAGCCTTTCCGGGATAAACGGCGTTATCCGCCCCGGAATAGTGCATCGTATCGACAAGAACACGAGCGGTCTGCTCATTGTTGCAAAGACCGATACGGCTCATCTTAGCCTTGCGGAGCAGATAAAAGCTCACAGCTTCACAAGGGAGTACGAAGCCGTTGCCTGCGGACGGTTCAGGGAGACTGCCGGGACTATCGACGCACCGATAGGCAGACACAAGACCGACAGGAAGAAAATGTGCGTTACTGCGGAAAATTCCCGGAACGCCGTCACTCATTACGAGGTGCTGCGGCAGTTTGGCTCCCATGCACACCTGCGGCTCCGTCTTGAAACGGGACGCACCCACCAGATAAGGGTACACCTTGCATATATTGGACACCCGATACTCGGTGATGATGTGTACGGAAAGCCGTACAAGGGGCTTGACGGTCAGTGCCTTCACGCCCGGAAAATAGGCTTTATCCACCCGGTCACCGGGGAGTATATGGAATTTGACAGCCCTCTGCCGGAGCAGTTTCAGGCGGTGCTTGAAAAGCTTGACAGAATGGAGAAATGATCCGGTCTCAGGGTATAATATCAGGTATAATATCAGGATAGTCAGGATAGTGATATTTTGTTTGAGGATATTTCAAAGGTGATCCTGCTGAGCGATATGGACGGCACTCTGCTCGATTCGCATAAGCAGATAACCGATATAGACCGGGCGGCGATACGCCGGTTTACCGGGCTGGGCGGGCATTTTTCCGTCGCCACCGGACGAACCATACAGTCGTTTGACCAGTACCGCAGCATGACAGAGCTGAAGTCCCCTGTTATCATGTACAACGGTGCGGCGATACACGACTACGTGAGCGGCGAAACGCTCTACACCCACCCCCTGCCGGACAATGCCCGGCAGCTGGCAATGGATATAATGGCTGCAATGCCGGAAAACGGCGGCGAGGTGCTTTGTACCGATAATACATACGTTTTCAGCAACACCGACTACCAGAAGCTGCATACTAAGATATGCGGCATAACCCCCGTGTATGCCGGACTGGACGAGATACCGGAGGGCGGCTGGCTCAAGGTGCTTTTTGCCATGTCCCCGGAGGATATGCTCCGCATGGAGGTGCTTATCAGCCAGATGAGCTGTCCGGGAGTCGATTTTGTCCGCTCGTCGGATATCTTCTGGGAAATGCTCCCAAAGGGGATAAGCAAGGGCTCTGCACTTGAGGTTTACCGCACGCTGCCGGGCTATGAGGACTTTACATTCGTGGCAGCCGGGGACTTCGACAACGACCTTGAAATGCTGCGTGCGGCGGACTTAGGGGCTTGTCCGGCAAATGCGGAGGAAATAGTCAGGGAGAATGCGGATATCGTGCTCGGCTCAACTAATGACGAGGGAGCTGTTGCGGAGCTTATCGACCATATCATAAGGAGGTGCAGCGAGCATGAAGAAGAACAAAACGGCTGATATACTGCTTATGATCGCCGGTATCGTGTTTGCTGCTGCCGGGATAATAATTCTTCTGCTTTTCCGGGACAGGGCGGATACTATCGGCATAATCGGCGGTGCCGACGGCCCTACGGCGGTATTCGTCACAGGTGCCGGCGGCTGGAAGGCGTTTGTGAGCATAGCTGCCGGGGTCATTCTCGCCGGTGCCGGGATATTCGGGATAACCAACAAAAAAAGCTGAATCACGGCAGCTCTGAAAAAATAGCTTCAGAAATGACCGTATGGCAAAATGCCGGGATAAATTCAATTACGGAGGTAAAAACATGGACAACGCAAAGAAGATCGCTTTGCAGCAGATCGCCTGCAAGGTAAGAATGGGCGTTATCGAGGGTACCTATAACGCAAAGTCGGGACATCCCGGCGGCTCGCTCTCGATAAGCGACACGCTGACATATCTGTACTACAGCGTGATGAACACTGACCCGAAAAACCCGGACGACCCGGACAGAGACCGCCTTGTGCTTTCAAAGGGGCACACCGCTCCGGCACTCTATTCAGTCCTCGCACAGAAGGGCTTTTTCCCGGAGGAGGAGCTGAAGAGCCTGAGACACATCGGTGCTCTTCTACAGGGTCACCCGTGTATCCATATCCCCGGCGTTGATATGTCCTCCGGCTCGCTCGGTCAGGGTATCTCCGCTGCCTGCGGTATGGCTCTTGCCGGAAAGATAGACGGGAAGGATTACAAGGTGTACGCTATCCTCGGCGACGGAGAGATAGAGGAGGGTCAGGTCTGGGAGGCAGCAATGTTTGCCGCTCACAAGAAGCTCGACAACCTTGTTGCGGTCGTTGATAACAACGGGCTCCAGATAGACGGCCCTATCTCGGAGGTATGCTCACCTGAGCCGATAACCGACAAGTTCGCAGCATTCGGCTGGCACGTTATAACCGCCGACGCACACGATTTCGACAGCCTTGAGGCTGCATTCAATGAGGCTGCCGGTGTCACAGGAAAGCCCGCAGTTATCGTGCAGAAGTCCGTCAAGGGCAAGGGCGTTTCGTTTATGGAAAATCAGGTCGGCTGGCATGGTACAGCCCCGGACAAGGAGCAGTACGACACAGCGATGGCAGAGCTGAACGCTCAGCTTGAGGCGATAAAGTAAGGAGGGCAGGACAATGGCAGACGTTATCAAAAAGGCTACCCGTGAGAGCTACGGCGAGGCTCTGAGGGACTTGGCTGAGGAGTACAAGGAGCTTGTGGTGCTTGATGCAGACCTTGCAGCAGCTACAAAGACCGGAATATTCAAGAAGGCATATCCTGACCGCTTCTTTGACTGCGGTATCGCTGAGGCTAATATGATGGGCGTTGCGGCAGGACTTGCAGCGTGCGGAAAGATACCCTTTGCCTCTACATTTGCAATGTTCGCAGCTGGCAGGGCTTTTGAGATAGTGCGCAACTCTATCGGCTATCCGCACCTGAATGTAAAGATAGGTGCAACTCACGCAGGTATATCCGTCGGCGAGGACGGAGCGACACACCAGTGCAACGAGGATATAGCGCTGATGAGGACTATCCCCGGAATGACGATAATCAATCCGAGCGATGATATAGAGGCAAAAGCGGCAGTACGTGCGGCTCTGGACTACGTAGGGCCTGTGTATATGCGATTCGGCAGACTTGCTGTTCCGGTGATAAACGACAGACCGGATTACAGGTTCGAGCTTGGCAAGGGCGTTACCCTGCGTGACGGAAATGATGTGACTATAGTCGCTACCGGACTTATGGTAAACGAGGCACTTCAGGCGGCTGAGACACTTGCAGCTGAGGGTATCTCCGCAAGAGTTATAAATATCCACACGATAAAGCCGCTTGACAAGGATATCATCTGCAAGGCGGCAAAGGAGACAGGGCTTATCGTAACAGCTGAGGAGCACAGCATAATCGGCGGACTTGGCTCTGCTGTAGCTGAGGCTGTAACTGAGTGCTGCCCGGCTAAGGTAATAAAGATAGGCGTGAACGACGAGTTCGGTCACTCCGGCCCGGCAGCTGATCTGCTCAGGGAGTTCGGGCTTTCGGCTGAAAACATTGTAAAGACTGTAAAGGACACAGTTTCCGCAAAATAAAGAAATACTCTCCGTACCCTGTGGTACGGAGAGTTTCAAAATATCTGCATATTACGGTATCTGATTGACTGCACCTATGAACAGCGGAAGGTCTGTAGTATCGTCAACTATCATGAAGATGTACGGGCGGTCAAGCGTTACATAGATACGCTGCAAATCAAGGATAGCAGATTCAGCATTTACCCCGACAGCCGTAACAGCTGCGGCGGTGGTACCGGATTCAGTTATCTCAATAGCGGTCTTGTGGATAACATAGTCGATGTACATAGGGAGATCCTCCGAGATACCGGTGAAGCAGTTACGTCCCGGCTCAAACGCAGACGGCATACCCATTGCCTTGAGGGCGTTATTCAGTTTTATATCATAGTCGAATTTCAGCTTTGGCATACTCGTCACCAGCTCAGTCGGCTTTTCATAGCTGTGTACATTTGTCGGGGAGGATATGCTCGCAAGCAGCTCGTCAGGGTCAAGACCGCTGATGAAATCATCAAGATACGAGGTGCTGCCGTCGGGGCTGTCCGGGAGTATCCCGACAAAGCTGAATCCGCCGTTATAGCCTTTCCTGAAGCCCTTATACCCGTCGCCCTCTATGTAGAGATACTCATCTGAGCTGAGCATATCGGTCTTTACCGTGCTGCCGTCAGCCTGAGTGAAGCTCCTCTGCCATGCACCGCCGTACTGCTCCTCCCAGGTGCCGTTGAAATAGGTCGTGTTGACAAGGGTCATCATCAGATAAGGGTCGAACACATGGTCAGGCTTGTAAAGCTCCGGGATAACTCCCCTTGTGTTCTTGCTGACCCAGTGATTGATGTCGCTCACAGTCGTGCTGTCATAGGGCGTTCCAAATGCCTCTGCACCGTAGTATTTCCCGAGTGCCGAAAGGAAATCGTCCTTGACATTGAGCGTGAAGCCGCCGGACTGCCTGAACCAAACAGAGTTTGCAAGCTCAGCTGTGCAGTATTCGTCGCTTTCAAGGATATTCTCCCACCCGGCTATGTATTCATTCAGCCGGCTGACAGGCATACCATTTCCCAGGACGCTCTCCATTTCCGAAAGCACCTCGCCGGTCGCACCATTTGCGGTCATTGCGAGTGCAGAGGTGACGGAGACAGGCGAAATAAGAAGGTTCTCCTGCGGCGTTTCCACGGCAGTCTGCTTTAAAAGACCGATACTGAATTTCATCTGCGACTGACGGAAATCCGTATCGGGCACACTCCCGGACTCAGGCTTTACGATGAGCGAATCGCCGAGCCGCATACTGCCGACCGGGGTATAGGTATCCATTTTTCCGGCACTGAGCAGGTAGTCCGAAAGCGTTTTCAGGTCATACTCGTCAGGCTCGCCGCTGTAGTCGATATCGGCATTGAGCAGTGAGTCGCCGGTCAGACCTGTGCTCCCGGAGATATGCTGACGCAGAAGCAGGAGATCGAAGCTGTCAACGGCTCCGTCGCAGTTCACATCGCCGAGGATATTGACATTTTCCTCCGGCTTGTCATCATACCAGCCTGCACCGAGGGTCAGTGCAAGGCAGCCGGTACTGATGAGCAGGCACAATGATCTTTTCAGTGCTGATAGTTTCATAGACACAGCTCCTTTCTGAACTATTCTGATGTAATACACCTGCATCTGCTGCAAGACACAGCAGATGAGAGTATACATATATATTGTCTCACTCCGGAGGGGATTTTTCTTCAAATATTTGTAAATTTCCGGAAACTTTGTAGGACTGCATAAATCGGGAAGAGCCGGATTGTGCAGAATAACGGGAAAAGGAGGCGTTACCATTGGCAGGGTTCTATTGCTTTGCGGATTTTGAATTTACCTGCGGCTACGGGATAGACCTGTCATGCTGCGAAATGCTGTCAGCCGGTGCGGTCGTCTGTGACGAATCGCTGGAGCTGAGGGACAGGTTCTACCTCACAGCCTGTCCTGTGGTGCGTCCGAAAATGACGAAGCAGTGCAAGAAGCTGACGAAGCTCTCGCAGGAGGAGATATATGCCTCGCATGACAGCAGCAGAGTGACAGGGCAGATGCTGAAAATGCTGAAAAAGTACGATATCAGAACAGTCTGGGTGTGGGGGAATTTTGACTCCCCGGCACTCGGCTCTGATGCAAGGTGCCATAAGGCAAGAGGACTGGATTACGTGAATATCCGGAAATTGCAGGGCATGATAACGGATATACAGCGTCCGCTCGTGAAGCAGCTCGGTCTGCCTGAGGCGGTGAGCATAAAGGAGCTTTCGGCTGTGTTTGGCTACAGTCCGCAGTCGGGGGAGTTCCACAATGCACTGAATGATGCGGAGGCGTTCTATACGATATACAAGGCGGCGTACACTACCGATATTTCGGAAAATACGGCGTTGCAGGAGCTGAAGGAGGAACGGCTGAGGAAGATCATTGCTGCAAGGGAGCGGGCTGCACAGCAAAGGCTCGAAACGGCACTTTCGCTGCCGCTCACTGACAGGGAGAGGGAATATTTCAGCACGCTTGCGGAGGACAGCAGAGAGCGTGAGCTGTTTGTCCGCATAAGAGCGAGGGTAGTTCGGGCACAGGAGGAATTTGCCGATGGTACGCCGCTTGTGGCTTTTTATTTCTCTGACACACGCTCGGTCAAGGTGTATCAGGAGGAGGGTATGCCGGAGGTGAAGACGAACCGGTATACAAGGAGCACACGCTTTATCAAGGGGCAGCCGGATATCATGGAGCTGCTGTAGTAGCTGCCAATTTTTTCAGTTGTTGCCTTTTTTGAGGATATGTGGTATAATACACTTTGATATTTGTAAACAGTGCAATGGAGGAAGATCTATGAAAAGGATAACAGCCGCTGCCGCATTACTGCTTGCGGTGTCTCTCAGCTCATGCAGCAGTACAGCTGAAAGCGAAAGCACAAGCTCACAGAGAGCCAAAAGAATAAGCTCCTCACCGCTCGATGAGAACCTCATCGGCACATGGATGGACGAGAACCACGGCTACCGCTTCCAGGACGACAGGAAGGTATCACTTATCGCTGATATGTCCGATACTCTGCATTTCAGCGGCAACAGCGTCTATTTTGTATCCGAGCTTGACAGCGTGACGGATATAGAGTATGACGGCACAACGCTCAGCATAATGTTCAGATATACCGACGAGGTCGCACAGGAGTACGGCATAAGCGACAACTCCAGCTTCGAGCTTGTCACTCTTGAACGCCGTGACGACCCCGACCCTGACAGCTTTGACGGAGAATACAGCTTTACAGGCGGTGCGTATTTTGAGAACATTGCCTACACCTTCGGGCTTGAGGCTGAGGCTATGACCGCTTCGGCAGTTATAGACGGCGAGAGCTTCATAGTGACTGTCGAGGACTACAGCGATTATGAGATACTCGGCAATTTTATCGAAATGTTCAGCGAGGAGCTTGAGTACGTTGACGAAACGGCGACAGCTGTGAGATACACCTATTCCATAAGCGATGACGGAAATACGCTCACGCTTACCTACGATACAGGCAGCACCGGAGAGCAGACAGAGGCTGCTGCCGTTGAGACGCTCAGAAGAGTGAAATAACGGAGGGAGACAAATGAAAAAGAAATATTTTGCCGCAACAGTGATAAGAGCCGGACTTGCCGCAGCCGTCGCAGCCGCAGCACTTTCCGCAGCCGCCTGTTCCTCAGGCGAGAGAAGCGTATATTCCGGCACAGGCGGAGTACCGCAGGCTGAGGAGAGCACTGAGCCGACAACCATTCCGATACCCGACAGACCGAGGCACGAGTATTCCGGCAACGCCATTGTCGGCAGGTGGACTGACTACGCTTCATACCTCACATTTTCTGCGGAGGGCACAGTCTCGGCTGAGGTAGACCTGACGGGGGAGCTTTATTTCGATACCGACGGCTCGGTCATGGCTGACGGAGTTGAGGTGCCGCCTGAGAACGTGAGCTATGACGGCGAAACGCTCACGATAAGGGCGTTAAAGGGCGAGGCTACCGGCGTTTCGGATATAATGATACTCAAACGCACAGGTGAGGCTGACCCGGACAGCATTGACGGCGAATATGAGCTTGTGAGCGGTACTCTTGTGCAGTCGCTCAGGTCGCAGTACAGCGGTGCAAAGGAGCTTCGGCTCGTTATCGACTGGGGCGAGTGCTGGCTTGAGGTATCCGACTTCTGCACCTATACGCAGGATTCGGATATGCTGGTATTCTCCGGTGCAGGAAAGAGCCTTCTCGGTCTTGATGATACACTCGCCGGAGCGGTGCTGTTCGAGCTTGACGGAGACAGGCTGACGCTGTACTTCAACAACGGCTCAGCGGAGATATACGACCGGGCTGATGATGAGGCTGCTGCCGCAGAGGATACAGATACGGAGCCTGATGATGATACCGGGACAGATACTGTAAATGATACGGATACAGAGCCGGAGGAGGCTGCCGGTGAGGGCAGTGAGACAGAATGAGGACGGCTCCCCGATTTGCAGCAGCAATGCTTGCGGCTGCTCTGTGTTCAGGGCTGTGGGGCTGCACTGACAGCACAGGTAATGCAGAGAAAATCATCGGCAGCTGGTACAGTGATGATATCGGCAGTGCGTTCTGCTTCCGGGAGGACGGCAGATTGTATCTGCAAACAGATATTTCTGACACGATGACCTTTGACGGACAGGGCGTTGCACACATGACCGGCTCGGATATGGACTACAGCAGCTATTGCAGCTACGACGGGAGCACGCTCAGCTTCGTTATCGAGGACACGGTCGAAATGCTGACTATCAGCCGGAGGGGAGAGCCTGACCCTGATTCGGCTTACGGAGAATACGACGTTACCGGCGGGATAATGCTCGATACGTTCAGCGAGGAATTCGGCGGTGCAGAGGGCAGATACGGAGTTGTGCTGTCCGAGGGCAGCTTTGTCGCAGAGGTCGATATGTGCAGCTATACGATAAGTGAGAACGGGAAGAAAATGACGCTTTCGGGCGAGGAGCTTTCGGTTTTCGGCACGGGCAGCGGAGACACGGTGTATGATATCAGCTTTTCCGGCGATAAGCTGCGGCTTGAGAGCTCCGGGAAGAAGCTGGAATTTACCAGAAATGCCGGTCAAGACGACTGAGCCTCTGTGCAATAACACAGGCAGATGTAACAGAAAGGAAAACAATGAGTATTTTTGATGTGTTCGACAGGATATCCAAAAATTCTCCTGCACCGAATGGTAAAATAGAATATATAATAGCCGGGCTTGGGAATCCGGGCATGGAGTATGACGGCTCACGCCACAATGCCGGGTTCTACACGATAGACAAGCTTGCCGGACAGCTCGGAGCGGACATAAACCGGCTCAGGTTCAAGGGAAAGACCGCAGATGTCAGCATTGACGGAGTACGCTGTCTGCTGCTAAAGCCCACGACCTATATGAACAACAGCGGCGAGTCGATAGTTCAGGCTCTGGACTTCTACAAGCTCGATACGCAGCACCTTATCGTCATCTATGACGATATATCCCTCGACCCGGGACGGCTCAGGATACGCATGAAGGGCAGCCACGGCGGTCATAATGGAGTACGCTCGATAGTGGAGCTTACCGGGAGGGAGGACTTTCCCCGGATAAAAATGGGTGTCGGAAAGAAGCCGCACCCTGATTATGACCTTGCGAAATGGGTGCTCGGCAAATTCTCAAAGGAGGACGCTCAGAAGCTGTCTGAGGCTGCGGAAAATGCCTGCGAGTGCGTGAAGCTTCTTGTTGCCGGAAAGTCCGCAGAGGCGATGAACAGGTACAATTCGTAAAGCGGCAGGAAAGGAGTGACCTGTGTGAGCGTATTCAGCACGCTTTTCGGGGAGCTTTCGGGGTGCAGGAGCATTCTTGAGGCAATAGATAAGAATATATCGCCCGTCTCCGTGACGGGTCTTTCGCATATACACAGGGCACAGCTCCTGCATACTGTTTGCAGCGGCAGCGGCAGTGTACATCTTGCCGTGACCTCTGCTGAGGCGGAGGCAAAGCGGCTGTGCGACGATATCAACGCTATGGCAGGCAGCCCGGAATCCGGCGGTGCGGTATTGTTCCCGTCAAAGGAGCTTGTGCTTACTCCGGCGGACAGCTCAAGCCGGGAGTATGAATATATGCGTATCTCAGCCCTGAGCCGTGCAGCGGAAGGAAAATGCAGCATAATATGTGCGAGCATTGAAGCCGTAATGCAGCCGGTAATACCGCCGGACGCACTCATTTCCTCCGGCTTCGTTCTCCGCAGGGGGCAGAGCATTGACCTGAGGGAGATATCGCTCCTGCTTGCACGGTGCGGCTATCAGCGGTGTGAAAAGGTAGAGGGTGCGTCGCAGTTTTCTGTCCGGGGCGATATACTCGATATATTCCCCGTGCAGACCGACAGACCGGTCAGGATCGAGCTGTGGGGCGAGGAGATCGACTCGATAAGCGAATTTGAGACGGATACTCAGCGAAGAACAGAGCCGCTTGAAAGTATCGGGATATCCCCGGCGGGGGAAATGCTGTACGATTCGGATGAGCTTGCAGATAAGATAGACCAGCTGTGCAGGCGTGCAAGGGGGAAGCGGGCTGAGAGCATCAGGGAGCACCTCGGAGCAGATGTGCGGAGACTTCGTGCAGGAGAGCTTCTGCCGCACAGCGTAAAATACTACTCCCTCATCTACGGAGAGCAGAGAAGCGTGCTGGACTACATAGACGGAGCTGTATTTATCAGCGACTTCCCGGCAATTTCGGAATCCGCCGCCGGTATAACCGGGAGAATGAACGAGGATATAAAGATACTCCTTGAGGACGGGCAGCTGTGCAGAGGGATAGACAAGCCGCTTTTCGAGCTGCCGGAGATACAGGTGCTCATGGAGAAAAAGACCTGCTTCTATGTCAGCAGCTTCTTACAGGGCGGCGAGCGTATACAGTACAAGCGGCTGATAGGCTTCGAGGCAAGTCAGACGGCTCCGTGGGGCGGAGAGCTGAAGCAGCTTACGGAGGATCTTTCCGACTATGCCGCCCGCAGGTGGAGGGTAATAATTGCCGCCGGGAGCGAAAAATCGCAGAATATCCTCCTGAATGATATCAGGAGTGCCGGTATAAAATGCCGTATCGCTGCACCGGGGGAGGTACCCTCTCCGGGCGAGGCTGTCCTCATGCCGGGGAGCTTCAGCGGCGGATTTGAGTATCAGGAGAACCACACCGCACTCATCTCACAGAGCCGGGCAGTCTCCTCCTCAAGAAAGCTGAGGCGTCCCAAGCGTAACAAGGCGGAGGAGATACGAAGCCTTTCGGATATCGCAGAGGGCGATCTTGTAGTCCATGTTTCGCACGGTATCGGCAGGTTCATAGGGATACGCAAGCTTGAGATAGAGGGCGTGACAAAGGACTATATCACCATACAGTATGCCGGGACGGATAAGCTGTATATACCGGTCACTCAGCTCGATATGGTGTCGAAGTACATAGGGCCGAGGGACGATTCAGGTGTAAAGCTCAACAAGCTCTCGTCGGGCGAGTGGCAGCGTACACGCAATAATGTCCGCAGGGCTGTGAAGGATATGGCGCATGAGCTGCTTCAGCTGTACGCAAAGCGTGAGAACAGCAAGGGCTTTGCGTTCTATCCGGACGACGATATGCAGGAGGACTTTGAAAAGCGGTTCCCGTATATCGAAACCGACGACCAGCTTCAGGCGATAGCCGAAATAAAGGCGGATATGGAAAAGCCACGTCCGATGGAGCGGCTGCTGTGCGGAGATGTCGGCTTCGGCAAGACAGAGGTAGCTCTCAGGGCGGCAATGAAATGCGTGCTCAGCGGAAAGCAGTGCGCCATACTTGCACCGACTACAGTCCTTGCATACCAGCACTACCAGACAGCACTTCGCAGATTTGAAAATTTTCCGGTCAGTATCGAGCTTTTGTCACGCTACCGGACTGCAAAGCAGCAGGCTGACATACTCGAAAGGCTGAAAAAGGGCAGGATAGATATAATCATCGGAACGCACAAGATAATCCAGAAAAAGGTCGTTTTCCGGGATTTAGGGCTTGCCGTCATCGACGAGGAGCAGCGCTTCGGAGTTGCACAGAAGGAGAAGTTCAAGCAGACCTTCAGCGGAGTCGATATCCTCATGCTCTCCGCTACTCCGATACCCAGGACGCTGAATATGGCGATGAGCGGGATACGTGATATGTCGGTGCTTGAGGATCCGCCGCAGGACAGATACCCGGTGCAGACCTACGTCATGGAGTACAACACGGGCATTATCGTCCAGGCTGTAACAAGGGAGCTGCGGCGGGGCGGTCAGGTGTACTATATCCACAACCGGATAGAGTCGATACAGGGCTGTGCGGCACGCTTGCAGCAGCTTTTCCCGGACGCACGCATCGCCTACGCCCACGGGCAGATGCCGGAGGAGGAGATGTCCTCGATATGGCAGCAGGTGGTTGACCACGAGGTTGATATACTCGTATGCACGACCATAATCGAGACAGGCGTTGATGTGCCGAATGTGAACACGCTCATAATAGAGGGTGCGGATAAGTTCGGTCTTTCGCAGCTTTATCAGCTCCGGGGGCGTGTCGGACGCTCCAACCGCAGGGGGTATGCGTACTTCACCTACCGCACGAACTTCAGCCTTTCGGATATAGCCACAAAGAGACTGAGTGCTATGCGTGAGTTCACCCAGTTCGGCAGCGGCTTCCGTATCGCTATCCGTGACCTTGAGATAAGAGGTGCGGGGAGCATACTCGGAGGAAGTCAGCATGGGCATATGGAGTCGGTGGGGTACGATATGTACCTGAGGCTGCTTGCGGAGGCTGTTGCGGAGGAAAAGGGAGAAAAGCCGGAAAGGGCTGCGGAATGCCTTGTGGATATCCAGATAAATGCACATATCCCGGAGGAGTACATATCCAGCATGAATCAGCGGCTTGAGATATACCGCAGGATAATGGGCGTTGTGACCGAGACTGACAGGCTCGACCTGACAGACGAGCTTATCGACCGCTACGGCGACCCACCGAAGGAGGTAGTCGGGCTTATAAGCGTCTCTCAGCTCAGGAACAGGGCTGCACGGCTCGGAATTACCGAAATATCGCAGAAAAACGGTATGATGTACTTCTACACCCCGTACCTCAGCTTAGAGCAGACGACCGCACTCTCCTCGACGTTCAAGGGGAGAATGACCTTCAACGGCTCAGGCAAGTCCTACGCTGCGGTAAAGCTTGTTCAGGGCTCCGACCCGTTCAGGGTAATGCGGGCTGCGATAGATGTAATGGAGGAAGCGGCAAAAAAATAAAAAAATGGAAGCCTGTGCATGAATAATTTTTATTATACTGCATAACATAAGGTGTAAACCGGCTTAAAAGCGGCAAAATGGTGTTAATGTGCATAAAAATGTTGTCCAACTTTGTGCAATTCGACGCTTTACTTTGCTGTTTATTTGTGATACAATGTGTTTATAAAGCCTTAGGTACGCAAAAAGCTACGTTCTCTCGGAAA
The DNA here is from genome assembly GCA_017475555.1 of Ruminococcus sp. Classification (GTDB taxonomy): domain Bacteria; phylum Bacillota; class Clostridia; order Oscillospirales; family Ruminococcaceae; genus Ruminococcus. The sequence goes on from JAFVFL010000028.1 coordinate 22,949, forward strand.
TGCGTACACTCTGAAAGGCGATATAATCAAAATCTGAAAAGGAGTTTTTGGAAATGAAGATGAAGAATATCCTGGCAGCAGTTGCTGCTTCAGCAGTATCTCTTACAGCTCTGGCTTCTGTAAGTGCAAGTGCTGCTGAGAAGACTATCGCTTACAATGGTGCTTCCGCTGGTGCTTACAAGGTTGAGGGCACAGACCTCCGTGTAAACATCTTCAACGAGTGGGGCAATGAGATCAGAGACATCGACAACAAGGTAGATGTAAGCGAGTATATCAACGTAAACTTCACAGTTTCTGGTCTTAACGGTCAGACTACTAACAAGAACACAGACGGCACAGACGCTGATTCCTACTATGCTTGGCTCGGCGGTGCTGTAGGTGCTGACGGCGGTATGCACGACGTTGATACAGTCGTTGCTAACGGCGGTACAAAGGTAGATATCACAGGCGACGGTTCCTACGACGTTAAGTACCCTGTAGCTGAGCCTGCTGACGCTATCCTCTGCCTCTACCTCCAGACAAACATCAACGTTTACAACCGTGAGGGCTTTGCTAATGATGACCCGTCAACAACTGGTATCAACATCGTTGTAAACTCTATCACAACTGTAGAGCCTGAGGATCCTGAGGAGACAACAACTGCTGCTCCTGAGGAGACAACAACTGCTGCTGCTGGTGAGACTACAACAGCTGCTGCTGGTGAGTCCACAACAAAGGCTGCTGACTCCAAGACAACAACAGCTAAGGCTGACGGCACAACTACAACTGCTAAGGCTGCTGAGGCTGCTGCTGCTACAGGTGATGCTGGCGTAGGCATTGCTCTTGCTGCATTCGGTGTAGCTGCTGGTGCTGCATTCGTTCTCAGAAAGAAGGACTGATTTAAGGGGTAATTCCTGAGATCAGCTTGAAAAGCAAAACAGATGCCCTCTGCTCGCAGGGGGCATTTCTGGTATTTCTGCATTTCTGATAGTATATACTATCACAATTACGGTACACTTCCGAATATCGGACAAATATCATATTTTAAAGGAGAATCATTATGGATATGAAAAAACTCATCGCCGGTATCGCCGCTTTAGCTCTTGCTTCGGCTATGACCGGCTGCGGAAGCAGCGAAAGCTCATCTTCCTCAGAGTCAGAGGCTCCCACAGAGGCTGCAACTGAGGAGGCTACCGAGGAGGCAACAGAGGCTCCTACCGAGGAGGAGACAGAGCCTGAGCCTGAGCCGTCACACCCGGTAGAGGCTTCTGACCCGAATACAGTCGATTTCAGCGACGGTAATTTCAGCTTCGCTTCGCCTAAGACCGAGGACGCTGACTCCGCACAGGGCACTGTCGAGATAGTTGAGGTCGAGGGCAATCCCATGCTCCGCTTCACCGACGACGGCAGCAACTTCGCTAACGGCACGGTTCAGAAGATACAGATAGACGCTGCACAGCTCCTCGCTCCTGAGGATCTGGCTAAGGTACGCTCCATAGAGCTTGACATCTACGCAGACGCTACCTCTGATGCCTTCGAGGGCAATCAGGTACCCGGCTGGCTCGGCGGCGGCGGCGGTGCTAACGTTGCAGGCGACAAGTGGTATGACTTCGGCGAGTGGAGCGGAGGAGAGTACAACTTCGAGATGTCCGGTGCAGCACACGCAGAGTTCAAGTTCCTTCTTGCTGCCGGTGGACAGTGCTGGGACGAGACAATGACTGAGGCTACCTTCCTCGTGATGAGGTGGGGTGCTCAGAATGAGGGAAATCTCTACATAGACAATATCGTATTCTACGATGAGGACGGCAATTCTCTCCCGCTCACTCTCTCAGGTGCAGAGGGTGCAGAGGTAACTGACGAGGACGCTGGTGACGCTGAGCAGGCTGAGGATACAGCTGAGGAGCCGGCTGAGGATACTGCGGCTGAGGGTGAAGAGGCAGCTGAGGAGACTGCTGAGGACACAACTGAGGCTGAGACAGAGTCAGAAGAGACTGCTGAATAAGATCAATGACAGGTGGGATCGGTCTTGTTCTGAGCGGCGGAGGTGCAAAGGGCGGCTATGAAGCCGGGGTGTACAAGGCACTGGAGGAAATGGGCATCACAGCGAGCCTGACAGCCTTTTCGGGTACATCGGTCGGTGCTCTGAATGCCGTGCTTTTCGACTGCATGGGTGCGGCGGCTGCGGATATATGGCAGTCGCTCAGGATAACGGATATGATGGCTCCGGATATTTCAAGGATAGCGAGAACGCTGAAAAGCCTTGTATCAGATGAGCCGTCGCAGACCGACCCCTCTGAGGTGAAGCTGACCGACCCGAACGCCGTGATAAAGTACCTGACGCTCGATTCTGCAACGCTGTACTCCGACGGGCTGCCGTTCTCGCAGGAGCGTATATCCGGGCTTATCGACAGATATGTGGATTTCGGACAGCTCAGCCGGAAGATATTCGTCACCTGTGTACGCAGGCACGGCGGAGTTTACGCAGGAATGACGTCGGAGACCTTCCGGCTCAACAGCGTGCTGTATGACAATGAACAGAAAAAGCAGATGGTGCTTGCTTCTGCGGCACTGCCGGGAGTGTACTGCGGTGCGGACGGAGTTAAGATAAAGGGCATGGAGGACAGCTTCTTTGACGGCGGCTGGGGCAGCAAGGGCGAGAATACGCCGATATCCCCGCTTTATACAAGGGGCTTCAGGAGGATCATCGCCGTACATCTCCGGCACGACCCTGACCTGAGCGTGCAGAGTGCTTATCCCGATGCGGAGATAATAAATATTATCCCCTCGGCTGCACTTGGCGGACTGCTGACAGGTACGCTGAACCTCACGCCGGATAAGGTTCGCCGGGATATCGAAAGGGGCTACAGGGATACACTCGCACTCGAGTTTGAACTGCTGTCCATGATAAAATGAAAAATGCTCTTCAGGGTGACAGCCCTGAAGAGCTTTTTGCTGCTCATCTGTGTATTTTTTCGTCAAATTTGTTCTTTCCGCCGGCTTTTGAGACATCTACCGGGTATCTGCCGGTGAAGCAGCCGTCACAGAATGCACCGTCCTCTCTGCCGCACAGCCTTCCGAGGGCATTTATCGGCAGGTATGCAAGCGAATCTGCACCGATATACTCCGCTATCTGTGCGGTATCCGCCATTTTTGCGGCAATAAGATTGTCCTCCGAGTCGATATCTGTTCCGAAGTGGCACGAATGCAGGAAGGGCGGTGATGATATGCGGACATGGACTTCCCTTGCACCGGCTTCCCTGAGGAGCCCGACTATCCTCGCACTCGTCGTTCCCCGGACGATAGAGTCGTCTATCATGATGACCCTCTTTCCGGCAACAGTCTCCTTCACAGCGTTCAGCTTTATCCGGACTGCCGTCTCACGCTGGTTCTGGCTCGGCTGGATAAAGCTCCTGCCGATGTATTTGTTTTTGATAAACCCTATTCCGTAGGGTATCCCGCTTTTTATGGAGTAGCCCAGTGCCGCATCAAGCCCGGAATCCGGCACTCCCGTCACTATATCCGCCCTGACCGGGGAATACTCCGCAAGCAGCTCGCCTGCCCGCATTCTGGCATGGTGTACCGATACTCCCTCAATGACGGAGTCCGGGCGTGCGAAGTAGATGTATTCAAACACGCATATCCGGCTTTTCTCCTGTCCGCTGCGGCAGTTGGTCTTTATCGACCGCAGCCCCTCAGAGCTTATGACCACGACCTCGCCGGGCAGAACGTCCCTGAGATACGCCGCACCCACAGTTTCAAGGGCACACGACTCGGAGGCTGCGACATACGCATTATCCGGCGTAATGCCGATACACAGCGGTCTGAAGCCGTCCGGGTCACGGAACGCTATCAGCTTTGTAGCCGTCATGAGTATACATGAATATGCTCCCGAAAGCCCCGGCATTGCCCGGCATACAGCCTCCTCGGTCGAGCTGCACGACAGCCGCTCACGGACTATGGCATACGCTATCGCCTCCGTGTCGGACGTACCGTGAAATATCGCCCCGGAAAGCTCCGCATTCCGACGCAGCTCAAGTGCATTCACGAGATTTCCGTTGTGGACGAGAGCCATGTTGCCCTTGACGTGCTGAATGACGAGCGGCTGGATATTGTTCGGGTCTTTTCCGCCGCAGGTGGAGTACCTTACATGACCGACCGCCATAGTTCCCCTGCCGAGAGCCTCAAGCCTGTCCCGGTCAAAGACGTCCGACACCAGCCCGTCACCCTTGCGGCACGATATCACTCCGTCGTCGCACACCGCAATACCGCAGCTCTCCTGTCCTCTGTGCTGCAATGCGTACAGCCCGAAATATACCGACGAAGCCGGGTGCATATCCGTTTTGTTCTCAAATATGCCGAAAACTCCGCATTCCTCATGTACAGAATCAAACATAGCTCTCTCCTACATATACTGTTCTTCTATCTTCTCGATTATCTCAGCCGCTGCCGCAGCCTTTTTCTTCCGGTTTTTCATAGCGTACTGCTCGATGTAGGAATGAGCCTCATCCTCGGTCATTTCCCGGTACTGCATGAGCCGGAATTTCGCCCGGTCTATGGTCTGTATCTCGTTTATCCTCGCTTCGAGCCGGAGAGTTTCGCTGTACAGCTCCCACGACCGCCGGACTGCTGAATCCACCGCCCTGAGCAGCTGATAGAGCGACTGCCTGCTGAACGGACGGGGAACGACTACCACGCCGCAGCTCTCCGCACGCTCCGTCATCTGCTCCGCCTGCTCAGCCCTGACTATAGCTACACAGCAGGCAGGAGTATTCTCCGAGATGAATTGTGCAAGCTCAAAGCCGCTCTCGTCCGACAGCGGAAGGTGCAGCACTATCAGCTCCCATGCCGTATCAGCCCCGATTATCGTCCTTGCGTGAGCTGCCGACTCCGCAAGCCTTATACTACAGCCGAACGACTCCTTTATGAAGCTGCTGAGAGAAAGCGATGCAGACCTGTTATCCGATACCAAAAGTACCTTTTCCAAATCCGACCTCCGTTATAGACTGTAAAAAAATTTTCTTTCTTCAAATGTTTCCTTGTCACGTGCTGAAACGTATTCCTCCCACTCGCCGAGCCTTGTGCCGGTCATTTTTTCAAGAACATTATCCGGCATATGCTCCCTGAGGAAATCAGAATCCGCCGCAAGCTGTGCAGCCTCCCTGAGATTTGACGGCAGCAGCTTATAGCCTGTATTTTCCGGCGAGTATTCCTCCGGCAGCTTCAGCCCCTTTTCAATGCCGTCAAGTGCAGCGTATATCATAAGCCCGAACACAAGATACGGGTCGCATACGCAGTCCGGAGCACGCAGTATCATCGGTGAGTCCGCATTGCCTGACGGGTCAAGGCACAGCCTCAGCAGCTGCCCCTCCTCAGCCGATGACCACGCAACATACCGTGGAGCTGTGAACTCTCCGAGCCGGCTGTAGGAGTTGACTATGGAGTTGGTGAACATGGTAAATTCACGGATATGCTCCATTATACCGGCAGCCGCTGCCTCCTCGTCAGATGAGCTGTCCGCCGCAGATACTCCGTCTCCGAAGAACTCGCTGTCACGGAAAAGGCTCATGCTGATGTGCATACCGTTTCCGCAGTCATCACGCAGGGGCTTAGGCATAAACGAAGCGTGAACACCGTGATTTTCCGCAACCGATTTCACCGCACTCTTGAAGCTGAGGAACGTGTCAGCAGCTTTGAGTGCAGATGACGCATTGAAATCTATCTCATGCTGTCCGCAGCCGCTCTTGTGGCGTGAGGAGACAGGGTGTATGCCCATCTGCTCAAGAGTAAGGCACACATCACGCCGGAAATTCTCACCCTTGTCGTCCGGTGCGATGTCGCAGTAGCCTGCGTAGTCATGCGGAGTTTTGGTCGGGAGCCCGTTTATATCCTGCCGGAAGAGCGTAAATTCGCATGACGTACCGAAGCGGAAGCAGTACCCCTTTTTCACGGCTGCCTTCATTGCTTTTTTGAGGAAATACCGGCTGTCGCCCTCGAACGGAGTTCCGTCGGCATAGCGTATATAGCAGAACATACGGATAACTCTGCCGTGCTGCGGTCTCCACGGTAGGATAGTCATAGCCGAGGCGTCCGGGAAGAGGTAGATATCTCTTCTTCCGGCGACAGAGAAGCCTGCGATCTTCTTTGAGGATATGCGGATACCGTGTGCAAAGACTGCTGCCATTTCCGATGACAGCACGGAGATGTTCTTCATTTTTCCGTTGAGATCGCAGAACGTCAGCTTGACGAACTTCACGTCGTTGTCGTCGATATACTGCAATATCTCGCTTTCTGTGTAGATCATGAAAATTCCTCTCTTTTCTTGTTATTTTGCAAAAAAAGGACGCTCATGAGGGTATACCTCCCCTCACGAACATCCTTGTCCTGAATACATTGTAGCACATTATTTATTGTTTGTCAACTGATACGCAAAAATATTCTCAGCCTCCTGCGGTCTGTGAGGACGGGATACAGTGTATGAGGTCACGACCGTTCGATACCGAGGGTAAGCTCCCTTATGACCTCTCCGGCGATGAGAAGACCGGCAACGGCGGGCACAAATGCCGTGCTTCCGGGGATATCCCTGCGTTCGGTGCATTTATGCTTAGTGTCCGGCGGACAGATACAGTGTGTACGGCAGCTTATCGACATATCCTCCACGGGTCTTATCGGCTGCTCATCGGAGAACACGACCTTGAGGCTTTTAACGCCTCTTTTCCGCATTTCGTGCCGCATTACCCGTGCGAGCGGACAGACGCTCGTCTCGTAGATATCCGCTATCCTCATACGCCCCGGGTCGAGCTTATTTCCCGCACCCATAGCACTTATTATGGGGATATCCATAGCCTTAGCCCGCATTATCAGCTCTATTTTCGCCGAGACTGTGTCCACAGCGTCAATGATATAATCGTACTCACTGAACGGAAAATCGTCAGCATTTTCGGGCAGAAAGAAGCATTTATGCAGGCGGATATCCGCATCGGGGTTGATGTCGAGCATACGCTCCCTCATCACCTCCGCCTTGTACCGACCGACGGTCTTTCTTGTGGCAAGGATCTGGCGGTTGAGGTTGGTAAGGCAGACCTTATCATCATCAACGAGGTCAAAGCGTGTTATACCGCTGCGGACGAGAGCCTCGCACACATATCCGCCGACGCCGCCGATACCGAATACAGCGATTCTTTTATCTGCGATATGCTCCATTGCCTTTTTGCCGAGCAGGAGCTGAGTTCTTGAAAACTGATTGAGCATTTTTCCTCCTTATTTTCCGCACCGTTCGTTATTCCGGGGCAGCTATGGTCACTTACAAATGAAATTATAGCACATCTGTAATGCAAAGTCAACAGCGTTCAGCGGTATGCTGCCGGGGATATCCTTTCACGGACAGAGCACAGATATGCCGGAAACAGGCTCATAGAGCCGCTTTTCAACAAACTTAGAGGAGACACCGCAGCGGTATCTCCTCTTTTCGTCAGTTCTGTGCAATATCAGCGACAGAGACCTTGATCTCTATCTCAATGCCCGGATTGTTGTCAAAGCTCAGGATAACGTAGCACTCACCGGCAGAAACGCCCGTAACGTAGCCCTTGTCATCAACAGTCGCAATGCTCTCGTCACTCGATGTCCATACCTCGTTCTCCTCAGCTGAGCCCTTCGGGTACTGAGTGATTATAGATACGCTCTTTTCGCCGACATCAATATACAGTGCATTCGTTGTCAGACGCACATTCGCAGCCTCAGGATTTTCCGTCGGCGGCTCGGTCGGCGGCTCTGTAGGCGGGTCAGTCGGAGCCTCCTCAGGCTCAGTCTGCTCCTGCGTTTCGTCTGTAACAGAGGACGAGCTGCCCGCAGCCGGCTTGTCCTTCTTGCTGCCATTCTTTGAGCAGCCCTTTGAGCAGCCCACAAGTATAAGTATAAGAAGCACGAATATCACGATCACCGCAGCAAGCTGCCGTCTTCTTGCCTGCTGCCTGCTTGCCGGCCGCAGACTTTTCCTCTGACCGCCCTGCTGAGAGGTCTGTCTGTGCTGCGGAGCACCGGTATTATCACCGCCGCCCTCCTCGCTGTACTCAAACTCATATGACTGTCCGGCATTCAGGTAGCGAGAGCTGTCCTGCGGCTCATCGGGATATCCGTCCGGGCTTCCCTGAGCAGCAGTGTCATCAAAGCCGTTCTCCGGACTGTTTATGTTGTTTTCATCGTAATTATTGTCCATCTGTATTCCGCCTCCTGTGCGTCAATTTACCTATAGAACCATTATAACACAGCAGGAAGAAATTGTCACGTAAATTAATGATTTTCTAACACTATGACAGATATTCGGGGCAGATTTTGTGCATATTAACGAAAAAAGGACGGCATTGCTGCCGTCCCTTTCCTATCACTTGAGATATCCGTTGAACTTTGCGACCTCGTCGTCGATAACGCCCGTCCACGAATCACGGAGAGTTGCCCATGAATCAACAGCCTCGTTGCCCTCCAGCAGAGCAGAGGTAAGGTTGTTCATGACGCCTCTTGTCTCGTAGGTGTACTCACCCTCGCCGTACATTCTCTCGCCCATACCATAGCCGAAATCGAACATAGGAGTGATATTCTCCGGGTCGAGGTAGCTCTGGAGTGCGTCGTACTGCTCCTCTGTGATGAAGCTCTTTGTCACGCCGGCAGCAGTTTTCTCAACGATGAGCCTCTTCTCCTTTGCAGCCTCCTTGTACTCGTCCTGAGTTGCAGCAAGTCTCTCGCACTTGAGGTATGTAGCAACAGCCTCGCCGTTCTGGGAGTTCTTTATCAGCATTTTTGCACCGAAGTTGCAGCAGAGATAGTTCTCGTCAGCGTCGGGAGCCTTCGGGAACGGAACTATCATAAGGTCAGCGTCCTCGGCATTCTTTGCATTCGACGAACCGAGTGCCCAGTCAGCCATTGCAAAGAACAGGGTTGACTCGTCGTCCGGGAAGTTACCTATCCAGTCCGGATAATAGAGGTGCTTGCTTGCTATCTCCTCCATGAGCAGCTCAGCCTTCTCTATCTCCGGGTCGTCGATATTGTTCTCAAACTTAGTTCCGTCATAATTAATAACAGTGTGTCCGGTAGACTGAACGATAGCCTGACCGAACCAGCCGTTTATACCATAGCGTGTCTGTCCGTCAGCAGCATTTGAAACGAAGGTATTCATCATATCCATGAATACGTCCCAATCCCACTCGCCGTCCTCGTAAAGCTCATACGGGTCATCAAGTCCCTCAGCCTCCATGAGCTTGCGGCTGTAGGTGATGAGCAGCGGGTCAGAAAGGGTATACGGAACGACATAGTGCTTGCCGTTGAACTCGAACATATCAATGATGTCCTCCATATCGTCCCAGAGACCGTCATTGATGCCCATTATATCAAAGTAATCATCGAGCGGCTCATACTGATCCTTTACAACGCCGTTCGGGACAGCGTCCCACTCATAGGGGAACATATCCACAGGGTCGCCGGAGAGGATCATAGTAGCGAGCTTGGAGAACTTTTCATCTGAGCTTGTCTGTACGAACTGTATCTTTCCGCCGTAAACGTCCTCGAAGAGGGCGAGGGCAACTGAGCGGTCGTTGTTATTTGAGGGATTTATGTCGTAGTCAGCAAGCCATGTGATAGTAGTGCCGCTGATGTCAACGTCGGTATCGCCCTTGACCTCCTCAGCATCAATGTCGAGTGCTACCTCGTCCTCCTCCTTGTAATGGGAGCTGTCCTCAGATGAGGAGCTTCCGGACGAGCTGCTGCATGAAACAGCGGCGGTCATCATGGCGGTGAGGGCGATGATGCCGGAGAGTATGCGTTTAAGGTTCTTCATGTTATTTAACTCCTTTCAAAGCAGCTGCTGTGAGAGTCAGCAGCATTCTTACCTACATTATACTATATTCCTCCGGCGTATGTCAAGAGATTTGTTCGATTTGATATTTACATTAGCAGGAAAAGAGCAGGAAAATACCCCGGACATCTGCTGTCCGGGGTATTTGTCCCCTGTGGGGAGCATTTCTGCCGTTATCGTTAACAATGACGATGCCTTTGCATTCACATTTCCGTCCCCTGAGGGGTGCTGCACAGCGGCAGGAAATTTTGCAAGAGTTTGAGAAACCAAAGTTTTTTCCGTCCCCTGTGGGGAGACCGCCAGGAAAGATTTCCATTATCATATTCGCTTTGAATATCCGTTTCCGTCCCCTGTGGGGATATGCCTCTGCTCCATATCTGGATTATATCATACATTTTCTGAAATGTCAAGAAAAAAGGCTGACAAAAATGCCAGCCTCAGACGATCCTATATGTATCTTTTATTTTCTCACTCAGCTGTGGGAGCAGTCCTGTTTATAAGGTCAGCCTGTGCTGAGAGCTTTGCGTTCTCCATTGCGTCGATAGCGTCAAGAACAGTGTGCTTGAACTCCATTGCGTTCTTTACGCCGGAGAACCTGAGCATTGAAGATGTTGTGTTGATCTGGATAGTAGCGTAGCCGAATATCTTTCCGCCGAGTGTCTCGCTTACTGAGAAGTTGTCTATCTTGCTGAGACGAGCGTCAAGTGACTTGTTGAGGATAACGCCTGTCTTTCCGACGATGTTCTTGTTTGTAACGCCAAGCTCATTGCTTGCGATGCCGAGTGCTCTTACAGCAACGATAACAACAGCGATAAGGAAGCCCCAGCCGAAGCCCCAGATCTTTCCGCCGATTATAAGTATGAGTATCGCAAGGATAGCAGCCGGGATCATCGGTATCCATGTGAACTCAGCCTTGGCAACGACAGTGTCGCCCTCTCTAAGATTCTTCTCAACGTAATTTCCCATAATAAACCTCCGAAAAAAATTTTGTCAGTCTTACCGACCGATATCATTATATCGCCAAATCATGCGGTTTGTCAAGAGCAGAAATAAAATTTTGCGTGCTGATTATTTCAAATTGATACAGTAAATTTTCAGTAAAATTGACAACTCCGGGGCACTCCGGCTGCGGTCTGTACAAAAGCTGCACAATGTCTTGAATTATATGTTGCAATTTGTCGGCATATGTGATATAATAGAGTATATCATCAGTAAGGGAGGCTTATCATGAATATCGAGCTAAACAGGATAAATGAAGAGATAAAGTACAACGCTGCGGAGTATATAAATGCGGTGAACACTGAGTACGCCGCAAAGGTGAGGTCTGCGGCTGAGAACATCATCGCACACAGGAACGAAAGACCGGTTATCCTGCTTGCCGGGCCGTCCGGCTCCGGAAAGACAACCACTGCGTTCATGCTCGAAAAGCTGCTCGACGAAAGGGGCTTTGAGACGCATACTCTTTCGCTTGACAACTATTTCCGCTCGCTCACCGAGGAGGAAAGGGAGCTTGCCGCAGCCGGTAAAATGGATCTTGAATCGCCTGAGCGTATCGACAAGGAGCTTCTCAACCGGCAGATAGAGGCGATAGAACGCTGTGAGCCGGTGGATATACCGAAGTATGATTTCGCAAATTCCGCCCGCAAGGGAACGGCAATGACCCTTGAACGCAGCCCCGGAGAGCTTGTTATATTCGAGGGTATCCACGCTCTTAATCCGGAGCTTATCACAGTCCCGGACGACCAGCTGTGCCGGATATACGTGAGCGTCCGCACAAGGATAGTATGCGGCGATACAGTCCTCCACCCGTCGAAGGTAAGGCTGCTCAGAAGAATGATAAGGGACAGCAGATTCCGGAAAAGACCGATAGCCGAAACTCTGAATATGTTCCACAGCGTAGAGCAGGGGGAGAACAAGTACATCATGCCGTACAAGTACCGCAGCGATTTTGACATAGATACCTTCATAGCCTATGAGATAGCAGCCTACAAGGACACACTTCTGCCGGAGATAAAGCAGATACCGGAGCTTGAGGATCTGAGGGAGGTGCTTGAGGGCTCTGCTTCTCTTGACAACACCCTCATCACGCCGGATTCGCTCATATGTGAATTTATCGGCAGCGGTGAATTTGAATACTGATACCACATAAATACCACAACCTACGCCCTGCCATGCAGGGCGTAAAAAATTATCATTTTCCTATTGTAAAAGCAAAAATAATATGCTATAATATATCTTGTATAGCTGTGCGGTACAGCTCAGCCATGCACAAATAACAAGGGGAGTGTGAGCACTATGGTCACATCAGAAAACCATATCGGAAAAATTTCCGTGTCCGAGAACTATATCACTGAGATCGTCCGCCATGCGGTCTGCGACTGCTTCGGTGTTGCCGACGTTTGCAGTGTCAATACATTCCGCTCCGCAGTTTCCTCCCTTACAAGGGGTAAGCTCTTCCGGCGAAGAGGCGTGAAGATACGCACTGACCGGGACGGAGGTCTTTTTATAGATCTGCATATCAAGGTGTCCTACGGCACTAATATCGCTGCCGCAGTAAGCAGCATAACCCACAAGGTCAGCTTCGTTGTTGAGGAGGCTGTCGGGGTCAGTGTCAGCAGGGTCAACGTTTTCGTTGACGATATGAATTACTAAACAGGAGGTCATACAGTGATAAATGGTTCTTTATTCAGAGACGCAGTTATCTCTGCCGCCATTACTATAAACAACCGCAGGCGTGAGGTCGATGAGCTCAACGTCTATCCCGTACCGGACGGAGATACAGGCACAAATATGTCCATGACCGCAGGAAATGCCGTGGCTGAGCTGAAGCTCATGCCGGACAATGTCCCGATAGGCGAGGCTGCTTCTGCGGCTGCTTCTGCGTTCCTGAGAGGTGCGAGGGGCAACTCCGGTGTCATACTTTCCCTCATTTTCAGGGGGATCTCAAAGGGGCTTGCCGGGCTTAACGAGGCTGGCCCGGAGCAGTTTGCAAATGCACTCGCTCTCGGCGTGGATGCGGCATACAAGGCTGTGATGAAGCCCTCCGAGGGCACTATCCTCACGGTTTCACGCTGCACTGCTGAAAAGGCAAAGGAAATTGCACTTTCCACCAACGACGACGGAGTTTTCTGGACTGAGATATGTGCGGAGGCTGCGGCTGTACTTGAAAAGACCACGGATATGCTCCCGCAGCTGAAAAAAGCCGGAGTTGTCGATGCAGGCGGAATGGGCTTTACTATAATCATCACGGCGATGAAGGACGTATTCTGCGGAGGAGATATCGCAGAGCCGGCTGAGAAGCAGTCCGCAGAGCCGGTGGATACCTTCAAATCGGCTGTAAGTCAGTACGATACGGAGATAACCTATACCTACTGCACTGAGTTCATGCTGCGTAAGAAGGAGAACTGTCCTGACCCGTTCAAGCTCAGGGCGTACCTCGAAACTATCGGCGACTGTGTTGTGCTTGTGGACGATGAGAAGATAATCAAGGTACACGTACATACCGACAATCCCGGAAAGGCACTGCAAAAGGGGCTTGAATTCGGCTGGTTCATCAACGACCCGCGCCCGAAGATAGAGAATATGCGTATACAGCATGAGAATAAGGTCAAGGAGGCAGAGCAGCTTGAGGCTGGTCTTGCGGAGGCGGAGCCTGAGAAGGAGTTCGGATTTGTGGCAGTTGCCGCAGGTCACGGGCTTGAGGCAATGTTCACTGACCTTGGTGCTGACGTTGTCGTAAAGGGCGGACAGACCATGAACCCCTCGACGGACGATATCCTCCGGGCTATAGTTTCAGTTCCGGCGGAGACTGTATTCGTTCTGCCGAACAACAAGAACATAATCATGGCGGCTGAGCAGGCTGTGAAGCTTACGGCGAAGAAGGTCTGCGTGCTCCAGACAAGGACGATACCGCAGGGTATCTCGGCAATGATGGCGTTTGACGATACTCTGAGCCTTGCCGATAACCGCATAGCTATGACAAAGGCGTTCGAGAGAGTCTCCACAGGACTTATCACCTTTGCAGCCCGTGATTCAGAGTTTGAGGGGCACTCCATAAAGGAGGGCGAGATACTTGCACTCGACAACGGAAAGCTGTCGTTTACCGAAAAGGATATACGCAAGGCAGCACTGAAGCTCGTCAGAAAGCTCGTAAGGAGCGACACAAGCTACGTAACGCTGATATACGGTGCGGACGTAACCGAGGAGAACGCTGCACAGCTCAAGGAGCTCATAGAGTCGAAGATAAGCGATAAGATAGACGTTATGATGGTAGGCGGCGGTCAGCCGGTGTATTACTATATTATTTCAGTGGAGTGAAGCAGATTGGACAGTGTAAGAGATTATCAGCAGTATGTTGGAGCATATTCAGAGGATTTCCTGAAAATAAAGCTCGACAGGTCGTATTATTCCCGGATAAGGGAGCACGCGATCGAAAGAGCTGAAAGGAAGGCTCAGGAGGAGCTTCACAGAAGGGACGGGAATCAGGAATTCAAGCGGATAATGACCGGCTGTCTCGGCGAGGCTGCACTTGAACAGCTTTTCGGCATGGATATAATAAACTGGGAGATAGGCGATTCAAAAAACTTCAATTCACCGGACATACCCGGCTACAGGGTCGGGATAAAGGCAGTCGAGCAGGGAAAATATCCGCTGATATTCAAGGAGAATTATTACCCGCAGATAATGTGCATAGTCAGCAACAAGTCGTGGGATACAGTGTTTGTGTGCGGACTTGCGACAGTTGATGTGCTGAATACATATCAGGACGACCGGCTCGTGCTTGACCCGAATGTGCTCAGACGGGGGACAAAGACCGGATTTTACGGCTATGGTCAGCTCGTTCCGGTGGAAACTATAGATGATATAGAAATTTATAAAAAATGACCGGTTGACATTTTTTCGCATTGATGATATAATTGACATAACAGATCTACAGCCGGGGGAATCATAAAGTGAGAAAAATGTTTTTTATCGTGAATCTCGTCGCCGGCCGTGCCGTGATAAGCGAAAAGCTCGGCGAGATAATAGATTCATTCAATAAGTCGGACATAGAGGTCACTGTACATATAACCCAGAGCAGCGAGGACGCCTCAGCTTCGGCGGCGTATGCCTGTGAGAGCGGCTTTGATATGCTCGTATGTGCAGGCGGTGACGGAACGCTCAGCCAGTGCCTTCAGGGTATGCTCCACAGCAGCCGCAGGATACCTGTCGGATATATCCCGGCAGGCTCTACGAATGATTTCGCCCGCAGCCTCGGTATCCCGCAGACTACGGCAGGTGCGGTGAAATGGATAACCGACGGTGTCCCCACGGCGTGCGACATAGGACGCTTCAACGGCGACTATTTCACGTATATCGCAGCATTCGGTGCATTCACCAACGTGACCTATGAAACGTCGCAGCAGGTAAAGAATATCTTCGGTCACTCTGCGTACATAATCAGCGGTCTTATGCAGCTCACAAGCATTCGTGCAAAGCATATGCGTATCGAGTGGGACGGCGGCTCGGTCGAGGACGAGTTCATATTCGGAATGGTGACAAATTCCGCTTCGGTCGCAGGACTTCTCTCGATGAATGATTTTCTCTTTGATGACGGAGTATTCGAGGTCACGCTGATAAAAAAGCCTACGAATATACTCCATTTGCAGCAGATAGTCTCCTCGCTGCTGAATATAAGTGAGGAGATAAACAAGGAATACGTCCGCTTCTTCCGGACTGACAGGATAGTTTTCACATCACTTGGCGGCGATGCGGTAACGTGGACAAGGGACGGAGAGTACGGCGGCGATTCACAGATAAACGTAGTGGAATGCTGTCCCCGTGCGGCGGAATTTCTGACCGGTGAGGGACGCTCGGAGCTTTTTTCGGAGAAATAACAGCAAAGTCCGTATCATGGTGATACGGACTTTTTCATTATGATAAGATCACTCAATAATAGTCTCAAAAAACTGCTGCCGGAATTCTGACGGCGTTATCCCGAAGGCATTCCGGAACTGCTTATTGAAATACGACGGGTTGCTGTAGCCCACCATTGCGGATATGCGGCTCACCGGCAGCTCCGGATTTTTCAGCAGATCCTTCGCCTTGTCCATGCGGCTCGTGATTATATCCTTCGATATGCTCACCCCGAACGTATCGCTGTACAGGTGCTGCAGCCTTGAACGGCTCAGCGATATCTCCTCAGCCATATCGTCCACATTCCACTCTCTTGCCGGCCAGCGGTAGATACTCTCACGCAGCCACAGGAGCTTCTCGAAATACTTGCTCTCGTTGACTGCACCTGCAACGCTGTAGCTCTCAACGCCCTCGTTCAGCTTATACAGCAGCATACGGAAATAAAGGTCAACAGTCTGTTTTCTGTTTTTGTTTGCGGAATAATGCTCATAGCACATATTCCGCACGATATTCGACACCTGAGTTATATCTGAAAGCGGCATGACCTTATTGAACGGCAGCCCCAGCTCGTGCATAAGCTGCTCCTCCTCCGGGTCGTAGCCGAAGTGTATCCAGTCATCAATGTACTCTCCGCCGTCTGCGTGGTAATACTGCGGATACTCCGGGGTATATACGATCACTGCATTCGGCTGTACCGGTATATCAACTCCGTCGATCCGGAAAACTGCCTTAGTCTTTACTACGAGAAACAGCCAGTCGCCTGCACCGTCAGGGCGGCTTATGAGAAAGCTGCTGTCATGCTTGTGGTGGTAGCCGATATCGTCGATACGCATAAGCTTTGCTCCTTTTATATATCTTATTCTCCAAGCTTTGCCCGCTTCCTGTTTTCTGCACAAAGCCGAATTCCATTATTGATCCAGATCCCGTTACCATTGCGGGAGTTTTTTTACAGTCCAATATGCATGACCGTCCTGAGGATTTTCGAGAGGAATGATATGGACCTCAACATCACGGAATTTTTCTGAGTTACCCCTGACAAAAAAACGAACTCCGAATTGCTTTTCAAACTCCAGCCGCTCTCGTCTTGAAAAGGGAAGAGCAGGATTTACAGCCGGCGGGATCTGGAAATTTTTGTCCTCCCACCAAAGAATGCAGTTTCCGTTATCATCTAAACGTTTTTCAAGTGCGATAGGAATTCGTTTACGCTTGTCACTTCCGTAATCGCTCTCGAAAGTAACATCATATATTATTACCTCGTCATTTTCAATATAGTCGCCGACGAATCTGATCGCAACGCCCTTTGATCTGCCGCCCTTATTATTGACAAAAACAACGGAATTGACATCAGTTCTGCACGGCATCATATCATATAGACCGACACGGAGTACAGGCAGCTCTTTTTTTGTGCCTTCCGGAAGAGAAAAGTACAGCAAGGTAAGCTCTGACGGATCAAATACAAGATCCTCTGCTCTGTCCGCTTCTAAACCACATTGATATTTGTCCATTCCAATGAATTCTGCGGTGCTGAATAAGACGTCCTCTGCAAAAGGACTTTTTTCCTTTATACTTTGCCTGAATTCTTCAAAGCTACTTACTACACTTTTCCACGGTGCTGCACTTGTTCTTCTTGGAAGCTTCATTCCCTCATACGGTGAACCTGAGTTTATCCACCCATCTATTTTTTGAGCTGTATTGATAAGGTGCATAAAGGCATAATCACTGTCCATACAAGCCATTGCTATCACGCTCGTGCAAAATCTTTCAGAAATCGGTTCTGCTGCGGCAGCCGTATCATTATTGTCGTTAAAATTGAAACAATCAGAAGCTACAGTTATCCATGAGCTGTTTTTTGGAGCATAGATCGCTACCCTTATTTCGCCGTCATCAGAATTATAAGGCTGAGTATACCCCTTTGAGGCCATATCCTCTGCCAAAAATGATTTCAGATCGTCAACAGACAGACTATTTGTTCTTTGTATGTGAAGATTTGAAAGGAACAGTCCCATTATTATTTCCTCCTGTTTTTTTACATCAGATCATTATAGCAGGAGCATAAAGCTGCAAGTACATTCTGTAAATATTATTATATCATGATCTGATAGAAATGTCAATCAGCATAAAAGTCTTATCCACGGGAATAAGCTTTCAGAGAAAATTAATCTCCGGAGGTCAGAATATCAGAAGCAAGAGGTCAGAGCGGATACAAACATCTTACTTTCTTACCTCTGGTTTCCGTGTCATCAGCCTCCGGGTCGCCCATATGAGAAAAAAATGGCGATCTCTGCGGAAATGCTTGATTTTTGAGCGATATTGTGCTATAATTGATTGTCATGGTTTCATGTCGGAAAAGGAGGAGTTATGCTAAAATGGAAAATATCGTCAGCCTGAAGAATATCATACTGGAGTTCGAGGACTCCGAACGGATACTGAAGGATATCAGTCTTGACATAAGGGATAAGGAATTTGTGACCTTTTTAGGTCCGTCCGGCTGCGGAAAAACCACAACGCTCCGCATAATCGCCGGCTTTTTAGAGCCTACGAGCGGCGACGTTTTCTTTGAGGGTCAGCGTATCAACGGAGTTCCGCCCCACAAGAGAAACGTCAACACAGTCTTTCAGCGCTACGCTCTGTTCCCGCACCTGAACGTTTACGAGAATATCGCATTCGGTCTGAGGGTAAAGAACGTCCCCGAAAAGGAGATAGTCCGCAGAGTAGGCGAAATGCTTGAGCTGGTCAACCTGATGGGCTTTGAGAAGCGCTCAGTGAACAGGCTCTCAGGCGGTCAGCAGCAGAGAGTTGCCATAGCAAGGGCACTCGTCAACCGTCCTAAGGTGCTGCTGCTCGATGAGCCGCTCGGTGCTCTTGACCTGAAGCTGCGAAAGGAAATGCAGATAGAGCTCAGACGTATGCAGCAGGAGCTTGAGCTGACATTCGTTTATGTAACGCATGACCAGGAGGAAGCCCTCACCATGAGCGACAGTATCGTTGTCATGAAGGACGGCATTATCCAGCAGATAGGCTCGCCGACGGATATATACAACGAGCCGGTAAATGCCTTTGTTGCGGACTTTATCGGTGAGAGCAACATCATAACCGGTGCTATGCCGGAGGACTGCGTCGTTGAGTTCACAGGCAGGAGATTTGAATGCGTTGACAAGGGCTTTGAGCCGAATGAGACTGTTGACGTTGTTATCCGCCCGGAGGACGTCAAGGTGATACCGGCTGACAAGGCAAAGCTCACCGGTATAGTTGAATCTGTCGTATTCAAGGGTGTTCACTACGAGATGATAGTTGACGGAGTTGACCATAAGTGGGTGATACACTCGACGAAGGCTGAGCCTGTGGGTGCTATGATAGGCATGGCTGTTGACCCGTTCGATATACACATAATGAAGAAAACGGAGGAGGACTGACATGAAGCTGAAATACCTTTCCTCGCCGTACCTTGTGTGGATGGTCGTGTTCATACTCGTCCCGCTGCTGATGATAGCTTACTTCGCCTTCACCACCGACAGCGGCAGCCTTACGATAAAATACCTCTCCGATGTAGGTCAGTACGCCAACATCTTCGTCCGCTCCATTTGGCTCGCCCTCATAGCTACCGTGATATGCCTTATCATAGCCTATCCCGTGGCGTTTATCCTCTCACGCATGGACAAGCACAGACAGGGGACTATGCTTATGATAGTCATGCTGCCGATGTGGATGAACTTCCTGCTGCGTACCTACGCATGGATGACGCTGCTTGCGAACAACGGTATAATAAACCACCTGCTCGCACTTGCCGGCTTAGGCCCTGTGAAGCTGATAAACACCTCCGGGGCAGTCGTTCTCGGCATGGTGTACAATTACCTCCCGTTCATGATACTTCCGCTGTACTCAGTAATGGAGAAGATAGACGGCAGCCTCTTTGAAGCAGCCTCAGACCTCGGGTGCAGCTCGTCGCAGACTCTTTTCCGGGTGATAATCCCCCTGAGTATGCCCGGAATAACCTCCGGAGTAACTATGGTGTTCGTTCCGGCAATATCCACATTCATTATTTCCAGAATGCTCGGCGGCGGCTCGAATCTGCTCATCGGCGATCTTATCGAGATGCAGTTCCTCGGCAATTCCTATAACCCTCACCTCGGAGCAGCGATATCGCTCGTGCTCATGGTGATAATACTTGTGATAATGACCGTCATGAACCAGTTCGACCCGGACGATCAGGTGCTGATGTGAGAGGAGGAAGATAAGTTGAAAAAGCTCGGAAAAATATACCTTGCACTCGTTCTCCTGTTCCTGTATGTGCCTATCTTCGTGCTGATAGTGTTCTCGTTCAACGAGACAAAGAGCAGGAGCGTTTTCAGCGGCTTTACCCTCGACTGGTACGTAAGGCTGTTCCACAACAGGATAATCATATCCTCGCTGGTGAATACCATAATAATCGCAGTTTCTGCAAGCGTCATCTCCACTGTCCTCGGCACTCTTGCGGCTATCGGCATAAACGGCATGAGAAAGCTCCCCAAGGCTGTCATCATGAACGTCACCAATATACCTATCATCAACCCTGAGATAGTCACCGGTGTATCGCTCATGCTGCTGTTTGTATTCTTTGCGGCGAGAATGAACCTCGAATTCGGCTTCGTTACGCTCCTTATCGCACATATCACGTTCGATGTGCCGTATGTCATACTCAACGTCATGCCGAAGTTCAATCAGATGGACCCGCATATCTACGAGGCGGCTCAGGATCTTGGGTGCAGCCCGCTGAGTGCGTTCAGAAAGGTCGTTCTGCCGGAGATAATGCCCGGAGTTGTGTCGGGGTTTCTGATGTCATTCACATATTCTCTCGATGATTTCGTTGTCAGCTACTTCACAAGCGGCTCGACCTCGCAGACCCTGCCGATAACGATATACTCCATGACCCGCAGAAAGGTATCGCCGGAGATAAATGCACTTTCGACTATAATCTTCATAGTCGTTATAATCGTGCTTGTAGTCAAGAATGCTATAGAAAAGCGTGCGGCTGTCAAGAGCGGTCAGGTAAAGGAGGGGTGAGGCATGGATATAAGGAAGCTGCTTGCAGCGGCTGCTGCTCCGTTTCTTATGCTCAGTCTGCTCACAGGCTGTACTGCTGCGGAAACTGCCGATGAACCGGAGGAGGAAGAGGAGAGCGAGGCTCAGACCCTTACTATTGCCGACCCGGATTACTATTCAAGATTCAAGGGTCAGGGGCTCTCGATAAACGTCTACAACTGGGGAGAATATATCTCAGACGGTGCGGACGACGGCACTCTTGATGTGAACGGTGAATTTGAAAAGCTCACCGGTATCAAGGTGAACTACACCAACTACGCCACAAATGAGGAGCTTTACGCAAAGCTCAAGGGCGGTGCGGCTTCGTATGATGTCGTTATCCCCTCGGATTACATGATATCCAAAATGATAAAGGAGGGACTTGTCCAGCCGATAGACTTTGACAATATCCCGAATTTCGGGTACATCATGGAGGATTTCAGAAATCTTGCGTATGACCCGGACAATGCCTACTCAGTGCCGTATACCTGGGGAACTGTCGGCATAATCTACGATTCCACGGTCATAGATATCCCGGAGGAGGACATAGACTGGGATATCCTCTGGAACGAGGACTACGCCGACGAGATACTCATGTTCGACAATCCCCGTGACGCCTTCGCAATTGCGGAGCTGATATGCGGCTATTCCCTCAATACTGAGGACAGCAGCGAGCTTGAGCAGGCAGCATTCAGGCTCAGGCAGCAGAAGCGTATCGTTCAGGGCTATGTCATGGACGAGGTGTTCGACAAGATGGGCGGCGGCGACGCACTTATCGCCCCATACTACGCCGGAGACGCCCTGACTATACTTGAGGACAATGACGCTCTCTCGTTCGTTGTCCCGAAAAGCGGCACGAACAGGTTCATCGACGCTATGTGTATCCCGTCAAGCTCCCGTCAGAAGGAGGCTGCGGAGATGTACATCAACTTCATGTGCGAGCCGGATATAGCCTTTGCCAATATTGATTATATATGCTATTCCACCCCGCATTCCGCTGCCTTTGAAATGCTTGACGAGGAAACTCAGAACAGTCCGGTCTCATACCCCGACAGCGAATTTGTAAGAGACAAGACCACTGTGTTTGTGAATCTCTCTGACGAGGCGAATCAGAAAATGCAGGATCTGTGGACGGAGATGAAGTCCGCTGAGGACGAGAACTCGAACAAGTGGCTCGCTCCGGTATTCCTTGTTTTCTGCATACTTCTGATGATATTCGTCCTGATAAGGCGGCATATCAAGAACAAGAAGGATATATTCTGAAAACTGGCAAGTGAGGAAAATTGTTTACTGAAAATCTGATATTCAGCCTGAACGCCACCGTTCCGGTGTTCCTGATGATGGTGTTCGGCTATGTAATGTTCAAGGTCGGGCTGCTCGATGAGCATACGACCTCGCAGCTCAATAAATTCACATTCAGGACTACTCTCCCGGCATTGCTTTTCTCCGACCTTTCGACTGCGGATTTCAGAGCAGTATGGGACGGAAAATTCGCTTTGTTCTGTGCGGCAGCGACTGTCATAAGCACCGGTATCGCTGTGCTGTATTCGCTCCTGCACAGGGACAGGGCTGAGCGGGGGGAGATAGTTCAGGCGGCGTACCGCAGCAGTGCAGCTGTACTCGGCATTGCGTTCGTCAAGAATATCTACGGCGAGGCGACTATGGCGGCACTGATGATAGCGGCGACTGTTCCGCTGTATAATATAATTGCAGTGACCGTGCTGTCGCTGACCTCTCCGGAAAATGACAAAACGAAAAGCGGCAGACAGCTTTTTCTCGATACACTGAGGGGGATCGTCACAAACCCGATAATCCTCGGCATTGCTGCCGGTATGCTCTGGTCGCTGCTGAAAATACCTCAGCCGGTGATACTCTCCCGGTCGGTATCGTACCTTGCGAATATGGCAACTCCCCTGTCGCTCATCGCTCTCGGAGCTTCATTCCGCATACGTGATGCAGGCGGCTGCGTAAGGGTAACAGTCGGGATAGCGTTCATAAAGCTTGTGCTTTTTTGCTGCATATTCCTCCCGGCGGCAGTATTTCTCGGCTTCCGGGGAGAAAAGCTCATTGCGATACTTGTAATGCTCGGCAGTGCGACTACGGGCAGCTGCTTCGTTATGGCAAAGAATTTCGGGCATAAGGGCACGATAACGGCATTTGCAGTCATGCTCACGACCATGTGCAGTGCATTCACCCTTACCGGGTGGCTGTTCGTGCTGAGAACTCTCGGATATATATAACAGGAGGATAATTATGGAAAAAATAGCAAGCTTCCAGGTCGATCACACCAAATTCGGCGTTGGTATGTATATCTCACGCATTGACGGGGATATAATAACCTATGATGTCCGCATGGTAAAGCCCAACGGCGGCACATACATCTCAAATCCATCGCTCCACACCATAGAGCACCTCTTTGCGACCTATGCAAGAAGCTCTGAGGTAAAGGACGGAGTTATCTACGTAGGGCCGATGGGCTGCCGCACGGGATTCTATCTTCTCACAAGGGACAGCATTTCCGCAGAGCGGGCGATAAAGCTCGTGAGGGACGCTTACCGGTTCATTGCGGACTTTGACGGCGAGATACCCGGCTGCACAGTTGTCGAGTGCGGAAATTATTTAGAGCACGACCTTGAAGCCGCACGCAGAGATGTTCTTCCGCTGCTTGAAAGGCTTGAGGGCTACACACCGGAAATGCTGGAGTATTCATGGCATTTTGGACGCAGCGAGTGATTTTTGTGCAGGTATACGAATTTTTCGCTTATTCATGATATCGTCAGCCGGCTGTCGTTGTATTTTCACATAAAATGGTGTATAATACTACTATTGCTCCCCCAACTAAACCCTGCCAACCAATGCTCGGCATAAAGAAAATTTCTCTGCGTCAGGAAAACTTGAAATACGACAGTATTCCTGCGTTTCCCTTCCTTGATAAATTCCCTTTCTGCCTTCGCCTTTTTGGCAATGTTTAATTGGTGGAGCAATATAACGAAATGAAATACTGGAGACAGCAGTCCCCGGACTGGAGGAAAAGTTATTGGATATACTCCATAAGGTTGGGAGGTCAGTTATCGACCTCTTCGCAAGAGCCGGACTTGCCGGCGTTAAATTTGCCGCAGCTGTCCTTATCGCTCTCGGCAAGGCTTTGAAATTCATTCTGCATGAGCTGCTGCTCGTACTGAAAATGACATTCCGGGGCGTAAGGTGGATATTCCGGGGAGTTACCGAGGCGTTCCGCAGCCGTGTCGGTGTGACGAATGAGCTTATGAAGGATATCCGCAGCTCAAGGGGAAAGGGCTTCGTCCCGTGCCTTAAGGCTGTGGTAATGTTCATCGGTTCGTTCCTCTTCGGCGAGGGCGGAGTAGTGTACACGGCGTTCAACTACCTTGTGCCGATAGTTGCGGTGACGTTCCTTATCGCAGTTATCCGCTACGGCTCCGGGTTTGAATACGGTCTTGTCGTTGAGTACAACGGCAGGGAGCTTGGCATAATCTCGTCCGAGGCTGACTTTGAGGAGGCTGAGAGAGAGGTGGAGCAGAGAGTTTCCTATGCAGGCGACGGAAAATATTTCGATATGGACGCTGCACCGAAATACTCGCTGAGGATAGTCTCCGACAGCGATAAGTACGTTTCGCCGAGCCAGCTTGCAAATATCATGCTCGAATCCTCCGATGAGGAGCTTACGACGGCTTACGGGATATACATTGACGGGAAATTCATAGGTGCGGTCAAGAGCAAGAATACCATTCAGGACGTTCTCACGGAACGGCTGCTGAACTATGAGGTCGAGGGCAACGTCAGGGACGTATCGTATGTCAATAAAATAGAGTATTCCGAGGGTATCTACCTGAGGGAGAGCCTTATGAGCCAGAAGGACGCTATTGACCTGCTGACCTCAGTAAAGCAGAAGGAGACTGTATATATCGCCCAGAGCGATGATTCTGCCGCAAAGATATGCCAGAAGTACAACATGGAGCTTGACAGCTTCTATGAGCTGAATCCTGCGGCGGAAAAGGGTATAAGAAAGGGTCAGATGCTGACTGTCACCGAGACAGAGAGCTATCTTCCGATACAGTATATCCGTGAGCGTGAAACTCTGTCGTTCATCGACTATGAGACTATCGAGGTGGAGACCAGCTCGCTCAATCTCGGAGTGCGGTCAACGCTTGTGAAGGGAGTAAGGGGCGAACGGCTGAACACCGTTGAGGTGACATATGTCGAGGGTGTCGAGCGTTCGAGCAAGGTGCTCAGCAGCCGTATAGTGAAGCAGCCTGTTGTCGAGGAGATAGGCATTGGCACATACACTGCAATGCCGGACGACCCGGATACAGTATTCTTCGGCTCACCGCTCACCGGAAGCGGCTTTTTCGGGTGGCCTCTTAACGGCGGCTGGGTCAGCGATACCTTCATCAGCAACCGCAATCACAAGGGGCTTGATATAGCAGCTCCGGAGGGAACTGAGATATATGCCGCACGGGACGGCGTAGTAACGTCAGCCGGGTGGAATGACGGCGGCTACGGAAATGTTGTGATGATAGACCACATGGACGGATATACCACGATATACGGGCATATGATACTGACCATTGCAGTTGAGGGGCAGTATGTGACAAAGGGGCAGCTTATCGGGTATGTCGGGAATACGGGGTATTCGTTCGGAAATCACTGTCACTTTGAGGTAAGGTATCAGAATATGTGCCTGAATCCTGCGGATTATCTTAACACAACGGATATGAAGCGTGAAGAATAACAGTAAACGGCAGCCGCCTGGCTGCCGTTTTTTTGTATAAAGTATCAAGGACGCTCTGCACGGCTGCCGTGCAGAGCGTCCTTTTTGTCCCCTGTGGGGTGTGTGAGATCGTCACCATTTACTCCGACACCGGCTCCGACGCCCCCGCCGTTTCCGTCCCCTGTGGGGAGATCATCTGTCAATTTCCTGACGGTATCATGGCTCCGTGTAACTCACAGGTAAATTATAACACGTTTTATGCCGGATGTCAATACTTTTTGAAAAAATATCGTGACTGACTGCCGGGAGCGGACAAGGCAGGGAGAATATAATAAATAGCAAATAAGCTCAGGCTTTCTGACCCAAAACGTGAATTCCCGCTGGATACTTGGACTTGACAAATCCTTCTGGATATGGTAGAATATCTATCAGGGGATCATGCCGAAGTGGCGGAATGGCAGACGCAGCAGACTCAAAATCTGCCGGGAGTGATCCCGTACGGGTTCAAGTCCCGTCTTCGGCACTTTTTATCGCAAAGCCGCAGAGCCTGTTATAGCAGGACTCTGCGGCTTTTATTGCTTTAGATATGCACAATAGTCTTGCTTTGGATAAAATGACATGATAATGAACACATCGCCCGCTGCCGCTTATACTCATTCTGCAATAAAATAGATTCAAAACTGCACAAACTCCGTATTGACTTTGTAAAACAAATGTGATATAATTAAATCAGCTAAAAAGTGCATAATTTCGTATCAAAAATAATTATATCATTTGGAGGGGTCAATCATGAGATTTAAAAAGCTTCTGAGCGGTCTTACCTCTGCGGCTCTCGCCCTCACGGGATTCGCAGGGACAGGTCTTGCCCGGTCTTCATCTCTCACAGCTTCTGCTGCAACGACTAACTGGAAGTTCGACTTTGGCGGTGCCGGTACAGCAAGCGGCTACACAGGAGTTTCCGCCTCGGACAGCTACAGCTCGTCAAAGGGCTACGGCTTCACAGGCTCGGTTTCCGATGTCAGTGCAGGAGGTCCTAATGCTGTTGCGGACGCTGTTAAGTTCAGCGGCGGAAAGTTCAACGTAGATCTTCCCAAGGGTCTGTATCAGGTCACTGTTACTATCGGAGATTCTCCACGTTTTTCGGTAAAAATGGAGGGTATGCTCCAGATGATGAACCTCACCCGGCTGGGGGCGACGGAGACTATCCAGATACCGGTAACTGACGGACAGCTCAATATCGAGACCGTTGAGGGAATAAGCGGCGGTGCTCAGTCTATTGCCGCCGTTGAGATAACCCAGCTCAATACCACCGGCGAGATGAAGCCGACTGTATGGATATGCGGCGACTCGACCGTTGCCAACTATTACAATCAGGCTGATACCGCTCAGCACGGCTGGGGTCAGTATCTGAACAATTATATAAACACCAACGTCTTTGAAGTACGCAATATGGCTACAAGCGGTCAGTATGCAAAGGGCTTCTATGACGGCGGACAGTTCACACCTATCGAATATTACGGCAAGTCCGGAGACTATTTCATCGTATCCATCGGTATCAACGATACCAACTATTCAAACGCTGACGAGTACAAGCAGGTCGTTACGACTATGGTCACCAAGGCTAAGGCTAAGGGCATGAATGTTATTCTTGTAAAGCAGCAGGGCCGTCACGGCGACCTCAGCAGAAGCCCTGTACTCGGCGGACGCTGGTTCGGCGGACAGCTTGACGCTATCGCAGCAGAGCAGAACGTCACAGTCGTTGACCTGTTCACAGCATGGCAGGATTTCGGCTTCAGTATCGGCGGATATGACGCTATGACTGAATACTATGCGACAAGTGACGACCTTCACCAGAGTGCAAAGGGTGCTCAGAAAAATGCAGAGCTTGTCCAGGGGCTTATGAAGATAGGCGATACCGAAATGGACACAAGCGTTTACTACACCTTCAAGAACACCAACAGCGGTCTGGTAATGGATATTGCAGGCGGTGCTATGGAGGACGGAACCAACGTGCAGCAGTGGGGAGACGGCGGCTATGCAAGCCAGAAGTGGCAGCTCACTCCGTTCATGAACGGTACTACCTATTATTATGTACACTCCGTTGCTGACCAGAATTACGTGCTCAAGATGATGTCCGGCTCCGACGGCGGAAACCTTGAGATAGCAAAGTATTCCGGCTCCGACACAGGTATGCTCTTCCAGTTCACCAAGATCGGTGACGGCTCCTACTACATCACCTCACGCCCGTCAAAGGACACTGAGTTCGTCGAGGTCGCTTCTGCAAGCACAGCAAGCGGTGCGAACGTCCAGCAGTGGGCTTACACCTACAGTAAGTGCCAGAACTGGCAGGCTGTAACATCTCCTGCAACAACAACGGCACCTGAGACGACCACAACTACCACCACGACAACTACCGCCGAGGCTGCGACCACCACATCATCGACTGCACCGGTCATGGGGCAGACAGACCCTCCGGAGGTAAGAACGAGCATAGTTTCCAATACCGAGATAGTGCCCGGCGGCACAAGACTGAATGCGGACTATATCAAGTACAGAAAGGGCGACGCAAACAAGGACGGAAAGGTAAATATCGCCGACGCAATTGCTATTCTCCAGAACCTTGCTAACTCTGAGAAATATCCTCTTGACGATATAGCTCTCTGGAACGCCGATATCGACGATGACGGACTTACAGGTGCTGACGCTATAACGGTGCAGATGGCTGACGCAGGTGCAGCTGTGCTTCCTGAGACTGCCGTGCCGGTAGAGCAGTATATCACACTTCCCGACGAGACACGCATAGTCACTACTATCATACAGCTGACAGAGACTACTACACAGCCGATAGTCACTACCACAACAGACCCGCATTACTACGCTGTAGACCAGGTGTGGGAGGATAGCTGGGTAGAGGATTCCAATACCGGCTTCACAAAGATATCGTCCGATATGGGCACGACCGATAATGTCGGCTATATCAACTTCAACAACGTTATCGGCAGCAGCCTCACATTCACAGTGAATGTTGAGTCAAAAGGCAATTACATGACTCATATCCGTTTTGCGAACGGTGCGGCAGCTGACAGACAGACAAAGATATTCGTAAACGGCAATACTGATGAATTCTGGCTCCAGTCCTTCCCCGGCACCGGTGCATGGACTACATGGCTCGAATACGGCATAGTTATTCCGCTCAACGCAGGACAGAACACAATAAGGTTCGAGTCCGCAGTTTCTGAGGGCGGCCCGAATATCGACTACATCACACTCACTCTCACTGATGAGCCTATCGCTGAGACGTTTGACCCGAACTCCTATCAGCAGATGCTTGATGACGCAAAGCCGACTATCTTCATTGCCGGTGACTCGACTGTACAGAGCTACCGTGCAAGCTACGCTCCGCAGCAGGGCTGGGGCTACTACCTTGCAGATTACTTCACTGACGGAGTGAACGTTGCAAACCACTCTATCGCAGGACGCAGCTCAAAGAAGTTCTATGATGAGGGAAGGTGGGCGACGATCGCTGACAACCTTAAAGAGGGCGACTATGTAATGATACAGTTTGCTATCAATGACTCCGGTGCGTCAAATGCTGACAGATACGCTCCGGTATGCGGTGATGTCAACAACCCGGCGGACGGCTCATATGAGTGGTACATGACAGAGTTCATCAAGTCCGCACAGGCAAAGGGTGCAACTCCGATACTCGTCACTACCGTTATCGGCATGAAGGCTTACTCGAACGGAAAGTTCGTCAACAGCTACACCAATTACTGCGATGCGTGCAAGAGCCTCGCTTCAAAGTACAATATTCCGTGCATAGACCTTAATACTCTTATGGTAGATCACTACAACAGCATTGGCTATAACGCAGCTCTTCTTTACCACCTCATGGGCGTGGTTGAGGGCTCGACTGACGGAACTCACTTCACCGAGACTGGTGCAAATGCAGTTGCAGGTCTTGTTGCAAACGCAGTAAAGTCCCAGAAGATCGCAGGACTTTACGGATATGTAAAGTAATTTCACTCAAAAAAAGACACAGACCGGGAAACTGGTCTGTGTCTCTTTTTGTTCTATGGCTATTGCAGCATTCCGTACATTTCTCTTAGCAGCTCACGGCACTCTGCGTCCGTAAGCTCGTCGATATGCGTCTTTTCAAGGAGACTGAGTGCCTCCTCACGCCGCACCGCTCCGAAGCTGAGCTGCTCTGTACCGGACTTGTCCGCAGACACCGTATTATCAGCCGCATGAGCCCTTTCCATTTCCGCAAGCAGCTCCCTTGCACGGGACACCACCTTGTCCGGAAGTCCCGCAAGCTTTGCAACGTCAATGCCGTAGCTGTCCGAGATACCGCCGGGGACTATCTTTCTCAGGAAACGCATACCGCTTCCGGAGCGGCTGACTGCGATACAGTAGTTCTTCACCCCGTCAAGCTCGTCCTCAAGCCCGATAAGCTCGTGATAATGCGTTGCGAACAGCGTTTTGCAGCCAAGCCTGCGTGAAGTACAGATATGCTCTGCGACCGCCCTTGCAATGCTCACACCGTCAAATGTAGACGTTCCTCTGCCGACCTCGTCAAGTATCACAAGGCTGTCATGTGTGGCGTTTTTCAGGATATCCGCCACCTCGCTCATCTCGACCATGAACGTTGACTGACCTGCCGTGAGGTCGTCAGACGCACCGACTCTTGTGAATATCTTGTCCACAACGGATATGCTCGCAGAGTCCGCCGGGACAAAGCTGCCTATCTGAGCCATGAGCACGATAAGGGCGACCTGCCGCATATAGGTCGATTTACCCGACATATTCGGCCCGGTTATGACGGACATACGCCGTGAGCGGTTGTCTATCAGGGTGTCGTTCGGGACGAAAAGCTCATCGCCGCTGCCTGTCATAAGCTCAACGACAGGGTGTCTGCCGGCGTGTATCTCGATAGTGCCGTTCATCGTGATATCGGGCTTTACGTAGATATTCTTCTGAGCCTTCTGTGCAAACGAGCACAGCACATCGACCTGTGCGACTGCCGAAGCGGTTTTCTGCACCCTTTCAAGCATAGTCGCAAGGAAATCCCTCACCTCGCTGAAAATATCGCTCTCCAGTGCAAGTGCCTTGTCCTTTGCACCGAGAATTGAGTTTTCCGCAGCTTTAAGCTCCTCAGTGATGAAGCGCTCAGCGTTTGCAAGGGTCTGCTTTCTTATCCAGCTGTCCGGTATCAGCTCATAGTACGACCTTGTCACCTCAAGATAGTACCCGAATACCCTGTTGAAGCCAGTTTTCAGGTTCTTTATGCCTGTAGCCTCACGCTCCCGGCTTTCGATACCATCAATTATCTCCCTGCCGTGAGTCATGATGTGCCTCTGCTCGTCAAGCTCCTTGCTGAAGCCCTCACGTATCACTCCGCCGTCCTTTACCGATACAGGCGACTCATCAATAATGGCGTTTTCCACCAGCTTTACAAGCTCATCAAGCGGCGATATTTCGCTGTTCAGCCTGCTTATCAGCTTTGTGTCCGGCAGCTTTTCAAGCTCCCTCTTTATCAGCGGCAGCTGCTGTGCAGTTGCAGACAGGGCTTTCAGGTCACGGGGGCCTGCCGACCTGTACATGACCTTAGTCATCAGCCTTTCAAGGTCGTACACCCTGTCAAGGAGGTCAGAAATATCTGCAAGGGTGACACTGCTACGGCAGAGAGCCTCAACTGCATCGAGCCGCTCGATTATCCTTGCCGGGCTTTTCAGCGGCTGCTCTATCCAGTTTTTGAGCATACGCCTGCCCATTGAGGTCTTTGTAGCGTCAAGCACCCAGAGGAGCGAGCCCTTTTTCTCCTTGCTCCGCATTGTCTCCGTAAGCTCAAGATTCCGCCTTGCATTAAGGTCAAGCCCCATGAACGCCTCGCCGTTCAGAAGCTCTATGGAAGTAAAGCGTGAGACAGTGGTCTTCTGGGTTTCCTGTATATAGTCGAAAAGTCCGCATACCGCCGCACAGTCCGCTCCGTCCTCGCTTATGCCGAGCTCCGACACGCTCCCTGTCCCGAAAACTCCGCACACAAGCTCACGCCTTTCCTTTGGCGAGAAGCATACCTCATCACGCAGAGTAACGGTGCAGCCGAGCCTGAGCTTTATGAAATCCGTCACCTGTTTAAGCGACAAAAGTGACTCCGGGAATATTATTTCAGCCGGGGCACATCTGGATAGCTCATTTATTATCCCAGCTGCGACCGCTTCGGTCTTCCCCTCGAACACGCTCAGAGAAGCCTCACCTGTGGAGATATCGGCGGAGGCTGCCGCACACGAGCCGTTCTTCCCGTCATAGAAAAGGCTGCAAATGTAGTTATTTCTGCTGTCGTCGAGCATACTCGACTCCGTGAGAGTACCCGGAGTAACGACCCTGATAACGTCCCGGATGACAATGCCCTTAGTTTCCGCCGGGTCGGTGAGCTGCTCGCAGACAGCGACCTTGAAGCCCATATCTATCAGCCGCTTTATGTACATATCCGCCGAATGATAGGGAACTCCGCACATCGGGGCACGCTCGTCAAGTCCGCAGTCACGTCCGGTCAGTGTCAGCTCCAGAGCCTTTGAGACGGTCACAGCGTCATCGAAGAACATTTCGTAGAAATCGCCGAGCCTGAAAAACATTATACAGCCGGGGTACTTGTCCTTTACCTCGAAATACTGCTGCATCATCGGCGAAAGCCTGCTCTTGTCTATATCCATTATCTTTCCTCCCGAAAAAAGGGGGACAAAGTGTCCCCCATATCCGTCCGTGCGGATATATCTCCTCTCAGCCTATGCAGTCTCCGCAGCTCAGCCGCAGCCCCGGCATGAAGCACAGCTCCCGCCGCAGCCTGTAGTCGGCTCGCAGGTATCAGGGTCTTCACCGTTGGCACAGAGCGAGATTATCTGATTGATACTGCTCACCAGTGACTCAAGCGACCTCTGAGCCGCAGAGAACACCAGCATATTCTTGTTGTTCATTATCTGCCTGTAGTGCTGCTTTATGTCAGCGTCTATATGGGCTATCCGGTCAGTGTCGTGATTTTCGAGCCGCATCTCCTCGTTCATCTCACGGCGAAGCTCCTCAAACTCGTTCATGAGCCTTTGAAGCTCCTCGTCCTCGTCATTGACCTGCTTTGCAAGCTGATAGGCGATATACCTGTCGTCATTCTGCAAAGCCTTGCCCAGCTCTCTTGTAAGCTCGATTATATCCATTCTTCCACCTCATCAGAAATCGTAATTTTCAAGATATGTGAAGTCTCTTCCGCTATACTCCACACCATAGTATTCACCCTCAGGATAGCTTATTACCCATGTGGTATCGTCACCCATGAACTCAGAAATAGTTATCCACGAAATATGCAGATTTGTCAGATAGTCGCTGTACTCATAATCAGCACCGGGGCCGAACGTAAAGCCGCCGAGATCCTTTGATACCACAGCATTTCCGTTCTCGTCAAGGTCATACCATGTCATGTTGCCGTAGCCCATATGACCCTCACAGAACACGAGCTGACCGGTAGTATAGTCGAACGCATAGGAGGTATGACCGCCCGGAAGCCCCTCCGCCGCAGTCTTTACCGCTCCGTCACGCCATGTATATATCGCCGTCAGATAGTCCGCCTCGCAGGTGCCGTACTTTACGATAAGCTCCGGTATCCCGTCCTTATCCATATCGTGGAGAGCATATGTGACAGACGAAAAGCTCGTCTCGTTTGAAGCCTTTACCTGATCTATGCGTGACTCGATAGCCGACCTGTAGGCAGCCTTTACCGCACTGCTGTCAGTCTCCTGACCGGGTGCAGCTGTAGTAGTCTCAGCCGGAGTATCAGTCTCCGCTGCGGTCGAAGTCTCAGTAGTTTCAGCTGTAGTCTCAGCCGGGGTCTCTGTTTCTGTAGTCACCTCATCAGAGGTCACGGCTGCCGTTTCTGTAGCCGTGGTCTCCGCAGGCACTGCCTCAGAGTAAGGCTCAGTTGCGTCAGAGATATCAATATCTGTCACAAGCGGGATATCCGCAGTTGCGATATCAGCTCCGCTGCTGTCCCCGGTGCTGCTGCCGCAGCCGGAAAGGACGAGTGCAGCCGCAGCAATTGCGGCACCAGCAAAAAAAATATCCGAAAATTTCATTTTATTACCCCTCCGTTATTCTTTATCTCTATATGATCTCGCCTGTTACAGCCCAGTTCATCGAGCCGGTCACACGCACACCTGCAAAGCTGCCGATAAGCTCCTCATTTCCGGGAAATTCCACGATTATCGCTTCATTGCTCTTCCCGGTAAGGTATCCCGGACGCTTCCTCGATACTCCGTCTGCGAGCACCCTGAGGGTACGCCCCACGAACCGCTTGTAGTGCTCTGTTGATATCTCCCGCTGCACCTCAAGCAGCCGCCGCATACGCCGGCTTTTTTCCTCATCGCTCACAGCGTCCTCAAAACCGGCAGCTCTTGTGCCGGAGCGTTTTGAGTAGATAAAGCTGTAGATATTGTCATACTTCACTTTTTTTATCATGTCAAGCGTTTCCCCGAACTCCTCCTCAGTCTCGTTCGGGAACCCCACGATTATATCGGTCGTCAGCGAGAAATCCGGGTCACGGCTGCGAATATAGTCAACGGTCTCCATGTACCTTTCGGCGGTATACCGGCGGTTCATACGTCTGAGCACCTCGCTGCTGCCGCTCTGTACCGGCAGGTGCAGGTGCTTTGCAGCCTTTTCGCAGTCAAATATCGCATCTATCAGCTCCCTCGAAGCGTCCTTAGGGTGCGAGGACATGAAGCGGATAATGAAATCCCCCTCGATATCGTTTATCCTGCGTATCAGCTCCGGGAACGATATCCCCTCGCCGTCCCCGAAATCATTTCCGTAGGAATTGACATTCTGACCGAGGAGCATTATTTCCTTGTAGCCGTCCGCAGCAAGCTGCCGCACCTCGCTGATTATATCCTCCGGTCTGCGGCTCCTCTCCCTGCCTCTTACGTATGGCACGATACAGTAGGTACAGAAATTGTTGCACCCGAACATGATCGGCACGCTTGCCTTGAAGCTGCTCTCACGCACCTGTACAGCCGCCTGTGAGAAGTCGTCATATTCCGAGATATCCGCCGAGAAGCCTCTTCCGTGCAGCACATCGAGCAGCAGTCCGGGGAGAGCACTCAATGCAGAGGTGCCGAGGACGATATCCACCTGCGGATAGGAGCGTTTTATTTTTTCGGCGATATGGCTCTGTGCGGTCATGCACCCGGCAACGCCGATTATAAGTGACGGCTTCTGCTCCTTGAGCTTCTTCATGCTGCCGACTATGCCGAACACCCTGTCCTCAGCGGATTCCCGCACGGCACAGGTGTTGAGGATAATGATATCCGCCTTATGCTCGTCATCGGTGAAGCCGAAGCCCATCTGCATGAGCAGTCCCTTTATTTTCTCGCCGTCCGAGACATTGAGCTGACAGCCGAAGCTGCGGACATATGCGAGCCGTCCGCTGCCCATAAGAGAGCGTATCTCGTCTATTTGTGCAGAGTTGTCCTTCAAGCACACACCTCCCGTTCATGTCCGTTCATGTATTATCGTTCATACTGATTATTTTACCACACTGACGGGAAATTGTCAATCACCGGGGGAAAAGTTTTCTCATAATCTTCACGGTACGGGCGGCAGCTGACATACAGGCGGGTGCATTGGTGCTGATATAAGAAAAGCCCCGGACTGTCTGACCCAGCCCGGAGCTTGTCCGATGATAAATTTCTCAGCTCATCACGCTATCTTTCTCAGTCCACGTATAACGATCGCCGCAAGAACGCAAATGGGAAAGCTGACCACACCTAAGCCGAGTACCGCCAGAATGAAATTCACGGCGAAAAACAGCCCTATAGATATGATGACTATGGGTATCAGTGCAAGCAGCAGCTTTCCGATAACGATCAGTACGATGAATTTGAAAACAGCTTCGATAATTCTCATAGCAATACCCCCTTAAAGCTGAAGAATCCCTTTTTACCATGACTATATATTATCATGCGGATACGCAGTTTTTGTGAGGGTTTTGTGACAGAATGATAAAAATTACAGCTGAACGCTGCTTTTTATCCTCTTTATCGCATTTTTTTCGAGCCGTGACACCTGTGCCTGTGATATACCGATCTCACCTGCGACCTCCATTTGTGTCTTGCCCTGCAAAAAACGCTTGTAGAGGATATCCTTTTCCCTTTCGCCGAGTGCCTGTATCGCATCACGTATCAGTATCTCGTCCATTCTGCTGTCAACGTCTGTTGTATCGCCTATCTGGTCGATCACGCACAGCTGATCTCCCGACCCGCCGCTGTCTGCCGCCACAGGCTCATACAGCGATATCGGGTCGCTTATGCTTTCGAGTGCGATGACTACAGCCTCACGCTTTTCGCCTATCGCCTCCGCTATCTCCCCGATATCCGGCTCCCGCTGGTTCTCCAGCGTCAGCTTTTCTCTTGCCTGTATCGCCTTATACGCCAGATCTCTCAGTGACCGGCTGACCTTTACGTGGGTGCAGTCTCTCAGGTGGCGGCGAAGCTCCCCGGCTATCATCGGTACACAGTATGTTGAAAAGCGTACCTCCTTGCTCAGATCGAAATTGTTTATCGCCTTTATCAGTCCGACTACGCCTATCTGGAACAGATCGTCGATCTCCTCGCCTCTGCCGGTAAAACGCTGTATCACGCTGAGAACAAGCCGCAGATTCCCCTGTATCAGCCTGTCCCTTGCTGACTTGCTGCCAGTCTCCTGTATCTCACGTAGAAGTGCGATCTTTTCCTCCTCCCTCAGGACTTCAAGCTCTGAGGTGTTTATCCCGGATATGACGACCCGTCCCCTGCGTTCATATGCTCCGAATGCCATACTATCCCTCCTGTTAGCATTATTCCCCTGAACGCACTGGTTAATCAGGAAATAAATGGCACAGCACAGCCCTTTTTCCGGAATTATCGAAAATTATGTGAAATTTAAGAATTTACGCTTTATTTTTTTTTCAAAGTGTAGTATAATGTTGATATGGATAATGATACTGATAAAAAGCAGGTGCAGAATAATGGCAGAGATGTTAAATAAATACTCTCTCGGTATTGATGTCGGCTCGACTACAGTCAAGACTGTAATTACCGATGAGGACGGAAATATAGTATATTCAAAATATCAGCGTCACCTTTCAAAGGTAAAGGAGACTGTTACCGACCAGCTGAAGCTCATTCAGGCTGATTATCCGGACGAAAGCTTCACAGTCTGTATGACAGGCTCGGCAGGTCTTGGACTTGCCAACTCTGCACAGATACCCTTTGTGCAGGAGGTACACGCTGCATTCCTTGCGGTGAAGAAGAAGCAGCCGGATGCAGACGCAGTTATCGAGCTTGGCGGCGAGGACGCAAAGATAATCTTCCTCACGGGCGGAGTTGAGCAGAGAATGAACGGTACGTGTGCCGGAGGGACTGGTGCATTCATCGACCAGATGGCTACGCTGCTCGGTGTTACTGCCGACCAGCTCGATGATATGTCGCTCCGGGCACAGAAGATATACCCTATCGCTTCAAGGTGCGGAGTATTCGCAAAGTCCGATATACAGCCGCTTCTGAATCAGGGTGCAAGGAAAGAGGACGTTGCGGCAAGTATCTTTCAGGCGGTCGTTGACCAGACCGTTTCCGGACTTGCACAGGGCAGGACTATCGAGGGAAAGGTACTGTTCCTCGGCGGGCCGCTGTTCTTCCTCAGGGGACTGAAAAAGGCGTTCGTAAAGACTCTCGGACTTGATGAGGAGCACGCTGTATTCCCGGAGGAGGCTCCGGTATTCGTGGCTTACGGCTGCTCGGTATATGCCGCAGAGCTTGAGGAAAGCTATAAAATGAGCGAGCTTATCGGTAAAATTGCGGACGCTAATGCTTCTGATGATATAGTGACCGGAGAGCCGCTTTTCCGCTCACAGGCTGAATATGACGAATTTATCAGCCGCCATAAGAAATTCGACCTTGGCTATGCAGATATCCGTACATACGAGGGCGACGCCTATCTCGGTATCGACGCAGGCTCTACAACGACAAAGCTTGTGCTGATAACTGACGACGGCAGGATACTCTATCACCATTATTCCTCGAATCTCGGTCAGCCGCTCGACAAGATAGCCGACCAGCTCAAAAAGATATACGCACAGCTCAACCCCGGTATAACTATACGGGGCTCGGCAGTCACCGGCTACGGCGAGGATCTGATAAAGGCAGGGCTTTCGATCGACCACGGAATCGTTGAGACGGTGGCACATTTCAAGGCAGCCTCGTACTTCTGCCCGGAGGTCGATTTCATCATAGACATCGGCGGTCAGGATATAAAGTGCTTCCGGATAAAGAATCACAGCATTGACAGCATTATGCTCAACGAAGCCTGCTCGTCCGGCTGCGGCTCGTTTATCCAGACCTTTGCGATGGCTTTAGGGTACGATATCGCTGAGTTTTCACAGCTCGGACTTTTTGCGGAGCACCCGGTAGACCTCGGCTCACGGTGTACGGTGTTCATGAACAGCTCCGTAAAGCAGGCTCAGAAGGACGGAGCGACTGTTGAGGATATATCGGCAGGTCTTTCGTCATCTATAATCAAGAACGCCATATATAAAGTTATCCGTGCAAATTCCCCGGACGAGCTTGGAAAAAATATCGTCGTGCAGGGCGGAACGTTCCTCAATGACGCAGTTTTACGCTCGTTTGAGAAGGAGCTTGGCAGAAACGTTATCCGTCCGGCTATCTCAGGGCTTATGGGAGCATTCGGCTGTGCACTGTACGCAAAGGAGCGTACAGCTGACGGCGGCACCTCTGCTATAATATCACCCGGAGAGCTTGAGAGCTTCAGCTATACCTCAAGGTCAGCACAGTGCGGAGGCTGTACTGCAAACTGTCAGCTCAATATCATCAGCTTCGGCAAGGGCAGACGCTTCATCTCCGGAAACCGCTGCGAAAAGGGCGGCGGTCAGGCGAATAAGAATAATGTTCCGAATCTTTATGAATACAAGTACAGCAGCATAGTAAATCTTGTCACGGCAGGTCAGCCTGCACGGCCT
Source organism: Ruminococcus sp. (assembly GCA_017475555.1). Classification (GTDB taxonomy): domain Bacteria; phylum Bacillota; class Clostridia; order Oscillospirales; family Ruminococcaceae; genus Ruminococcus. The sequence goes on from JAFVFL010000028.1 coordinate 61,505, forward strand.
CTTGCAAAGGTCGGGCTTCCGCTTGCACTGAGCTTCTATGAGCAGATGCCGTTCTGGAATACGCTGTTTACCTCGCTCGGCTTTGAGACAGTTTTCTCCGGTGAAAGCTCCCGTGAGATGTACTACTTAGGTCAGCACACTATCCCCTCGGACACTGTATGCTATCCGGCAAAGCTCACTCACGGACATATCGAGGATCTTCTTGACAAGGGAGTGGACTTCATATTCTACCCCTGCATGAGCTATAATATAGATGAGGGCGGAAGTGACAATCACTTCAACTGCCCGGTCGTTGCATATTATCCGGAGCTTCTGCTTGCCAACAACCAGAGGCTCAATGAGAATAATTTCGTTCACCCGTATCTTGACCTGAATATCAGGAAGAATGTAATAAAAGTGCTGAAAAAGTCGCTTGAAAGATATAATATCGCCGGCAGGATACCTGCGGCTGTGGACAAGGCTTATGCTGCACTTGACGAATATCACCGGGATATAGCCGCAAAGGCTAAGGAGATAGTCCGTCAGGCACGGCAGGAAGGCAGGAAGATAATCGTCCTCGCCGGCAGACCCTACCACATCGACAAGGAGATAAACCATGGTATACACAAGCTCATAACAAGCCTCGGAATGGCGGTCATCACGGAGGACAGTATCGCTCATCTTGTCCAGCCGCCGAAGCTTGGGGTGCTCAATCAGTGGACTTACCATTCAAGGCTGTACCGTGCGGCAAGATTTGTCACAACTCAGCCGGATATGCAGCTGATACAGCTCGTTTCGTTCGGCTGCGGTATCGACGCTGTCACAGGCGACGAGGTGAGGGCTATACTCGAAAGCAGAGGAAAGCTCTACACTCAGCTGAAAATAGACGAGATTAACAATCTCGGTGCAGCAAGGATAAGGCTCAGGAGCCTTGCCGCTGCAATGGACGGTGCTGCACATAAGCCGGAGACTGCCCGGAAAGCCGTAAAGTAAGGAGAGATATGATGCCTGAATATGCAAGATTTACGGAGGATATGATAAAGACCCATACTATCCTCGTTCCGGATATGCTTCCGGTACATTTCAAGCTGCTTATAAGCATTTTTGAATCAAAGGGCTATAAAATGGAGCTATTGCAGAACGATTCCCGTGCAGTCGTTGACGAGGGGCTGAAAAATGTCCACAATGATGCGTGCTATCCGGCTCTGCTCGTCATAGGTCAGTTCATGGACGCTCTCAACAGCGGAAAATATGACCCTGACAAGACCGCACTGCTCATAACACAGACCGGCGGCGGCTGCCGTGCTTCAAATTATATCCACCTGCTGAGGAAGGCTGTCGCAAGGAATTATCCGCAGGTGCCGGTCGTGTCGCTCAATTTCAGCGGGCTTGAAAAGGACAGTGCGTTCAGGATAACAGCTCCGATGTTCCTGAGAATGCTGTATGCTGTGCTGTACGGCGACCTGCTCATGACCTGCTACAACAAATGCCGGGCATATGAGATAAATCCCGGTGAATCGCAGCGTGTGCTTGCAAGGTGGCAGGCGTACCTCGGAGATATATTCCGCTCAGGGAGCAGCGGATTTCTGCACACAAAGAAGCTCTACCGGCAGATACTTGACGAATTTGCCGCAATAAAGCTCTCCGGCGAAAAGAAGATAAGGGTCGGCATCGTCGGGGAGATATACGTTAAATATTCGCCGCTTGCGAACAATCACCTTGAGGATTTCCTCATATCTGAGGGCTGTGAGCCTGTCGTACCGTCGCTGCTGGAATTTGTGATGTACTGTGCAGCCGGGACGTTCAATGACGCAAAGCTCTACGACCACGTTACGAAAAGCTCCATTTTCAACAAGATAGGCTATGACCTTATCTACTCAAAGCAGAAGGAGCTGATAAAGGTCATGAAGGAGCAGGGCAGCTTCGAGCCGCTGCATGATTTCGAGCACCTGCGCTCACTTGCGGACAAGTACATAAATCAGGGCGTTGTCATGGGCGAGGGCTGGCTGATACCGGCGGAAATGGCGGCACTTGCGAAGTCCGGGGTGGATAATATAATCTGCACTCAGCCGTTCGGGTGTCTGCCTAATCACATAGTCGCAAAGGGTATGTCAAGGGCGATAAAGGAGGATAATCCGAACGCAAATATCGTCGCTATCGACTACGACCCCGGTGCGACAAGGGTCAACCAGGAGAACAGGATAAAGCTGATGCTCGCAAACGCAAGAAGATAGTGCATTATCAGGGGAATCGGGTATGATAAAGGACAGAAACGGAAATCTCGTAATTACAGGAGAGAAACAGAATAAGGTGCTTGAAAGGCTGTACGGAACGGTCGGGGGCAGGCTCATGCTGAAGCTGCTGACGGCTCCGGCAGTATCGTCGGCGGCGGGAGGCTTCATGGACTCAACGCTCTCAAAGCCGCTGATACGTCCGTTCATCAAGCGGAACAATATTGATACCTCGCAGTACAGAATGAGGAAATTCAGCTCGTATAACGAATTTTTCACAAGGGCAGTAAAGCCGGAATGCAGACCTGTTGACACAGACCCGGAGCATTTCATAAGCCCGTGCGACTCGAAGCTGACCGTTTACAGGATAGAGGAGTCGGCAAATCCGGGGCTGGGGAGCATATTCCGGATAAAGGGCTCATACTACAGGATAACCGACCTTTTGCAGAATGAATTTCTCGCAAAAAGGTATTCCGGCGGGCTGTGCATGATATTCCGCCTTGAGGTCAGCGACTACCACCGCTACTGCTACGCCGACAGCGGAGTAAAGGGGAAAAACCACTATATCCCCGGCGAGCTGCACACTGTAAATCCCATAGCTCTGCGGCATTATAACATATACAAGAGGAATGCGCGGGAGTACACGATGATACATACACGGAATTTCGGCGACATCATACAGATGGAGGTCGGGGCGATGATGGTCGGCAGGATACGCAACTATCACGCAGAAAAGACTGTCCGCCGGGGCGAGGAAAAGGGTATGTTCATGTTCGGCGGCTCAACGATAATAGTTCTCGCTGAGAGGAATATGATAAGTATAGACAGCGATATCGTGCGTAATTCCGCCGAGGATACGGAGACTGTGGTGAAATACGGCGAAAGGATCGGAGTAAAATATACCGGCAGGTAAATTCGGGAGTGATGAAAATGGCAAAGGCAATGACGATTTCATATGAGGTGGGGGATAATCTTTACCTCAATCTGACGAATAAATGTCCCTGTGTCTGTACGTTCTGCATACGCAGCAGCTCTGACGGGGCATACGGCTCCGAACCGCTGTGGCTGGAGCATGAGCCGTCTATGGACGAGATACGTGCAGACCTTGACAAGCGGGATATAAAAAAGTACAGGGAGATAGTTTTCTGCGGCTTCGGTGAGCCTACAGAGCGGCTCGATGCCGTAATTGAGACAGCTGAATATCTCCGCAGCAAAGAGGGCTGTCCAATGCTCAGGATAAACACCAACGGACTTGGTGAGCTTGTCAACGGCAGGAGCATATCCGGTGAGCTGTGCCGGGTGCTCGACACGATATCCGTAAGCCTTAACGCCGGGACAAGGGACGAGTATATGAGGGTCACACGCCCGAAATTCCCGGACGCATGGGAGGCTATGAAGAGCTTCACGGCAGACTGCGTAAAGACCGGAGAGGCTAAGGTGATAATGTCGGTGGTCGATGTGATACCGCCGGAGCAGATAGAGGCTTCACGGCAGGTCGCTGAAAGCCTCGGGGCAGTGCTGAGGGTGAGAAAATTTGATTCCTGAAGCCTGTTTGTGCATATCCTATGATATTCAACTATTATATTTGTGCAGGATTTTTAGTTTCAGGCTATGGAAAAATGATGCAGAATGTGGTATAATTAAACAGGTGTAATTTATAATGCAGATAACGGAGGTAGCTATGACAAAAAAAGCAAAGCTTATGATCGCTGTCACTATCACTACGACAGTCCTTGCAGCAGGTGCAGCCGCAGCTGCCGCTGTCATATGCAAGAGGATATACGAGAAAACCTATTTCTCGGCTGATTAACACTGTATTTTAAATTTTATATAAGAAGGTTGAAGAAAATGGAGATCAAATTCAAAAAGGCAGAAACATTAAAGACAAAACCGCAGCCCGGTGACAAGCTTGGCTTTGGTCACATCTTCACGGACTATATGCTCGTTATGCCCTATGACGAGGGTCAGGGCTGGCATGACCCGGAGATAGTGCCCTACGGCAATATCGAGCTTTCCCCTGCTGCAATGTGTCTGCACTATGGTCAGGAGGTCTTCGAGGGACTCAAGGCTTACCGCACAGCAGACGGCAAGGTACAGCTTTTCCGTCCGCAGGAGAATTTCAAAAGACTCAATACATCTAACGAGAGACTTGTTATCCCGGAGCTGCCGGAGGAGCTTGGTATGCAGTGCCTCATGGAGCTGCTGAAGGTCGAGAAGGACTGGGTACCCTCAAAGGACGGCGAGTCGCTGTATATCCGTCCGTTCATAATCGCAGTTGACCCGTTCCTCGGAGTAAAGCCCGGTGCTCAGTATCTGTTCATGATAATACTCTCACCGTCAGGTGCATACTATGAGACAGGTCTTAACCCGGTAAGCATATATGTTGAGAATAAGTACGTCCGTGCAGTACGCGGCGGTATGGGCTTTGCAAAGACCGGCGGAAACTATGCGGCTTCACTTATCGGTCAGGACGAGGCACACAAGCAGAACTACTCCCAGGTGCTCTGGCTCGACGGCGTTGAGCAGAAGTATATCGAGGAGGTAGGTGCTATGAATATCTTCTTCGTTATAGACGGCAAGGTAGTCACACCTATGCTCCAGGGCAGTATCCTCCCCGGTATCACAAGAAAATCCGCTATCGAGGTATGCCGCTCAAAGGGCATTGATGTAGAGGAGAGAAGGATAACCATTCAGGAGATCGCTGACGCATACGACGCAGGAAAGCTTGACGAGGTATTCGGTACCGGCACAGCAGCTGTTATATCCCCTGTAGGTCATCTCAAGTGGGGCGACAAGGTTATGGAGATAAACGGCAACCAGATAGGAAAGATATCCCAGATGCTCTACGATACCATGACAGGTATCCAGTGGGGCAAGATAGAGGATACCTTTGGCTGGGTAGTTCCGGTAGAGTGATAAGCTGATACAGAAATTTATGCCATAGTGCCGCTGGTGAGATATCAGGGTGCTATGGCATATTTTATTTTCCCGGAAAAATGCCCCGAAGCGGATAATGACTGCTCCGGGGCTCTGTTTATCCCTTGATTCAGCCCTCTATCTGCCGTGCAAGAAACTGAGCAGATGCGTTGATAAGGCTCTTTTGCAGCTCTCCGGCGTGAGGACACTTCTCTGACGACAGGAACACGACCGCTCCGGATACATCTCCGGCGGTGATTATCGGGACTGCCGCAATTGCTGTGCGGTCGCTGCCCTCCGCTGCATGGAAATGGCTCTCATGCCCGGCGTCAAGGTAGAAATGTCCGCGCTCCTCCATAAGCTCCTCAAGCTCCGGCGATACCCTGCGTTCATTCAGCTCCCTGCGGGGCACTCCCGAGACCGCTGTAACATGATCTTTATCCGTTATCACCACCGGACAGCCTGCCGTGCGGTACATCACCTCAGCCATGTGCGAGGCGTTCTCGCTCATCTCACCTATTGCTGAATACTTCTTGAAAATGACCTCGCCCTCGCTGTTTGTGTATATTTCAAGAGGGTCGCCCTCACGGATACGCATAGTACGGCGTATTTCCTTAGGGATGACGACTCGTCCGAGGTCATCTATCCGTCTGACAATGCCTGTTGCTTTCATAAAAAAAAACCTCCCAAAATCTAATTGACTTTGTGAGGGTAGTATTTCCGGAAATTTTATGTTTATGCTGTATCGGGTGCGGATAAATTTTTAAACAGAATTATGAATAAAACGGCGTTTCGCCGTCTTTTTTTTTTGCCCAATAAACGTATAGGAAAAAAGCAGTCCGTTTCGGACTGCTTTTTTGTCCCCGTAGGGGTGTGACCTGAGGATGACGAGGATAAAGTGCCTACACCTAAGTTTCCGTCCCCGTAGGGGTGTGGGGTGTGACCTGCTGTTCGATGTCGCAGCTTGAAGCTCTGTTTCCGTCCCCGTAGGGGTGTGGGGTGTGACTTCGAATACTCGACCCTAAAGACACAACTAACAGTTTCCGTCCCCGTAGGGGTGTGGGGTGTGACAACAAACGCAGAGAACTACAGAGGCTTTATCGGGTTTCCGTCCCCGTAGGGGTGCGAGGTGTGACCGCAAGATTTGGTGCAGTGGACTGTGCAGCACTCATCATATTGTTCACCCATAGAAAAATACGCCACCATATTAACATATCGTTAACATATCGTTAACAGGCAGTTAATAGAAACGCCGACTTTCGTGGTGCGGATCCCTCATAAATATAGTATACACCATATCCGGCGGAATGTCAAGTGTTTCCGGGAAGTTTTAAAAAATTTTAAAGGGAGTTTAAAGGGCAGCTCTAAAAACCCCCTTGCTTAAATTTCTATCATATATTATACCACAGCCCTCAGTGTAACGCAGGTATTTATCGTTCTCAGCCAATGGTTACAGGCTGAAAAAACGCCCGGCGATCCGCACAGAGCCCGGCACTAAAAATCCCTGTGCCTTATCAGGATCAGAGCTTTACCTTTTATATTTTCTGCACTGACAGCTCCATACAGACGGCTGTCGTTTACATCTGTGCGGTCGTCGCAGAGAAGAAAATACTCTCCTTCCTGGAGAGTGAGGGGGAACGTGACGCCTGCACCCTCTACCAATACTGTACTGCCGTGTGCGTATGGCTCCTCCCTGAAATAACCGTTGACGGTAAGCCCGTCTGCGGTGATATCAACGGTATCACGCTGCACAGCAATGACCCGTCCCAGATGCAAGGTGCCGCTGCCGTCCGCATAAACGATCGTATCCCCGGAGGATATCTCCTCTGAGAGCCTGTAGTAGATGATGATATCCTTGTTGTGGAAGGCGGGGGACATACCCTCGCCGTGCTGTACATATATTCCGAGTATCAGCATGAATGCGGCGGCTATGGTTATCGCTATCCACCCAAGCTTCAGCACAAGGGCGATGATATCCCTCATAAGCCCGCTCTTTTTCTTCTTTTTGTCATGCACCGTGCTTTTGTCCATTACTTTTTCTCCTTATCCGTACATATATCACCGTCAAAGCCAGCCACACAAGTGCCGCAGCAATAAGCTCTCCGGCACCGAATCCGCTTTGGAGCTTGTCCGCAAGCCTGATAAGACCGCCGTCAGGCACTGCACCATCGTTCTTTACAAACGGTGAACCGCCCGGACGGATATGTGCTGCAAGCAGTGTACGCTCGTCTGTCTGCCCCGATGAGCAGGTGCTCATTAGCAGTATTGGTGCGTCTGTATCCATGTCCTCCGCACTGCACTCTGAAAGCGAGAGTATCCGCTCTGTCCAGTCCCCTACAGCCTCGGCATTCAGAGGTATCCGGTACACCGTCGGGTCATGTCCGTTTGCAGTGAAGCAGGAAAAAATTTCGAGCCTGTAATACTCTCCGCCGCAGTAGAGCGTACCGCTCCGGTGAGAGTCGAAATATTCCTTGTTTTCAAACTCCTTCAGCCCTCCGAACATCACGCCGCCGGTCATGTTGTGACCGTATATGACCGAAAGCGGGTCAGTGAAGCCGGCTGAGCAGCGATAGTCCAGAAATATCGCCCCCGAAAGCGAAAATTCGCCGAATACGTTCTTATTAATATACTCCTCATTGCTGCTGCCCTGTACTATGGGATAGTCTATCCCTGTGCCGTCTATCATTATCCACCCGACAACGTCGCCGTTAAGCTCCAGAAGCTCATCAAACGTCACCGTGTCGTCCGCAGTCGGCTTGTACGTGGAATACCGCACGCTGTCTGCCTCTGCGATGATACGGTATGATTCAAGCTCCGTATACAGTGCAAGTGCAAGTATCAGGACAGCTGCGGCAAGTGCTGCTGTTGTTATGATCTCGCCTGCGGCTCTTATTATTATCCTCGCTGTTTTTTCCATGCTCTTCTCTCCGATAACACATAAAGAGTACATTTTCATGTACTCTTCATGCCTGTGTGTCAAAAAATTTTTTCCGGATGTCGGGGACACCCGTTATTTGTCATTAAAATATGCCCTTTATTCCTTTTCTCTCTTTCTTAAAGCAATGCACACCGCCGCAAAGGTCATGCCAGCCGCCGTATATTTTGCTATGTCCGATATATCACCGGTTTTGGGTGAATCGGTGATGATCGCCGCTGACACAGTTGTATGCGTTTGCACCGTATCCGCCGCTGTGCTTGTTACAGGCTCGCTGTCGGGAAAAACAGTGAACACAAGCTCACATTTCTCTCCGTCCGGGAGCATTGCTGAAACGACAGGCTCTGCTTCCGGCTGTGCTGTTACACAAAGAGTTATCCTTCCGGGCGAGACAGTGCCGCCTTTACATTCAGCTGTAAGCGTATAGCTCCATGTACCCTCCTCAGGCTTCTGCGGCAGGACAAGACAGTCACTGTCCGAAAGCGTGAAGGTGTATCCCTCTTGTGAGCCCTCAGGCATGGGAGCGTCAGCAGTGTCAGCCGTGAGAGTGCAGATGACCTCTGCGTTTGCCCCGTCCTCCGCCGATATCTGCACTAACGGCAGCGACAAGCTCCCGCTGCCGTTTTCCTCAGCTGATGCTGTGTGCAGTGGCGTCAGGAGCATGAACAGTGCTGCGGCACAGGTGAGCAGAGTTCTCCTCATCATACCGCCTGCTCCTATCTTCCTGTCAGTCCTCAGACCGGCGAAGCCTGCGGTTTATCGCAAATCCGCCTGCTGCTGCGGCAAGAACGAAAGCGATTATCATTATCATCTCGTGGCTTACCTTTACACCGGTGGGAGGTGTGATGCTGTAGGTGTTGGTTATCTCAGCGGAATTGCCGCCGTCAACTATCGTCTCGCTTACGGTCAGGCTCTCTGCATACTTACCGTTAACTAATTCGCTTTTATCTCCATAGGTGAGTACAGCGGACGGTGTATAATACTCCTCGCCCTCCTCGGTGAGAGAGTAGGTCGTGCCTTCAGGAATGTTGGTGAAACTGAGCTCATCACCGTTTCCAAGTGTGAATTCATACGGTGTTCCGTAAACAAGCTCATTCTCGGCATTATTTACCGTTACCTTGACATTCTGATCGTTGGTTACCGCAGGTGCAGTGAATATGATCGAGAATTTGAACTTTTTCTGCTGGTTAAGGGGATTTTCGCTTTCGCCCTCGACTTTCTTGCTTACAGTAAGTGTATCGGTGGGAGCGTAGCTGTTTTCAAAGCTGAGCTCAGACTTCTCGTCACCTTTCTTCACAATGAATTTATCCAGAACAAGATTGCCGTCCTTGTCCTCTTCGATCTCAAGCAGCAGTCTGTATTCGGTATCGTCATACTTCATGCCGGGTGTGTTGCCCTTGACCTCAGTCACCTTGAATTCGTAAACGCCGCCGATCTCAAAATCTGCATTTCCGAGCGACACGCTGCCGCTCTTTGTGACAGTTACTGACTCAATAGCCGGGGCTTTTGTCACCTTTGCACCGGATTCATCAGGTGTCACGCCCACATAGTCCAGCTTGAACGTGAAGTCCTCGTCCAGCTCCGTATTCGCATTCAGCGTTTTGGTGATCTTGACCTTCGAGAGATCGACCGTCTTATTGCCCGTTGCTGTGTCCTTTGTCCAGAGTGCATAGAGCGTCAGGTCTTGTGTGATCGCTGGTGTAAAGTCAAACTTATCCGTACCGTTTGCTGACCAGCCCGCAAATGTGTAGCCGTCACGCTCGGGGTCTGCCGGCTTTTCTGCCGTTTTTCCGGATTCAACGCTCTGCTCGCCTACCTTTGTGCCGTTGCTGACGAAGGTGACGTTACAATACTCAGTAGCAGAGTTTTCACGGTAGGTCACAGTAACGGTCTTACCCTCGATATCAAATGCAGACATCGTTGAACCGGCGTCGTATATTTCTTCAAAATAATAGCTGAATGTGTAATCCTTGTCTAATTCAAAGTCGCTCAGCAGAGAATATGTAAAGGTAAGGACACCCTTCCCCTCTGCACCTGCGTCGCTGCAAACAAAAGTGTTATTGTCTGTTGGCTTGATATCTGTGCTATAGAATTTGGAAAAATAGCTGCTGAAATCGCTCAGAGCAGTGTCCCAGCTGTTTGTAACTATTACACCGCCAACTGATGAACCCTTTGTTGCGTCGAAGGAGACGGTTATAGTTCCGTCAGCTGCATTTCTTGAAGCGGTGAGATCGAGCTGCTCAGAGACGGGCGAAACAGTTACGTCCACCTCTCCGCTTACTGCGGCATTTGCTGTAAGGGCAGTACCCACAATGGCAACAGCACCAAGCATTGCAGCAGAGATACCAGATAATATCTTATTTATCCTTTTCATTTACTTGATTTTCCTTTCTTTCTTTTATACACGCTCTGCCGCAGTTAGGCAGCAGAGCACATATATTTACTTTTCAATATCCCATTTGGTCGTATCCTTTTCAGCCTTTACCTTGTTTATGAGGGTAGCGTCACGGAGCTTTATAGAGTCGTCTCCGTCTGCGTCACCAATAAAGGCTGCGATGTCAGAGAGTGAAGCCTTATCGGCTTTTACCTTATTTATAAGGGTAGCATCACGAAGCTGCACAGCACCGTTGAGGTCTGCATCTCCCTTGAATCCCTCAACGAGATATATATCAGAATCCGTGAGCGTTACCGTGAATGTGTAGGAGCCGTTTCCGTTATCGGTGCAGTAGAGCCTTGTGTAGGTATCGTCCTCATTATCAATACCGAAAGCGACCGCCTGCGAGGCTTCTACAGTGAACGAAACGTCACCTGTATCGTAATAATCACCGGATTTAATGCCGTTTACCTTAGCTATGCCATTTGTATAGTCGTCGATGAATATGCGGTACATCAGCTTTTCCGAGTAGACTGCGGTGTATACTGCATTTCCGGTAACGGGATTTACGGTAGGATCCCACCCTTTGAAGGTGTAGACGTGCTTTATGTCGTTTTCGTCGATCACATCATCACGTACAGGGTCTTCCGGCGGAGTTGGTTCCGAGCCATATTCAAGCACCTCACTCTTTAATTCTTTTTTGTCATAATCCTCGAATTTTACTGTATAGCTGTTAGTGCCTTCGGTGTAGCCTGCCTTGTAGTCCTGGTCACCCGTCACAGCCGTAACAGAAGGAGTCCAGCCTGCGAATACGTAATTATGCTCTGCGTCACCCGCTTTGGTCGGAGCTATGCCGCTGTAGACCGGGGTATCGCCATATTCAACACTCTGAGTTTCGAGAACAGTTGTGCCGTCCTCGTCGAGGAAGCGTATGGTGTACTTTTTAACGGTCGGCGTATACCTTGCGGTATACACTGCATTTCCGGTGACTTCTGTGACCTCCGGGCTCCAGCCAGCAAATTCATATGTGTACTGTGCTGTAGCTGCCTTTTGGGGAGTGCTGCCGTCATAGGACGGAATAACGCCTTGTGCAAGGTTTTCATCAGTTTCAAGAACAGTACCGTCATCATTCTTCCAAACTACGGTATATCTCGGCTTCTCCGTCCAGTGTGCTTTCAGAGTTGTATCGCCGTAGATCGTGATCGTTTTGCCGGCAGTATACTCAGCCGCATTGTCGTCACCTTCCTCATACCAGTAGTCGAAGGTGTAGCCGTCCTTAGTGGGAACAGCGTCGGGGATAGTGAATGTCGCAGAAGCCGAACCGCTTACAGTCTGTGTGAGGGCGGCGGGAGCTTTTTCGCCTCCGTCCGCATCAAAGCTCAGCTTAAAGGTGCTGTGCTTTTTAAGCGTGATAACAGGCTTCTCTGCATATGCAGATTCAGCCGTATTATCTCCGTACTGATAGCTGAGGCTCGCACCCTGATTGGTGAAGAAGACAGATGTGAGCGAAGAAGCACTGTTTGCTGCCTCTCTTGCTGCCGCAGAGGGCTTTACAGGTATCATGACAGCAAGCTCCTTGCCGTCAGCGACGGTAACGGGTGATGTGAACTTAACAGTCACCTTCCGCACGGAGCTGTCATATGCAGCGGTGAACGAGCTGACGGGTGTGCCGTCGTTCGTGACTGTTATGCCATAATTGCTGCCCGTTCCTGAAAGCTCAGCATACTCACTGAGAACGTCATATATTTCCGTTACCTGTGTGCTGAGTGTGGTTTCTGTCTCCACAGTCTCGGTTATATTCTGGGTTTCCTTGATCTTAGCGAAGATGCTGCTCCAGTTGCCGCCGCCTGCACCGTATACATACGTTGCAGAGTTGTCGGCTGTGCCGGGGGTGACTGTAGCCTGATTGAACACGCCGAACATTGAATTGTTCACTGCACTTGCCGCCGGATACTGACTTGATACATAGCGGGTGAATGCCGGTATGCTTGCTGTCCTGTTATCTGTTGTAAGCTCAGTCGATGAAGCTGTACCTACCTCTGTTGTGTCGATTTTTACGGAATATATCTTTGTTCCTGCCGCCTTTGCAGTCTTTGCATTGTTGATAGAATTGGTGTAATCATCGGCATCAAAGTCCGAAATTATGACCATAGCCTTGTTGTTGGATTTATCAGACCAGCCGTTTCCGTTCAGCAGTGAAGTTGCCGCAGCAATTCCGGTCGCCATATTCGTTCCGGCATCTTTTACTCCTGCGAAGCTAAGACCTGAGATAGTGCTTTTATCATACACCTTGCTCGTGCCTGCATTCTCATTGAAGACGACAACACCGACCTGTGAACTGTCGGGAAGACCCTGAACAAGTGATTTTATAGCACTGTTAAGTGCGGATTCCTTGCCGACGATCGAACCGGATATGTCGATGACGATAACAAGGTTCGTTCCCTTGTCAACAGTCTCGCCGGGAGTTGTGACGGTGGACGAGGTCTTTGTTGTAACGTCCTTTCCGACAACGTTGAGCTTGATCGTGTAATCGTCATCTGAACCGCTTATGGACTTGACATGATCAGGAACAGCGACAGTCGTGGTCGTTGTCGTTACAGGCTCGGTGGTGGTGGTAGTACCTGGTTCAACGGTTATTCTGAACTCCTCGCTGTTTGAGGTAAGATTGTTAGTGTAATATCTATACGTCTGATACGCCGAGCCCGAAGCAGCCTTACCAACAACTGTTATCGTATTTCCGTTTTCATCTGAATCATCAGTATACAGCTGCTCATCATCATTCCATTCTGAGGTAATCCATACTCTGTATCTGTTGCTGCTGTAGCTGCTGACAAGCTTTATGGTTTCTCCGACCTTGATAGTGATGTTCTGAACTCCGCCATTGCCGTTGTAGGTTTTAACTGCCGCAGTTGTCGTTACAGTCGTTCCCGCCGAACCTCCTCCGGCACTCGCTGTTGTTGTCACAGGCTCATCTGCGGCGACATTGAGTGCATTTCCCAGAGCGGTATAGAATGCCGCACTGTACTTTGTAGCAGAGCTTGTCGCATCTACATCAGAAGCCGCAGCAGCCTGGGTCTTTCCGACATAAGCAGCCTTAGCCTTTTCAAGTACACTGTCCCACGTACCGGTAGAACCCTCAGCGACTGCGATATCGGATATCTTTCCGTCACTGACCGCAACGTTGAGTGTGAGATTGTAGGCATCTACTGTAGATGAGCCGGTGAGAATGCTGCTGTCCGGATCAGATGAACCTGAAGAAGCGTTCGCACTGACGGGTGCTTTTGAGAGAGCCGTGAGGATCGCCTCCTTGAGGTTGACGGAATATTTCTTGGAGCTATCCTTTGAAGCACTCATTGATGCACTTGATACTCCGTCGTATCCGCTTGAGATGATCTCGTCATCGACTGCATTGACTTCATCCGCAGTTGCCGTGATCCCGACGTAGTTTTCCCAGCTTATGTAGCTGAACGCCTTGTACATCTTACTGTCGCTGGCATTGCTCAGCCACAGTTCTGCTATTTTTCCGCCCTCGACCTGAACGCCGAGCGTCGCAGAATACTTCGCTTCTCCCTTCTTGTAGCCGGTGAGCGTTGACGAATACAATCCGTCAGCAGCCACCTGACTGCCCGTCACCGCAACTGCGGAAAACGGAATGCAGAAGACCAGCATAATGATCGTCGTAATAGCCGCAGCTATTCGTTTTGCCATAGGTTATTTACCTCCTTTTTAAAATAAAAATTGACCTGCATTTTTGCTCCATACGGACACTTTTAGCTCCATTTAGTTAGTCTGTGCTAACACATGGGCTAAAAAATAACGACTCCGAAAGTCGCTTATCCGTCTGAAACGAGAAAATCTTTCTGTCAGAGCCTGCCCTCTGAGCCGCATCACCTCGCTGTCAGAACATATGATGTCAACGGCTTTCATATGCAGTAGCATATAATATTACTATTGGTATATACGTGGTATATATGCTGATATAACTGCATTGTATCTCCACTCTGTCCGGCGTACAGCATACAGCTCCCGGTGAAAAGTGATAGACCTGTATATCGCTGTTTTTTTGAGTGTGTTAAATCGTTGACAATATGTATTATACTCTCGGTCAAGGTGCTTGTCAAGAGACTTTCGACTAAATGTATACTTTTAAGTAAAGTTTGTAAATACTAACTATATTAAAATATGTTTGTTAAATCTAACTATATATTTCAATAATTTTTCACCCGCCCAGCCCCCTTATCCCGTCTCCCTCACGGCATAAATATACCCCCTTTCCCAGACCGGTATATTTATACCGCTTTGTCTGAAAAAGGGGGTACTTCAGTAATGCTGCTTTTATCAGCTGTAGCTGTAGAATCTGTCGTTGTAAACGCTCAGACGGGTGAATATCCCATTCCTGCCGCCGGTGACTGTCACGCCTGTGATACGTGCGGGCTGTACATCACCAAAGGATACGATGTCAGAGATATCCTCGCCGCTGTATCCGCAGTATGTGCAGAAGCTGCTCCGCCAGCCCTTTGAAGCTGCCCTGTCACGGAATTCAAGAGCCTGCTGAGGAGCATAGAGAAACTGCTTATCCAGCTCGATCCACCTGTGACGGACTATGCTCCGGGCGGTGACTAAGGGGTCATTAAGGTCAAACGTACCGAAGTCGCCGTTGATATCCTCCATATGCAGGTCACTCAGAAGCTGCTTTTCGGATATCCCGCTGCCGCTCGTGAGGAGCCTGTCACTGCCTATGATGAACACTTCAGGCTGTGATACCTCGTTCATCATAACGCAGTTCGTTCCACGGATATACGGATACCGTCCGGAAAGCTTGTACGTGAATGCGATGATCGCCTCCCACAGCGTAGAGCCGTAGTTGATATAGATATATCCGTTCGTATCGCTGTCCTCATGCGTTACATGAGGTATGCTCAGTATTTCGTCCATCAGCCGGTTCAGTGACATACCGGTGTAAAGTCCCGGCTCCATCTGATTCTGCGTCAGCATACACGAAAAGCTCCGTGAGACGAGCGAGGCGGTCTTTATGCCGTTTTTTTCCGTGACGGAAAGCTCATCAATGAAGCCGTAGTGTATCTGCCTTCCGTTCACATAGAGCATTACCTCAGTGACAGTGCCGGGGTCAGTACGGTCTGTGACGACGAACGAAGCGTTCAGCGTTGTGAACGGGGTGTACGCCTCCTTGACGAACTTAAAGCTGAGCATTTTCATCTCAGCACTCCGGTTGCCGGTCGTATGGATAAATACAAGGTAGCTGTTTATCCCCATTATTCCTCACTCTCCGCAACGCTTATCCCGCCGAAGACCGCAAGTACAGCAGCAACGTCAAGAAATTCACCGCCGCCGTCCTCAGCCGTACACGACTGCACACGGCAGCTGGTCAGCGAGAGTCCCCGGTATTCCGTATCGAATCCGGCTGAAGCCCCGACCATTGCCACAAGAGCCGCAAGCATAGCCGGCATCTCATCTCCGCAGTACACCCTGCCGCTCAGGGTGACACGGGGGGATCTTCTGTATCTGTTCGTCAGTACATTATCTCCGTCAGCTGACGGCTGCTCATAATATACGGAATCGTTCACTATCCTGAACGAATCGCACCACAGCGTTATATCTCCTATTGCGACCGGACAGGCTTCACGGCTGCAAAGCTCAGTTACATCATTCAAGTGCTGCTCCTCCATTTCTTCTGAGCACCCTCCGCCGTCAGCTTTACTTTAAGAACGAGCCGGTTTATCGAGGAGTCGTGCTTTATGGTGATATCTCCGGGTCTGAACGCTGTACCGGAGGAGCCGCAGATGACAGGAAGTATCTCCCTGTCGAAGTACGAATACAGCTTGTCCGCAGCCCCGTCCTCCGGAGCGGTTATGTCAAGCCCTACCTCTGCCCGGAACGGTATGTAGATAACATCACCGGCGTAGACAGGCTTGAAGGCGTTCAGGGAATCTATCCCGACAACAGTAAAAAACCCGAAGCCCTTTCTCTCAGCCGCCTTTGCATCGAACGCACTGTATACCCCGGTCACTCCGGCGGCGGTAAGCTCCTCAGTTATCTCGTCAATGATATCCTTCAGCATTATATCTCCTCCTCCCCGGAAAAGCTCCGGAATACAAAGCCCTGCGGCGATATAAGCTCCCGGCACAGCTCCATATGCTCCCGGACGAGCCTTTCAGCTCCGGCAAGAGCAGTGCTCCCGGAGCCGCCGCTCAGGTACTTTCCGGCATATGTGACATTTCTTCTGTCCTGTGAATGCTTTATCAGCTGAACATGATAGTCCGCTATTGCCGCACAGAGAAATTCGAGCCTTACATCGCTGCTGTCAGCCTCAGGGAGGAGCATACTCTCAGTCTCACGAATCGCAAGAGCTATCGCAGGAGCGTACCTGTCAGCACACTCCTCTCCGGAAAACAGCGTAAAAAGTGATTTTACCGATTCTGTATTCAAGTCCTTACCTCCTCTGCACCAGTCCTGTATGCACTGATATTATCGCCGCCGCAGCTGTCAGGCATGAGCTGTATAGCAATACCGCAGCCCTTTGAAAGCCTTTCGAGCGAGCTTTTCAGCTCTATCAGCTGAGGGAGGTCAAGGCTCTTCGCCGAAAGCTCTGCCGCAGCCGCAGCAGTCCTGCCGCCGGTGAAATAGGCAAACCTGCGTATCTCGCACCTTATCTCCTCCTCCGCACGGGCTGTATCACGCAGCACAGCGGCGTTGTCCCTGCCGGAGACAAAATGCTTCGTGACCCCGGCATTTCTCTGAGCCGGAACAGCAACGAAGCTCCATTCATATGCGTCGCTTATATCATCGAGCACCCTACAGCACAGTCTGCCGCCGTAGCTTTTTCCCGGCACATGGGAACAGCTCCCGCAGCCGCAGACCGAGCAGGTACGCTTTCCGGCTGAGCACGAGATACTGACCTCCTTGTGTATACCGCCGTCTATCCTTGTGATAAGGTCTGCATTGTCAGCAGTCCTGACCATATATGCGTCAGCCTCAAGGTATCTATAGGTATCACCGGCAAAGGTATGCCTGCTTTCATCTGTAACCACCCTTGTGTCGAAGATACGTGCGGTCTGATTGGCAGCAGACGGCTCATGGTCGGTGATACCGGTCTTTCCGACAAACAGCTCACCGAGGGAATCGAGAGCCTTGTCAGAAAATCTCTCCCCGTCCCGGTCTATATCGTTGTCGCAGAGTATTACTTTGAACGTATACAGCTCATCAGCTGAGAATTCTCTGTTCGTGAAACGATTTATCTTGCTGAGCTTGTCCTTTTCCAAAGAATGCACTCCTTTCTTTAAGCATTATTGCAAAGAATTGCAGATCATCGGGAACGCAGCCCCTACAGAAATGGATCTGCAGGGACAGCGTTGCCATATATCACTCAGCAGCTCAGCTTATCTTGAGAATCTTCACTGCGTCGGGAGTTATCCTTCTGAAGCCGCAGGTTATAGAAACAGTTATCTGGTCAAGCTGTCTGTCGATGAGCTTATCAGTCTCCATAACGAGGTCGGTGGAGGTGATAAATTCAAGGGCGAATCTGTTGTCGATACCGATAACGGTGTTATCATCAGCAGCGGCAGTCTTGATAAGCTCCGAGCCGAACGGAAGAGTTATCCTGCCATTGCTGTCAGCCTTAGTCTCGATAAGCTGCTCCATAGCCGCTATCTGTGAAGCCACAGCCGGAGAAGCGATAACAGCTGTCATGTCGAAGCAGTCGAAGCTGCCGTAAAGTGCTGCAAGATCTGCATAGGTGAGCGAATCCGTCGTAACATCAGGGTCTGCATCTGCGAGGACAGTGACAGCCTTCTTAACCACCGCAGCTGCAAGCTTTACGCCGACGCTTCTGAGCATAATGCCGAAAACGTCAAGTCTCTGACGGCGTACTGACTCATACGAAGCATTGATGAGCCTGCCTATCTTCTTCAGGGTCACAGCAGTGCTGCCCTCTCTTATTGCCGCAGCGGGGAGTGCGTCAGCCTCTGTAGTATCGGAATACTCAGCCGTATCAGTGAGCGTGCAGCCGAGGTACTGACTTCCGGAGCTGAGGGTCTTCACAGCACATACAGAAGAGAGCACAGTATCGTCGAAGCCCTTTCTTATGCAGCGTGTCACAAACTCCGGGAAGAGAACAGCGGACTCTGTAGAGGAGAAGAACTTCTCGACCCTGTCGCAGCCGCTGCCGTTTATCTTTATGTTGAATCTCTTGAGCTGTCTCTCGAACGCATCGAGCCCGTCAAGCTCAGTGCCCATATATGCAGCTGAGGGGTCAAGCTCCTCAAGTGCCGCAGTAAAAGACTTTCCGCTGAGATTATAGAGTCCCTTTTCAAGCTTTATATCATTATACATATTTTTTCCTCCTGAATTATTCTTCATTTTTCAGTCTCATTTCAATTTCTGCCGCCTGAGCATTTCTCAGACGAGCCTCTGCAAGGACTGACTCGTCCTGTAGATTTATGTTGTCCCACTCTGCACTACAGCCGCTGTCGCAGCCGAGCGTATACAGGAAGCAGTTTCCTATCCTGCACAGCACCGGAGTGAGCAGCCGCCTGTAGTATTCAAGCTCCGAGGTGAGTATATCCGCCTGCTGTGAGGACATTCTCTCCGTCGAGCTCCAGCTCAGACCGAGCAGGAACGGCGGTATCGACAGCTTTGCGACTATCTGTTCAAGCAGCTGTCTGACCGGCACATCAGTGTCAAAGAGCGGATTATCCGCACCGATGACCTTTATATCCACATCACCCACAGCGATGAAGTCCTTGACCTCTCCGTACCTTGCGGAGCTTATCCCGTCAGCCCACTCACGGGCGATCTGCTCAGCCCTGTCCCGTGAGCTTATGATATCCGCTGCACCTCCGGGCGGCTTATACGTGACAGCATATCTTACATTTCCTGCCCTGTCGTAGTTCTGCCCGATACAGCGGTATATCCGCATGAGTATACTGCTCATAGCCGGAAGTCCCCTCAGAAGCGAATGCCCTCCCGGAAGTGCCGCATAGACTATCCTTTCCGGGTGCTTCAGCTTTTTCATTGCCCCGTCGCCGCACCTCACGCTGTAGCAGCGGTCAAACGGCGAAGCACCGGCGGATACCGTGATCCTGGAAACGTCGCCGTTCCAGAGCCCTGCAATTTTCCCGTCCTCACCGCTGAGAACTATCTCTCCCGCAGCACTGCCGTAGGTGAGCAGACTGTCGAGGAAGTTGTCGGCAAAGGTGCTGAGCGTATTGCCTGTAAGCCCGACCGGGACAGTATTGCAGAAGTTGTCAAGCTGCTTCTGAAACCTCTCATCGCCGCATACGAGCCTGAATCCGCCGGTAAGGCGTATCAGCTTCATTATCGCAGCGTCTATGATAGGTACAGCCGCCCTGAGCCTGTCAAACAGCTCCTTTTCAAACGGCTCAGGCTGCTCCGGGAGCCTTAAAGCCCCGTCCTCCGAGCGTGCAGCCGGGACAAGTGCCGGAGCTGTCTGCATAAGTACAGGATCAGCCCTGCCGGGGCTGTCCTGCCGGTTTTTTCTCTTTCTGAAAAGCTGCAAATCCTTCTCCTTTCTCACCTGCGGACTGATATTGCGAAGCCGTCCGCTGCCCCCTTGTTTCTGAGCATATCCATGACGAAATACCGCATATCGTCCATAGCGTGATCGTTTTCCTTTACGGGGACATCGCTCCCCGACCTGCTGTTCCAGCGGTAGAGGGAGAATTCCCGTATGATATCCCTGCACGACTTATTGAACATAAGAGTGCCGTCCTTCAGAGCCGTGCTTGTGAAGCGTATCCCGCTCACAACGTCATTGTCCGCCTTTACTGCACAGAACCTGCCATGCCGCCTTATGCACTCGATAAAGCTTGCAGCTGACGGGTCGATTATGACCCTTTCTATCCGTCCTCCCACGCTGTCAGCAAGTCTTTCAAGAGCTGCATAATGCTCCTCATCAGTCCGTGACGAGCCCTCACGCCTTGAATCGTAATAATACTCACTGACCCTGTACCACTTGTTTCCGGAGTGCCCCCACAGTCCGAACGATGAGGGGTTCACAGTTCCGTAGTCGCAGGATATCACGTATCTGTCGCAGCAGATATCTCCGCTGTATACGTGCTTTTCCGGGTCGAACATCGGATAGACGGCACCCTCTGCCGCAGTCCACTTCCCCAGCACGAACCTGTCATAGAACGCACCGGAATAAAGCCGCCTGTAGCGAGCCTTCAGCTTATCTGAAAGGGAGGGATTGTCGTCCATAGTGAAGTGCAGCAGAAGAGCATTTTTCTCGTCCGCCTTTTTTATCCACTCATTGTAGAACCAGTGCGAGGGATTGTCCGGGTTGCAGTTGAACCAGAGCCTTGAGCCCTCAACAGAGCAGCGTGCAAGAGCCTGTTCAACGAAGGAACGGGGCATCAGAGCCGTCTCATCGAGGAAAACTCCCGAAAGGGTCATGCCCTGTATCAGAGCTGCCGAGCCCTCGTCCTTGCCGCCGAAGAGGTAGAACCGGTTTGTTCTGCCGAGAAAGGTGATGTCGATATAGCTGCGGCTCACAAGCTCCCTGCAATCAAATCCGATGTCGGAGAGCAGCGGCAGGAGCGGTGTGATAACGTTTCTCCTGAGGGAGGTCACAGTTTTTCCGCACAATGCAAAGCTGCTGCCGCTAAAGCAGGTACACGCCCATGTGACGAAGCCGAGCGACATAGACAGAGTCTTTCCGCTTCTCACGGCTCCGTCGCAGATTATAGCGTCGTAGTGGGAATAGCCCTTTCTGCACCACCAGCTGACAGCAAGCCTTTGTTTAGGTGACAGCTGCTGTATCTTCAAGCTCATCACCCTCTCCGGTGCGGGTCAGAGCAGTGATAAGGCTCTCTGCCTTGTCTCTGCTCAGGAACGAATTTTCAAGCTCATAGAGCTTTTCGAGAGCCTTCATTCTGTCAGCAAGATGGATCTCGACACCGCCTCCTTTATCACGTTTTATCCCGGTCACGCCGAACAGATCCATTTCTTCAATGACTGACGGCGGCGGAAGCTCCTCAGAGAAAGCAAGCCGTACAGCGTCCTTGCAGCTGCCGAAGGCAAGCCGTCTGAGCCCGGCAATGACCGCACCGGTATCCGTGAGAGCCGACCGCATATCGGAGATGTACCGGCTCCACTCATCGCTGCTCAGACACCTCACAGCGTCACACAGAGCAGTATCCGGGTCGAAGCCAGCCTTTGCCGCAGCGTCCGGAGCACTTCCGAGCACAGCATACCAGGAGCAGAAGAGCTTCTGCTTTTTCTTTGTCAGATTTGACTCTGCCAATCGTTTTCCTCCTTTCTGAACGAGTGACTGCCGTTCATAAGCAGCCGGGAGAGGCGGCTTTTTCAATGCAGAAGCATTGTATTTTCACCGGAAAAATTTCGAGATTTGTATATATGCACAAATATCAGGCGGAATTAAGACGGAATCACTTGCGAAATAAACAATTTTTGACCTGCGTGTACCTCTGCATAATTTTTAGTCAGCGTCAGATCTTTGCGATAGCAATAATACAACTGCAAAAGTCATAATTGTGCAGAATGCCCTAAAATGCCCGGAAAATTTCTCCGGTTTTTTCGGTATTCCCCCTTGAAATTATGCTGAAACTGTGGTATAATTATAAGGCTAATTGAGAAAACCCGTTTTTGCCGGTATAAATTCAAATATTCTGGAGGTCGTAATATGTCAGTTCTTGAAATAGTAGGAGGAGCTCTTATACTTGTGCTCTGCGTGGCGATAATCATAGTTTGTCTCGCACAGGATCAGAAGTCGCAGGACAGCCTGTCCGCAGCCCTTACCGGTGCAAGCACCGATTCATTCTACGGAAAGAATGAGGGAAGGACAAAGGAAGCGATACTCAACAAGATAACACGGGCACTCGGAATAATCCTGTTTATAGCCGTGCTCGCTGTCAACATTGTTCCGCTGTTCACAAACAAGTAAGACACTGCCCTGCGACCGAAGTCACAGGGCATTTTTATTTATCATATATCCTATAAACAGAAAGGAGAAGGAAAATTGCCGAAAAAGAAAATTGATACAGAAAGCTACAAAAATCAGATAATAACGTTCCTGAATGCGTATAACAAGCGGCTCATGCCGATAAGTGAGCTGAAGGCGAAATGCAGGACGCAGCGAGCCGGAAAATCTGGCGAGGCGGACTTTGATGAAGCATTCTCACAGCTCCGCACGGAGGGTATCGTCACGGTGAGAAAGGGCATGAAGGCGGCTCTCTGCTCACGCCTCGGACTGAGGACTGCGGTCATCACAAGACTGAGCCGGACGTTCGGATTTGCTGAGACTGACGATGAATATAAAGAAGAATACTTCATTCCGGGGAAGTGTATGCTTGGTGCGATGCCGGGCGACAGGGTGCTTATTTCCGATATCCCGTCACGCTCAGGAGAGCCGGAGGGAGAGGTAGAGGATATACTCAGCTTCGGCAGCCAGACAATGACCGGGCGGATAGAGTACGACATGGGCAGACCTTATTTTGTCCCGGATATTTCCGCAAGGAGCCACCTCATAATTGACCAGAGCGATATCAGGCTGCGTGAGGGCGACAAGGTCATGGCGGAGATAGTATTCCGTGGGCGGAGACACGCTGAGCACAGAGTAAGGATAACCGAGGTGTTCGGAAGTGCGGATATCGCTGCATCATGTGCAGAGGCAGTTATAGCTTCACACGGCGTTGTAAGCGAATTTCCGCCGGAGGTGCTGAGTGAAGCGAGGAAGATATCCGAGGGCGGAGTTCAGGAATATTCGGTCAACAACCGCCGTGACCTGAGGGATATGCCGATATTCACGATAGACGAGGCCGAGTCAAAGGATCTTGATGATGCAGTTTCAGTCGAGCGGCACGGCAGCGGCTATCTGCTTGGGGTACATATCGCCGATGTTTCGTATTATGTCAAGGGCAACAGTGAGCTTGACAAGGAGGCTCTGCGGAGGGGAACGAGCATATACTACGCTGATAAGGTGATACCCATGCTGCCTAAGGAGCTTTCCAACGGGATATGCTCGCTCAATCCCGGCGAGGACAGGCTCACGCTCTCGGCTTTTGCCGAGCTTGACAGCGAGGGTGAGCTTGTGTCGTACAGCTTCTGCAAGAGCGTTATCCGCTCCCGTGTCAAGGGCGTATATTCCGAGGTGAACCGTCTGCTTGACGGGGATATATCTCAGAAGCTTGCAGAGAAGTATGCCGCAGTGCTGGACGAGCTCCCGGTGCTTTCGGAGCTTGCGGACAAGCTTACAGAAAAGAGGAGACGCCGCCATGCACCTGAGCTGGAGACTACTGAGAGCAAGCTTATCATAAACGAGGACGGGGTCTGCGTAGGAGCAGTTCCGAGGGTCAGCGGACGGGCTGAGAGGATGATAGAGGAGTTCATGCTGACGGCGAACGAAGCAGCGGCGAAGCTGTCTATGGACAAGAAGGTGCCGTTTGTGTATCGTATACATGAGACGCCGCCGGAGGCAAAGACCGAGGCGTTGTGTGAAATGCTCCTCAAGGCAGGTATAGATATCCCGCCGTTTACCGAGTTCAAGCCGCAGCACGCCGCAGATATACTCGACAATGCCCGTGATACGGAGATGTACGAGGCTGTGAATATGATGGTGCTGAGGTCAATGGCGAAGGCAAAGTATTCAGAGGAGCCGCTTGGTCATTTCGGGCTCGCACTTGATGACTATTCACATTTTACCTCGCCGATACGCCGCTATCCCGACCTTGCGATACACAGGATAATCACGGATATACTTGCCGGGTACGACCAGAAATGGCTCAGGAAGCGGTATGAGGGCTTTGTCCGGACAGCAGCTGAGGAATCCACGAATGCTGAGATAAGGGCGGTATCTATCGAGCGTGAGTGTGAGGATATCTACAAGGCGGAGTACATGAAGCAGCATATAGGCGAGGTATTCACAGGGCGGATATCCGGGGTCACGGAGTTCGGGTTCTATGTAGAGCTGCCGGACACGGTTGAGGGACTTGTACACGTCCGCAGTCTGCCTGAGGGGGAGTATGACTACTCCGAGCCTATCGCACTGACAGAGCGGTTCAGCGGAGTTTCGTACACTCTCGGCATGGAGGTGCAGGTGATATGTGCCGCTGTGAATGTCAGCGAGGGTACGATCGACTTTGTGCTTGATGATGATGACTGATACTGCCCCTGAACAACTCGTCATCTTTATCTGCTGATGCTCAGGGGACAGCATAAAAGCTCCAGACCACGCCGTGAAATGCTCCCCATTTGTTAGACAATGTGGTATAATAGAAATATACCGAATCAAAGTCTAACGAAAGGGTGCATTTTTATGCCAAAAGGAAAACCGAGAAAAAGTTATACACCGGAGTTCAAGATCAAGGTCGTCGAA
>JAFVFL010000029.1 GCA_017475555.1 Ruminococcus sp.
AAAGAAGTTCATTAGTTACATTCAACACTGGATGAACAATTACCCAAGGAAAAAGTTTAACTGGCTTTCTCCTTTTGATGTGTCACTTTCACTAAACCTCTCACCTAATCTTTGGTGACATTTTATATTGCAATTTTCAATTGAAGAAAATTTTTCAAAAAAGCTTGACAAGCTGGCCGGGGTGTGGTAAAATATTATTGCCGCTTGTCAGCAGGCTTTAAAGCTATGCCCGGTAATTTTCCGGTATTTTCAGAAAATATCGCCGGATATACGCCTGAGACAGCGAGTTCATAGAAAAGGCAGGTGCCGAAAAATGGCTAAGTACGCAGTAATCGAGACCGGCGGAAAGCAGTATCAGGTGAACGAGGGAGATGTTATCTTCATCGAGAAGCTCGCAGCTGAGGCTGATGAGACTGTTACCTTTGACAAGGTGGTAGCTCTCGGAGCAGATGATGGTATCAAGGTTGGAACTCCTTACGTTGAGGGTGCAGCTGTTCAGGCTAAGGTCATCAAGAACGGCAAGGCTAAGAAGATCACTGTTTTCACCTACAAGCCCAAGAAGGGTGAGAAGAAGAAGCAGGGTCACAGACAGCCCTATACTCAGGTAAAGATCGAAGCTATCAACGCATGATCTCGGCTGAGTTCATCAGAACGAACGGAAAATTCACGGGCTTCAGGTTCAGCGGCCATTCAGGCTACGCTGAGGCGGGAGAGGACGTCGCCTGTGCGGCAGTTTCCTCTGCGGTGCAGCTTATAGTTAATCTTCTTGACGAATTTGACTGTGAGCCGCAGGTGAGCACTGATATGACTGACAATGCGGTCATATGCCGTGCCACAGCTTCAGAAAATACCGCTTCTGCGATGATAGAGCAGCTGAGGCTGCATCTTGAGGCTGTCCTCGAAGAATACCCGGAAACGATCAATATCACTATTTCGGAGGTGTAAACTATGTTCAGAATAAGTATGCAGTTCTTCGCTCATAAAAAGGGAGTTGGCTCTACAAAGAACGGACGTGACTCTGAGGCTAAGAGACTCGGCGTCAAGAGAGCTGACGGTCAGCTCGTCAAGGCTGGCAATATCCTCGTTCGTCAGAGAGGTACACATATCCACCCCGGCAAGGGAGTAGGTATCGGCTCTGATGATACACTTTTCGCTACAGTAAGCGGAAGAGTGAAGTTTGAGCGTCTTGGAAAGGACCGCAAGCAGGTATCTGTTTACGCAGAGCAGTAATTGCGGCAGACTAACAGGAATTTATCCCGAGCTTTCATGTTCGGGATTTTTCTTTAAACGGGGAGGAAGACAATGTTCGTTGACAAGGCGAAGATAAGGATAAAGGCGGGAGACGGCGGAGACGGAGCAGTTTCCTTCCATCGTGAGAAATACGTTGCCGCAGGCGGCCCCGACGGCGGTGACGGCGGCAGAGGCGGCGATATCATCTTTCAGGCGGACGACAATTTCTCTACGCTGATAGACTTCCGCTACAAGAGGAAGTACACCGCTGAAAAGGGACAGAACGGCTCCTCAAGGAACTGCACCGGAAAGAGTGCCCCGCCGCTTGTCATAAAGGTGCCGAGGGGCACGGTGATACGTGACGCTGCGACAGGCAGGGTGATGGCGGATATGTCCACTGACGAGCCTAAGATCCTTGCAAGGGGCGGAAACGGCGGCAAGGGCAACGTTCACTTTGCGACCTCTACCCGGCAGATACCCCGTTTCGCAAAGCCCGGCTTTCCGGGCGAGGAATTTGAGGTGACTCTCGAATTGAAGCTGCTTGCGGACGTTGGGCTCGTAGGATTCCCGAATGTCGGCAAATCCACGCTTATTTCGGTCGTCAGTGCGGCAAAGCCGAAGATAGCTAATTATCACTTCACCACGCTCACTCCTGTACTTGGGGTCGTGAGGATAGACGAGGAGCACAGCTTCGTAATGGCGGATATCCCCGGACTTATCGAGGGTGCAGGCGACGGTGCTGGTCTGGGACATGAGTTCCTGCGGCACGTTGAGCGGTGCAGGCTGATAATCCACGTTGTTGATGTGTCGGGAATCGAGGGCAGAGACCCGAAGGAGGACTTTGCCATAATCAATGCAGAGCTTGCGAAGTTCAATGCGGAGCTTGCCGAAAGACCGCAGATAGTTGCGGCGAACAAGTGCGATATGGCGACTGAGGAGCAGATAGAGGCGTTCCGCAGCTTTATCGAGGGGCAGGGGCTTCCCTTCTTCTGCATTTCCGCAGCAACTACTCAGGGTACTCAGGAGCTTATCATGAAAACGGCAGAGGTGCTTGAAACGCTGCCGCCTATAAAGGAATTCGAGCCTGAGCCGGTACCGCAGGCTGAGCTTGACGAGCTTTCCGGAAAGAGATTCGAGGTCACTGTTGAGGACGGAGTATACCACGTTGAGGCACAGTGGCTTGAGCCGATAATGCGGACTGTTGACCCTGACGACTGGTCATCTCTACAGTATTTCCAGCGTGTACTGATAAACAGCGGTATCATCGCACGGCTTGAAGAAATGGGCATACAGGAGGGAGATACTGTCGATCTCAACGGCTTTGAGTTCGATTTCGTGGACTGATCTATGGAAAATACAAATCTTACAGAGCGTGAGGCAAACAGCTACAGTCCGCTCGGACTGGCATTCCTCGGCGACAGTGTGTATGATACTCTTGTGAGGGAGCGGCTGCTGAGGGCTTCAAATGTCCCGGTGGCGAAGTATCACGCTGCAAAGGTGAAGCTCGTGTGTGCGGAGTTTCAGTCGTCGATGTACGACAGGGTCGCTGAGGTGCTGAGTGAAAGGGAGCTTGCGGTGCTCAAAAGGGGCAGGAATGCCACGGGTACGGCAGTCCCGAAGCACGCTGATGCGGCGGAATACCGCAGAGCAACGGCAGTCGAGGCACTTTTCGGATACCTTTATCTGCTCGGCAGGATCGAGCGGATAGAGGAGCTGTTTGAGATCATCATGCGGGATATAGAGATAAGCTTCAGCGAGGGCTGAAAGGGGGAACTGAGTATGTACAAGGACGGCGGTTATTCAGCGGTGAGCGTTGCGGCAGCAGCGTGTATCGGATTTCTGACGGGTATCATTGCAGGTGCGGCACTGGCTCTGGCTGTGCGTCATTTTGACGAGAAGGAGCGGCAGCTGAGCAAGCTGCGGCGTGATACAGATGAAAACTATCTGTATTCGGAATAAGGGACAGCTGTATGAAGATAAGATGCCCGGAATGCGGCATAAGGCTCAGCAGGGATTCTGAACGCTGCAACGGCTGCGGGGCTGTGCTGTATCAGAGTATTTACGCAGATATAGCGGAAGAGGTAGAGGCGGAGCTGAAAAAAGTGACCATCGATGATATCCGTGCAGTTGCACAGGAAAAGGGACATTCTCCCCTCGCAACGGGCAGATTTGCGGATAAGCTGACGCTCGAGGAGTTTGAAGAGGCTCTGATAAAAAGCGGCTCAGCACACAGACCGGGCAGGATCTTTGTAAAGCAGTATGAGCTCTATGAAAGAAAGCTGAAAAGAGCGTATGAAGAGTATTTAAAATTACTTGAGAAGTGAAATTATCAACGGATAGGAGTGTAAGTATGTCTGGACATTCAAAATGGAACAACATCAAGAGGAAGAAAGAGGCTACAGATGCCGTAAAGGGCAAGATCTTCACAAAAATAGGCAGAGAGATAACTGTAGTAGTCCGTGAGGGAGGGCCTGACCCGAACAACAACAGCAAGCTCAGAGATCTTATTGCAAAGGCAAAGGCTAACAATGTGCCGAACGACAATATCGAGAGAGTTATCAAAAAGGCAGCCGGCGGTGAGGATAAGAATAACTATGAGAACATAACCTATGAGGGATACGGCCCGAACGGCGTTGCAGTCATTGTTGAGTGCCTGACCGACAACAGGAACCGCACAGCCGGCGAGGTAAGGCATTATTTCGATAAGTTCGGCGGAAATCTCGGTACTGTCGGCTGTGTATCGTATATGTTCAGCACAAAGGGCATAGTTATCCTTGAAAATACCGGTCTTGATGAGGATAAGGTAATGGAGGACGTTTTCGACCTCGGCGGCGATGACCTTGATATGAACGATGAGACGGTTGAGATAGAGTGTGCTCCGGAGAGCGTAGGTGCTCTCAGAGAGGGTCTTACGGCAAAGGGCTATAACGTTATATCGGCTGAGGCTGAGCAGATACCCTCTACCTATACAACTCTCACGGACGAGGAGCAGATAAAGAAGATGAATCTCCTGCTTGAGCACCTTGAGGACAACGATGATGTGCAGAACGTTTACCACAACTGGGAGATGACCGACTGAGGCGTATCATGGCACCGGAGATAACTAAGGTAAAGTATATGCCGGAGCTGAGAAGCATTGCACAGCTTGCGGACAGTATATGGCACGAGTGCTTTGTCGGGATAATCAGCGAGGGACAGATAGATTATATGGTCGATAAATTCCAGTCGCTTGAGGCAATGACGGAGCAGATAGAAAATCAGGGGTACTATTACCTTGCTGTGCGTGACGGCGGTGAGCTTTGCGGATATATCGCACTGAAGCCGGAAAAGGACAACAGGCTGTTCCTGAGCAAGCTGTACCTCCGGAGTGACAAGAGAGGACTGGGCATAGGCAGGGCAATGCTCGGCAGGGTCTTTGAGGAAGCGGCGGCACTTGGCAAGGATACGGTGTATCTGACAGTGAACAAGCACAATGACCACGCTGTCAATGTGTACAAGGCGGCAGGCTTCTATGAGGCGGATACGGCTGTTACGGACATCGGCGGCGGCTACGTTATGGACGATTATATCATGGAATACAGGCTGTAGAAGCGTGAAGAGCCGGGAGAGCTGATCCTCCCGGTTTTTTATTTCTAACAGTGATTTATTGACAGCATTTTGAATAAGATGTATAATGATGTAGGACAAAATGTCACAGGAGATGATATTATGGGCTTTGCGGAGCTGCTGCTGCTTTCCGTGGGACTTGCGATGGACGCTTTTTCTGTAGCGGTCTGTAAGGGACTGAGCATGAAGCGTATAGACTATGTAGGAGCGTTCACAACTGCTCTGTTTTTCGGCGTATTCCAGGCGATCATGCCGCTTATCGGGTATTTCCTCGGCAGGACGTTCGCCGGGTACATAACGGCGGTAGATCACTGGGTAGCGTTTGTATTGCTCGCCGTTATCGGCGGAAAAATGCTGTGGGAGGCTGTGACAGACAAGGACGAGCCGGGTGAGGTAAAGGCGTATAAGCTCGATATAAAGGAGCTTTTCCTGCTTGCGGTCGCAACGAGTATAGATGCACTTGCGGTCGGGGTGGTATTTGCGGTGCAGGATACTCCGATAGCCGGGTCTGTCTGTACGATAGGGCTGATAACCTTCGCACTCTCGTTTGCCGGGGTCGCAGTAGGCAACCGCTTCGGCAGCAGGTTCGGCAGCAAGGCGGAGATAGCCGGAGGGATAATACTTATCCTTATCGGGCTGAAAATACTTCTCTCTGACTTAGGGATACTGCCATGACAGACCTGAGCTGCCTTCTCTCAGGACTGATACGGCTGCTCACTGCACCGGTACTGCTCATCATCCTTCACAAAAAGACCGGTGCAAGGCTGTATCCGGCGGTGATCGCACTTTTAGCGTGTCTGCCGGCTTTTATAATTGCCGGTGTTATCCGATCCGGCTTCAGTCATGATAACTTCTACGCCTATTATATCCGGCAGGGACTGCTGTACGGCATATTTGAGGAGGGAGCGAAGTTTCTTGTGCTGCGTTTTTATCTGACTTCATATGACAGCCGGAGGGACGCAGTGAGCTATGGTATCGGGCATAGTGCTTTCGAGGATATTGGTGCAGGGCTGAGCTGTTTCGGGCTTATCGGTACGGACAGAGCAGCACCGGATATTCTCTTGCACAATATCTGGGCGGAAGCCGAAGGAGTGCTGCTCGTCGCAGCACTGACGGTACTGATATTCTACGGCATACAGACGGGAAAATCAAAGGTAATGCTGCCGGCGGCTATATTGCTGCACGCTTTCGGCAATATGATAGCCGGCTTGTTTATAGATTCAGCTGCGATAATTGCAAGAACTCTGCTGACTGCCGGGATATGCTTTGCCGCATACCGCTGCTACAGAGCACTGTGGACGCCGTTTGAAGATGAAGCTTGACAGACCTCCCCCGGAAGCTGACATTTCGCCGGTTTCCGGGGAAATGAAGCACACTCCCTCAGAATTATCTGGGGGAGATAATTATTTCGGGAAAAATATTTTTGAAAAAATTGATTTTTCCTATTGACAAACAAAGAAAAGAGTGATATAATACATACATAGCCTACAGAAAAAGTAGGAGAAATTAAAAAAACAATATTCTGAAATATTCTGAAAGGAAGATGTGCTATGAGCAATTATAAGTTTGAAACTCTACAGATACACGCAGGTCAGGAGTCTCCCGACCCGGCAACTGACGCAAGAGCTGTGCCGATATATGCAACTACCTCTTACGTATTCAAGGATTCTGCAACCGCTGCCGGAAGATTCGGGCTTACAGTTCCCGGAAATATCTACACCCGCCTCATGAACCCGACCTCCAGTGTTTTTGAGGAGAGGATAGCTGCTCTTGAAGGCGGCGTTGCAGCCCTTGCTGTTGCCTCAGGTTCTTCTGCGATCACCTACGCAGTACAGAATATCGCTACCGCAGGCGACCACATAGTTTCCTCCACCAACCTCTACGGCGGTACATATAATCTCTTTGCAAATACTCTCCGTGAGCAGGGACTTACGACTACATTCGTTGACCCGGCTGACCCGGCTAACTTTGAGGCTGCTATCCAGGAGAATACAAAGCTCCTCTATGCTGAGACTCTCGGCAATCCTAATTCCGATGTTATCGACCTTGAGGCGATCTCCGCAATTGCTCACAAGCACGGGATCCCGCTCATCGTTGACAATACCTTTGCTACACCTTATCTGCTCCGTCCTATCGAGCATGGTGCCGATATCGTTGTTCACTCCGCTACAAAGTTCATAGGCGGTCACGGTACTGTTATGGGCGGCGTTATCATTGACGGCGGAAAGTTCGACTGGAAGCAGAACGACAAGTTCCCCGGACTTTCACAGCCTAACCCGTCATACCACGGTGTTGTTTTTGCTGACGCTGTAGGTGCTGCGGCTTATGTTACAAAGATACGCACAACTCTCCTCAGAGATCAGGGTGCGGCTATATCTCCGTTCAATTCATTCCTTCTTCTCCAGGGACTTGAGACACTGTCGCTCCGTCTTGAGAGACACACCGAGAATGCTCTCAAGGTAGTTGACTATCTCAGCAAGCACCCGGACGTTGAGAAGGTGAACCACCCGTCACTTGAGACAGGAAAGCAGAAGGAGCTTTATGACAGATACTTCCCGAATGGTGCGGCTTCTATCTTCACATTCGAGATAAAGGGCGATGCTGAGAAGGCTAAGAGGTTCACAGAGAGCCTTGAGCTGTTCTCGCTGCTCGCAAATGTTGCTGATGTCAAGTCGCTCGTTATCCACCCGGCTTCAACAACTCACTCGCAGATGGACGAGGAGGAGCTGCTTTCTGCCGGAATCAAGCCGAATACTATCCGGCTTTCTATCGGTACTGAGCATATCGACGATATAATTGCTGATCTTGAGAACGGATTCAAGGCAGTAAAGTGAGCTGTGCCTGACACAGTGCAAAAAACGGTATGATCCTGAAAGCCCGGGTAATTCCGGACTTTCAGTCATATCCGGATAAATTGAAGAGGTGATATTATGGGACACAACGACAATAACAAGACTAAGCTGCTTACGCTGACGGCACTTCTTGCGGCTCTGACCTGTGCGGCAACGCTGCTGATACAGATACCGACCCCGACAAAGGGCTACGTGAACCTCGGAGACTGTCTTGTGAACATATCAGCGTGGATACTCGGCCCTGTGTACGGTGCAGCTGCGGCAGGTATCGGCTCGGCAATGGCTGACCTTATATCGGGGTATGTGGTATTTGTCCCGGCAACGCTCGTTATAAAGGCTTTAATGGCTGTGGCAGCGTGGTATGTGTACAAGGCTCTGAGCCGGAGAGCTGGCTCATTCCCGGCACGGACGGCTGCGGCTGTGGTGTCTGAGCTTATCATGGCGGTGGGGTATTCGCTGTTTGATTCAGTGCTTGCAGGCTCGTTCACAGCGGCAGTTATCGGTATCCCGGGCGACCTTGTACAGGGCGGACTTGGAGTTGTTACCTCTGTGGCTATATATGAGCTGGTCATAAAGCGTATACCGAAGGCTATAAAATGAACTGTGACCTGACGGAGCGTAACCGAAAGATCCGGTCATACAGATAAAAGTCCCATTATTATGGGGCTTTTTTTGTTGTTTACAAATTATTAATCAATTCCGCTTGTATAGGTGATATAATATAACGTGAGAATGTGTTTCACAGGAAACCGGGAATTGCCGGCTCACGGGGGTCTGGCATGAAAAGGAGAAAACCATGAAGAAGCATGATACCGGCAGCGGGCGAAGGAACAGCAGAAGCGGTCAGTCATCGTCATCAGGTAACTTCCGTACACTGCAAATTTCGATGATAATCGGCTATGCCCTCATAGTCGTTGCTTCTATAGCATTTGTTTCGCTCTACGCTGTCAGAAAAACTGACACCGCACTCAAGGATAAGGTCATCTCTCTTGCTTCGTCACTGAATATGCAGATGAAGCTGAATATGGACAGCTACCTCTCACGAATGGAGACGATAGGCACTCTTGCATTCGGCATTGAGGAATCGTATACATATGATGCGTCCGATGAGAATAATGACGAGTATGAGGCGATAAATACCGAGAAAATAATCTCCGATAAGCTCTACAGCCTTTGTATAATGGAGAATTTTGTCGATTATGGCATTGTGTACAGAAACAACCGTACTGTCGGCAAGATATCCAACGGCACCTCAAGCCTCTTCGGGGACGGCTTGTTTGACGGGCTGGAGAAGATGATATACCGCCAGAGGACGAGCGACGGCTGGGCAGCGGGCTATAATGACGATTTCAGACGTATCTACTACGTAAAGAGGGTACACGACAATGCTCTGCTCGTTATATCGTTCTATGCCGCAGAGCTTGAAACTGTTTTCGATAATCCGGAAACTATAAACGGCATGGATATCCGGCTTACCGACCATGATTACAATATCCTGTATTCCTCGGTGAGCGGAGAGCTGGGGCAGCCGCTTCAGGAGGACATAATGCAGAGGATAGCCGGACAGGAGTCCGCAACAGCTGTAGACAATGACTACCTCGTTTCGGTCAATTCCTGCGGCGACTGGTACGTTATCAGCTCCATACCGACAAAGATAGTCCTCAAGGAAAAGAACGAGATGAGATACGCTATATATGCGGCTGCACTGCTTGCGGCTCTGCTTGCCGTGCTCATCGGTACTGAGCTTTCGTTCAGGCTCACCAAGCCGGTCAAGTCAACGTTCGATTCGCTCGATACAAAGGCTCATATCGACCAGCTGACAGGTATACTCAACAAGCGTACCTTCGAGGAAACGGCTGCGTACAGGATATCCATAGCCCTCAGCTTTGAGGACCATGCCCTGATACTGCTCGATATCGACAACTTCAAGGGCGTGAATGATACTCTCGGTCATGCTGCCGGGGATAAGGTGCTTGCAAGGACGGGCAGCATACTCAGGGGAGTTTTCTCGAATGAGGATTACATTGGAAGAATAGGCGGCGACGAGTTCTGCGTGCTTGTCAATTCCTCACCGGAAAAGGGGAGGAGCTATACCGACTATATAAAGGAACGCTGTCAGGAGCTTTGCGATACCTTTGCTTCAAATTATGCAGGAGATGCAGGGGATTACAAGATATCCGCAAGTATCGGAGTATCCATGTTCGGCGAGCACGGTGCAGCCTTTGAGGAGCTTTACAAGGCGGCTGACAAGGCACTGTACAGCTCAAAGCACAAGGGCAAGGATACATATACTATATATAATAAGGAGCTTGAGGATTCTCCGGCGAAGATAGGCGAGGGAACGGAGGCGGACAGCTGATGAGAGAAAATAATTGCGGGAGAGTGAAAAATGCCCGGAGAGCTGTCCGGGGAATGCTGCTGTGTGCGGCGGCAGGCTGCATGGCGGCGGTGTGCTGCTCGTGCGGTGACAAGACAATGGTGAGTACAAAGACCATGCCTACGGAGATAACGCTGTCATGGTGGGGAAATGATTCGAGGACGGAGTATACTCTTGAGGCTGTCGAACGGTTCGAGGAGCTTCATCCGGATATCAGGGTGAAGTGCAGCTATTCCGAATGGTCGGGCTATGAGGCGAGAAACCGGGTGCAGATGATATCAAACACGGAGACGGACGTCATGCAGATTAACGTCGGCTGGCTGAGCGAATTTTCCTCTGACGGAAAGGGCTATTACGATTTAGAGCAGCTTGCAGATCATGTCCGCCTGGATAATTTCCCGGAGGAGATACTGGAATACGGCAGAAAAAACGGCGTGCTCAATGCTATTCCCATAGCCATGAACGCCGAGACTGTGTACATAAACAAGGATATCTACGACAGCTACGGGCTGCCTGTGCCGGAGACATGGGACGATATCTTTGCGGCGGCAAAGGTGATGAAGAAGGACGGAGTGTACCCGATCTCAGCCGGCTCAAAGGCGATGTGCCTTTACTGCGTTGCGTATGCGGAGCAGATGTGCGGGAAGCATTTCTTCAACGAAAACGACGAGATAACCTTTGATGCGGACGAGCTTGAGCTGATGATAGATTTCTACGTCAGGCTGATAAATGAAAAGGCGGCACCGCAGGTCGAGAATTATTCACGTATTGACCTTGAAAAGGGCGTTTATGGCGGAAGTGTGGCATGGGTCAGCGACGCTGTGAATTATTTCGGAAAGCTCATCGAGGCGGGTGCTAATATCGTTCCGGCACCTTATACTGCGGAGGATCCGGCTGAAAGCGGTGAGGGCTGGTACGCAAAGCCTGCGACGCTGTATGCCATAAGCAAGAACACGGAGCACCCGAAGGAGGCTGCGATATTGCTCGATTTTATGCTGAACAGCAGCGAATGGGCAGAGCTTCAGGGTGTGGAAAAAGGCGTGCCGATAAGCGGATCAGTGAGGGAGTTCCTGAGCGAAGAGGGGCAGCTGAGCGGCTTGCAGTATGAGGCTGCACTTGTCATGGAAAACTGCGACCGGCTCACCCACATGAATCCGCTGATCGAAAACAGTGACCTCTACGATGATTTCATAAGCTGCTGTAATCTTGTGCTTTACGATAAGAGCGGTTCCGAGGAGGCGGCAAAGGAGCTGTATGAACTGTATTCGGCGAATTACAGCATGGAATGATATAGAGCAGCTTTCTTTGATTTTAATTTGTTTGTGCAAATGCACCGAAAAAATACTTTCGAGCGAATGAATATTTGGCTTGACAAATGAGAAATATGGTGATATAATAATAAAGCTGTCGCAGGAAAGAGCGGCAGCGGGTATCACAGATTTCCGGACAATCGGTCAAGATTGGTTCTAATCAGGCTTAAAAAGTTTTTTGAAAAAACTTTTTAAAACCCCTTGACAAATGCGAAAAGATGTGGTATAC
>JAFVFL010000006.1 GCA_017475555.1 Ruminococcus sp.
ATCATTCAGCGTTGCCATAGTACCACCTCTGTCATTCAGAATTATGGCTTAAAATAGACTCTAACTATAATTTACAACAGGTTTTTCACTATGTCAAGGTCAATGTACCCAAAATCAACCCTTTATTGGGACAGAGCCAAAACTATAATATGGCAGTGCCGTAAGCGAAAGCAGAGTAAGGCACTTATAAAAAGTAAGCGAGCCTGCGAGCACCAACGTAGTTGGGCACACAGGCTCTGTGCTGGCGCAGTGGGTGGGATTCGAACCCACGTCCCTCAAGGGGCATCATGATTTCGAGTCATGTCCGTTATGACCACTTCGATACCACTGCATATACACTGATGAACAAAGACGGGGATTGTCTTCGTTCACCGACCATAATATTATAACATACCTGGGGAGAAAAATCAATAGCAAACAAATATTTTTATTTTATAACAAAAAGCGGCAGTACGATCTTACAGAAAGCACTGCCGCTGATCCTTTTGTCCGTATTGTGGTCTTCCGCAGAGCTGAGCGGGTCCTGCTCTGCTTTGCTGAATATCAGTCGGTCATTCTGTCTATCATTTTATTTACGGAATCGAGTTTTTCTTCGAGCCGGGCAATTTCCATGTCCTTGCTCTGAAAACTTGGATCATTCTCGTAGACCTCAATGCTGTTCATGTTGTCTATCTGCCTCTGAAGCTCCTCAGCAATGATGAAAAGATACTCCCGGCTGAACGAAATGTCATTGAACGCAGCTGTCAGCAGCAGATCGCCGCCGCTTGTTTTCACGTTCAGCACCGAACTTTCAGATGATGTGAAGTCTGAGAGAAAATAGGGTGAAAAATAGAGCCTGAGATCTGAATATTCAGCACTGAACGGAGTACGTATAGTACTGAAAACGCCTCTGAATACATAATTATCTACAATAAAGCTAAGCTTTATTTCGTCGCCGTAGCCCTCATTGTTATCACTGAGCGGCATTACATAAGCGTATCCGGGAAAATCGTTATTCACCTCATGTTCCTCGTCGAAAAGCTTCGTCCTTGTAAATGCAGACTGCGAATGCTCAGGTGCAGCGTTACGTCCGTTGAAGTAAACGGAATACTGCCATATGCTGTTCTGTTCATCTTCTGTCTGTACCTCGTCAGCACCTCCGCTGATATTGATGTCATAAAAGTATTCGTCACTGCTTTTTGCACCATTGTGGTAGTATATCACATCGCAGACCTCCGGCTGTATCCCGTCCTCAGTTTTTATCAGGCTGACCTGACTAAACGAAGCAAGAGACACAGCATTTCCGCTGAGCCAGAGAATACCATTGCCGTCATCACTGAAATTGTTCTTAATTGCATTGTCCACGGCTGTATCACTATAGCTCAGGTCTGAATTTGCGAATTTCTGTCTTGCCTCAGTGATGTCGCTGGCGGAAAATTCTGCAGACGCAGCAGCTGCTGCAATGAATCCGGCTTCGGTATATTCTCCGCTGTATTCAACAGCATACATCTCGTTTGTCTTTATCCCGTCAATAGTCCGGATATACAGTCTTACCATAGCGTCCGTCCTGCCGCTGTACTCAAAGGGACAGCTTATGCCAGGAGTTACAAGTACGTCATATTTGCTGTAGACATCGAGTGGGATATCCATGCTGGTAAAGCCTTCATCATCGGATACTGTACTGATTATGCCCTGGACAGCTGATTCGTAAATATTTCTGCCCGAGCGGTTGATATTAGAGCCGAGCAGTCCGAGGATACCGGTCTTAGGTATAACAGCTATACCGACGATAACTGCGGCAGCGGCAGCAGTCCATCTGATGATTTTTTTCCGCCTGCTTTTAGCGGTAACGTTTTCGAGGCCGGTCACGGTGAACCCGCTTTCGGAAAAATCCAGATCGCTCTGCGGAAAGGCTCTTTCTGTAATTTTGTCGAAGCAGTCAGCTGAACCGGAAAGACTGTCCATTTTGTCAGCGAGCAGCTTTTCGATATCATAAGCTTCGTTTTGTTTATTATTCACCTTTAACACCTGCCTCCTCTTTTAGTTTTGCCATAGCCTTGTTGAATCTTGACTTCACGGTAGTCTCCGGGCATTTCATTACCCTTGCGATCTCCCTGAAGGTAAGACCGCTGCAAACCTTCATGACAACAGTCTGCCGCTGTTTATCAGTCAGGCATTTGAGCAGCTGATTTATGAATATACTGTCTTCAACAGTCTGGTCAGCCTCGCCATAGCTCTGGATAAGTATATCCATTTCGCGCGATCTGTAGCTGCGGCGAAGCTCTAATGCAATATTGCGGGCAATTCTGTGGATATAACCCTTGCCATCGCCCTTTTTGGGATTGAAGTCCGCAGTTTGGGTCAGTCTGACGAACGTCTCGATCACAGTATCCTCAGCGAGTTGATAGTCCGAAGTGATACTGTAGGCGAGGGCGAAAATACTTTTTCTGAACATATTGTACAGCTCCTCAAGAGCGTCCTTTGAAAAGGAGCAGGCAATTATCAGCTGATTTATCCTGCCTATATCCTCTCTTGAGCTCTGTTCTGGATCTGTTGCTGAGTCATCTGCACTCTGCGGCAGCTGTGTTAGTGAGAGCAAGGTTTCATTTCCACCTCCGGAGTAAATATTGGTCTTTGCAAGCATATCCATCACTCCTTTGCCTGCAAAAGTACGAAATGTAAGCGGTTTGCCGGTGAACGGCTGTGAAAGCTTTCATATATAAGTGATTTTAGAGGGCAAAAAAGACGAAAAAATCTGAAAAAATTTTTTGCAAATTGTTAGTACACACTAATATAATCAATATTTTCCCGATTTACAGCCATTTGTTGAAGATCCGCTTTTTCGGAGCAGGGGAGTGGTTTTGTTAACCATATGCAACAAAAACAGGAGGATATACCCCGGATATACTATCCGGGGCATATTTATATTAGTTTAAAGCGGAAAATCCTCCTGCTTCAGCTCACCTGCATCTATACGCTGTATAGTTATTGCATCTGTACCTGTAAGACCTTTACTTCCGTCACAGTCGGCATTCTCTGCACCCTGAGCCGGGAGGGGATACTTCTCGCTGTTCGCAATATTCTGTAATACGGCTACTGCGTCAGCCATGTTTACCTTTCCGTCACAGTTTGCGTCACCGTACAGAGTGCTCACAGGGTCGTCCTCGCCGATAAGCTTGAGAAGTCCGAGCCCGGAAACATCGGTATATCCCATACCTGAAAGATCGTACCAGTTCGATATTGCGGTACGCTTTCCGTCACCGGTGCCGTCGTCGTTGATCTGTGCATCAAAGCCGACTATCTGATCAGCCTTGAAGCCGCCGAGAGTTGAGGGGATAGCAATTTCCACAAGATAGCCACCGGAGGTTACAGCTGCTGCTGAGGTGAAGCTGTCCGTGCTGAGCCCGTCAGTTACTGACTTTTCGCCGTCATAGTTCACTCTCACCTGAATATCGTCAGATTCATAGGCTGTAGACTTGTGATTGTTTTCATCAAGGAATACCTCAACCGTGTCCTGCTCATAGGTGTTGGAGCTTGCCTTGCTCAGTACCGGGTCAGTCACTTCTGCGAGGATATATATATTGCTCTTGTCCCAGAGAAGTTTTGCTGTACCTGTTGCACCAGTGGTTCCGAGTGAGAAGGTCTTTATGTCGATCGAGGGTGCATCAGCCCATATATCGTCGATCTTCCCGTCTATCTCAGGAGTTCCCTTTGCAGCCTTAGCAACGGGCGGTTTCTTTTTCAGTGTCAGCTTTCCGTAAGCAGATGTATCAGGATCATCAGCGTTGTAATTATTTGCATTCCACGCCACTCCGTCAATAACTACGTCAAAGCGTATGCTGTCGCCTGCACTTATCTCACGTGTAAGTCTGCCAAGCTCTATCGCCATTACACCATTCGGGATATCGTAGGTTTTCGTCTCGAAGCAGTCACCCATCAGAGTTACTTGTGAACCGGCGGACGCATCTATGCGGAAAGCAAGTCTGTTGCCGTTGGTATTGTAAGCGACCTGGAACGTACCCTTGCCGCTGACCTCATTTACTACAGCTCCCTCATAGAGAGCATCGCTTGTTGTGAAAGCGTCTGTTGCGATATAAGCCGGAATGCTCTTTATCGTCTGCACCTCTGCGTCTGTGTCGATAACGGCATAATAAGCAGCTTTAGCCTGATAATCCTTGTCAAAGAGCAGGGGATAGCCGCCTATCCAGCTTGTTGAATCGGTGATACCCCAGAGGACTACCGCCGACAGGTTTACACCGTCGTCCTTTACTCTCTTGTACATCTCGAAGCATTCACGGTACCTCTCAGCGAGTGAGAGCAGATCCTCGTCAGTATTGGAGCGAAGAGATATGTCAAGCTCTGTTACCTGTACCTCAAGTCCCATAGCCGCATAGCTGCGGAGTGCCGCCTCATACTGAGCTATGGAAGGACTGCTCATTCCGATATGCGACTGCATACCCATGCCGTCGATCACACCAGCTTCAACGAGCGGGGCGAGTATCTCAGACTGGATATATTTCAGCTTTGCGTCGCTGTATTCATTATAGTCATTGTAGAAGAGCTTGCACCCCTCCGGAGCGTACTTTCTTGCGTACTGGAACGCCTTGAGGATATAGCTCTGGTCGCCGTAGACACTCACCCAGCCGGACGAGCCGTCGCCCTGGGAGTATGCACCGGCATTGCGTATCGTACCGGAATCAGAAGCAGCCTCATTCACAACGTCCCATGCGTAAACATTCAGCTTCGGGTACTGCTCCTTTATCGCAGCCATGATGTTTTTGATATAGTTCTCCATTCGCTTGTCCATGATCTCCGGCGAAACGAAGTCCGCAGAGGCATCATAATTCTCCTTGAAGAACCAGTCCGGAGTCTGGGAATGCCATACAAGCACATGACCTCTGAGCGGCAGAGAATTATCCTCGCAGAATTTCAGCATATCCGCTGCCTGCCTGAGCGATACCTGCGGATTAGTCTGATCGCCGTCATTAGCGTTCATATAGGCAACTGTCGCAGTCTGGTCGAGGACAGATTCAGGCTTCAGCTCATTGCCGATAGTAACGCTGTTGTAGTGCTTGAGGATAAGGTCCTTGGTCGCACCCTGAGTGAACTCACTTCCTGCAACGGCACAGCCTATCCTGAAATAATCGCTGTAGACGTCCTTCAGTGAAGCGATATCGTCCTGGATAGCCGGGTCAGGCAGACGGGTGCCGCTGACATCATCAAGATAAAAGCCCATGAGATCCTGCTCAGTAACAGAAGCGTCCGGCTTGTATGCAGTCTGAACATAAACGTATATATTTGCCGCACCCTCCGGGATAGTACACTCCGTACCTACATACGTCCATTCGCCCTTCTGGGCAGTTTCGGTATAGACAGTGTAGTAATTCTCCTTTCCGTCAAGGTCGTATTGGAGATTAATTGAGAATTTCTGCGTATCAGTCCAGTTTTCGCCGTCGTAGAGCACATAGCACCCGAAGCTGTAGTAGCCGCCGGGCTGGAGAACGAGTGTCTTGTTGCAGGTCGCACCATTCCACAGCTGGGTACGTCCGTCGGTATATATGGAATAGCTGCCGCTGTGGGCGTATTTGTCGGTGACCTCAAGGGTGGTATTCGAGCCGCGTGTCTGCCAGCTCATTTTCGTACCGTCGTCAAAATCGTCAAAAAAACCGTCATCTTCAGCAGATTGCTCAGTCCTCTCACCGCTGACAGTAAATTCGTCCATGTAGAAATCGCTTAACGTGCCGCATTCTACATATACCACAAGATTGCTTGCGTCCGAGGGTACAGTATAGCTGCCATTTATCACAGCCCACTCGCCCTGAGAGGCATTGACACTGCTGATGTACTT
This sequence comes from Ruminococcus sp., assembly GCA_017475555.1. Lineage (GTDB taxonomy): Bacteria > Bacillota > Clostridia > Oscillospirales > Ruminococcaceae > Ruminococcus. The sequence goes on from JAFVFL010000006.1 coordinate 5,828, forward strand.
GTATCTTTCTGTACCGTCAGCATCGGTATAAAGACACTGCAAATTGAACTGCTGATTCTGTCCGCCGACCTCATCATCATAGTATACCGCAACGGAGAGGTCGTACTGCTGGTCGGGGTACATAACGCCTATCAGTGATGCTCCCGCACCATTCCAGCTTGTAGTCCTTCCGGTGACACTGAGCGACTTAGAGCCGCTGTACGCCTGTTCATCGGAGAGCTTTATCTCCGTACTTCCGGACGTTCTTGCCTTCCACGTACCGAAGCTGTCCTCGAACGTATCGTGGACAAGCTCCTCAGCCTCTGCACTCGACTGCATGAGCGGTACAGCTGAGGAAACAGCAGCCGCTGTAATTACAGAAGCAAGGACAGCCGCAGATGCTTTTTTCAATTTCGTCAGCTTCATTGTAACAACTCCTTTAATAATATATTTTCAGGTCTGAGCCTGACCAGACCATTCAAAGCTTTATTGACCTCCTGAATGAGTGCCCCTGATGGTGAGCCCTTTGTCATAGGTGTCAAGGAAATGGTGTCTTTCATTGCCTATGTGATAGGAAATAAGAGTTTGCAGATTGACATTTTCCGCACTGCGGAAGATATTCATATCAACTCCGGGATTGACCTCACGGAGCTGCCGGAGCATAGCCTTTATCTCCGCACGCTTCGAGCCGCTGCTGTCGGGTGAGGAATCGTCAGTCATACGGCACGCACATCGGATAAAGCTGAGTCCGTTTTCCCCGCACCAGCGTATTATCTCGTTTTCCCTGACAAGGTAAAGCGGACGGATAAGCTCCATTCCACGGTAATTTTCGCTGTGCAGCTTAGGCATCATAGTCTGCATCTGAGAGCCGTACAGCATACCCATAAGTATCGTTTCGATAACGTCATCAAAGTGGTGACCGAGGGCTATCTTTGTACAGCCGAGCTCCTGAGCCTTTTTGTACAGCCACCCGCGCCGCAGCCTTGCACAGAGAAAGCACGGATTTTTCTCAGCTCTTTCTGCCGACTGGAATATCTTAGTCTCACAGACCTGTGCAGGTATTCCGAGCAGTGAGAGATTTTCCTCTATTTTACGCCGGTTTTCCGGAGCATACCCCGGATCCATCACAATATACTCCGCAGTAAAGGGGATATTGCCGTATTTCTGCCACCTCTGCATACACTTTGCCATGAGCATCGAGTCCTTGCCGCCTGAGATACATACGGCTATCCTGTCTCCCGGAGCAATGAGCCTGTATTCCCTTATCCCACGCAGAAATACCGACCATATAGTTTTATTGAAGTCCCTGACGAGGGACTGTGCGATCATTTCTTCCTTATTTTCCTGCATCTTCTCTCCTATATCAGACCGATATTCTCCGGAGAATAGAGCTTTTTCAGCTCCTCATAGGACTCAGGGCATATGCTGAGCGAGTATTCCTGCCTGAGAACGGCAGTTTTCCGGGTATCGGTAAAGTAAAAGCAGATATGCGTGCTGCCGGGATATCTCCTGCATATCTCTGAAAGCTGCTTTGTTCTGTTGTCGTCAGTGCTCCTGAGCTTTGCACACAGCTTCATATTTGCCGTCATTCTGGGAAATTCCGCTTCCGGTATGATGGAGGTGCATACAATGCTTACCCCATCCTCCTTCTGCGATATCCTGCCGCTGACAAGAACTATCGTGTCGGTGTCAAGACTGCTTCCGCACAGCCTGAAAAGATCGGGAAAGACAACGATATCTGTACTTCCTGTGCCGTCTGATACCTCAGCAAAGCACATTTTATCACCCTTTCTGGTGGTGTGCGGTTTTACGCTGTCGATCATGCACAGCAGCTTTACCTGCTCTCCGTCAGCAGGGGAGTCATCACCCGTGATCCGCCTGAGCGGAGAAGTCCTCAGAAGTCCCGATATATGGCTGTATATCGACAGCGGATCATCAGAAAGATATACTCCTGAGACTTCCTTTTCCATAGCCAGCATATATTTCTTATCATATTCCGGCATATCGGGTATCCTGATGTTGACTGCCGCAGATTCCTCAGCACCGAAGAATCCGAGCTGTCCCTCCATTATGCTGCCTGAGCTTTTTGAAGCGATATCCATTATGCTGCTGAAGCTGCCGAGCATCTGCCGCCTGTTCAGTCCGAGACCGTCAAGAGCTCCAGCCTTTATAAGATTCTCCATAGCCTTTCTCGTCATATCCCTGCCGGTCATTCGTTCGCATACGTCCTGAAGGCTCGTGAATCTTCCTCCGCTGCTCCTGACAGAAACTATCCTTGCCGTAAGTCCGTCGCCGACGTTCTTTACAGCGTTCAGACCGAAGTATATCCTGCCGTTTTCATAGAGAAAGCCTCTTCCGCTGTGGTTTATATCCGGCGGGAGTATCTCTGTACCATGCTCCCGGCAGTCGGCAATGTATTCAGTCAGCTTTGCTGTATTCCCGGAGACGCTTGACATCAGTGCAGCCATATATATGCCTCTGTACCGGCATTTGAGGTATGCCGTCTGATATGAGACATAGGCGTATGCGGCAGCGTGTGAGCGGTTGAAGGCATATGAGGCGAAGCTGACCATTTCATCGAAGATCTTATCCGCCTGTTCCTTCGGAATGCCGTTCCCGGCAGCACCTGCAACGAAGCTCTCCCTTTCTTTAAGCATTACATCGTGTTTCTTTTTTGCCATTGCTCTGCGGACTATATCTGCATGACCGTAGGAATAGCCAGCGACCTTGCGGCATATCTCCATTACCTGTTCCTGGTAGACCATGACCCCGTAGGTGTCTCTGAGCGAGGCTTCAAGTGCCGGGTGGATATAGGTAATCTTTTTCGGGTCACGTTTGTTCTCGATATATTGGGATATGGACTTCATAGGCCCTGGACGGTAGAGCGAAAGCATTACGATGAGATCCTCAAGCCGTTCAGGACGCAGCTCCATGAGCCGTGCGGTCATTCCCTCGCTTTCAAGCTGGAAAACTCCCTTTGTGTCACCGGCTGAAAGCATGGCGTATACCTCAGGTACGTCGATAGGTATTTTATTGATATCAAAATCCGGCTCGCTTTGCCGGATTACCCTCACCGCATCACGGATCACCGTAAGGTTTCTCAGACCGAGAAAGTCCATTTTCAACAGTCCGAGGGATTCAAGAGTACCCATAGTGTACTGCGTTATGACAGAGCCCTCACCCATTTGCAGTGGAACAAGGTCACTCACCGGAACTGCCGAAATAACGACACCTGCGGCATGGACGGTAGTATGCCTCGGCATACCCTCTATCCTCGAAGCGATTCCGAGCATATTGCTTACAGATTTATCTGCACTGCACAGCTGCTTCAGAGCCGGTTCATGTTCTAACGACTGTGCAATAGTGAGCCGTGGGTCGAGCAGCTTTGCAGCCTTGTCCCTCAGCGGATACGGAACATCAAGAACCCGTCCCACGTCCCGCACAGCCTCTCTTGCTTTGAGCGTAGCGAAGGCAATTATCCCGGCAACTCTGTCCGCTCCGTACTTCCTGACAACGTATTCCTTGACCCTTGATCTACCCTCGATACAGAAATCAATGTCAAAATCCGGCATACTCACACGCTCCGGATTGAGGAATCTCTCAAAGAGCAGATTGTAGCGTATCGGGTCGATATCGGTTATCTCAATGCAGTACGCACACAGACTTCCTGCACCTGAGCCTCTTCCGGGACCCACAGGTATATCGTGCTCCTTTGCAAAGCGGACGAAGTCCCACACGATCAGGAAGTAGTCCGTATAGCCCATCTGAGTTATGACTGAAAGCTCATGTTCAAGCCGCTGACAGACCTCCCGACCCGGCTCATTGCCGTATCTTTTCAGCATTCCCTTGCGGCAAAGCTCACGCAGATACTGTGCATTGTCGCTGCATCCGGGTATAACGAACTCCGGCAGCTTTATCTCGCCGAATGTAAACTCAACACAGCATCTCTCGGCTATCTTTACAGTATTTTCAAGTACCTCCTCATGCCCTGAGAAGAGTGAAGCCATTTCTTCAGTTGATTTTACGTAGAATTCATCATTTTCAAAGCTCATTCCGGTAGGCTCACCGAGCTTGTGGCCTGTCTGTATGCACAGCAGAACCTCCTGAAGCTTTGAATCCTCACGGCGTATATAGTGGCAGTCATTCGTTGCAGCGACAGGTATCCCAAGCTCAGCAGAAAGCTTGTATATCATCGGTACGAGTTTTTTGTCGTCCTCCGAGCCGTGATCCTGCACCTCAAGGAAGAAATTCTTCTCACCGAAGATATCTTTCATCTCCAGAGCCTTTGCCCGTGCATCGGGATATCTTCCCGACAGCAGCAGCCGTGGTATCTCGCCGGCAAGGCAGCCCGAAAGACATATAAGCCCCTTGCTGTGGCGGCGGAGAAGCTCCGTATCTACTCTTGGCTTGTTGTAGAATCCCTCGGTATTAGATGCGGAAACGAGCTTTACCAGATTTCTGTAGCCCTCATTATTTTCACACAGCAGGGTGAGGTGGAACGGCTTTGAATCAAGTACAGGCCCCTTGTCAGTACGCTTTCTTGGTGCAGCATAGACCTCGCAGCCAATTATTGGCTTTATACCCTCAGCCTTAGCCGCACGCCAGAAGTCTATAACTCCGTACATATTTCCGTGGTCGGTTATCGCAGCAGCGGTCTGTCCGAGCTCTTTTACATATTTCACAAGCTCGTTTATCCTGCACGCACCGTCGAGAAGACTGTATTCCGTATGCAGATGAAGATGGACGAATCCGTCATTTCTCAACAGCATTCCCTCCATTCCGTATCTCATCAGCTATCTTTGCGATACGTCTGAACCTGTGGTTGACCCCGGAGCGTGTCAGAGGAACGCTGAGGCTCTCACCGATCTCTTTAAGGCTCATGCCGTCATTTTCAAGACGCAGGGCAGCGATCTCCCGCAGGTCGTCCGGCAACACGGAAAGACCGATAGTTTCATCTATCAGCCTTATGTCTGCTATCTGCTTTATCGAGGCTTCAACCACCTTGTCTATGTTTGCACTGTCGCAGTTGGCGATACGGTTCGCCTTGTTCCTCACGTCCTTGAAGATACAAATATTTATCATATCGAGCGTACACTGTGAAGCACCCATGAATGTCAGGACATCTTCTATTGAGTCGCTGTCCTTTACGTACACGACATACTGCCCGCGACGCAGGGTATATTTTGCTTTTACGCCTATTTCTGCCAGCATATCAAGCAGCTCAGCTGCAAGCGGCTCCTCCGGTGAGGAGAATTCAAGGTGGTACTCCTTGGACGGGTCGTTGACGCTGCCTGCCGCAAGAAATGCCCCTGCCGCAAATGCACCGGCATTGCTTTCGTTCACAAGCTGCCTGAGGATATGCCTTCCGTTTCCGAGGCTGTACCTTGTATAGACCTCGCTGATGAGAGAGGCATCAGTTATGCGGCAGCTTCTGAGTACGGCACCGCTTCTGCGAACCTTTTCCGTAAACACAAGCTCTGTCCCGAAGACACGGGAAAAAAGCTCCGCAAAGAACTCAGCTGATACGGAGCTTTCCGACTGGAAGCATATCTCGTCCGGAGCAATGGTACGGCAGAACAGGAGCATACCATAAAGGCACGCTGCACGCCCGGTTCTGCCCCTGACAGCTGTACGCAGCTCCGTCCTCACATCATTTGAAAATGACATACTCTCATCTCCCGGGGGATCAGTAGCTCTTCCCCTTTGTTATATCCCTATGGTATTTCTGCACTCTGTAATTCCCGGCTTTAAGGTGCTCCGAAAGCAGCTCTGCAAAGGTCACAGAGCGGTGCTTTCCTCCTGTGCATCCGAAAGCGATGACGAGCTGGCTCTTACCCTCACGGACATACAGCGGTATAAGGAAATCTATCAGGTCTGTCAGCTTTTTCAGCAGCTCCTGCGACTTATCGGAGTCCATGACATAGTCTCTCACGCAGCTTTCAAGACCTGTGTGGTTCTTCAGTTCCTCAACATAATAGGGATTAGGCAGGCATCTCACGTCGAAAACGAGATCGGATTCTGTAGAAACACCGTACTTGAAGCCGAAGGACATGACCTTTATAGTCAGCGAATCTGAGCTTCTGTCGAGGAAGAGCTTCTTTACCTGTTCCTTTAGCTGAGAAGCAGACAGGTCGGAGGTGACTATGTAGTAATCAGCGATCTCTCTGAGCTGTGAGAGCTGCTGCCACTCAAAGCGTATAGCGGCATGGAGATTGCCGTTGAATTTTTCATCGAGAGGGTGCTTGCGGCGTGTTTCCTTGTAGCGCTTTATCAGCACCTCGTCACTTGCCTCAATGAACAGCACCTTCACCTCAACGTCGTCCTGACTTTTGAGCTGCTGCCATGATCTGAATATCTCAGCGAACATATCGCCCGTTCTGATATCGACGGCTACAGCGATCTTGTCTATATTTGTTTCGGATTGTCTGCACAGGTCTACGAATTTACCTATCAGCTTTGGGGGGATATTATCTATGCAATAATATCCGATATCCTCCATAACGTCCATTACGCTGGACTTTCCCGAACCGGACATACCGGTAACGATGAGCAGTTCCATCTGAACCTCCTTGAATTTTCAGCCTTATCCTTTATAAAAAAGTATCTTATCTCAGAATTATCGGTTCAAGCTCAAGCTCGATACCGGTTTTTTCCTTTACAGTATCGTGTATCTGGCTGCACAGAGTAAGCACATCTGAACAGCTCGCATAGCCCTTGTTGATAACGAATCCGCTGTGCTTTTCGCTTACCATAGCACCTCCGCAGGTGAGTCCCTTCAGACCGCATTCCTCGATGAGCTGTGCGGCATAACCCCCGACCGGACGCTTGAACGTGCTCCCTGCACTCGGAAAATCGAGCGGCTGCTTGTCGCTTCTCTTCTTCATATACGACCGCATCTCAGCCTTAATCTCGTCACTGTCGCCGTGTGACAGCCCGAATTTTACAGAGGTGATGATATCGCCGCTCTCAGCGAATCTGCTTTTTCGGTAGGAAAGCTCCATTTCACTCCGGTCAACGCTGTGTATCCTTCCGTCTGTACCGATATATTCTGCGGATATCACGACGTCTATCATTTCACAGCCATATGCACCTGCATTCATATACAGAGCACCGCCGACAGTTCCGGGAATGCCGAAAAGACGCTCCATTCCGGTCAGCCCATGCTGCTGTGCGTGGGCACAGACTGAGCTGAGCAGAGCACCCGAATCACAGGTTATAGTCGTATCGTCCACCGAAATACCGGCAAAGCCGCTGCCGAAAAGAAGAATAACACCGTCGTAGCCGTCGTCCGGGACGATTATATTGCTTCCGTTGCCGAGAATGAAAAACGGGACGCTGTTCTCTCTCAGCCATACTGCAAGCCTTGCAGCAGAGCCGGCGGAGTTGATGCTTACAAGTGCACTGCACGGCCCGCCAAAGCGGAACGTTACGTGCTCACTCAGCGGAGCGTTTTCCTTTATATCACAGCCAAGCTCGCTGCAAAGCTGCTTAAGCTCATTTATGTATGACATTCTGTTCCCTCCTGATAATATATATCTCAGAAATTCTCGAAGTTCCTTACATTCTCCTTCGGGTCTGACTGCATACCAAGCCTGTTGAGCAGCTCAGCCGCAGCGTTGTAGCCCATTTTCTTCTGTCTGTTGTTCATTGCTGCGACCTCAAGTATAACAGCAAGATTTCTTCCTGGTTTTACAGGGATAGTGAGCGAGGGTATCTTTACGCCGAGCAGAGTGACATACTCTGTATCAACTCCCATTCTGTCGTATACCTTCTCACTGTTCCAAAGCTCAAGATTTACCACAAGATCGAGCTTCTCAGTCATCTTTACCGCACCGATTCCGAACAGGCGGCGTGCGTTGATGATACCTATGCCTCTGAGCTCAAGGAAGTGGCGGATATTGTCCGGAGAGCTGCCGACAAGGCTGATATTCGACACCTTGCGTATCTCCACAGCATCGTCAGCCACGAGACGGTGTCCTCTTTTTACAAGCTCTATCGCAGTCTCGCTCTTACCGACACCGCTCTCGCCGGTGATGAACACTCCCTCGCCGTATATCTCGATAAGAACGCCGTGTCTTGTAACTCTGGGGGCAAGGTTGAGGTTGAGAAATGCAATGAGTCCTGACATGAAATTGGACGTACTCTCCTTGCTCCTGAGCAGCGGCACCTCGTACTCCTTTGCAAGCTCAAGCATTTCCGCAAAATACGGCAGCTCTCTTGTGATTATGAGAGCAGGCAGCCGCTGTGCAAAGAGGAGCTGAAGACGCTCTCTTCTCATCTTCTCGTCAATAGTAGAGAGGTATGCAAACTCCATCTTGCCGATGATCTGGATACGCTCCGGGTTGAAATACTCATAGAACCCCATGAGCTGCAAGCCCGGACGATTTACGTCGTTCTCGCCAATCATTATCGAATCGGCGTCCTTGTGGATATAGATGACCTCAAGCTGGAATTCATCTATTATTTTTTGCAGGGATACCTTGAAATTTTCTGCCATTTTTATACTCCGTTCTCCGGTCTCCCGGTGTATTTTAGCCCAGTACAAATGAGGAGAATCCGGCAGCTGCCGCAGCACCTGCCGCCTTTGACATTTCCTCCTCGGATATTCCGCTGCCGGATATCCTGATGACTGTATTGAAATCTGAAAATCTTTCTTTGATATAGCCGATGATCTTTTTGGTTCTTTCCTCCGGCGTACCTGTCATCTCAAGCGTTGTGCTGCCGCCGGTGAGAGTACCCTTCAGCTCGTCCATGTTCAGGTCAACGATCACAGTCCCGGCAGAGAGCAGCATAGGACGCAGCACATCGTCATTTCCCCTGAATACCTCCGCAGCAGAGACCTCTATCAGCATTCTTGAACCGCCCGACAGTATCCGTTCATACAGTGTATTTGCAGCAGAGGTGAGAGCTAAGTATCTGTCGCTCCTGCTCAGCCGCTCGTCGAGGATAGCAAGGTCAGAGTCCCGGAAGTCGGGGAATACGATATCCGAGCAGATTATCGTTTCAAACCCGGCATTTACCGCTTCGTCGGCAATATAGCCGAGGTAGTCCATCGCCATATCGGAATATGGTGACAGCCACGGCTTTCCGCCTGCTTCAAGGCTGTCGTCGATCCACTGACTGTACGTTCCTGCGAGCACGTAGCCCGATTCAGGGTATGCAGCCGGAAGGATATTGTCGCTGAACGTACTTATCACGGCAGCCGGCCGGTATCCGGCGTCCCTGACAGCCGCAGCGATATCCTCTATCATGACAGTTGACTTCACAGCCTCCGACCTCCATGCGGGCTCAGAGGTAGAATTGTAGTAAATGCTGCCGCCGGTGATCTTCAGCGGGATCTCGACGTATTCTATCTCAGTATCCCCGTAGGACGGAATGCTGTCCAGAGCCTTTTTCAGCGTATCGAGTGAGGAAATATCCTTAACTGAAAGGGAAACAGCCATGTACTCACCGGCAGCAACGTCCTGTATGACGGACGGGGCTGCTGATGTACCCTCAGTCACCGTCTCAGTTGCAGGCTGACTGCCGGTGAAGCTGCTGTCGTCAATGGTGATATCATGCCCCGTGTCTCCGTCATCTGAGCTGTCGCCGGTACTCTTTTTCAGATCAAGGAGCGGCCCGGCAGCACTGTATCCGATAATGCCGATACCGCCTATCAGCAGCAGCGTCAGGCACGCAGACAGAACCTTATCAGCCGGACTTTTGCCGTAATAGTTTTTTTCCTTTGTCTTGTATATCTTCCTGCCCTTGTCGTTCCGTTTCATTTTTATCTCCTGTTGAAATATATATATCTTGTTTATTTTTTATGACAGTGTATACACCGCCATTGATATCAGTCCGAGGTATACGAGCATTGCCGGGAATCCCCGGAACGAAGCCGGAGTATCCTCAGAGCTGAGGCGTCCGTATGCAGCTGTAAGTATGAGTGCTGCGAGTATGAAGCCAAAGCCCGCCTCTGCACCTGCGAGCACGTAGCCCTTCAGGGTCATAAGCTCCGGAGCTCCGGAAGCTCTTCCGCTTATCGTGAGCAGAGTGCCCATGACAGCACAGTTGAACGCCGAAAGGTGTACATACTTCTTCCGCTCGCCGAAGCTTTTGCGGCTGATGATATACAAAAGCAGAAGAAGCAGTATATACAGCAGTCCGACTGCGGCTATATACAGCAGCAGACGGAAGTCCGCTGCACTTTCCGGCAGAAGTATATCGATGCTGTACGCGGCAGCAGAGCCGCCGGTCGTGAGCAGCATGATATTCACAGCAGTCCAGAGCAGCCCTCGCCGGCTCTTTGCCGCAACGAACAGCGTGCTCGTACCAAGAGCCTGTGTGAGTATGAGGTTTGCCGCAAGAATTGCGAGCAGGTCAGTTATCAGAAACATCGCAGCTCTCCTTTGCTTTGTTTTCATCATCAGCCTTTTCTGCAATATCAGAGCTGCTGCCGCTCAGCCGCCTGTACAGACCGCAAAGCAATCCGAGCAGGATAAATCCGCCGAACGGAGCACCAAGACCGCTGATGAGCAGATGTGAGCTTACCATGCGGCTGTTGAGAGTTCCATAGGCGAACAGCTCCCTGATAACAGACATTATAAATATAGCAGCGTCAAATCCGAGAATGTGCAGTACGAGCGAGGCTGTCATTTTAAAGGGACGCATTTTGAAGAATCTTGCTTCAGTCTGCAATATTATCAGCGAGTTGACTGCAAGCAGCGGGAAATATATCCCTATCCGGCTCAATGCCCCCGGATACAGAGACTGAGTGAGCAGCTTTATGGGGATATACACCAGTGAGCCGACTGCGGCATATGTCATTATCCTTATCGCATACGGCAGCCGTCTGAGCAGTCTGAACAGCAGGCAGCAGATAATGACGGAAATGAATGTCACTGCCGAAAAAGCGTATATCAGAGCCTTAGCATTTTGCAGGGTGTCGCCGCACATTATCACCGGGGATATCACCATAAGCTCCGCAAACACAGTGTTATTGCCTATGAATCCCGAAAATCCCGGACTGCGGCTGAGTTTGTTATTCTGCATTTCCGGCAGCCTCCTCTCCGGCTGTTTCGTCCGCTGAGGCGATGTGTCTTTCGATATTCCTGAACCCAAGAGCGATCGGTGCGGTCAACATGGTCATCATCACAACAGCATTCTCCTTTGCGGAGGTCGCCACAGCGATATATGCAGCCGCAGCTGTCAGAAAGCCGTACATGAAGGCGAATACCGGATTTTGCGGAGAGATACGTCTGTCAGCAATAATATAGACAGAAGCGAACAGTGTCATGTTGGTGCAGAGCGTATATTTCAGGCTGTCAGTGAACGAGTCCGCAGCAGGTACGAGCATTGAAAGCAGAGCAAAGCCGAAAACAGCACCGGTGAAGGCTCCGGCGGAGATATCCCGTCTCAGCAGGAGCATGAGGGCTGCGATCAGGAGGATCAGTATGCTCACAGCACCGGGAGGCCCCGGAAAATTGCCCATGAGAAGCTCAAAGGCGGAGTATGGCAGCTTACCGGTCATATTGAAGGTATGACTTGCGGAATTGACCAGATTAGCGGTATTTCCGGCGATATCACCCAAATCCTGCACATCATGCGGCTGCTGGAACATCAGCAGCTGACCCTTCCACGAGGCGTACAGAAATGTATATGCCGCCGCAGCAGGCGAGAATATCATATTTCTTCTGCCGCCAAGGACATTCTTCATCACGACGGCGAAGATACACGCCGCCGCAGCAGCTCTGTAGTCGAACACAGCCGGGAGCATAAGGGCGGTCATAAGAGCGTCAGAGGTGCATATAAGGTCATCCGCAGCAGCCTCACGACGCATTAGCCTCAGGCAGATAAGCTCAGTTACAGCCGCCGCAGCAACGCATATCCCGGCGAGCATTGCGGCTCTCATTCCGTATGAAAAGCACGCCATAAGCTCCAGAGCGAGAAGCGTTATCATTGAATCGAGCCATATCCGGCGTTCTCTTATCTGTGTTTTCGGGCTTTTTACAGCAGTCTCCGGTGCTGTAATATTGTTTTTATCCTTGTTCTTTAAAAAATTTTTTATATCTAAAGCCATCAGTTACTTCCTTTATTTCAAAGACCCTGCCGCAGCCGACATATCCTCAGCCCGGAACAGATAGCTTCCGGATACGAGCACATCTGCACCTGCTTCACGGACGAGTACAGCAGTCTTGTCGTTTATGCCGCCATCGACCTGTATCCTCAGTGTATCAGGAGTGCCTTTCTTTTCGGCGGCACGCCGTGCCTCAGCTCTTACGAGCCGCACCTTGTCAACAGTCTCCGGAATGAAGCTCTGACCGCCAAAGCCGGGTTCAACAGTCATGACGAGCACCATACCGACACTTTCGAGGTACGGAAATACCGCTTCAGCCGGAGTTGCGGGCTTTACAGCGATCGACGGTACAGCACCGGATTCCCTTATCGCACTGATCGTACCGGGGATATCGCTTTCAGCTTCGAGGTGAAAGGTCACGATATCGGCTCCAGCCTGTACAAATTTCCGGACGTACCGGGAGGGCTCGGTTATCATGAGGTGAACATCGAGTATCAGGTCAGTGCAGCGGCGTACCTGTTCGAGTACAGGCAGTCCGTAGGTTATATTGTCTACAAACAGCCCGTCCATAACGTCAAAGTGCAGCATATCAATACCGCTTCGCTTTATCCTCTCAGTCTCGTCTCCGAGCCGGAGCAGGTCTGCACTGAGTACAGAAGCGGAGGTAAAGATCCTGTCCTGAGCTGATATGCAGTCCTTAACTATATCTCTCATCTTATCACTTCTTTCAGTATCTCATACACTTTTATTATATAATATTTTCTCCAAGCCGTCAATACACTGAGAATTATTTTTATTCTTTTTTTGTTTTTACAATTTAGCTCTTGCAATCCGGGAAAAGCTGTGGTATAATAAAAAGGCTGAGGATCAACACTATGATCCTGAAATTTTGCAAAACGGAGGAAAAATTATGGCAATGTTTGACAAGCTTCTTGACAATCTCAAGGCTTCAAGAAAGACTATCGTATTCACCGAGGGAACAGACCCACGTATCCTTTCGGCAGCTGCAAGACTTCAGCAGGAGGATATCATGGACGTTATCCTGTGCGGAAATGCTGATGAGGTAAAGGCAGCAGCAGAGGCAGGCGGCTTTGATGTGAGCAAGGCAGCAGTTATTGACCCCGCTGCATATGAGGATATGGACGCAATGGTTGCAAAAATGGCAGAGCTCCGCAAGGGCAAGATGACAGAGGACGAGTGCAGAGCAGCTCTGAGCAAGTCCAATTATTTCGGCACCATGCTTGTAAAAATGGGCAAGGCAGACGCTCTTCTGGGCGGTGCTACATACTCCACAGCTGACACGGTACGTCCGGCACTTCAGATAATCAAGACAAAGAAGGGCTCGAATCTCGTAAGCTCAAGCTTTATCCTGTTCCGTGAGAAGGACGGAGCTGAGGAGAAGATAGCTATGGGCGACTGTGCTATCAATATCGGCTATCAGGACAGGCTCGACAAGGACGGCAATGTAGTTCTTACAGCCGCTCAGCAGCTTGCAGAGGTCGCAGTCGAGACAGCACGTACAGCTGATTTCTTCGGTATCGACCCCAAGGTCGCAGTTCTCAGCTTCTCTACATACGGCTCCGGAAAGGGAGCTACGGTCCAGCTTTCACACGATGCGGTGATCGAGGCAAGAAAGATAGATCCTGAGCTTGTTATCGACGGAGAGTTCCAGTTTGACGCAGCGGTATCACCTGAGGTAGCGAAGACCAAGTGCCCGGATTCCAAGGTTGCAGGACAGGCGAATACATTTATATTCCCGCTTATCGAGGCTGGAAATATCGGCTACAAGATCGCTCAGAGACTCGGCGGATATGAGGCATATGGACCGATCCTTCAGGGACTTAATGCTCCCATCAATGATCTTTCCAGAGGCTGCAACGCTGACGAGGTCTACAAGATGGCGATAATCACTGCCGGAATGGCTTGATCACGATACATTAAAATATAAATCTCCGGGCTGACGATGCTATTTTGTCAGCCCGGAGCTGTTTTTTGGGGGCAGTAAATTATCCGAAGCACTGATAACGGTATGCAAATCGCAAAAGTCAGCACGATAGTGCTATTAAATCAGCTCAAAAGTGTATTGACATTTCTTATAAAAATGTGTATAATTTATTAAGATAGTTTTTATAGTATGTTAAAAAGTATGATAAGGAGTTGGTTTCATGAAAATTAAAAAGCTTTGTGCATTGCTTACCTCAGCTGCGTGCTGTGCGATGCTCCTGCCTGTGCTCCCGGCTGCTTCACCTGCCGGAAATGCCTATGCTGCGGACACTGTCGTTATTGACACAACGACTGAGCACCAGACGATCAGGGGCTTTGGCGGTATCAATCTTCCGGAGTGGATAACTCAGGGCGATATGACTGACGCACAGGTACAGAAGGCATTCGGCAACGGAGAGGACGAGCTCGGTCTGACGATACTGCGCATTTATGTCAGTGATGACAGCAATGCGTGGAAAAATGCTGTACCTACGGCACAGCGTGCCCAGAAGCTCGGTGCGACTATTTTCGCTACTCCGTGGAACCCGCCTGCAAGTATGCGTATCAATGGAGACGGCTCTCTTACGGGTGGAAAGTACCAGCTTGACAAATCGAAATGGGCTGAGTATGCCGCCCACCTCAACAGCTACGTAAAGTACATGGAGGGGCAGGGAATAAACCTGTATTCAGTATCAGTGCAGAATGAGCCGGATTACGCAGAGGACTGGACATATTGGAGTGCTGACGACCTGACGAGCTTTATCGCACAGTACGGAAAGGCTGTCACTCAGGGTACGAACGCCAAGCTGATGTCGCCGGAGAGCTTCCAGTACGTGAAGACGATCTATAATTCAATACTCGGCAACGCTCAGGCGTATGCGAATACTGATCTTTTCGGAACGCATTTCTACGGCACTCAGCGTTCGCAGATGGATTTCCCGGCACTTGAGAACAGCGGCAAGGAGATCTGGATGACGGAGGTGTATGTCCCCAACAGCTCATCTGACGCAGATACATATCCTGAGGCTCTTGACGTATCTGAAAATATCCACAACGGTCTTGTTGTCGGAAACCTCAATGCCTACGTCTGGTGGTATATCCGCCGTAGCTACGGACTTCTGAAGGAGAACGGGAATATAAGCAAGCGCGGC
Organism: Ruminococcus sp.; assembly: GCA_017475555.1. Taxonomy (GTDB): domain Bacteria; phylum Bacillota; class Clostridia; order Oscillospirales; family Ruminococcaceae; genus Ruminococcus. Next base: position 20,996 of record JAFVFL010000006.1, read on the forward strand.
TACTGCATGGCTCAGTATTCAAAGTTCGTAAGACCGGGCGATGTGCGTATCGACGCTACGGAGCAGCCGGCGAGCAATGTCCTTGTTTCAGCGTACAAGAATGATAACGACCAGGTCACTATCGTTGCGGTAAACAAGAGCAGTGAGGGCTATTCACAGAATTTCACGCTTGGCAGCGGCGAGTCTATAACAAATGTAGACCGCTACAGGACATCTGCAAATGAGAATATCGCAAAGACTGAGGGGCTTGAATACAGCGGCAGCGGATTCTGGGCACAGCTCCCGGCACAGAGCGTTTCGACCTTTGTCGTATCTCTGGAGGGCGAGGGCAAGTCTCCGGCAGAGGTAACTGATGAGGACGGATACTATTTCCACGATACATTTGAGGACGGCACTGACAGCTGGAACGGCAGAGGTGCAGCAACTGTGACGCAGAGCGGAAAGAACCCGTATGCAGGCTCTGAAGCACTTCTCGTCCAGGACAGGTCGGCTTCATGGAATGGTGCTTCAAAGTCACTGAACACAAAGACCTTCGTTCCGGGAAATGAGTACAGCTTCAGTGTGAATGCACGCTACAACGAGGGAGAGACTACAGAGGAATTCAAGCTGACACTTCAATACACAGGTTCTGACGGAGAACCCCACTATGCGAATATCGCAACGGCTTCCGTTTCCGCCGGTCAGTGGGTGCAGCTTGCGAATGCAAATTACAAGATACCAGAGGATGCGAGCGACCTTGTCATATATGTTGAGACCTCCGACACCACCACGAGCTTCTACATTGACGAAGCGATAGGTGCTCCGGCAGGCACAGAGATCACCGGTGCAGTACCTGTGAAGCTGATACCGGGCGATATAAACTGTGACGGCAGAGTTGACGCATTTGATTTTGTCGAGATGAGGAAGGGACTCGCCGGCGGATTTGCAGGTGCAATAAACAAGCAGGCGGCAGATGTTGACGGGAGCGGAGATGTTGAGATAGCGGACGCTGTACAGCTGCAAAGCTATATTCTCGGAAAGATAAAGAGCTTTACACAGGCCGAGAAGCCTGCGAATGAGTGGGATAATTACGTGGAAACTGCTTCATCTGACTATATTAAGTTCTATTCCGATTCTATCTATCAGATGGGAAACACCTCACGGCTAAGGAGCAAGATCGAAGCCGGAGAAAAGGGCGAGGCTGTGACTGTTGCGTATCTTGGCGGCTCGATAACTGAGGGCAAGAAGTACACCGACCCGTTCAGCTCATATTTCAAGTCGGAATTTGCAAAGAATGCTAAGTTTATAAATGCAGGGCTTTCCGGAACATCCTCAGTTGTCGGTATCATGCGTGCTCAGCGTGATATACTCGACGCTCAGCCTGATATCATATTCCTTGAATTTTCGGTAAATGACCACCCGGAGGAGATATATAAAAAGAGCTTTGAGTCGCTCGTGAAGAAGTGTCTCTCTCAGGAAAATGACCCTGCTGTAATAATCATAATCAATCGTGCAAGGGGCGGCTACTCAATGCAGGAGCAGATGGCTGCTGTCGGAAAGAATTATAATGTTCCTGTGATAAGCATGGACAACGCCCTTACGAACGCTTTCAACAGCGGGCTTCTCACCACTGATGATTACTATACCGATGAGTATCACCCGCACGACAAGGGCGGTCAGCTCATTGCAGACTGCCTCGGCTACTACTTCCGTCAGGCGATGAGATCGGAGAATGCGTCCGGCAGCTATACTATCCCAGCTTCGGCAGTATATGGTACTGAGTACGAGACTGCTTCTATAGTTCCGGTAAGCGAGCTGAACAATTTCAGTGCCGGCTCATTCACTGCTGACAATTCAAACACCAGATTTGCATATGGATATACGTTCCAGAAGTACAGTGCGAATACTCCAATGACGTTCACCACGACCGGAAAGGGGATATTCATAGTGTTCAAGTCGAATCAGAACTCCTCGCTCGGAAATCTGAATGTCACAGTCAACGGAAAGAGCTCGTCTATCAGCGGCAACCGCAATTATGCGTGGGGCGGTGCTGATGCGGATATCGCATATATACAGAACACCTCCGGACAGCTTGAGGTATCCGTCAGCATGGAGGACGCTTCAACTGATTTCACTATCTGGGGTATCGGTGTTGTGAAGTAATTTTGGGATAAGACCGAAAAAGCATTTTGTATAACAGACACGGGAGAGAAAGCTTTAAGAGCTTCCTCTCCCGTGTCGTTTATCTGATGTAACACTTTTAGATAATGCCCTGTCTCAGATCGAGGCTTTACTACCCGGAATTACTTTCTTCTTGCAATGAATGCACCTGCTGCTGCTGTGAGAGCCGCTGCGGAAAGTACGCCTGCCGGGAACGTATCACCGGTCTTAGGGGAGCTTGTGTCGGAATTTGCCTTCTTTGTGGCTGTGGTAGCCGCTGAGGTTGTAGTGGCTGCTGCTGTAGTAGTCAGTGCGGCAGCTGTTGTGTCAGGTGCAGCGGTAGTCTGAGTATCAGGAGCAGCCGTTGTCCCGGCTGGAGCTGTAGTTGTGGAAATATCGGTCGCTGTGGTAGTCTCAGCAGTTGTCTCGGCAGTTGTTGTCGTAGTCTCTCCGGGTACCTCGGTACCCCCGTTCGGCTCCTCTGTGAGATTCGGAACTGTTGTTACAACAGGCTGTGCAGTGCCCTCGCCCTCAGAAGCACCTGCATTTACTGCGCCTGCGGAGCAGCACAGAAGCAGCGATACTGAAGCGGCGGCGAGCATAACGGTCAAATTCTTTTTCATAGTTGATTTCTCCTTTACAAATGATTATCCGGCAGTTTTCCTGCTCTGATAAACTATTCGACACGTCAGCTTAAAAAAGGACAGGCTGCAAAAAAATTTTTTATTGATTCTGTCGAAATGTCTTTTCAGCCTATTGACAAATTGATAAACTAAATGTATAATTATATGTGAGTGTTCAGACTTTATTGGCGGATAAACGCCTTTAAATATATATATGTGCCGATATACCGGCAGACTCTGACAGCGGAGCAAGCTGTCCTACCCGCATCTGTATCAGCGGATCGTTCCTTCCGGACATCCCTCCGTCCGTTTCTGTAAGATGTTATTTTACGTCAGAGCCGTGAAAATCCGGTTTTTCGGGACATTTTCCGTAATTGATCCGAAATGAGGATATTTCTTTGTGCTGTTGCAGCCTTGTTTGCGAACAGATATTCTCAAAAATCCAGAAAGTGAGGGCTAAATGAACAAAAAAGAAACCACATCAAATCAGAAGATCACAAGAAAAACCACAAAAAAAGCAGAGGCTGCTGAGGCTCCGAAGAAGCGTACCTATACCAGAAAGACCACTGAAACTACGGCAAAAAGAGCTTCAAAGGCTAAGGCTGAGGCAGCACCGGCTGAGATCGCTGCTCCGGCAGCACCTGCAAAGCGTACCACAAGGGCTAAAAAGGAGCCTAAAGAGATCCGCCGCACTCCGGTCCGCATAATCCCTCTCGGCGGACTTAATGAGATAGGCAAGAACATGACAGTGTTCGAGTGCTCCAATGATATGTTTATCCTTGACTGCGGACTCGCATTTCCGGACGCAGATATGCCCGGTGTTGATATCGTTATCCCGGATTTTACCTATGCTGAGCGGAATGCTGAGAAAATAAGGGGTATCGTGATAACACACGGACATGAGGATCATATCGGCGGTCTTGCGTATCTTCTGAAGAAGATAAATGTACCTGTGTACGCTACTCCGCTGACTATCGGGCTTATCGAGGGCAAGCTCAAGGAGCAGGGACTCCTCGGAAAGGTAAAGCTCAACGTTGTTGAGCCGAGAAAGACTGTACATTTCGGCTGCATGACCGTTGAATTTATCAAGGTGAACCACTCTATTCCGGATTCTGTGGGAATGGCTATCCATACTCCTGCCGGAGTTATCGTCCATACCGGAGACTTCAAGGTGGATTATACTCCGATAGACGGCAAGATCATTGACCTCGGAAGATTCGGTGAGCTTGGCAACAAGGGCGTCCTTGCACTTATGGCGGACTCTACAAATGCCGAAAGACCGGGATTTACACGCTCCGAAAGAACAGTGGGCGAGTCATTTGAGAGACTGTTTGTCAAGGGCGAAGGAAAGAGGATAATCATTGCTACCTTCTCCTCAAATATCCACAGGGTACAGCAGATCATCAACTGTGCAGTGCGCTACGGAAGAAAGGTCGCAGTGTTCGGCAGGAGCATGATCAACGTCATCACCACGGCAAGAGAGCTTGGCTATCTTGACGCTCCGGACGAGCTTTTCATAGATATCGAGCTGATAAACCGCTATGAGAGCGAGCGTATAGTCCTCATAACCACAGGAAGTCAGGGCGAGCCGATGTCTGCTCTTACAAGAATGGCGATGAACGACCACAGAAAGGTCACTATAACTCCGAATGACTTTATTATTATCTCCGCAACACCTATTCCGGGCAATGAGAAATTCGTGACGAGGGTTGTCAATGAGCTTATGAAATCCGGTGCAGAGGTTGTATATGAGGCTATGTATGAGGTACACGTTTCGGGTCATGCGTGTCAGGAGGAATTAAAGCTCATGATGGCACTTACAAGACCTAAGTTCTTCATACCCGTACACGGCGAGTATAAGCACCTGAAAAAGCACGCACAGCTCGGCGTACAAATGGGGATACCGAAGGAGAATATCATCATAGGTGCCATCGGCAACGTCATTGAGACAGACGGAGTGTCCATGAAGATCACGGGTCAGGTGCCTGCCGGAAGAGTGCTTGTTGACGGGCTCGGAGTCGGCGACGTAGGCTCTATAGTCCTGCGTGACAGAAAGCACCTTGCACAGGACGGACTCATCATAATAGTTATAGCTATCGAAAGAGCCACGAATGAGATAGTTTCCGGACCGGATATCATATCAAGGGGCTTTGTGTATGTACGGGAGGCTGAGCAGCTTATAGAGGATGCACGGGAGGTACTCAACACGACGCTTGAGCGGTGTTCATATGCAGAGATGCGTGAGTGGACGACCCTGAAGGGCAAGCTCCGTGATTCTCTTTCGGACTTTATATTTGAAAAGACCAAGAGGACGCCGATGATTCTTCCGATAATCATGGAGACATGATATCATTCTGACAGAGCAATATGACGAAGTAAACGACAAAATACTTGACGACAAAATACTTGAAAGGAGTGATATGCTCTGAGAAAAGGTTTTTTTCAGGCTGCTATACTGACACTGCTTGCTCTGCTTCTGCTTGACTGCGTGCTTACCTCGGTAATGCTCAGCAGATACAGCAGTGCCGCCGGCTTATTCGGACTTACGGCAGCTGTGCTCCTTGCCGGCTCGGTCATTGTGCTCCTTATCGTTCAGTCCAGGACTACCGCAAGACATATCGCTCGTATGTCGGCACAGCTCGACAGCTCTGCGGCTCAGTATATGAATGCACTTCCGGAGCCTGTTGCGGTCATTGACGGGAATAATGTGCTGGTGTGGTATAATCAGGTCTTTTCTGAGAAAATAGGGCTCGGAACTGACCTGTACGGCATGGAACTTGAAAGTGCCGTGAATATCAGTACAAAGGCACTTACCGGCAATGGCACTGCTTCGTGTACTATCAACGGCTCACATTACAGAGTGACGGCTGCTCCTTTCAATGAGCAGGAGATCTCGTTCAGGATACTCAGGTTCTCAGATGAGACACAGTATCTCACGCTCCTTAAAAAAGCAGAGGAATCTCAGCCGAATGTTATCATTCTGACGATAGATAATTACGACGAGATAATGCAGAATGCCAAGGAAAGCGAAAAAGCTCAGGCTTCGGTCGAAACCGAGCAGCTTATAGAGAAGTTCATGAGTGGCACGAACGGCTTTATCAAAAAGACCTCTGCCAATGTTTTCTACGCCGTAATGGAAAACCGCTACCTTGACCAGATCGTCCGTGAGAAGTTCAAGATACTTGACGCAGCAAGGAATATCCGCATTGCCTCGAAGTATCCGCTGACCTTCTCTATCGGTGTGGGACAGGGAGCTTCCACCCTTGCCGAGAGTGAGCAGCTTGCACGGCAGTGCCTGGACATGGCACTGGGCAGGGGCGGCGATCAGGCTGTCCTCAAGACTAAGAACGGCTACAGCTTTTTCGGCGGAGTCTCAGGCGGCGTTGAAAAGAAATCCCGTGCCAAGACAAGGATCATCGCCAATGCTCTCCAGGATCTGATAATGAACAGCGGCAGGATATATCTCATGGGTCACAGGTTCGGCGACCTTGATTCAGTCGGTGCAGCCTGCGGACTTGCCGGTGCTGTGCGGCTTATGGGCAAGGAGGCTTATATCGCTGTAAACCGGCAGAAAAACTTGGCGACAAACCTTATCGACATCGTTGAGGAGCATACCGGTGCAGAGCTTTTTGTAACTCCTGACGAGGCTGAGGCTGCGATCGCTCCGGGCGATCTGCTGATAATCAGCGATACGCATAACAAGGATTACATAGAGAGCCGGGAGCTTTACGAAAAGGCTAAGACAGTAGTGGTGATAGATCACCACAGAAAAACAGTTAATTTTATTGACAATGCGGTGATATTCCACCATGAGCCGTATGCTTCAAGTGCGTGCGAAATGGTGACGGAGCTGATACAGTATTTCCGCTTAGAGCCGGGCAGCAAGCTTGAGCCGGTATTCGCAGAGGCTCTGCTCTCAGGCATTATGCTCGATACAAAGAGTTTTGTCATGAGAACGGGCGTGAGGACGTTTGAGGCTGCTGCACATCTGAAAAAGCTCGGTGCGGATACTGTTGCTGTGAAGCTGCTGTTTTCAAACTCATTTGATTCATACAGACGCAAGACACAGATAGTTGCGGCAGCGGATATCTACAGCAAGTGTGCCATAGCCGCAGTTGACCTGAAAAGCGATGATATACGTCTTGTTGCACCGCAGGCGGCTGATGAGCTGCTCAATATAACAGACGTGGACGCTTCGTTTGTCATATACAAGACCGGCAGCATTGCCAATATATCTGCACGTTCATTCGGTGCGATAAACGTGCAGGTCATTATGGAGGAGCTTGGCGGCGGAGGTCATCAGACTATGGCGGCAACGCAGATAGACGGCATTTCTATTCAGGAGGCTAAAAAGCTGCTGAAGGAGGCTATCGACAAGAGAACAGCAGAAACGGCTGAATAAAAGCCGGTCAGAAAGGATAAGGGATATGAAGGTAATTTTTTTGCAGGACGTAAAGGGATCAGGAAAAAAAGGCGAGGTAAAGAATGTTGCGGACGGATACGCACGGAATATGCTTCTCCCTAAGGGACTTGCAGTCGAGGCTACGTCCGCGAATATGAACAGGCTGGAGGGACAGAAGGCGTCTGCACAGCACAAGGCTGACGTAGAGAAGCAGACTGCACAGGAGGCTGCGGCAAAGCTGAAGGGCGGAAAGGTCATCATCAAGGCTAAGGCTGGCTCGAATGACAGGCTGTTCGGCTCTGTAACTGCTGCACAGGTCGCAGATGCAATAAATGAGCAGTTCGGTATAAAGACCGATAAGAAGAAGATATCTCTGAGCACTGATATCAAGAGCTTCGGTACATATTCAGCTGAGGTAAAGCTTTATCAGGGCGTTTCTGAGAAGATAGACGTTGAGGTCATCGAGGGCTGATGGCGGAGGAAAGTACATTTCTCAGAGACAGGGAGCTTCCCCATAACATCGAGGCGGAGCAGTGTGTTATCGGTGCGGCTATATCTGACCCGTCTGAGCTGCCGACAATAATAGAGCTTGTCCGCTCAGAGTATTTCTATTCTGAGCAGCACAGGCGGCTGTTCGCACTGATACAGTCCATGTTCGCAAGCGGCGATCCGATCGATGTAGTAACGGTGCTTGACAGGGCGAGCCAGCTCGGTATCTTTGAAACATCAGAGGAGGGGCGGCGGTATCTGTCTGAGATAGGCGAGCTGCTGCCTACTGCTACACGTGTAAGGTCGTACTGCGGGATAGTTGCTGACAAGTATTATATCCGCAGTCTTGCCCATGCTTCGTATGAGATACTCGACAACATCCAGTCGGGTGAGCAGGATGCCCAGCTTCTTCTTGATTCGGCGGAACAGAAGATATACGATATCCGTCAGGGCAGAGATGTAAAGGGACTTGTTCCTCTCGGCGATGCTGTCATAGAGGCATATGACAGGCTCGGCAAGCTGTCCGGCGAGGACAGGGAGCTTTATTTAGGTGCGAGGACAGGCTTCACACTTCTCGACAGCATAACGAACGGACTGAATAAGTCAGATCTTATCATAATAGCGGCACGCCCTGGTATGGGAAAGACCTCGTTTGCAATGAATATCGCAACGAATGTTGCACGCAGGTCAGACCATAAGGAGGTGGCAGTGTTCAATCTCGAAATGTCCAAGGAGCAGCTTGCTATGAGAATACTTTCGACGGAGGCACTTGTCAGCTCTTCATCGCTTCGCAGCGGCAGGATACAGCAGGAGGAGTGGGTAAGGCTTGCGATGAGTGCGGGCTATCTTTCAACTTTGCCGCTATATATTGACGATACTGCGGCAATGACAGTTCAGCAGATAAAGGCAAAGCTCAGAAGACTGAAGAATCTGGGGCTTGTGATAATCGACTATCTCCAGCTCATGCACAGCACCTCACGCTCTGACAACAGGGCAGTGGTCGTATCTGAGATAACCCGTGAGCTGAAGATAATGGCTAAGGAGATGAACGTGCCTGTCATTCTGCTTTCTCAGCTGAATCGAGCTCTTGAGGGACGTACAGACAAAAGACCTCTGCTTTCTGACCTGCGTGAGTCCGGAGCGATAGAGCAGGACGCTGATATCGTGCTGTTTCTGTATCGTGAGGCTTATTACAATAAGGAGAGCCCACGGAAGAATATTTCCGAGTGTATCATAGCGAAGAACAGACATGGTGAGCAGGGTACGGTGGAGCTGATCTGGGACGGGCAGTATACACGCTTCTCGAATCCGGATTACAACTCAGACCCGGCATCGATACCCCCAGCCGGAGCAGGAAATTAGTATGCAGGATAATATTCATAATGACATAGAGTACGCTTTTCTGCATAAGGTCAGGGAATTTATCCGGGAGCAAGCCATGCTCAGACCCGGAGATATAGTGGTCTGCGGACTTTCCGGTGGTGCTGACAGCGTTTCATTGCTCCTTTCAATGACACGGCTGAGTGCTGAGCTGGATATCGGGGTCGAGGCTCTGCACGTCAATCACTGTCTGCGCGGTGCAGAAAGCGACCGGGACGAGGAATTCTGCCGTGACCTTTGCAGCAGGCTCGGCGTTCCGTTCAGGGCTGTTTCATGCGACGTTTCCGGGTATTCGGCAGAGCGTTCACTCTCATGTGAGGAGGCTGCAAGAAAGCTGCGGTACGGGATATTCTCAGACTGCACAAGGTCGGGATCTCCCGATGCACCGGAAAAAAAGCTTGCCTGTGCCCACAATGCCGACGATAATCTTGAAACTGTGCTCATCAATCTTACACGTGGGACTGGTATCAAAGGGCTTGCCGGGATACCGCCCGTGAGGGGCAATATAATCCGGCCGCTGCTTGGTGTTTCAAGGCGTGAAATAGAGCTTTTTCTGCAATTCTGCGGACAGCCCTACGTCACGGACAGCACGAATCTTTCCGATGACTACACAAGAAACCGGATACGCCACCATGTTATTCCGGTACTGCGTCAGCTCAACAGCTCCCTCACTGAGACATCTGTCCGTTCGATCGGAGTTGTCAGGAGCGAGAACAGATTCATTGAGCAGGAGGCAGAAGCGGCGTGGGACAGCTGCCATTCAGACGGCGTGCTTTCCGGACTTGCACAATATCCGGAGGTAGTCCGGAGGAGGTGTATCGCACGTCTTCTTGCCATGAATGATGTTTCCCTCTCAGCAGACAGGCTCATAAAGGCAGATGATATTGTCCGGAACGGCGGCAGGCTCAATATTTCGGGCGACAGATATTTTATTGGCAGTAGGGGTTCAGTGCGGATCATGGATATGCCTGACGGGAAGCCGGAGGAGCTCTCTGTAGAGCTTAAAATAGGCGAAAACCGGATCTACTCTGACAGAGTGCTGGTATGTGAGCTGCTTGACAGGAAAGAGCTGCAATGTGATAAATTGAAGAAAATTGATAGTGTTCACAAAAAATTAACATTTTATGTTCTCGATTATGATAAAATAATAGGAAGGACTGTCGTCAGGAACAGACGCTTCGGCGACAGGATACAGCTCGCCGGAAGAGATTTTACCTCGTCCGTAAAGAAGCTGATAAACGGAGCAGTTCCCCCGGAAAAACGCAGCAGGCTGCATTTTATCGAGGATTCAGAGGGAACTGTATTTGCTGAATGTATCGGCATTGCAGACCGGTGCAGACCCGACAGCTCGACTGAGCGTTTCCTCCGGGTGACTGTGCTGGACGGCTGATACAAATTTCTCAGGGAACTGGAGATGAATTATTTGACACCAAAAAGAAACAGAGGGATATTCACCTATGTCCTCATCATTTTCGTTGTTGTCATCTGTATCTACCTTGTTACCTCAAGATTCGCCGCATCAGTCGATACCACCGATTATTCGACTGTGATAAGCCATTTTGACGATCTTGAGGTCAGTGCCTACGAGCTTGATCTTGGTACAGGAGAGCTTACCTATCAGCTTCGTGGAGAGGAGACTAAACGCCGCTACAGTGTGCCGAGCGTTCAGATCTTCTACGATGATACAGAAAACTACAGAGAGAGGTATAACGAAAAATATCCCGACCAGCCGCTGAAGGAGAATTTCATCAAGGTAACGGACAGGACATGGCTGTATTCGCTGATACCTGTGATACTTACCGTTCTGCTCGGTATCGCAATACTCTACTTCATGATGAAGCAGAGCGGCGGCGGCGGAAAGTATACCAACTTCGGAAAGGCCAATCTCAAGGCACAGGCGAGTGCGAGAAAGGCTACGTTTGCCGATGTTGCCGGTGCTGATGAAGAAAAGCAGGAGCTTCAGGAGGTAGTTGATTTTCTGAAGCACCCGAATAAGTATTCCGAGATCGGTGCGAAGGTGCCTAAGGGCGTACTTCTGCTTGGCCCTCCCGGAACCGGAAAGACACTGCTTGCACGTGCAGTTGCCGGTGAGGCAGGCTGCCCGTTTTTCCCGATATCCGGCTCGGATTTCGTTGAAATGTTCGTCGGTGTCGGTGCATCGAGAGTAAGAGATCTCTTTGAGCAGGCTAAAAAGCACGCACCTGCGATCATATTCATTGATGAGATAGACGCTGTCGGAAGGCACAGAGGTGCAGGTCTTGGCGGCGGACATGATGAGCGTGAGCAGACACTCAACCAGCTTCTCGTTGAGATGGACGGCTTTACCGGGAACGAGAGCGTTATCGTTATTGCAGCTACAAACAGGCGTGATATCCTTGACCCGGCACTTCTCAGACCGGGACGCTTTGACCGGCAGGTAGTAGTCGGCTATCCGGACGTAAAGGGACGGGAGGAGATACTCAAGGTACACTCTAAGAACAAGCCTCTCGGGCCGGACGTTGACCTCAAGGTAATTGCTCAGACCACACAGGGCTTTACCGGTGCTGATCTGGAAAATCTTCTGAACGAGGCTGCGCTTCTTGCGGCAAGAAACGGCAAGAAGGCGATCACTGAGCCGGATATCGAGGAAGCGACACTGAAGGTGATAGCTGGCCCTGAGAAGAAGTCACGTATCGTTACTGAGGCTGACAGGTGGGTAACTGCTTATCATGAGTCCGGTCATGCAGTCGCTGCGTATAATCTCCCGACTCAGGATAAGGTACATCAGGTCACTATAATCCAGCGCGGCATGGCAGCGGGACTTACTGTCACCCGTCCTGACAACGATGACAGGCACGTTTCACGCAATCAGATGTTTGAGAATATCGTTATGCTTCTCGGCGGAAGATGTGCTGAGGAGATGTTCCGTGATGATATCTGCACCGGTGCGTCAAACGATATAGAAAGAGCCACGAATACAGCAAGAAGCATGGTCACGAAATATGGCTTCTCACAGAAGCTCGGAACTGTTGTGTACGGCTCTGACAATGATGAGGTATTTCTTGGCAAGGATTATGGTCATACCCGGAATTACAGCGAGGCAGTCGCTGCACAGATCGACGAAGAGGTACGCAGCATTATCGAAAAGGCGTATGAACGCTGCCGTGAGATACTTGAGGAAAATACAGATAAGATGCACCTGCTTGCAAAGTATCTGATGAAGTTTGAGAAAATAAACGGCGATGATTTTGAGAAGCTCATGAAGGGCGAGATAACCGATGCCGTTCTTGAGGACAATGAACCCGATCAGTCAGATAAGACAGAGAGCAGTGACACGACATCAGATCAGGAATAAGAAAAAGGACTGTACAGCTTTTGTGCTGTGCAGGCCTTTATTATTGATAAGCCTCAGCCGTTGTTCTGATTACTCTGCATTTCTGCCAGCTTCCGGCATAATGCTTTGTATCCGGCTTCTGTGTCATTTATGTCGGCAACCGTCTGCTCCATAGGGCACATACCTGTTCCTGCACGATTTATGATCTGCGGAGTGAGAGTTTCCCATTCACAGGCAATGCCGTGCTTTTCCAGATGATCCCTTGCTGCTGCTGACATCACTTTGCCGTAGGCTTTACAGATCCCGGTCTTTACGAAGAGCATTGCTGCTGCCTTTCCCACGATAAGATCAGCAGCTGAATAGCCTGTCAGATCTCTCCCCTCAGCAATAAACCGTATCATTGGGGAGATGCCCCGCCCGTCGTCAACGATCACCGAGCCGTCACGGCAAAGGCAGATCGAATGCCCGGCAAGATTATTTTTTGCAATTTCAAGATCGGTCATTTTTTCCTCCTTCAGCAGCGGAATTCTGAATCAGGCATACATCTGCTTTTGAATTTTTTACTATTTTAACATATTTTGGCTCGATTGTCAAGCATTTTCGGCATTTTCGCATTATATTTTTCGTGAGAAACACTGGACAAATGCTCTCATATGTGGTATAATAAACATAGCGATATCTGTCCTTTAAATACGATCCTGTGAGGTCGGCAAGGCAGAGCACATTTTATACTGTCTTTTTACACGGAGCGGCAAAGCAGTATCCCAATAATATATGCTGAAAAATACTGTATACTCCTGCTCCGTGCCGTGCTGTATCCATTCAGCCTCAGAAAGACGCGGGTATTATTAAAATGATAAGCTCTCTGCCGCAGCGGAGGGCTTTTTATTATGTCCGGAGGAGGAAACGAGATGAGCGATAAGCATATAATAATGGATTCAAAGGCGATACAGCGTGCTCTCATGCGTATTTCCTACGAGATAATCGAGAGAAACAAGGGCACTGAAGCGATCGGCGTTATCGGTATACTTTCAAGAGGCGTTTCGCTCGGCAGGAGGATAGCTTACAAGCTTTCAGAGCTTGAGCAGACAAATATACCGTTCGGCTCGCTCGATATCACCTCGTTCCGTGACGATCTTTTACCGGAAAGACATGAGGATATGACCGATATCCCGTTCTCTGTGCAGAACAGGCGAATCATTCTTGTTGATGATGTCCTGTTCACGGGAAGGAGCGTCCGTGCTGCGATAGATGCTGTAATGTCGAGGGGAAGACCTCAGTCGATACAGCTTGCTGTCCTTGTGGACCGTGGGCATCGTGAGCTGCCGATACGTCCGGATTATGTGGGGAAGAATCTTCCTACATCGCACAGTGAAATGGTAGAGGTTTCCGTTACAGAGCTTGACGGAGAGGATCAGGTCTGTATCATAGGTACAGATAGTTCATCTTAGAGGAGGTCATAGTATGCAGGATAAACCTACAATACTCATCAAGAACATCAGGGCTGTCGATACGATAAGCGACAGACTGACAGACGTATTTATTTCAGACGGAAAGATACAGGAGATAGCTCCGACCATACACGCCGGGGCTGACGAGGTCATTGACGGAACAGACCTTACGCTCATGCCGTCCCTGTTCGATATGCACGTTCATTTCCGTGACCCCGGGCAGACTGACAAGGAGGATATCCTTACCGGAACGGCTGCCGCACTTGCCGGAGGTGTCACAGGTGTGCTCGCAATGCCGAATACCGTACCGCCGTGCGATAATCCGGATACCATAAGATACATCATCGACAAGGCTAAGGACACCGGAGTTGATGTTTACCCGGTCGGCTGCATAACAAACGGTATGAGAGGAGAGGGACTGTGCGACTACGAGGCTCTTAAAGAAGCGGGCTGCATTTGTATCTCAGACGACGGCAGACCGGTCGAAAATGCTGAAAATATGCGCAGGGCTTTGGAGCTTTCAAACGAGAACGGACTTCTTGTAGCTTCACACTGCGAGGATCTGAGCATTATAAACGGCGGTATCATGAACAAGGGTACAGTTTCCAGAAAGCTCGGTGTAAAGGGCATGGACAGGGCGTCGGAGGACTATATAACCGCACGTGAGATGATACTTGCTTCATCTGTCGGTGCAAGGATACACATTTGTCACGTTTCGACTGAGGGCAGCACGGCAATGATACGCTTTGCAAAGTCGAGAGGCGTGAGAGTGACCTGTGAGACTGCACCGCATTATTTCATGCTGACTGACAAGCTTCTTGAAAAGAGAGACGCTTACTACCGCATGAATCCGCCGCTGCGTACTCCGCACGACGTAAAGGCTATAATCGAAGGCATAAAGGATGGGACAATCGACTGCATAATCACCGACCATGCACCGCATACTGATGAACAGAAAGCCAACTTTGAGACTGCACCCAACGGCGTTGTGGGGCTTGAGACATCACTTGCGGCTTCGCTTACTGCACTTTATCACACCGGAGAGGTGCCGCTGAGGAGGATAATCGAGCTTATGTGCGTAAATCCGAGGCGTATACTCGGACTTGAGGTCCCGGCGGTACAGGTCGGCAGCACAGCAGACCTCGTTATAGCAGACCTTGACAGAAAGTGGACAGTTGACCCGGCAAAGCTCCACTCAAAGTCACACAACACAGTATTCAAGGGCATGACGCTTACCGGAAAGCCCGTGATAACAATATCAAAGGGTATCATAAGATACGACGAAAGGAAGGAAAAATAATGTCATTTGACAGACTTATTTCAAGAATTATTGAACTTAAAAATCCGACTGTAGTGGGGCTTGACCCTAAGCTGGAATACGTCCCTGAGTATATCCAGAGGAAGTATCTCGAAAAGGACGGCGGAACGATAAAGGCTGCGGCAAAGGCGATTTTTGACTTCAACAAGCAGATAATCGACGAGATACATGATATTGTTCCTGCGATAAAGCCTCAGGCTGCATATTATGAGATGTACGGACATCACGGCATAAAGACGCTCGAAAAGACTATCCGTTATGCACAGCTGAGCGGAATGTTCGTCATAACTGACGGAAAGAGAAATGATATCGGAGCAACTATGCAGGCTTATACAAGTGCTCATATAGGAACTGTGAACGTTGCGGACAATGAGATTTCGCCTTTCGGTGCAGATGCACTGACAGTCAACGGATATCTCGGAACTGACGGTATATCGCCGCTTCTTGATGAGTGTAAACGCTCAGACAAGGGGATATATGTGCTTGTAAAGACCTCGAATCCGTCATCCGGTGAGCTTCAGGATATGAAGCTTGAGGACGGCAGGACAGTGTACGAGGCAATGGGAGATATGTGTGAAAAATGGGGAGCGGATACTGTCGGAAGGTATGGCTATTCGGCAGTCGGGGCAGTCGTTGGTGCGACCTATCCCGAAATGCTCACTGAGCTGAGACAGCGGCTTCCGCATACTATGTTCCTTGTTCCGGGATACGGAGCACAGGGCGGCGGTGCAGAGGGTCTGAGAGGCGGCTTTGACGAGAATGGTCTTGGTGCGATCGTTAATTCCTCACGTGCGGTCATGTGTGCCTACAAGAAGGAGGGCTGCGACGAGACAGAGTTTGCAAAGGCGGCAAGACGTGAAGCTATCCGCATGAGAGACGATATTACTCAGTATATAAACCTTTTGAAGAGGTGATAATGCAATCAGACAGGGCGGCTGTGTACTCCGCCATGACCTGCTCTACAATGGCGTGGAGCCGGATATATTTCATCACTTATCCGACCTCTTGAAACTAAAGGAGGAATTACAATGTCACTTTTCAGACAGGCAGACAAAGCCTGGCTCATTCTTGCTGACGGCACTGTTTTTGAGGGAAAAAGCTTCGGTGCTAAGGGCAGTATCACAGGTGAGGTAGTGTTCACCACAGGTGTCACAGGTTATCAGGAGACTCTTACTGACCCAAGCTATTTCGGTCAGATAGTTGTCCAGACCTTTCCGCTCATAGGAAACTACGGTGTGAATATGCAGGATAATGAATCCACAAGGTCGTATGTCAGCGGCTATATCGTCCGGGAATGGTGCGAGGTGCCGTCAAATTTCCGGAGCGAGGGAGATGTCGGCGGTTTCCTGAAGGATCAGAATATCATCGGGCTTTATGATATCGACACAAGGCGGCTCACAAGAATAATACGTGAGACTGGTGTAATGAACGGAATGATAACTACCGAAGACCCGTCCGGGATTACCGCCGGGCTTCTCACACAGATACGTGATTATGCCGTAAAAAATGCAGTCCGCAGCGTAACTGATACCAGCACTCATACCTATTCTGACGGCGATACAGCTTTTCGTGTTGCACTTTTCGATTTCGGCTACAAGAGAAATATCCGGCAGGAGCTTGTCCGCCGGGGCTGTGAGGTAACTGTCGTTCCGGCGTATACCACAGCTGAGGAGATAAAGCAGCTTTCACCGGACGGGATAATGCTCTCCAACGGCCCCGGCGACCCGGCAGAGAATACTGAGATAATCAGCAATATCCGTGAGATACAAAAGCTTGGGATACCGATTTTCGGCATTTGCCTCGGTCATCAGCTAATGGCACTTGCCAACGGTGCAGCAACTGAAAAGCTGAAGTACGGACACAGAGGTGCAAATCAGCCGGTCATCGACCTTGACAGCGGACTTACCTACGTCACGAGCCAGAACCACGGCTATGCAGTCATCGGTGACACCATATCCCCGGAGATAGGCAGAGTTTCCCATATCAACGCCAATGACAAGACCTGTGAGGGTATCAGATACACAGCGGTCAACGCATTTACTGTGCAGTTCCACCCGGAGGCACACGGCGGACCGCTCGACACAGCGTATCTGTTCGACGAGTTCATTGAGCGTATGAGAAAGGAGGCTGAGTGATATGCCGCTGAGAAAGGATATTAAAAAGGTACTTGTTATCGGCTCAGGCCCGATAGTCATCGGTCAGGCAGCAGAGTTTGATTATGCGGGAACACAGGCGTGCAGAGCGTTGAAGCAGGAGGGACTTGAGGTCGTTCTTGTGAACTCAAACCCGGCAACTATCATGACGGACAAGGCTATGGCGGATAAGGTATATATCGAGCCGCTGACGCTTGACGTTGTGAAGCGTATCATCGAGCTTGAAAAGCCGGACAGTCTGCTCTCTACTCTCGGAGGTCAGACCGGACTTACTCTTTCCATGCAGCTTGCTGAGGAGGGATTCCTTGATTCGCATGATGTGAAGCTTCTTGGTGCAGACCCGCTGACTATCCATAAGGCTGAGGACAGGCAGGCATTCAAGGACACTATGGAGAAGATAGGCGAGCCGTGTATCCCGTCAAAGGTCGTTGAGACGGTCGAGGACGCACTTGATTTTGCTGAGACTATCAGCTATCCGGTCATAGTACGCCCGGCATTTACACTCGGCGGTACCGGCGGAGGTATCGCACAGAATGAAGCTGAGCTGCATGAGATCGCTACAAACGGACTGCGGCTTTCTCCGATAACGCAGATACTCGTTGAGAAGTGCATAAGCGGCTGGAAGGAGATAGAGTTTGAGGTCATACGTGATGCAAAGGGCAACGTCATAACTGTCTGCTCTATGGAAAACTTCGACCCCGTGGGAGTTCATACCGGCGACAGTATAGTTATCGCACCGGCTGTAACTCTTTCGGACAGGGAGTATCAGATGCTACGTACAGCGGCAATAAACATCATCAAGGAGCTCAAGGTCGAGGGCGGCTGCAATTGTCAGTTCGCACTTCACCCGACAAGCTTTGAGTACGCTGTTATCGAGGTAAACCCCAGAGTTTCACGCTCATCTGCACTCGCTTCAAAGGCGACCGGATATCCTATTGCAAAAACTGCGGCTAAGATCGCAGTCGGCTATACTCTTGACGAGATAATCAATCAGGTCACCGGAAAGACCTATGCGTGCTTTGAGCCGGCTCTTGACTACGTTGTAATCAAGTTTCCGAAGTGGGCATTTGATAAGTTCGTGTACGCAAAGAGAAGCCTCGGCACTCAGATGAAGGCTACCGGAGAGGTCATGGCTATCGGAACGAGCTTTGAGCAGGCCATGATGAAGGCGGTACGCTCGATTGAGCTTGGTCTTGATACGATGAATCTGAAAAAGCTCGAAAAGCTTACTGATGATGAGGTCGTACAGAAGCTTCACGATGTTGATGATGAGCGTTCGTTCGTGGTATTTGAAGCACTGAAAAGGGGAGTTTCTCCGGAAAAGATACATGAGATAACCATGATAGACAACTGGTTCCTGTATAAGCTTCTCAACCTTGCGGAGCTGGAAAAATGGCTCGCAGAGGGTGAGCTTACTGAGGAAAAGTACCGTACTGCGAAGAAGTACGGCTACCTTGACAGAACGATAGAGCGGCTCTCAGGTCAGAGCTGTCCTATGCACCAGAGTGCGGTGTATAAAATGGTCGATACCTGTGCAGGTGAGTTCAAGGCAGAAACTCCGTATTTCTACTCGACCTTTGATGAGGAGAATGAGGCTGCGGAGTTCATTGAGCACCAGAATACAGGCAAAAAGAAGGTCATCGTTTTCGGCTCCGGGCCTATCCGCATAGGACAGGGAATAGAGTTTGACTACTGCTCAGTGCATTGTGTATGGAGTCTGAAGCAGCTCGGATATGAGGCTGTGATATGCAACAATAACCCGGAGACTGTATCGACGGATTTCGATACTGGTGACAGGCTTTATTTTGACCCGCTGACGCCTGAGGACGTAAGGTCGATAATCGAGACTGAAAAGCCGTATGGAGTTGTTGTCCAGTTCGGCGGACAGACAGCGATAAAGCTGACGAGGTATCTTTCTGATATGGGAGTGCGTATCCTTGGAACCTCTGCTGATATGATAGACGCCGCTGAGGACAGGGAGAGGTTTGATGAGGTGCTTGAACGCTGCAGTATACCCCGCCCGGCAGGACATACTGTAATGACTACAGAGGAGGCAGTTGCTGCGGCTGAGGATCTTGGATATCCTGTGCTGCTGCGTCCTTCATACGTGCTTGGCGGACAGAATATGATAATCGCTCACTCAAGGGCTGATGTTATCGAGTATATGGGCATAATCACAAGCCATATGATAGAAAATCCGGTGCTTATCGACAAGTATATGATGGGTACTGAGGTAGAGGTGGATGCGATCTGCGACGGCGAGGACTTCCTTATCCCTGGCATAATGGAGCACATCGAGAGGGCTGGAGTCCATTCCGGTGACTCAATATCCATTTATCCGGCACAGCACCTTTCAGAGCGTATCAAGCGTATCATTGTCGAGTACACAAGAAAGCTTGCAAAGGAGCTTAATGTGATAGGTCTTGTCAATATCCAGTACGTTGTGTACAATCACGAGGTCTATGTAATAGAGGTGAACCCTCGCTCCTCACGTACTGTACCTTATATAAGCAAGGTCACGGGTATCCCGATGGTTGATATCGCAACGAGGATAATGTTTGGTGAAAAGCTGCGTGATATGGGATATGAGAGCGGACTTCACCCGGCAGGGGAGTACGTTGCGGTAAAGGTACCTGTGTTCAGCTTCGAGAAGCTTACTGACGTTGACACAATGCTTGGACCTGAGATGAAGTCTACCGGTGAGTGTCTGGGTATCGGGCGGAATCTTGAGGACGCACTGCTCAAGGGGCTAACGGCAGCCGGATTTGACCTGAAGCGTGAGGGCGGCGTCCTGATATCCGTCAGGGATTCAGATAAGCAGGAGATACTTCCGATCGCAGATAAATTCGAGCGTATGGGCTTTGAGCTTTACGCAACGTCAGGTACTCAGAGCGTACTGCACAGAAATATGATCGCAGCGAATCTTGTGAGAAAGATATCCGAGGGTGAGCCGAATGCGGTGACTCTGCTTGAAAGCGGAAAGATACACTATGTTATCTCGACATCAGCAAAGGGCAGACTTCCTGAGCGTGACAGCGTAAAAATGAGGAGGAAATCCATAGAACGCTCGATTTGCAGTCTTACAGCGATAGATACTGCAAAGGCACTTGCAAAGGTGCTTGAATCAGGCAGGACTATCAACGATGTAGAGCTTGTGGATATTACTAAGATATGATTTTCCGGACATCTCTGCTTCGGCAGGGATGTCCTTAATAATAAACTATTAATTGATCCCCGTGAATTAATGGAAAGTTGTAAAATAAAATGACACAATAAAAAAGATGACTCAAAGTGAAACATATGGTATAATGTAAGTGACCAAACAAACACAACCATAGGGGGATCACAATGAGTCACTTAGATTATACAACAAAAAGCAAGAA